>NZ_QBLC01000003.1 GCF_003052295.1 Trichococcus paludicola
GTATGGAGCGGACCAATACTAATCGGTCGAGGACTTAACCAATTTTTAAAAGATGAAAACTCAAGCGGTGTTTTCGGGTTCCCTTTAAATTTGTAGATTCAGTTTTGAGAGAACAACGTTCTCTTGAAAAATGTGCGGTGACGATGGCAAGAAGGTCACACCTGTTCCCATCTCGAACACAGAAGTTAAGCTTCTTAGCGCCGATTGTAGTGAAGGGTTTCCCTTTGTGAGAGTAGGACGTTGCCGCGCAAACGAAAAGCAAGCATGCAGGATATTCCTGGTGCTTGCTTTTTTTTGCGTTATTTCGGATTAATCCCAGTTATTGACTTTGTTTCCCGAACAGCTGTACGGCATACAGAAATTCACCGTCATAATGGACGCCGATGCCTACCTCTAGGAAATCGGGATGAATCATATTGGCGTAATGCCCTTCGCTTTCCACCCATCCATCGAACAAAAATTCGGCCATACCTTCTTCGTCCTTGAAAAAGGTCGCCATTGCCAGATTTTCTCCGACCGTTTGATAAGGGTACCAGAAAGCATCGGTCTGGATGACCGTGTAAAAATCAGTTCCATCCGGCCGGGTGTGCGAAAACGATGTCTGGGTTTCGATGGCCCGATGATCGGCCGCCGCTTTTAGGGTTTCATTTTTCGTCAGGGGAAGCAATCCTTGCTCCAGGCGAAGCTCATTAAGCAAGACCATGATTTTGTCTTCCACTAGGGCATAGTCGATTTGATTAGGTCGGGTGAAGGGCGCAATGAGCAGGTCGACGCCTTCAGAGCTTGTCAGCACTTGGATTTTCTCGGCCACATCCGTTTGGACTGTTTGCTCGAGAAACGGAAATTTTTCGTTCAACGCATTACGGTTTATTCCGTATCCAACGAACAACGCGGCTATGCCAGTGAACAGCAGGCCTCTAATGAGTCGCATCCGCACCGCTCCTTTCTTATTTTTGAATGGTTTATTAATGGGGAATATCCGGCAGATTTAAGTATGTTTCCATTATAGTCAATCTTCCGTGAAATGTCCTGAAGAAAGGCTAGAATTCGTTTTTTGTCGGATAGTTTGTTAAGATGAGGGTAATAATCGGAAGTAAGCAACTTGTTGTGGGCTGATTGTTGGAAGGGGAATTGCTATGAACAAAAAGTTGGGATTGCTGCTTATTTTTTGCGCTAGTGTCTTTGCTGCATGCCAAAATGAGACCGAAAGTTCAACCGTAAATTCTGTTTTGAGCGAAGAATCATCTTCTGTTGCTACTGAGTCCGAGGAAAGTGTTGCTAAAACAATCATCTTTTCAAGCGGCGTAAAGGATGGAATCACCAGAGGAGATAAGTATAACTATTTTGCCTTAGAAGGTACCGCTGAAGGGTTTGATCAAGTGACGACCCTCATAGAAGGAACGGCTATCGATTACCGCGAGACGAACAACGTGTGGGAGTTCGATTATCCGTATCAAGGCCCCGGGATCGAAACGGAAATTACTTTCACGACGGATACATCCGTCAGCTATGGCGATACCGGCATCGATCTGGATGATCTTGCTCCTGAAAGCTATGTCACCATAACTTTTATGCCCAATGAGAACCCAACGATAACCCCACCTGCTTTTACGGTCAATGAAGGCGAAGCGCAAAACTTTTTGAGCGACGATTCTGGGATAAATGAATTGGTTACGGTGACGGAGATCCGAGAAATAGATGGGCTGGAAGAACTCAATCCGCTTGGAGCAAAACTGTTGGAAGTGGAAATACAATACGTCAACAACGGCAACGTTGATACCTATATCGCGCCCAACTACTTTTTGGCACTTGATGGTGAAGGGAAAAGCCTGCCATTGCGCTATACCCATTTTTGGCTGCATACTGTCGCACCGGGGGAGTCCTTCACAGAAAAGGCTTATTTTGACCTCACCAGCGAAGGGCCGTACGCCATCCAGTTTTTTGATGGTGCTTGGATCGACAGCGAGGAAGCTGGCGGTACTGTCAATGACCTCTAGCTGAACGAAGGCTATCGAAAAACTAAAGAAATTGTCTGGTTTTGGGATTGTGATAATTAATGGATAAAAGGAAACAGCCTTGTGCAGCGAAAGCTGGACAGGGCTGTTCTTACGTTTTCTGAGGTACGGCTGCAAAAATAGTGCGCTACTTTTAAGTACGGACGACCAAAACATCACACGGTGCATGACGGACCACATAGTTAGAGACCGATCCAACAAAAGCCCTGGTGATCGCACCTTTGCCGGTTGCTCCGATGACAATAAGATCGATATTGTATTCTTTTGGAAATGCTTCAGCGATCAATGTCATTGGGTTGCCGTTGGTTACAGACTTTTTGATTTCAATCCCTTCATTTGTAGCGAATGTCATCATTTCATCGAGGAATTCGTATTCCATGTCCTTGTATGCTTCCGTCAATCTGGATTCATATTCAGGGCTAAGCGGAACATTGCGTGTGTCCTTGACGTAGATAAGGTGTAACGCGGCGTTATTGCGTTTGGCAATGGCAACAGCTTTTTTGAACGAATCTTCTGACTGACCTGAACCGTCAACGGGGACCAAAATATTTTTGTATTCTGCTAACATTTCTACCCGCTCCTTTTTGAATTTGTTCAGAAAACGCTTCCTACATTCATTCTACAACAACAAGGTTTGAAAAGGAAGCCGGGAACCGGTGACAAAAATGAGAATTATTTGGCAGAACTATTAAAAAGAAATGAAGCATGCTAAAATAAGTTTACGAAACAAGAGAGGATTGAAGACGGATATGGCGGAAACGAACCAAGAGCGGGATATCAGATATTGCAGGCAGACGAAGGTGATTCAGACGCACCATGTCTTTCCGTTCGATTCAAATTACCACGGTACTTTGTTCGGTGGTAAGCTGATGAGCATGATCGATGATTGTGCGGCAATTTCTGGGGAGCGTTTCGGTCGTACGACCAATGTGACTGCATCTGTGGATACGTTGAACTTCCTCAAGCCGCTTCCGACAGGGCATTCGGTCTGCATCGATACGTTTGTGTCAGGAGCAGGCAAGACTTCCATGGAAATCTTCACCAAAGTGACCGGGGAGAATCTTCGGACGGGGGAACGTTACTTGGCGGCAACCTGCTTTCTGACCTTCGTGGCGCTCCCAGATGAAAATGGGGATAAAGTCTGTCTGCCGAAAATCGTACCAGAAACGGTCGAGGAAAAATTCATCAACAGCGGATATGAGGAAAGACGGCAAAAGCGGAGAGCCGATCTGGACTACCAAAAAGAGCTGCATGAACATCTCACGATAGAAATACCTTGGGCAGACTAACATTTGCAGGCAGAAACAGCATGGAAAGAAATACATACAAATGATGGAGCAGGAGTGTGTCAACGTGTCGAAAACTAACGGAAAAGATTTATTGGGTCAGCCATTTTTGAATAAAGGGACCGCATTCACTTTGGAAGAACGGGCAACATTGGGATTGGAAGGGTTATTACCGACCGCTGTCCGTACATTGGAAGAGCAGGGAGAGGTTGTCTATGCGCAATTGGGCCAACTGACCGATGCCTATTCCAAACAGAAGCATCTGATGAATATCTACTCCCAGAACCGCGTGCTTTTTTACCATGTCATCGGCAAACACGTGACGGAGTTGTTGCCGGTCATCTATACGCCGACCATCGCCGATACGGTCATGAATTATTCGCGGGATTACCAGATTCCCCAGGATGCGGTCTATTTGGATGTGAATCGTCCGGAAGCTATCCGCAGCGCATTGCTGAACGGCAGCAAAGGCATGGATGATGAAATCAAAATGATGGTCATCACGGATGGCGAAGGGGTGCTGGGCATCGGCGATTGGGGCATCCAGGGCATCGCGATTTCGGTCGGGAAACTGGCCGTCTACACCGTCGCTTCGGGATTGAATCCGCAACAGGTGTTGCCGATCGTGATCGATGCGGGCACAAATAACCAAGAGCTGCTGGAAGATCCGTTCTACCTAGGCAACAAGCACAAACGTGTGACCGGAGAGGCTTATTACCCATTCATCGAAACGTTCGTTGAAGAGGCTTCCGCGCTGTTCCCGGATGTGTTGTTCCACTGGGAAGATTTCGGCCGCGACAACGCCGCCAATATACTGGAACAGTACCGCGATAAGATCTGCACGTTCAATGATGACATCCAAGGGACCGGCGTGATGATGTCGGCTGCGATGGATTCGGTGGTCAGGGTTACTGACAAGCCGATCACGGAACACAAAATCCTCGTTTTCGGAGGCGGAACTGCCGGCGTCGGCGTTTCCGACCAAATCCTCATGGAGATGCTGCTGCAAGGTGCCGACAGCGAAGAAGCCCGCAAACAGTTTTACATGGTCGATCGCTATGGTCTGGTCACTGAGGGTATGACGGACCTGACGCCGGGCCAGCAAAAATATGCGCGCGTCGCGGATGAATTCCCTACACAGCTGACCGATTTGGCTGAAATCATCGATGCCGTCCAACCGACCGTATTGATTGGCACTTCAGGCCAAGCTGGTGCCTTTACGGAAGCAGTCGTCCAGAAGATGGCAGCATACAATGAACGTCCGGCCATCATGCCGATTTCCAATCCGACCAGATTATGCGAAGCAAAGGCTGCGGATGTCATCGCTTGGTCCGAGGGAAGAGCGTTGGTCGTCACCGGTAGCCCATCCGATCCGATCGCATACAATGGCGTGAACTATAAAATCGGCCAGGCGAATAACGCCTTATTGTATCCGGGCTTAGGCTTTGGGATCGTCATCGCAAAAGCGAAGACAGTAACGGACAGAATGCTGTCCGCTGCAGCGCACGGCATCACTTCCCTACAGAACTTGGAGGAAGCGGGAGCAGCGATTTTGCCGCCGGTTTCCCAGTTGCGCGAAGCATCGAAATTGGTTGCGGCTGCCGTCATACAGGCAGCCATCGAAGATGGCGTAAATGGCGTTGAAATAACGGACCCGATGGAAGCTGTTGAAGCTGCCATCTGGAAAGCGGAATATTAAGACAAAAAGCACATTGAAAACGGAAGAAACGACAGGAAGGAACGGGATGAATGGAATATCGGATTGAACATGACTCATTAGGGGAAGTAAAAGTAGCAGCGGATAAATTATGGGGTGCACAGACACAGCGCAGTCTGGAAAACTTCAAAATCGGAATCGAAAAGATTCCGATGGAAGTCATCTATGCATTAGTCGAAATCAAGCGGGCTGCCGCAGCCTCAAACCATGAAGTCGGTTTGTTGGACGAGACCGTTGCAAAGGGCATCCTTTTGGCGGCTGACGAAGTGCTTGAAGGAAAGTGGGACGATCAATTTCCGTTATCCGTATGGCAGACCGGAAGCGGCACGCAATCCAACATGAATGTGAACGAAGTGCTGGCGAACCGAGGCAACCAGCTTGTTGACAGCGGCATCCATCCCAACGACCACGTAAACAAAGGACAAAGCTCCAATGACACATTCCCGGCTGCCATGCACATTGCCGGTGTCCTGTACATAAAAAATAAACTGCATCCGGCGATTGAACAATTGATCGGCACACTGACCCGCTTGGAGCAGGAAAATGCGGCGATCGTCAAATTGGGCCGTACCCATCTGCAGGATGCGACGCCATTGACATTAGGCCAGGAAATCAGCGCATGGCGCGTCATGCTTGAGGAAACCAAGTCCATGATCGAGGACTCCTTGAAATACATGCGACAAGTAGCATTAGGCGGGACAGCGGTCGGAACAGGATTGAACGCCGATCCAATCTTCATCCAAAAAACGATCGAAAAGGTTGCGGAACGCACAGGCGAGCCCTTTGTCGGAGCAGAGAATAAATTCCATGCGCTGACAAGCAAGGATGCTTTCGTGCATACACACGGGGCAGTCAAAGCGTTGGCGGCCAATTTCTACAAGATTGCAAATGATGTCCGTTGGCTGGCAAGCGGTCCGAGAAGCGGAATCGGCGAAATCAGCATCCCGATGAATGAGCCAGGAAGTTCGATCATGCCCGGGAAAGTCAACCCGACGCAATCCGAAGCCGTAACGATGGCCTGCATCCAAGTGATGGGCAACGACAGCGCCATCGGGTTTGCAGCTTCGCAAGGGTCTTTCCAGCTGAACACCTATATGCCGCTCATCGTGAACAGCTTCATGCAGTCTGTCCGCCTACTTGCGGATGCACTGATTAGTTTTGATGAAAACTGTGCGAGCGGGATCAAGGCGGAACAAGAAAAAATCAACCATAACCTGACTAATTCCTTGATGCTGGTGACTGCGTTGAACCCGTACATCGGCTATGAGAAAGCAGCCAAAATCGCCCAGAAGGCTTTCGTGGACGGCACTTCCTTGAAAGAGGCGGCTGTAGCGATGGGGCATGTCACTGCTGAAGAGTTCGATAAGTACGTGGATCCGATGAAGATGGTTTAATTTTTTCTGACGAAGTGCGGATCGGCAGGCAAATCCAGTCGATCCGTTTTTGTTGTCTATTGTTTTGAAACAGATCGAAAAAGGAGGTCAAGGCATGGATTTTACCTTGGAATTGATGAAGCACAGCGTTTTGGAAGGCAAAAGGATTTTGCTGCGTCCCGTCGGTTTGGCGGATGCTCCGGATATGTTCGCGTATGCTTCACATGAGGAAACGACCCGTTTTGTCTTCGAAACGCATCGAGATCAGGCGATGACGGAGGAAGCCATCGCGAATTACTTCATGGCGGCACCAGCGGGAAAGTATGCAATCGTAGTGAAGGACACTGAAAAAATGATTGGGACGATCGATATCCGTCCGAACCCGACCGACCGCATTGCGGAAATAGGCTACACCTTGAACAAAGCTTACCGCGGAAACGGTTATATGACGGAAGCCGGCAAGCTCATCACGGCTCTGGCTTTTGAAGTTTTGGAACTGGAAAAAGTCTTTGCGATGCATGACATCCTGAACCCAGCTTCAGGCGAGGTGATGAAACGCATCGGGATGCAACCGGAAGGAATATTGCGCAGACATAAAATTTTCAAAGGCCGCAGCTGCGATATGACTTATTACGGAATTTTGAAGGAAGAGTATTTCCGAAAAGCAAAGGAAGTCTGAACCGAAAAAAAGCATTGCTATTTCGGAGCGTTTCTCATACAATGATTAGTGATTGAACGTAAGGAACAGTAGATGGATGATGGGCAAAGAGAGTCTTTCCTAGGCTGGAAGAGGGACCCCCAATGATCCGTTGAACCTACCTGACAGTATGCCATAGAAATATGGCCGGTTTTCTACCGTTACCAGATGTTGAGTTGGGCTTTCGCCAATAATGAAGGCCAATGAAGGTGGTACCGCGGAAATACATCAGGAAAGTATATTTCGTCCTTGTTAAGGATGGATTATGCTTATTTTTTTGCAATCAAATAGAAAAAATATTTTAAAATCAGGAGGAAAAACATGAGTACCTTACAAAAAGAAGATTTTTCAGCATGGTATATCCAAACCATCAAACAAGCTGATCTGATGGATTATTCACCGGTACGCGGCTGTATCATTTTTAAACCGGACAGCTATGAAATCTGGGAACATATCCAGGAAGAATTCAACGCACGCTTCAAAGAGGAAGGCATCCGCAACGCCTACTTCCCGATGCTGATCCCGGAATCATTCTTCACAAAAGAAAAAGACCACATCGAAGGCTTCAGCCCTGAATTACCATGGGTTACGGAAGCAGCTGGCGAAAAATTGGAAGAACGTTTGGCATTGCGTCCAACATCGGAAACGATGATCGGGACGGCTTTCGGTGACTGGATCAATTCTTACCGCGATCTGCCGATGGAAATCAACCAATGGGCGAACGTGTTCCGTTGGGAAAAGAAAACCTTGCCGTTCTTGCGTACTTCCGAATTCCTTTGGCAAGAAGGACATACTGCCCATTCTGATGAAGAAGATGCGCGCCGTCGTACCATGCGTATGCTACAAGTCTACAAAGAAGTCATCGAAGGTTTGTTGGCAGTACCTGTCTACGAAGGGCAAAAAACGCCTTCAGAACGTTTCGCAGGTGCGGTTGATACCTACTCCGTAGAAGCGATGATGAAAGACGGAAAAGCAGTTCAGGCTGGCACTTCCCACTATATGGGCACAAAATTCGCAGAAGCATTCGACATCAAATATTTGAACCGCGATAACGAACACGTTTATGCGCATACAACTTCTTGGGGCGTCTCCACACGTTTGATCGGTGCAATGATCATGGTCCACGGCGATGAACAAGGATTGGTGTTGCCTCCTAAAGTCGCAGCGAAACAAGTCGTTTTGATGCCGGTTGGCCCATGGAAGAAGAAACCTGAAATCGTGGAACGTCTGGAAGTATTGCAAACAGAATTGAAGTCGGCTGGTATCCGCGTATTCTTGGACGACAGCGACAACTCGCCTGGATTCAAATTCAACGAGTGGGAACTGAAGGGCGTACCGATGCGCATCGAATTCGGACCGCGCGATATGGAAAACAACCAAGTGATGGTGAAAATGCGTGACCTTTCCGACAAAGTGGCTGTATCCTTGGATGAGATCATGGACTTCGTGCCGAAGGCATTGGACGAAATGCAAGTCCGTCTGTTGGAAACGGCCCGTGAAAACCGCAAAGCCAATGAATACACCAACATCGATACGTTGGACGAACTGAAAGCACATATCGAAGCGAAGAAAGCGGCCGGCGAAGTGCCTGGATTCGTATTGGCAGGATGGGACGGCGAACTTGAAACCGAAGCGAAAATCAAAGAAGAGACTGGCTTCACGACACGCAACATGCCTTTCAACCCACCAGTCGAAAAAACAAACTGCATCGTATCAGGAAAACCAGCCAAACACACAGTCTGGTTAGCTAGAGCATACTAAAGGATACGATGAATTCCGTTCTACAATTCAGAGTTCGACTAAGAGCGTGATGATTTCTGGGAATCAGAACGCGTTTACAAGAGGATACTCTTAATCCCAATAAAAAAAAGCAGGACCCACTCCATCAATACGGAGTGGGTCCTGCTTTTCTTTTGGCGCTTACTTTTTATCGGCGTCCTCTGGGTGCAAGTGCACGATTTTTTTTCCGCCCAAAATGTTTTTCACATCAGTCCGGCGTTTGTCTTTTTGTGCCTCAACCAATTTCTTCGGCGTAATGTCATTACCCTCAGGATCGTAAACTTTTGAATTCAAAAGGATTTCATCAAAAGAACTGCGGAATGATTTAATGTAGGTTTGACGCAGTTGCTGTTGCTCGATTTTTTCGGTTTCGGTCAGACCATCCGCCGTTTTGGCTTTGCGGGCCAATTCATTGATTCTGTTCAACAGTTTTTCCATATATGTTTCTCCTCTCATATGGAAGGAGATATCAGAAGTGTTTGTCGTACCAAGCTTTCGCTGCAACAACCTCTTCGTTCGTCAGTGAGTGTCCAGCGTTTCCCCAATAAATGGATACCTCACTGCCGGCTCCTTCTAGTGTGGCCTTCAATTCCGTGCTTTCTTCCGGTGCGCAAAGCGGATCATTTGTGCCCGCACCGATAAAGACAGGAAGGGAATGCAGATCAGGCAATTGACGATTGCGGAACGGCACCATCGGATGATGAAGGATGGCCCCTTTAACAACATCTTTGAAAGAGTATATCATACTCCCAGCGATATTTGCACCATTTGAGTATCCGATCACTACGATGTTATTCCGGTCAAAACCGTACTCTGCTGAAGCGTCATCAAGGAACGCAATCAATTCCTTCGTGCGGTAATTCAAGTCATTCTCGTCGAAAACGCCTTCTGCTAAACGGCGGAAATAACGGTTCATGCCGGATTCGGTCACGTTTCCGCGCACACCCAGCAGAGAAGCTTCCGGATCGATCGCCTCTCCGAGGAAAAACAGGTCGTGCTCAGTTCCGCCTGTGCCATGCAATAACAGCAGCAAAGGCCTTTCCGAATTCCCTTGTTTAAAAATATGTTGATGATTCATCTAAATCAATCCTCTCTATTTATACGTTGCGGACTTCGAACGGAATGAGTCCTGCCGTCAATGCCTCACGTCTGCTTTCGTACTGCGGCGGAAACATCAATTTCTGACCCATCGTTTCGCGGGGCTCATCAATAGCGAATCCCGGCGAATCCGAAGCGATTTCGAAAAGGATGCCGCCTTTTTCCCTGAAGTAAAGGGCTTTAAAATAATTGCGGTCCCGGACAGGTGTGGCGTGTTGCCCAAGGGCGGTGACATGTTTCAGCCAATCCAGATGATCTGCTTCATCTTTTGCCCGCCATGCGATATGATGGACGGTTCCGACACCCATGACGCCGGCGCCGACCGATGTCATCTTGATATCGACGGTATTGCCGAGAGCAGCTTCCGAACGGAAACGGATCAGGTCATCTTCCTGCCCGATGCGTTCCAATCCCATCACTTTTTCGACTACGGCTGCAGTGTCTTCAGGTGCGCTCGTCAACAGGACGGCTCCCGCAAAGCCTTTGATGGCATGTTCTGTGGGGACGCCGTTGAAGGAATAAGGGTTATTTTTTCCATCTTCACGCTCCACCAATTCCAGGTGCAGACCATGGGGATCATCAAAGTCCAGATAATCTTCCCCGAAGCGGGTCGTCTTGTCGAACGGAACGTTGTATTCGGTCAGGCGTTTTTCCCAGAATGACAAAGAACCGGCGGGAATCGCATAAGCAGTGATGCCGACCTGGCCATCACCAATGCTGCCTTGGCGGGCTTTGGCCCATGGGAAGAACGTGATGACGGTCCCGGGATCACCGTCCGCGTTGCCGAAGTAAAGGTGATAGGTTTCCGGATCGTCGAAGTTGACGGTCTGTTTAATCATGCGCATCCCGAGCAAACCAGCATAAAAATCGACGTTCTCCTGTGGATGACCCACGATGGCTGTAATATGATGGATCCCTGCTGTTTTCTTCATTATCAAAGACACTCCTTCTGACCGATTTTGGGTTCTTTACATTTATTGTCTCGAATTCGAAATAATAATAACACGCGAAAATCGAGCTGTCAAATAGTAAGCGTAGAGCAGTCAGTAAATAAAAAGTTAAGATAGCAGTAAAATTTACCGGAGCGCATATGCTATAATTAAACCTACAACAACAGAGGAATGAGGGGTAAATTTGCAGGATAACAGCATCGACCAAGTCATACGCGATTTTGTCAGTAAAGGCATTGCAGCCCACCGCATCCACAGCCTGGATGAGCGATACGCCATCAATCACCTATTGGGTTTACTCGGGATAGACGCTTATGATGTTCAAAAAATACCTTCCATTCCTTTGCCCAATTTACTGGACTCACTGGATCGGATGATCGGCTATGCAGTTGAAAGCCAACTGATTTCGGATGCTCCTGATGAAATCGAAATCATGGAAGCTCAAATCATGGAACTGATCACACCTTTGCCTTCCGAGGTGAACAAGCGTTTCTGGATGCATTATGAAGAAGCACCAATGCGGGCAACCGATGAGTTCTATCGATTGAGCCAGGACAATGATTACATCAAGACCAGGAAAATCGCAAAAAACAAACATTTTTCAGCCGATTCAAAGTACGGTAAGCTGGAAATCACGATAAACCTTTCCAAACCGGAGAAAACGCGCCAACAGATGGAATTCGCGCGTCAAACAGAAGGCGGCAACTATCCTGTTTGTGCGCTCTGCATGGAAAACGAAGGATACAGAGGGAGAGCCGATGCGGCAGCGAGAAGCAACCATCGGATTGTGCGTCTTCCTTTGTTCGGGGAAAATTGGGGCTTTCAGTATTCGCCTTATTCCTACTATAACGAGCACTGCATCATCCTTTCCGAAGAGCACGTGCCCATGCATGTCACGGAAGAGACGATCGCGAACCTGTTGGAGATCGTGACGGTCTTCCCGCACTACTTCATCGGTTCCAACGCGGGTTTGCCGATTGTCGGGGGTTCCATCCTAAGCCACGAACATTATCAAGGCGGACGCCACCACTTTCCGATGGAAGCTGCCCAAGTGCTCCGGAACCTGGCGTTGGATGATTTCCCGGAAGTCGAAGCGGAAATACTCTTTTGGCCGCTTTCGGTCATTCGTCTCCGTTCTGAAGAGCGGGATGGGGTCGCTGCAGCTGCGTGCGCCATTATGGAAGCATGGCAAAGCTACAGCGATCCGCAAGCCGATATTCTGGCGGAATCGTCAGGCATGCGCCATAATGCGGTGACGCTCATTGCGCGGCGTGTCGATGAAGCCTACGAGCTGGATGTCGTTTTGCGGAATAACCGGACAACCGAAGCGTTCCCTGACGGCATCTTCCATCCGCATCCGGATGTTCAGCACATCAAAAAAGAAAATATCGGCTTGATCGAAGTGCTAGGACTTGCCATCCTGCCGCCGCGTTTGGAAACGGAACTCAGTGAAGTGTCCGATTATCTGCTGGGGAAAACCGATGACGTCGCCCCCTGCCATCGGGAGTGGGCCGAAGAACTGAAGCAGCAAGGGCCTTTCGAAGCAGAGTCTATCTTGGAAATCATCCATGAGGCGGTCGGCGAAAAATTCGTGCGCGTGATCGAGGATGCGGGTGTGTACAAGCAAACACCGGAAGGGCAAGCCGGCTTTGATCGCTTTTTGAGCATACTTGAAAATAACAATGAGAATACATAGAAGAACGACGGAGGTGGAGTAAGTATGGCGACCATGAAGGACATCGCCGAAAAGGCAGGAGTCTCGACTGCAACGGTTTCGCGCGTGCTGAACCACGATGAGACGCTTTCTGTCGGCAAGGAAACGAAAGATCGGATTTTCGCAGCCGCAAAAGAGCTGAATTATACCAAAACGAAAAAAAAGAAAAGCAGGGAAAAAATCCTGCTGCTGCAATGGTACACCCAAGAGGAAGAGTTGGATGACCTCTATTATCAAGGCATCCGTTTAGGGGCCGAAGAACGCGCCGAAGCTGAAGGATATGATGTCGTACGCGTTTTCCATGATGTGACTTTCGACATCGAAAAGGACGTCATCGGCATCGTCGCAATCGGAAAGTTCGGAGAACGACAGGTGCAGCGGCTGATGGATTTCGGGAAGCCACTGTGCTTCATCGACTCGGATCAATTCAAATGGAAACAGGATTGCGTCATTGTCGATTTTGCATCCGCGATGGAACAAGTCATTGCTGAAATGGACAGAGGCGAACATACCAAAATCGGCTTTTTGGAAGGCAAGGAACTGACGAACGACAAAGAAATGCTGGTCCGCGATCTGCGGTCGGAGCTGTTTCTTGCTGAACTGCGCAAGCGGGGCTGGTACCGGGATAAGTATCACCGCAGCGGTAGCTTCAGTACTTTTTCGGGATACGAGATGATGAATCAGCTGCTTAGCGAAAACCGGGAACAGCTGCCGACTTTCCTGTTTGCCGAAAATGATGCAATCGCCATAGGAGCCTTACGGGCACTTCAGGAAGCGGATATTGCGGTTCCTGATCAAATTTCGGTAGTCGGATTCAACGACAGTAAGGTCGCCAAATACGTCTATCCGACTTTGTCGACTATCCGTGTCGATACGCGCGAGATGGGTAATACGGGCGTATCTTTGCTGCTGGACCGCATCTCCTATCCGCGGAAAGTATCCAAAAAAATCAGTTTGTCCACTGAATGGATCAAACGTGCATCGACAAAATGATGCTTTCAAATCGGAGCTGAACCGCTTTGGAAAAGAAGAAGCCGCCCCAACAAACCGATACAGGTTGTTGGGGTGGCTTCTTTTCGTATCCTATCAAAAATGAGTCTTATTTTTTCCAATCATCGATTTTATTATTTGCCTTATCTGCTAAATCATCGGCTTTATCATGCATATCTTCTTTGATTTCACCTTTTTTTTGTATTGCTTCGCCGCGTGTTTGTTGGAGTTTACCTTCTAATTCTTTTCCTGAGTCATTCACCAAGTCGCCATATTCCTCTTTAACTTTGCCGACAACTTTGTCCTTCATGCCTTTTGCTTTATCGCCCAAATTTGAATCCATGATGTTTCCTCCTTTTTGATGTCACACTTATTGTCTACTCTTACTATAATCTATTTTAACGCATTTATTTTTAGAATCAAGCAATAGCCCTTGGGAATGAAAACGTTATCCAGCATCCTTCTGAAGTATCTGGAAGGACACATGCTTTTTATCGCTTTGATTAAATGCTATACTAGATGAGCAGAATAATCAGGGAAAGGAGGCTATTTAGATGAGAATATTAGCCATTGAATCCTCAAACCAGACCATGAGTGCGGCTGTATGCGAAAATGGCCGCTTGCTCGCAGAAGTCACCACCAACGGAAATCTTCAGCACAGTACCCAGTTGATGCCAGCAGTCGATCATGTCCTGCAGCTTGCCGGATGGAAGCCTACCGATTTGGAACGCATCGCCGTCGCTAAGGGTCCTGGCTCGTACACAGGGGTCAGGATCGGAGCCACCATCGCCAAGACTTTGGCATGGACGTTGGCGATTCCGCTGGTGCCGATCTCCAGCCTGAAGGTTATTGCCGGCAATTGTGAAGGGGCAGCGCACAAAATCGTGCCTATGATCGATGCGCGCCGTGGCAACTGCTATACAGCTGTTTATCAATTCGAGGACAACTTGTTGGTGGAACGGATTGCCGACACACATACAGCCAGTGAAGAGTGGTTCCAGCGCTTGTGGGCGGAAGACGGCACCTATCTGTTCGTGGGAGAGGATGTCAGCAAATACCGCAATCGCATCGTAGCATTATTCGCGGAACGCGCACTGTTTGCGGGAGGAGCACAGGCTTTGCCGCGGGCGAGCGTTCTGGCCACGCTTTCGGAATCCGGAAAGGCGGAGGATCCGCACACATTTGTGCCGGCTTACTTGAAAAATCCGGAAGCAGAAGAAAAGTGGGAAGAACAGCATCACAGTAATCGGAGGGAAGACTACGTTGAAAGAGTGGATTCATCTATTTAAATCCGTGTACAAGGAAATTCAATCCGATATTCGGGCTAAATTCCTTTCAAAGCTCGTTCCCTCCGGTGAGGAAACCTATTTGCTGCGTAATCAGCTGCCTGTCAGATTGATGGTCGGCAGAAAACAGCATATTCCGGATATTCTCTATATCGAACGCATGAGTTATGCTGGAGCGACTCCTTGGGGAAGAACGGCGTTGGAAAATGATATGCTGCAGAATCCCAAATCGCTGTATTACGTTTTATATGAAGGGCATGCGCCCATTGCTTTTTTGGGTGTCAGATTGGATGGGAAAGATATCCATATCACTAATTTGGCGGTAGTGCCCGAATATCAGCAGATCGGTGTGGCTACTTTGTTGTTGCGAGTCTTAAAGGGGTTTGCGGACGAAAAAGGAGCCACTAGCATAAGTTTGGAAGTGCGGATTTCAAACCACAGAGCGAAGGCCCTGTACGCGAAAATGGGTTTTCTCCCGGAGCGGGTCAAGCAACATTATTATCACGGCGATGGAGAAGACGCTTTGGAGATGGTATGGCCGTTACCGGGAAAACAATTGGAAGAAAAGGAAGATGTTCATGCAACGCACTTTTGAAATCTGCGATCTGAAGGCGGACGCAGGCAAGTTGGAGCAACATGCCCAGGCTTTGTACGAACTTACATTGCTGGCCAACGAGGGGCATTCCAGTTGGAAAGCTGCCTCGTTCCTGTCTGAATTGAAGGATAATCATTCCCTTTATACAGGCTGCGTGGAAGAAAACAAGCTAATGGGGTACATTTGCTGCATGGCGGTTGTGGATGAGGCGTCGATCAATAACTTTGCGGTAGCGCCTAACCAGCAGGGAAAAGGAATCGGAACAAAATTGTTGCAGGAGATGATCACTTTGCTGCAAACGAAGGGGATGGAGCGGCTTTGGCTTGAAGTCCGTGTCTCTAATGAAGCTGCCTACAACCTGTACAAAAACACAGGCTTCACAGAAATATACCGAAGAAAAGAGTATTATCAGAATCCGGTAGAGGATGCCTACATAATGGAATTGGCGCTGACATCGGAAAATAAAGAGGAGGCGGAAGGCTGTTGACAGAAACAGATGTGACCATACTCGCGATAGAGAGCAGTTGCGATGAGACAAGTGTAGCTGTGGTGAAAAATGGAAATACCGTCCTTTCGAATGTTGTTGCTTCCCAGATCAAAAGCCATATGCGCTTTGGCGGGGTCGTTCCGGAAGTGGCTAGCCGTCATCATGTTGAGCAGATCACCCAAATCGTTGAAGCGGCATTGGATGAGGCCCAGGTCACTTTCGATGCCATCGATGCGGTCGCGGTGACACATGGCCCAGGCTTGGTCGGCTCGTTGCTGATCGGCGTCAGTGCGGCGAAAGCGTTGGCTTTTGCGCATCAGAAACCGCTCATTCCGGTCAACCATATGGCCGGCCATATCTATGCGAACCAGTTGGTGACGCCGATGCGCTATCCGTTGTTGTCCTTGGTTGTCAGCGGGGGACACACGGAATTGGTGTATATGGAAAAGGACGGCTCTTTCGACATCATAGGCGAAACAAGGGATGATGCTGCGGGCGAAGCTTACGACAAGATCGGCCGGATTTTGGGCTTGCCTTATCCAGGCGGAAAAAAAATGGATGAAATGGCTCATGAAGGCAAAAAAACGATGCATTTTCCGCGTGCTATGATCAAAGAAGACAATTATGATTTCAGTTTCAGCGGTTTGAAAAGTTCCGTCATTAATACTGTCCACAATGCGCGCCAAAAAGGGGATGACATCAACCCCTACGACCTCGCCGCCAGTTTCCAGGCAAGTGTCATAGAAGTTTTGGTGCATAAGACTTTGCGCGCAGCCAAGGAAAAGAACATCAAGCAACTGTTGTTGGCTGGCGGAGTCGCCGCCAACAGAGGGTTGCGTGAGGCTTTGTCCGCAAAAATGGCATTAGAGCTTCCTGAAGTCGAGGTTGTCATTCCGCCGTTGTCGCTTTGCGGGGACAATGCGGCGATGATTGGAGCTGCAGCCTACACCGAATACCAACAAAAACATTTTGCCGGATACGATTTGAATGCACATCCGGGGCTGGTGCTCGGAGAATAAAAAAAAGAGAACGCTGGTCGATGGCGACCAGCGTTCTCTTTTTTTGGCTTCTTAATCTATCAGCGCTCTGCAGTAATCGGCATCGAGATTTGAAAAATCGGTGACGATGACGGTTGCCAAGGATAGATCCTGTGGAGGGAACTCGAGATTGCGGAAACCGATGCATTTGCAGCCAGCCGCATGTGCAGAGGCAATCCCGTTTCTGGAGTCCTCTATGACGACGCAGTTTTCCGGTTTGGCCTTCAGGTTTTCGGCAGCATCCAGAAAAATATCCGGCGCAGGCTTAGAGTGCGCAACGCTTTCTCCTGAAACAAAATAGCTGAAATATTTTTCGATGTCCAATGATTTTACAGCTTTTTGGATATCCGTCAACGGAGAGGAGGAGGCGATTGCTAAAGGGACACCCGCTTCATGCAGACGTGCAATGAAGGGGATCACACCCGGAATCGGTTGCAGACCATCTTCTTCCATCAAGCGGTTCCGGATGACGTTCGCCCGTTCCACCAATTCTCCGACCGGGGCATCCAGGTCGAATTCATTTTTCATTGTTTCCCACATGTACTCATGCGTTGTCCCTTGGTAGCGGAAATGGTACTCCAACTCGGTGTCTACTCCGAATTCCTTCAATAACATACTCTCTGATCGCAAAAAGAATGGTTCCGTATCGATGATGACACCATCCATATCAAATAAAACGGCTTCCAACATATTCTTACCTCCATATTCCTAATATGCGTACTTGTTCCAGTGCATCTTAACAAAACTTCCGGCATTGCTTAGTCAAAACAGGCAGTCCCCGAGTCGAAACGGTTAGCCTCTAGACTATTCGCTCAGTTCCTCAAGCGCGGTTGTCTGATCTTCCCAATCCTGCATCAGCTCATCTTGCTTTGCTTGGAGGGCGAGCAATTGTTGGTTGAACTGTTGGACTTTTTCATGATCACCGTAGACTTCAGGCTCCGTCAATTGCAGTTCGATCGCAGTGATGGCCTCTTCAACGGTCGCCAATTCATCTTCCAAAGCCTCGACTTGCCGAGCCAGTTTTCTTTCCAATTTCAGCTTTTCCTTGGAGGAAACGTAATCCCCTTTGGCTTTCGAAAGGGGCTCAACGGCAGTGTTTGGTTCCACGGCGTTTTCGGCCTGTTGCAGAGCTGCCAGAGCCGCTTCTTGTTGTTTCTTTTCAATATAGTAATCATAGTCCCCGAGATACAATTTGCTGCCTTCAGCGGAGAGTTCGACAATACTTGTCGCAATCCGGTTGATGAAATAGCGGTCATGGGAAACGAAAAGTAGGGTGCCGTCATAATCGATCAAGGCATTTTCGAGTACTTCCTTGCTGTCGATGTCCAAATGGTTCGTGGGTTCATCGAGGACCAGAAAGTTCTTTTGATCCAAGGCCAGCTTACAGAGCGAAAGCCTAGCCTTCTCGCCACCGCTCAATGCCGGGATCGTTTTTTCGACATCGGCGCCGGAGAACAGGAAGCTTCCCAGGATGCTGCGCACATCT
This sequence comes from Trichococcus paludicola, assembly GCF_003052295.1. GTDB lineage: Bacteria > Bacillota > Bacilli > Lactobacillales > Aerococcaceae > Trichococcus > Trichococcus paludicola. The sequence goes on from NZ_QBLC01000003.1 coordinate 18,511, forward strand.
TTTTCGTTCAGCGTAGGGTGAAGATCCCAGATTTCGGCGAGAACGCTCTTGTTTTTGGAAAGGTTGCCTAATTCCTGATCATAATAACCGAGGTCCACATTGGCACCGAGCTGGACTCTGCCTTTCAAGAGCGGAATTTCGGAAATGATCGACTTCAGCAAAGTGGACTTGCCGATCCCGTTCGGACCGACAATCGCAATCGCTTGCTGTTTGCGGATATCAAGGTTGATTGGGTCAGCCAAGACCGTATCGGCATAGCCGACTGCGCCGTCTTCAAGGGTCAAGACGACGTTTCCGCTCTCTTTTGCGATCTCGAAGGAGAAGCGGGCGGAACGTTCATCGCCTTTCGGTTTGTCCATCCGGTCCATTTTTTCCAGACGTTTGCGGCGGCTTTGCGCCATCTTGGTCGTGGAGGCGCGCGCCAGGTTACGGGCGACGTAATCCTCCAATTTGGAGATTTCATCTTGTTGCTTCTCGTAAGCCTTCAATTCCTGTTCCAGGCGGGCGGCTTTTTCGGTCAGATAGTAAGAATAGTTCCCTTTGTAGTGCTGGATTTTGTGCCGGCTGATTTCGTAGACTTCAGTGGCGACTTTGTCCAGGAAATAGCGGTCATGGGAAACAATCAAAAGCGAGCCGTTGTAACCGATCAGATAATTTTCCAGCCAAGCCAGCGTGTCGATGTCCAGATGGTTGGTGGGCTCATCCAAAATGAGCAAATCGTTTTTCTCAAGCAGGATTTTGGCCAAAGCGAGCCTTGTTTTCTGGCCGCCTGACAATTGGGAAATTGGGCGATCATAATCTTCTTCGTAGAACTGGAATCCGTGCAACACCGAACGGATTTCAGATTCGTAGCCGTATGCATTCTTTTCATGCAGGGTATGCTGAAGATGGTCATAGCGTTCCAAAGCTTTTTGATACGCCTCCTCGTCTTCGAGCAGGTCCGGATCCCCCAACGCGAAAGCGGCTTGCTCAGCCTCTTTGCTTAATCGGATAAGGGGGGCAAAAATGGTCAACATTTCTTGCCAAATCGTATTGGAGGAATCGACCGCGCTATGCTGATCCAAATAGCCGATCGTAACTTCCTTGCTCTTGGAAACAGAACCGGCATCCGTTGCTTCGATGCCTGCCAAAATCTTCAGCAGGGTTGATTTTCCTGCTCCGTTTCGGCCGACGAGCGCAATGCGCGAATGGTCCTGGACGGTAATTTGAATATTATCGAATAAGACGCTCGCCCCAAAAAGGCGCGCCAAATTTTGTCCTTGTAGTAAAATCATATGTAGTGTCCTCTTTCTAAATAAATACTCACATTTATCCTTTCCATTTTATCACAGCAAGCACTGATTCGATAGGGACAAGCAGAGTTATTGCTATATTCACGTATTTGTGCATGTGAAATTTATTAATGACCCCGTTTACAATTAGTATTGTATTTCACATATTGTTCAAAAAAGGCTTCACAATCAAGTCCGGTTTCGAACAAATTAGTAGATTTTTCACAATCAGATGCTATAATAGTCAATATGAAATGAAAGCCTAAGTATGTGAACATACTTTTTAAAGTTTGTGCATTCGGACAAACAATATGAGGTACTAAATGAACGAGGAAAGAAGAGGAGAAAATAATGTCGACGAATGATATTCCAAAAGCTACGGCAAGGAGGTTGCCGATTTACCATCGCTACTTGCGCTTTTTGCATAACGCTGGTAAAAAACGTGTTTCATCCACTGAATTGAGTGAAGCAGTAAAAGTGGACAGTGCTACTATCCGTAGGGATTTTTCATATTTTGGCGCACTAGGCAAAAGAGGATACGGCTATGATGTCGAGTATTTGTTGGATTTCTTCAGCAAAACATTGAATCAGGACCGTTTGACGAACGTGGCTCTGATAGGTGTGGGTAATTTGGGACATGCCTTGTTGAACTACAACTTCCATGTAAGCAATAATGTGCGCATCAGTGCCGCATTTGATGTCAATGAAGGCATCGTCGGCAAAATCCTTAGCGGTGTGCCGGTTTATCCGATGACGGATATGGTTGAGCAATTGCGCATCCAGCAGATTGATGTAGCCATTTTGACCGTTCCCCAGGAAGTGGCGCAGGATGCCACTAACCGATTGACTGAAGCGGGCGTTCGCGGCATCATGAACTTTACCCCAATCCGTCTTTCCGTTCCGGACAATGTCCGCGTTCAGAATGTGGACTTGACGAATGAATTGCAAACATTGATCTATTTCTTGGACAATGACATCGGCTGAGCAAAGTCGATAGCCGAGTAGAAGAGAACGCAAAAAGAAGGATGAGGCTGCCTCATCCTTCTTTTTTTTAGGGCTGAACGAACCCGTTCAGCTTTTCCTAATTTTTATCCATGCTGTCTTTGATTTTCAAGTAGGCATTGAACATGCGTACGCCTTTCACAACATCACTTGTTGCGAACAGCACGCTGACGATGGCCATGAATCCCCAGCCTGCAGTATTCACGGCATCGACTGCCAGCCAGATGAAGAGGACGGCGAAAACGAATCGAATGATTATTTGAATTAATAGATTTTTTAAAGTCATGTTATTCCTTTCTTCTTCCTAAATAGCGTGCTCCACGAGTCTTACGAAATGAGTTGGGACAGAATCGGCAAGGCGGACACGGCATTCATCAACGCATGGGCAATCATCGGAGTCGCTATGTTTCTTGTCCGGTAATAAAGGAAAGAAAACCAAAGACCCAGAGAGCCGTAAACTAAATAGTGCCCATCATTATGTGCAATCGCAAAAAGCAAAGCGCTGATAGTGGCCGCGCCGACTATCCCGATCCCGTCAACCAGATGGGTGACAATCGCTTTACGGAATACAAATTCCTCCATCACAGGTGCAAAGATGATGATGTTGAAAATAAAGAACGGGTAGCGGTTTGTCAAGTCCAGCAACACTTCCGTATTTTCGGAAACGACTGGCATCTTGAACAAAAGATACTCCACATTCATCGCGACGATCTGAATCAGGACAGCTCCCATGAAACCGAAGAGTCCGTTCGTGAGCGTTTTTCCGATTGGGGCAGCCGGTTGATCCGTAAGACTGTTTTGTGGTGTCCATTTTTTTCTGCTATTCCATGCTACCATAAGGACAGTCCCTAGGAAAGCAAAGAATAGCGAGAGATTCATGGCGGCCGCAATGCGATCTGCCTCCGGAATGAACAAAAGAATCAAGACCGGCAGAAACTGAGAAGCGAGATAGATGAGGATGATCTGTATGGCTAACGTTAACCTTGAACGTATTTTTTTATTCATATTAATAGTACCTTTCTGAGAGAACTGACGTTTTTGCGCTTGATAAATAGTATAGCACAGTAGCGCTCAAAAATAGAATTGGAAAAAATCGGCTTCCCTCTTGCAAATTAATTGGAGATTGATTAATATAGAAATGTAACTTAGCACTCTGAGTTGATGAGTGCTAAAATGATATTATTTTGGAGGGGTTATCTTGTTAAAACCATTAGGAAACCGTGTTATTGTAGAAGTTGCCAAAGAAGAAGAAAAATCTATAGGCGGCATCGTTTTACCGTCATCCGCTAAAGAAAAATCCCAAACAGGTACCGTTATTGCTGTTGGCACAGGTCTCGTGACAGATAACGGGGTAACAATCGAAATGACCGTTAAGGCCGGAGATACTGTCCTTTTCGAAAAATATGCAGGCACAGAAGTTAAATATGCGGGAACAGAATACTTAGTGATCAAAGAAAGCGACATCGTAGCAATCCTGGACTAAAAATATAATTCATGAGGTGAATCGATAAATGGCAAAAGACATTAAATTTTCAGAAGACGCAAGAGCAGCAATGCTTCGTGGTGTAGATATCTTAGCAAATACCGTAAAAGTGACTCTAGGACCCAAAGGACGCAATGTCGTTTTGGAAAAAGCGTACGGCTCTCCGTTGATTACGAATGATGGCGTGACAATCGCCAAAGAAATCGAATTGGAAGATCGCTTCGAAAATATGGGAGCGAAACTGGTTGCCGAAGTTGCTTCCAAAACAAACGACATTGCCGGTGATGGTACTACAACTGCCACTGTTTTGACACAAGCCATCGTTCGCGAAGGGCTGAAAAACGTTACAGCAGGTGCAAACCCAGTGGGCATCCGTCGCGGTATTGAGTTGGCTACACAAGCAGCTGTAAAAGGTTTGGCGGAAATTTCCCAAACCGTAAATTCGAGAGAATCGATTGCGCAGGTTGCTGCCGTATCATCCGGATCGAAAGAAATCGGCGAATTGATTGCTGAAGCAATGGAAAAAGTCGGCAACGACGGGGTCATCACTATCGAAGAATCTAAAGGGATCGAAACCGAATTGGATGTTGTTGAAGGCATGCAATTCGATCGCGGATACCTATCGCAATACATGGTCACTAACAACGATAAGATGGAAGCTGAATTGGAAGCACCGTACATCCTAATCACGGATCGTAAATTATCCAATATCCAGGACATCTTGCCTTTATTGGAACAAATTTTGCAACAAGGACGCCCATTATTGATTGTTGCTGATGATGTTGACGGAGAAGCACTTCCAACATTAGTATTGAACAAATTGCGTGGAACATTCAATGTAGCGGCAGTCAAAGCACCTGGTTTCGGTGACCGTCGTAAAGAAATGCTGCAGGACATCGCAATCTTGACAGGCGGTACAGTCATTGCTGAAGACTTAGGCTTGGAATTGAAGGATGCTTCCGTAGAACATTTGGGTCGTGCAGGCAAAGTTGTCGTAACCAAAGATTCCACAACAATCGTTGAAGGAGCTGGCGAAAAAGCAGCTATTGAACAACGTGTGGCGGTCATCCGTGCGCAATCAGCCGAAACAACTTCAGAGTTTGATCGTGAGAAATTGCAAGAACGCCTTGCGAAATTATCCGGTGGCGTCGGCGTCATCAAAGTCGGAGCGGCTACAGAAACTGAATTAAGAGAACGCAAACTGCGTATCGAAGATGCTTTGAACGCAACGCGGGCTGCTGTTGAAGAAGGTATCGTATCCGGTGGTGGTACAGCCTTGATCAACGTTCAAAAATGCGTCGAAGCGTTGGAACTGACCGGCGACGAAGCGACAGGTGCACGCATCGTAGCACGTTCATTAGAAGAGCCAGTGAGACAAATCGCTGAAAATGCAGGAAAAGAAGGCTCCGTTGTAGCCGATAAGATCAAAGGCCTTGAAGTTGGCATGGGTTATAACGCCGCAACCGACGAATGGGTAAACATGATTGATGCAGGAATCGTCGATCCTACAAAAGTGACACGTTCCGCATTACAAAATGCAGCCAGCGTTGCTGCCTTGATCCTATCGACAGAAGCTATCGTAGCCGACCGTCCCGCCCCAGCCACACCCCCATCAATGGACCCAGGCATGGGCATGATGTAAAAATTAGGATACGATGAATTGCGTTTAGAGGGTGAGCACTAAGAGGATAACCACAAAGCGGACGTTTTTTGTCCGTGTGTGGTTATCAACTTAGGCGGAACCCTCTGCAATTCAGAGTTCAACTATAACAGTGTGTGATGAATCCTGAGCTCAGAGTTTGAGCACTAACGAGGTTCAGGACCAAGCAGCCCGGTTTTGGCTGAGTGGGCATGAACAGCGTTAGACGGAGAACTCTAGGATTCAGAACCGTTCTATATAGGATGAACTGTTTAAGAAAGCGAACAATCACATCCTTGCAACCCATAAATAGAGCTGACCAACATAATTTTGTTGGTCAGCTCTATTTTTTTACCTTCTATTATGGAAAAGCACCAATATATGGTTTGAAAATAAAAAAAATTATCCTTATGAAAAGCTGTTCCATCAATGTTTTTGGATGGTTTTGAATGAAAGTTAATGTTTTTGAAGGAAAATGATTGCTTTATTCCCGTGTGGGTGGTATATTTTTGTTCGAGAGGTGATAGAAAGTGCTTACAGAAGAACGGCATAAAATCATTCTAGACACTTTAGCAAAAGACAATATCGTAAAACTGCAGGACCTAGTCGATCAGACGGGCAGTTCTGAATCCACAATCAGACGGGATTTGAGCACTCTAGAAGAGGCCGGCTTCCTGATCCGTGTACATGGCGGAGCAAAGAGGAACTACAGTGTTTCCGCTGAGGACAGGATGGAAGATAAAACATCCAAAAACGTTCAGGATAAACAACGGATCGCTGAAAAAGCAGCTCAATTGGTAAGCGATCAAGACATCATCTTTTTGGATGCCGGATCGACCACCTACGAAATGATTCCCTTCCTGAAAGGCAAGAGCATCCTCGTCGTCACCAATGGCGTCCCGCACGCCAGTTTATTATCGGATATACAAATCGAGACGATCCTTATAGGCGGCAAAATCAAGATGGAGACAAAAGCAGTCATCGGACCAGTCAGCCAAATGCAAATGAGGAATTACCGTTTCAGCAAAGCTTTTCTTGGCATCAACGGCATCGACAAGCAATATGGCTTCACGACGCCGGACACCGAAGAAGCGGCCATCAAGCGGATAGCCATTGAAAATGCAGCACAAAGCTATGTCGTTGCGGATGCTTCGAAGTTCAAACAAGTCAGTTTTGTGAAGGTCTGCGACATTGAGGATTGTGGCATCGTCAGCTACAATGTCCCGTCGGAAATCAAACGTAACCTGAAAGACAGTACAACTATTTGGGAGGCTGAATAATGATATATACAGTAACATTAAATCCATCCATCGATTACATCGTCCATTTGCCCGCTATCGAGTTGGGCGAAGTGAACCGTATCCAACAGGATTTCAAACTGCCGGGTGGCAAAGGCATCAACGTTTCCCGCATCCTGAACGAACTGGAAGTGGAAAATACCGCTTTAGGGTTCCTTGGAGGTTTCACCGGAAAATACATCGAAGACTGGTTGGAAGCGGAAAAAAGCAAAACGCATTTCACGCATGTGGAGGAAGCGACCCGCATCAACGTCAAGATCAAGTCAGGAATGGAGACTGAAATGAACGGTCCAGGCCCGAATATCGAGCCTGCAGTCGCAGAAGAATTCCTGAAACAATTCGATGCGCTTGATCCGGAAAACGACATCGTAGTCTTGGCGGGAAGCAAACCTGCAAGCTTGCCGGATGATTATTATCAGACCATCATCCGCAGATTGACGGACAAAGGCGTACCGTTCCTGATCGATACGACCGGGGAAGAACTGAAAAATGCGTTGCCTTACCATCCGTTATTGGTGAAACCGAACCACCACGAATTGGCGGAATTGTTCGATACCACTTTCGAAACGGATGAGGACATCCTGCCATACGGCAAGAAATTGCTTGAAGGGGGAGCGCAATACGCAATCATCTCAATGGCAGCTAAAGGAGCGATCCTTTTCACTCCGGAAGGTGTTTACCATGGTACAGTACCAAAAGGGGTACTTAAAAATTCAGTAGGGTCCGGAGATTCAATGATTGCCGGATTTGTCGGAACATACATGAAGACGCACGACCCGTTGGAAGCATTCAAAGTCAGTATCGCTTGCGGAAGCGCAACCGCTTTTGCCGACGATTTAGCCAAACGCGAAGAAATTGATACTCTAGTCAAACAAGTCACTATCAGTCAGCTATAGGGAGGAGAACTTATTAATATGAAAATCAATGATATCTTACTAAAAGAATTGATGGTTATGGATTTGCAAGCAACAACTAAAGAGGGCGTCATCGATGAAATGATCGCAGGTCTTTCCACTAATGGCATCATCAATGATGTTGCGGTTTACAAAGAGGGCATCATGAAGCGCGAGTCACAAACATCCACTGGTTTGGGCGACGGCATCGCAATGCCGCATGCCAAAAACAAAGCGGTCATCAAACCTGCAGTTGTTTTTGCAAAAAGTGCAGCAGGTGTGGACTATGCTTCATTGGACGGTCAACCAGCACATCTATTCTTCATGATTGCGGCTCCAGAAGGCGCAAATAATGTTCATTTGGAAGTTTTAGCGTCATTATCCCGTTTACTTATCAATCCTGATTTCACTGCATCATTGAAAAAAGCTCAGACTCCAGAAGAAGTTCAAGGTTTGTTTGCGGCAGCAGAAGCTAAGCGCGAAGCCAAAGAGCAAGCAGAAGCAGCAGCGAAAGCAGCTCCAGTAGCGGCAACCGAAACGAAGAGACCTTTCGTCATTGCAGTAACGGCTTGTCCTACAGGGATCGCACACACGTATATGGCTGAAGATTCATTGAAACTGATGGCTGAAAAAATGGGCGTCGATATCCGCGTTGAAACGAACGGCTCGGATGGCGTCAAGAACGCCTTGACAGCCGACGAAATCCGCCGTGCTGATGGCGTCATCGTGGCAGCTGACAAAAAAGTTGAAATGGCGCGTTTCAACGGTAAACACGTTCTTCAAAGACCGGTAAGCGACGGCATCAACAAAGCTGAAGAATTGATCACAAAAGCAATGCGTCAAGAAGCACCGATCCTGAATGTTGAAGGCGATACATTCTCATCCAGCTCAAGCGACGAAAATCCATCAATCATCGGAAGAATCTACAAAGATCTGATGAACGGTATTTCACACATGTTGCCGTTTGTTGTCGGTGGTGGTATCCTGATTGCGATTTCCTTCCTGTTCGAAACGTCATTCGGTGCTGACAGTACGTTGTTCATTTCCTTTATGGCAATTGGTGGAGCGGCATTCAGCTTCCTGATTCCGATTTTGGCCGGTTACATCGCAATGAGTATCGCAGATCGTCCAGGGTTGCTTCCAGGTATGGCGGGCGGTTACTTGGCTGTGCAAGCAAATGCCGGATTCTTGGGCGGTTTGATTGCTGGTTTCTTGGCAGGTTACATCATGGTTTATCTGAAGAAAGCCTTTAAAGGATTACCGCGGGCATTGGATGGCATGAAGACAATTCTCTTATACCCTGTGTTCGGTCTATTGATCACTGGTTTGTTGATGTATTTCTTGGTCGGTCCTGTCTTCTCCACAATCAATACAGCTATGATTACCTTCCTGGAAAACTTGGGTACTGGTAATGCTGTGCTGTTGGGTGCTGTTCTTGGCGGTATGATGGCAATCGATATGGGTGGTCCATTCAATAAAGCAGCTTATGCCTTCTCAATCGGTATCTTCACGGATACTGGCGATGGCAGCTTGATGGCCGCTGTAATGGCTGGTGGTATGATTCCTCCATTGGCAATCGGTATTGCAACCTTGATTTTCAAAAATAAATTTACAGATATCGAACAAAAATCTGGACTTTCCAACATCTTGTTGGGCCTTTCCTTCATCACTGAAGGTGCAATTCCATTCGCTGCAGCAGATCCGATGCGCGTTATCGGCTCATCTATCCTTGGTTCAGCGATTGCTGGTGGTTTGACGCAGCTATGGGCAGTTTCGATCCCTGCACCACATGGCGGCTTGTTCGTAATCACGTTGGCTAACCGTCCGTTGATGTTCTTGCTTGCTTTATTGATCGGAACAGCCGTTTCAGCGTTGACGTTGGGTCTGTGGAAAAAAACTAAGACACAAGAAGTCGCAAAATAAATTGAATCATGCATTGAGAGAACAGACTGGGCATCCCCCTAACTGTTCTCTCTTTTTTGCTGTTCCGAAAACAAGTCTAATAAATGAAAACGGTATGACAGATAAATGAGAATAATGTAAAAAAATGGGATGATTTTCATGGCAGATATGCTATAATGCATATTGTTAAATAAATGAAAATGTAGATATCAGTTCATGCATAAAAGCAACGGATATTGAAATCTGTATAAGGAGGTAAAAGCATGGCAGCAAAGGAATCAATCAAAAAAGTGGTTTTGGCTTACTCAGGTGGATTGGACACGTCAGTCATCATCCCTTGGTTAAAAGAAAATTACAACAACTGTGAAGTAATCGCCGTAGTAGGAGACGTAGGACAAGGTGATGACTACAGCCGATTGGAAGAAAAAGCGATCAACTGTGGCGCATCGAAATTGTATGTTGCAGACTTGAAGAAGGAATTCGTCGAAGAATTCATTTGGCCGACATTGCAAGCAGGCGCTAAGTACGAAGGACAATATTTATTGGGGACTTCTTTCGCCCGTCCGATCATTGCGAAAAGAATGGTAGAGATTGCGCATCTGGAAAATGCTGATGCGATCGTTCATGGAGCAACAGGGAAAGGGAACGACCAGGTCCGTTTTGAAGTCGGCATCAGAGAATTCGATCCGAACATCACGATCATCGCCCCTTGGAGAGAATGGGAACTGACTTCCAGAGAAGATGAATTTGCGTATGCTGCTGCACATAACGTGCCGCTTCCGATTACGTTGGAAACAAACTACTCAAAAGATAAAAACTTATGGCATCTATCGCATGAAGGCCTTGATCTGGAAATGACAGCCAACGAGCCTGATTACGATAAAATTCTGGAGATGTGCGTGACGCCTGAGAAAGCTCCGGACGAAGCGACCTATGTTACCCTGGAATTCAAAAAAGGCATACCGGTCAGCCTGAACGGTGAAGCTTTGGACGGCATCGCTCTGATCGAAAAATTGAATGTGATTGCAGGCGCGAACGGCGTCGGCATCATCGATATCGTGGAGAACCGCTTAGTCGGCATGAAATCAAGAGGCGTTTATGAAACGCCAGCTGGAACTGTGCTGTACCATGCCCACGATAAATTGGAACAGCTTTGCCTGGACAAAGACACGTTCCAATACAAACAATTGCTTGCCAACAAATATGCGGAGCTTGTATACAACGGATTGTGGTATACACCATTGCGCAAAGCATTGGCTGCATTTGTTGAGGAAACACAACAGAATGTCGAAGGTTTCGTGAAGATGAAGCTTTATAAAGGCAACATCACTGATGCTGGCGTTGTCAGCGCGAAATCATTGTACAGCGAAAGCTTCGCGACTTTCGAGAGCGACGATGTATACAACCATACTGATGCAGCCGGCTTTATCCGTCTGTTCGGATTACCTACATCCATCCGTGTCATGAAAGAGCAAGCTGAAGATCAAGCGACACATGAAGAATTGAAAGATCTTTTAAAATAAACAACCGGTATTAGTGTCTCTTGACAACTAGTCCGCTCTGGAACGCCCTCATCAGGCAATAACTCCTGATGAGGGCGTTCTTTTTCAGTTATTGGATGAAACCCTGGAGGATGACGCCGCAAGCAGGCCGTCATCCAAAAATGGAGGGATATTGCATTTCCAAACTTTGATATCCCAAAAGAATAAACTATGATAAAATGAATGCATTCATATTTAGCTAGTTTAAGGAGGAGGAGATTAAGCGTGAATCAAACAGGTGAATGGAACAAAGCCCGTAAAATTATCATCGGCATCATTGATGTGCTGTTGTTCATCGGATCATTGCTGTTATCTTTTTATTTAAAATTTGGAAGAAATATACCATTGATAAACTTCGATGCCTTTCAGGGCAGCATTGCCTACGTCTCAGTGATTTTCATCATCGTCAATATCCTGTTCGGTACGTACATATTTTATAACAAATCGATCAGTGATTTCTTATTCATCACGGTCATCGGACAATTCGTTCTTTCGTTGATCATCATGGCGCTGACTTTTGCCGGGCGATGGTTGGCATTCCCGCGATCGGTCATTCTGATCAACTTTTTTGTGGGAACAATCCTTTTGTTCCTGTTCCGCGTAATGGTTTTCAAAATGTATCAGAGCATGAGCGGAAGCAAACGGGTCATGATTGTCGGGATGGAAAAGGAAGTATTTGCGGCAGTCGACAACTTCACGAATACAAAAAGCATCCGCCATATGGTGACGCATGTCGTCCTGTCGGATTATTACGAAAATGTTTTGCGGCACCTAGAAGAGATTGATATCGTCTACTTAGCGAGCCAGATCGAAGAATCTGAAAAACTCAAGATATACGATCTGTTGACGAGCAAAGAGAAGAAGATGTTCTTGAATACCAGCTTTGAAAATCTGATCATGGTCAATCCGAACATGATGAACATCGAAGATGAAAGCATCATCGAGGTTTCCCCGTTCCGTATCTCGGCAGAAGATGGTCTTATGAAACGGATCATCGATATTGCAGTTGCGCTGATCGGTATCGTTATTACCTCGCCGATCATGGCAGTTACGGCTTTCTTGGTGAAGAAAAGTTCCGAAGGTCCCGTATTCTACAAGCAGACACGCATCACCAAAGACGGCAAGGAATTCGAAATTTTGAAGTTCCGCAGCATGGGTGTGACTGCTGAGAAAGATTCAGGCCCGGTTTTGGCAACAAGCAATGATATGCGCGTCACAAAAGTCGGCAAATATCTGCGCTCCCTGCGCATCGATGAGCTGCCGCAATTGTTCAATGTGTTGCTGGGCGATATGTCTTTGGTCGGCCCCCGGCCGGAACGTCCCTTCTTCGTTGATCAATTCAAGGAATTGAACCCGCATTATTACCTGCGCCACAACGTTCGTGCCGGTATTACCGGATATGCGCAAGTGTACGGGAAGTACGCCTCCGACTTCAACAGCAAGCTGAACTTCGATCTGATCTACATCAAGAAATATTCCTTGATACTGGATTTGAAGATCATGCTGCAAACGGTCAAGATCTTGTTCGATAAAGTATCATCCCGAGGTGTGGATGAAAGCGAACGAGCGATTCTGACCGAGCAAGAGATTGAAGCACGCGGCATCAGAGTCATTTATTAAAACGAAAAGTAAACCATCCTGCCGGGCGTTTTTCCGCCCACCAGGATGGTTTTTTGTTTACACAGAAATGCCGGTTGTGTTTGCGGGAATATAGGCTAATCACTATAATCAATCTGAAGGATTTTGGACAAAAAAGCGGAAATGTATGGGGAATTGCGTTACAATAGGTAAATAGAGCACTTCCTTCTGCAGTACCGTGACAGAATGCGGAGGCGTACGATCAAAGATGAAATGAGTGAGTTGGATGAGTTTTGATTATAACGATGATAGTTTAGCTTTGCATACTGATTTGTACCAAATTAACATGATGAAGACTTATTGGGATGAAGGCATTACCGAAAAACATGCAATTTTTGAACTGTACTTCCGGAAGTATCCTTTCAATAACGGCTATGCAGTCTATGCGGGGCTTGAGCGCTTCGTTTCCTACATTCAGAATTTACGCTTCACGGATACGGACATCGCCTATTTGCGGGAGCATGTCGGCTACGAGGAAGGTTTTTTGGAGTATCTGAAAAATTTCCGTTTCTCGGGCACGATCCGTTCCGCTTTGGAGGGGGACCTCGTCTTCGCGAATGAACCGATCGTCCAAGTGGAAGGTCCGTTGGCGGAATGCCAGTTGATCGAAACGGCCTTATTGAATGTCGTCAATTTCCAAACGCTGATAGCGACAAAAGCCGCACGTCTGCGCTACGTCTGCGATGATGAGCCATTGATGGAATTCGGTTCCAGAAGAGCACAGGAAATGGATGCCGCCATTTGGGGCACACGCGCAGCCTACATCGCGGGATTCAATGCCACGAGCAATGTCCGAGCTGCTAAACTGTTCGGCATTCCGGCTTCTGGTACTCATGCCCATTCGATGGTGCAAGTTTATCGAAATGATTACGATGCCTTCATGGCTTATGCGCGTTCCCACAAGGATTGCGTATTCCTGGTGGATACGTATGATACGTTGAAATCGGGCGTGCCGAATGCCATCAAAGTCGCGCGGGAAATGGGCGATAAGATAAACTTCAATGGCGTACGCATAGACAGCGGGGATATGGCCTACATTTCCAAAAAAGTCCGTCAGCAATTGGACGAGGCAGGCTTTACCGATGCGAAAATCTACGCATCGAACGACTTGGATGAATTGACCATCTTGAACTTGAAGATGCAAGGTGCAAAAATAGATGTCTGGGGTGTCGGCACCAAGCTGATCACCGCTTATGACCAACCCGCGCTTGGAGCGGTCTATAAATTAGTTTCTATAGCGGATGAGAGCGGCAAAATGGTGGACACGATGAAGATCTCCAGCAACGCCGAAAAAGTTTCCACACCCGGCAAGAAGCAAGTATGGCGAATCACCCGCAAGCGTGACGGCAAGTCGGAAGGGGACTACATTGCGCTTTGGGAAGAAAAGCCCGATCAAGAGGCGGAACTGTATATGTTCCATCCCGTCTTCACTTACATCAATAAGACCATCACTGACTTTGAGGCGCGTCCCGTGCTCCAGGACATCATCGTGGATGGTGAAGTGGTTTATGAATTGCCATCGCTCCAAGAAGTAAAAGCCTTCTCGGAAGCGCAGATGAGCGGTTTGTGGGATGAATACAAACGAATCCTGAATCCGGAAGACTATCCGGTCGACTTGTCACAGAAGACGTACGATCACAAGATGTCCACCATCAAAGCCATCAAGAAGCAAATCAAGGAAGAAGCGTCATTATTGGAAAGCACTAAATAACCAATCAAATCAATCAAGGGGGAATAGGTATGCGTCCACTACAAAAAGAGATTATTGCTGCATTAAGAGTGAAACCGGAAATCGATCCAAAAGAGGAAATCCGCATCAGCATCGATTTCATGAAAGATTATTTGGCGGCACACCCGTTTTTGAAGGCATTCGTTTTGGGCATCAGCGGAGGGCAGGACTCCACTTTGACGGGGCGGTTAGCCCAGCTGGCGATCCAGGAAATGCGTGACGAGACAGGCGACGACAGTTACCAATTCATCGCTGTCCGTCTTCCGTACGGCATTCAATTCGATGAGCACGATGCCCAGGCTGCACTTGCCTTCATTTCCCCTGACCAAAAATTGGTCGTCAACATCAAAGAAATGGCAGACGCTGCACTCGATGCGCTTGAAGAAGCCGGCCTCACCATCACCGACTTCAACAAAGGCAACATCAAGGCACGCCAACGCATGATCGTCCAGTTCGCGATAGCGGGCGACAGCAACGGGGCTGTTTTGGGTACTGACCATGCTGCAGAATCCGTGACCGGTTTCTTCACGAAATTCGGGGACGGCGCAGCCGACTTGTTGCCGATTTGGCGCTTGAACAAACGTCAAGGACGCCAATTGTTGAAAGATCTGGGCGCACCGACACAGCTCTACGAAAAAGTACCGACAGCGGACTTGGAGGAAGACCGGCCTGCTTTGCCTGATGAAGTGGCTTTGGGAGTGACGTACGAGATGATTGATGCTTATCTGGAAGGCAAGGAAATACCGGATAAGGAAGCAACAATCATCGAAGGCTGGTATACGAAGACCGAGCATAAACGCCACTTGCCGATCACGGTCTATGACAGTTTTTGGAAAGAAGCCTAATCTGTTCAGATAGTGGGGTTTTGCAGTGAAAATCAGCAAACAAAATAAAATGATGCAAGAAAATCAAAATCTGCAGTGCAAGAGTGGGGGGCACCTCCTGCTCCTGCACTGCTTCAGCTTGTTGGCGACCGCTTTCGTGGTCCATCTCTTTCTTCAATGGACCCAAAATGATCTGGATGCCGGACTGGTCGTGAATTTTGTATTTGCTTGGCATACCGAGAAGTTCCTGATCAGTACCGGCGTGTTAGTGACGCTTGGGCTATGGCTTTGGGCGCTGGTAGGGAATATCCGCTGGGCGAATGCATTGTTGTTGCTGTCGGGGGGAATCTTTGGGATGGCGACCTATGAGAAGATGCTGCAGCGCAACGAGCCCGTTTATCCGAGCGATTTGAAGATGCTGACGGAGGCCACCTTCCTTTTGGAAATGCTCAATGGACGGGCATTGGCGGTGCTTAGCCTTGTGTTCATCCTGTTTCTGGCATTCGTACTTTATTCCTTGCGTCAGGCCAAATCCAAGCAAATCGTGAAATTGGGATGGAAATCACGCGTGCTGCTGTTCGTTGCAACAAGTTTGGCACTCGGTTATGCAGGCCAGTTCCAGCAGGAAGGCAACCTGCTGAAGAAAGCCTATGACAGAACGGCGTATTGGATTCCATACAGCCAACAAATGAATTACTACAACACCGGATTTGTGGCCGGCTTCTTATACAATCTATCGGCAGCGCCGATGGAGATGCCGGCGGATTATTCACAGGAAAAAATCGATGAGTTGAAGGTAACCTATCAGCAATTTGCTGACGAAATCAACGCAGAAAGAACAGCTGTGTTGCCCGAAACGAATGTCATCTACATCATGAATGAAAGTTTTGCGGACCCGCTTGAGTTGGAAGGATTGGATCTGCAAAGTGATCCGATTCCGTTCACGCGAGCCTTGATGGATACAAGTTACAGCGGCGAGCTGTTGTCCCAAGGATATGGCGGCGGAACCGCCAATATCGAATTTGAGGCTTTGACAGGGTTCTCGATGGAGCCGTTCGCTGCGAACATCACGACGCCCTATACGCAGTTCCTGTCCACGCAAGATGACTTTCCATCCGTCGTGTCCCGTTTGGAAGAAGCCGGCTTCCGTACCACAGCGATCCATCCCTACAATACGACCATGTATAAGCGGTTGGAGAACTATGAGACTTTGGGATTCGATTCTTTTCTTTACGAGGACACGATGACGAATACGGAAAAGCTGGATACCAATCCGTACATTTCGGATGCAGCCGCGTACGCTGAAATAACGGCTATCCTGAAAGCCAGCGAGGAAAAAGATTTTATCCATTTGGTGACGATGCAGAACCATACGCCTTATCAAAATAAATACACGGTAACGCCATCTGCTGCTGAAACCGGCATTGCCAGCCAGACAATCCGGAACTATCTGCAGGATCTGCAGTACAGCGATCAAGCGTTGGCGGATCTGTTGGCAACTCTGCAGGAATGGGACGAGCCGACCGTCGTCGTGTTTTGGGGGGATCATTGGCCGAGCGTTTTCGGAGAGGATCTTTATGCGCTGAACACGATCCAGAATATGCATGAGACACCTATGTTCGTCTACAGCAACACGGAAGAGGCCCAAAAAGATTTGGGCGTCACCAGTCCCATCTATTTCTTCCCGGAAGTGCTGGAGTTGAGCGGCAGCCGCGTCACGGCTTTTGAAGCCTTGTTGATGGCGCTTCAGGAACAGGTGCCGGCTTTCGAAAAGACGCTGTATGTGAATGGCGATACCGGTGAGTATGTCTCGAGCCGAGAAGGACTTTCCGATCAGGCCAGAAGCCTGTTGGCGGATTATGATCTTATCCAGTACGACACGACCACCGGAAACCATTACGCAGAATCAAACGGTTTTTTCCAAATGAACGATTGAAACAGATTGCCGCAGGCTTGCGGCTTGTGTGAGAGTTGGATTTGCATGTAGGTCCGGAATCGCCTATGATTAAGGAAATACAGGGTGAAAGGAGGGGTCCGGTGAGTTTCTTTATACGTTTTATGCTGCTTTTCGGGGCGACGATACTGGCGAGTGTGCTGTTCACCTATCTTTTCCGTGCGGCAGCGAGACGGTTCCGCTGGACGGATAAGCCATCCGAAGCGAAAGTGCATGTCCAGGAAACGCCTACGATGGGAGGCGTGGCCATATTCGCGGCTTATTGGGGTGCCTTCTTCATTGGGGTCCCTCTGAGTAATCGTTCAGGGTTTGCAGGCATCATGTTTTTGAGCTCGTTGATCATCCTGATAACGGGAATCATCGATGACGCCTATGATCTGAGGCCTTGGCAGAAAATGATCGGCATCCTTACTGCGGCGAACGTGCTGTATTTTTTTACGGGCATCAAAATAGACAGCCTGACGCTGGATTATTTCGGAACAATCGAATTCCATGAAGCGGGTTACTTGGTGATGATGCTTTGGATTGTGGTCATCACGAATGCGGTGAATCTGATGGACGGGCTGGATGGCTTGGCGACGGGAACTTCAATCATTTCCCTCTCGACGATGGGCTTCGTCAGCTATTTCTTCACCGATTATATGGATGTCGCCACCGTCGTCATGATTTTCCTTTTGGTTGCAAGTTTGTTGGGTTTTTTGCCTTTCAACTTCTACCCATCCTCCATTTTCCTTGGGGATACGGGGTCGCTGTTCGTAGGGTTTATGATCGCGGTGTTGTCCTTGTACGGCCTGAAACATGCCACCTTCGTATCGCTCCTGATACCGGTAGCCATTCTCGGGGTTCCGTTGACGGACACGATTGCCGCTGTCCTTCGCCGGACTTTGCACAAGCGTTCCATCAGCGCAAAGGATAAAAGCCACCTGCACCACCGTTTGCTGCGGCTGGGCTTTACGCACCGCCAGACCGTTTTGGTCATTTATGCTTTGGCGATCATCTTCTCCTTGACGGCCATCCTGTTCCCGATTTCTTCTTTCTGGGGAACGGTAGTTTTGGTAGTCGGTCTGATTTTCGGCGTGATGCTCTTCATCGCTTCCTTCAATTTGTTGGACAGCAACCGCTCCAAGTTGCGCAAGACATTGTATCGCCTTTTGAAGGAAAAGGACGACAAAAACAAATGAACAAGCCATGAAAGCCTACCGGGCTATCACGCGCTTGTTCATTTTTTTATTCAAAGTCTATTCGATTTCGCCTTCATCGGCTTCGTCGTAAGCTGGGGAGACCGGACGCTCCACGTAGTCCTCCTCGCCGATTTCAAAGACGACACGGCCATTCATGACATCCGTAACAGCATCCTGGAAATGGCTGATGTCCTCAGTAGGGATGCCGCACAAAAAACAAACCTGGTCGGTGTATTGGGCCTCAATCAGAGTATAGGCCGATTGCGCTAAGTAATTCTCCAATTTTCCGGATGCGGAATAGGAAACGATGCAGCCGACTTTTGTCTGGAGGCTGCGGACAACGATGCCGATGTCCTTCAGTGCTGACGATACGGAGCGGCTGTAGGCACGAATCAATCCGCCGGCACCGAGCTTTGTTCCGCCGAAATAGCGGGTGACGACGGCTGCGACGTAACGCAGATCGTTTTTCTTGAGCACTTCCAACATCGGGACGCCAGCTGTTCCGGATGGTTCACCGTCGTCGTGGGCGCGTTGGATGTCGTTCTGGTCGCCGACCAGGTAAGCGGAACAGTTGTGCGTCGCTTTCCAGTGCTCTTTTTTGATGGCTTGGATGAATTCTTTGGCCTCGTCTTCGGAATGGACACGTTTGAGGCTGCAGATGAAGCGGGAGCCCTTGATGATGATCTCTGAAACGCCGCTTTCTGCGATAGTGTGATAGGTTGTCAGCATAGTCTTTAGCCTCCAATATGTTGTTCAATCTCATTTTACCACAGAGGGGCTCGGATGACAGGCCACGAACAAGGAAAGGGACTTTCCGAACATTTCCATTTGTGGTATTGTTAGATGGAATAGACCAAACGGCCATAGGGGTCGATGGAAAGGTGATCTGCGTGAAAGCTACAGATTTAATCGATGTACTCAAGATGAAAAAAGTTGTTGGGAGCTTGGATCCCGATTTGAATATTGGAAAAATTAGTCAGGATTCCCGCGATATCCAATCGGGGGATCTGTTTGTCTGTATCGACGGTACGCAAGTCGATGGCCACAATTACGTTGAGAAGGCAGTCGCCAACGGTGCGGGCTTGATTGTTGCCCATAAGGATATCCAAAGATTGGCAGCGACTGTCCCGGTTGTATATGTTCCCGATACGGACAAAGCAATGGGCCTGCTTGCGAATCACTTTTATGCTTACCCGAGTGAGGCGATGAAAGTCATCGGCGTCACAGGGACCAATGGGAAGACGACAGTGACCTATTTGGTGGAAGCCATCCTTAAGGCGATGGATAAAAAAACCGGGTTGATGGGCACCATCGAAATGCATATCGGCGACGAAGTGCACAAAACGAAAAATACGACGCCCGACAGCATCACGATGCAAAAAGCCCTGCACCTTATGGTTGAGAAGAAGACGGAATACTTCACGCTGGAGCTTTCCTCAATTGCTTTGGAAATGGGCAGAGCGTGGGGCCTTGATCTGGATGTCGCAATCATGACGAACTTGACGCATGAACACATGGAATTCCATCACACGATGGAAGCCTATGCCGAAGCGAAAAAACTGCTCTTCTCCCAACTAGGGAACGGCCGCAAAAACGGACGTACGAAAGCGGCGGTTCTGAATGCGGATGATGAAACGATCCACAGCTACCGCATCGCTACGGCGGCAGAAGTCATTTCTTACAGCGTAAAGGATGAAACGGCTGATTTCTTTGCAGCAGATATCACATACAGCCGGACGCAGACCCGCTTCAATCTGGTCGTAAATGGGGAACGTTATCCGGTCGTGACGAACTTGGTGGGGCTTTATAATGTTTCCAATACATTGGCTGCGCTGGCGGCTGTATATGCTCTGGGCATTCCTTTGGAGGATGCATCAAAAGCGGTCGCGTCATTGTCTGGTGTTACCGGCAGATTGGAGATTGTCCCTGGTGCGAGCGACATCGGTGTCTATGTCGATTTTGCCCATTCGCCTGATGCGATGGAAAAAGTATTGAGTGTGGTGCGCGAGTTCACCCAAGGAAGAGTCATTTCCGTTTTCGGGGGCGCTGGGGAACGGGAGCATGAAAAACGCCCAATCATGGCCCACATCGGTACGGAACTCTCCGATTATGTGGTCCTGACTACGGATGATACCGGGAAAGAACCGCAGGAACAGATCATCTCAATGATGCTTACCGGCATTGAAAAGGACAACTATGAATATATCGAAAACCGCAAGGAAGCCATCGTGCACGCGATCACCATCGCAGAACCGGGAGATACGGTCATCCTGCTGGGGCGTGGACATGAGGCTGATTACAACGACAGAGGCAGAATGATTCGACTGTTGGACAGTGAAGTGGCGGCTGAAGCCATTGAATTGCGTAACCAGAGGCTTGTCGACAAAGCCTAAATGCAGAGAATTACCGCATAATATATGGTGGTTAAGCTAAATAACGAGCAGAAAGTTTGAGGATTTCCATGAAAATTGCAGTAGTAACGGACAGTACCGCTTATCTGACGGCTGAAATACGCCAGCGGCATCATATTCATATGCTGCCATTAGTCGTGAATATCGGAGAAAAATCATATGAAGAAGAAATAGATTTGGTTGCTGAGGATTTTTATGCCTTGATGAAATCGTCTGAAGATTTCCCGAAGAGCTCTCAACCAGCAGTGGGTGCCATGCATGAGCTCTATGAAGAACTGGCGAAGGATCATGATGCAATCATCAGTGTCCACCTCTCAAGCGGCATCAGTGGTACTTACCAGAATGTGGCCTCATTAAGCAGAGAATATCCTGAATTCAACATCCATCCCTTCGATTCTGAAATCAGCTGCTACGTCCAGGCTCGCTTCGTCTTGGAGGCGGCAAGATTGGCTGCTGCCGGTATTGAACCGGAGCAGATCATTGTGCGATTGAACCATATGAAGAAACGTTCCCGCGCTTACTTTATGGTGGACGATCTGATGAACCTGCAACGCGGCGGCAGATTATCCGGTGGGGCGGCTGTCATCGGCTCTATCATGAAGATTAAGCCAGTGCTGCATTTTTCGGACAAAAAGATAGTCGTTTTTGAAAAAATCAGAACCAACGCAAGGGCGTTGCGACGGATCGAAGAACTGTTGGGCAAGACGGCTTCAAAAGCGGATTATCCGATTATCGCAACGGTCATCCATGGAAATATTCCCGAGAAAGGGCAAGATTGGCTGGAACATCTCCAAGGAGAGTTTCCGGACATCCGCTTCGAATTGAGTTATTTCGGTCCTGTCATCGGGACACATTTAGGCGAGGGTGCACTGGGGTTGACCTGGACGGAAGACACCGAATTGAGCTATCCGATATAAGCACTAAATCATTATGGCAATCATATATTCATCCGGGAGGAAGGGCCATTGGGGTCCTGGCCTTCCTGTTTTTTTCTGTGGGGAATTTCGGACTGGTTTTTTAACAGATAGTGGGGGTGCTTTTGTGAGAGTATTTATCGGCGTAAGATTGCCTGAAGGCATCAAAGAACAGCTGGTTTCCGTTCAGGGAGAAGTGAAACGTGCCAGCCTCAAAGGATCATTCACGGATCCGGACAACTTTCATTTGACGATGCGTTTTATCGGGGAAGTGGATCTGGATCAGAAAATCACAATCGAAACGGCGTTGGCTCGCTGCACCAAAAATCAGGTGCCCTTTCTGGTCGAAACTGCTAGGTTGGGTTATTTTTTCAAAAAAAACAAGTGGATCATCTGGATGGGCATCAAAGAAAACAGTCAGCTCCGAAAACTCTATGATCAGCTTAACGCGGAACTTTTGGTGCATGCAACGACAGTTGCCGACGAGGTTGCTTTCATTCCGCACCTCACGCTCGGTAGGGGGATTGTACTGTCGCAGGAGTGGGAAACACTTAGTGAAGTGCCGCTGCCCTTTGACCAGAAAATCCCGGTCACCGGGCTGACGCTGTTCGAAAGTGTGCGGTTGAACGGTAAGCTGGTTTACCGCCCGATTGCTGATTTCCCGTTCAACGGTCAGACCATTCAGTCAGCATCCAGCAAACCAATAAATCCTTAACCGGAAACAGAAAGGCGTCACTCTTCGTATAGTCAGCGGAAGAGTGGCGGCTTTTTTTGCGTATGCTATCCAGGGAAGGGGAGGATGGCATGGACGGAAAAGAACTTTACGGCAGGGAATTGATGAAGGGCGAGTGTCGCACTGCAGACAAAGCACTGCTGAATATGGCTGAGAAACGACCCGGCTTGGTCAGCGTGAACGGGAAGCGGGCATGTTCCCGCTGCGGAAACCAAGACCGGAAAAACTTCCAGGCAGCGCCATGCTCTTGCGGAACTGCTTGTTTTTATTGCTTAAGTTGCCTGAACATGGGGAAAATCAAATGCTGTACAGCCCTCTATCATCTGCCGGAAACCAACTCGTTCGTATGGCCCAGCGAGCCGATTCTGCAATGGAAAGGGCAGTTGTCTTCGGAACAGAAACGTGCATCGGATGAAATCGTGGTGACGGTCCATGCTGAAGAGACACGCCTGATCTGGGCCGTTGCCGGTTCTGGGAAGACCGAGATGATCTTTGAAGGGATCGCAGCCTGTCTGCGCAAAGGTGGGAGAGTCTGCCTAGCCTCCCCGCGTGTGGACGTTTGTCTGGAACTGGCCCCACGGATCAAGCGAGCTTTCCCGGACGTCCCTTTGGCCTTGCTGTATGGAGGCAATGAGGAGGGCTACAGCTACACGCCACTGGTCATCGCCACGACCCATCAACTGCTGCGTTTCCGGGAAGCGTTCGACCTCCTGATAATCGACGAAATCGATTCCTTCCCATACCACAACGATGCGAGCCTCCAGTTCGGGGCGCAAAAATCCAGAAAAAAAGCGAGCGCGCTGATTTATTTGACGGCAACCCCATCTCGGGCCATGCAAGATGACATCAAGCGTGGCAGATTGGCAGCGACGGTATTGCCTGCCCGCTATCACGGCTTTGCGTTGCCCGAACCAGAGTGTCTGTGGGTCGGGAACTGGCGCAAGGCCATCACCAAAAAGAAAACGGCTCGATTCCTTACACTGATTCGAAGGCAACTCCAAACGAATCGGCGCTTTCTGCTTTTTTTACCGCATATCAAGCTGATGGAAGAGCTGGATGGTTGGTTGAGGGAACTTTTTCCGGACAAGCAGTTCACCTGCGTTTCGGCGAGCGACCCTGATCGCGAGGAGAAAGTGAAAAGAATGCGGACGGAAGAGTATGATTTTTTGATGACGACGACCATATTGGAGCGCGGCGTGACTTTCAGGGACATCGACGTCATCGTGCTTGGCGCGGAAGATTGGGTCTTCACGGAAGCCTCGTTGGTGCAGATTGCCGGCAGGGCAGGCAGACACAAAGACTTTCCGACGGGGTGGGTCTGTTTTGCGCACAATGGCGAAACGAAAGCCATACAGGGGGCAGTCCGGCAAATCCGCTTGATGAACCGGGATGCGGGAAGAAAGGGGTTGCTGAATGGGTCAATGTCTGTTTTGCCAAAATGAGATCCGCGAACTTTTGACCCTCCAAGAACTTTTCAGCTTCGGGAAAAAAGATTGCGGAACAATCTGCCGATCCTGCGATGAAAAGTTGCCGCGTTTAGCCGGTCAAACGTGCTGCCTAGGCTGCATGCGGCCGCAAACAGCCACGGAGTTGTGCGAGGACTGCCGGAGGTGGAGTTGCCGCTATCCGGAATTGACGATTGGACATCATGCCTGCTATGCCTACACGGGTGTCGTGAAGGACTGGCTGCAACGCTACAAGTTTCAAGGCGATTACCGTCTTGCCGGAGCATTCAGGAATGAGCTGAGGGCTCTCCAAAGAGCGCATCCGAAGGGACTGTTCCTCCCGTTGCCGATATCGCGCGCGAGTTACGAGGAAAGGGGATTCAGTCAATGCGAAGAGATGCTGAAACAAGCAGGAATCCACTACGCGCAATTCTTGGAAAACCAGCATGTCGGCGAAAAACAGTCCGAAAAAAACAGGCAAGAACGACTGCTGACAACGCAGCCATTTTTGATGTTGGATGAGCACAAAAAATATCTTCAGCAGGAAATTATTCTTTTTGATGACGTCTATACTACCGGAAGAACGCTCTACCATGCGAAAACTCTGCTGTACAAGCAAGGATTCAGATTGGTGCGTTCCGTGACAATCGCAAGATAAGCAATCATAAACATTGAAATGTTAAGGCGCTTACATTATAATGAAGTTAAAGAAACCCCCTATGAGTGGTCCATAGGTGAGGGTTGTCTTTATCTGACGATGCGTCAGACGAAAGGAGAGAGTGCTATGTTTAAGTATAATGTCCGAGGAGAAAATATTGAGGTTACAGAACCGATTCGCAGCTACGCCGAGAAAAAATTAGGCAGACTGGAAAAATACTTTAGCAACGTGCCTGAAACAACTGCGCATGTCAACTTGAAAGTATATCCATTCCCAGCCGAAAAATCTGCTAAGGTGGAAGTTACGGTTCCGCTACCTTTCCTGGTTTTAAGAGCCGAAGAGACTTCCAACGATCTATACGGAAGCATCGATTTGGTCGTGGACAAACTTGAACGCCAAGTCCGTAAGTACAAGACGAAGATTCACCGCAAATCCAGAGAGAGAGGATTTGATATCGGTAACGAGCCGAATCTGATCGAAGAAAAAATGGAAGACGATGAGAATCCGCTTGAAATCGTCCGCACTAAACGTCTTTCCCTCAAACCGATGGACAGTGAAGAAGCTGTATTACAGATGAATATGCTTGGACACAACTTCTTTATCTTCGAAGATGCTGAAACGAACGGCACAAGTATCGTGTACCGCCGAAAAGACGGCAAATTCGGTCTGATCGAAACCGACTAAATCTGAAAATAACGTCCCCCGCCCCTAATAAACGGCGGGGGGCTTTTTTTTTTGGCAACAGGTGTAAGGTTTTGTTGATGGGGAGTAGTTCACATTAATTAAAAGTAATGATAGAATAGTAGAGATAAAAGAATTATTTTTGCATCAGCAACGAACGACTTATACACGAATGCATACCCAGTGAAAATGATTGCTGGAATGAAATCAGACAGCAAGAGGAGATATAGAATGGCCAACTTTTTAAAGAAACTCATCGAGAATGATAAGAAAGAGCTACGTTCCTTGGAAGGCGTAGCGGATAAAGTCATCTCCTACGCGGATCGAATGGCCGCTTTGGATGATGAAGAATTGCGCGAACTGACCGAATCTTATAAAGAACGCTACAAAAAAGGGGAGTCTTTGGATGATCTTCTGCCAGAAGCATTTGCGGTAGTCCGCGAAGGCGCAAAACGCGTCTTGGGACTGTATCCTTATAAAGTGCAGATTATGGGGGGGCTTACCCTACATAAAGGCAATATCGCTGAAATGAAGACGGGTGAAGGTAAAACCTTGACAGCGACGATGCCTGTTTACTTGAACGCCTTATCGGGCGAAGGTGTGCACGTTGTCACAGTCAATGAATATTTGGCAAGCCGTGATGCGGTCGAGATGGGCGAATTGTACCGTTTTCTGGGGTTGACTGTTGGTTTGAACACAAACGGAAAGTCTTCTGAAGAAAAAAGAGAAGCCTATAACTGCGACATCACTTACAGCACCAACAATGAATTGGGCTTCGATTATTTGCGTGACAACATGGTCGTCTACAAAAATCAAATGGTGCAGCGTCCATTGAACTTTGCGGTCGTCGATGAGGTCGACTCGATCTTGATTGATGAAGCCCGTACACCATTGATCATTTCCGGACAAGCCGAAAAATCGACAGCACTCTATAACCGAGCTGATTTCTTCATCAAAGGATTGAAAGAGAATGAAGACTATACGATCGATTTGACATCTAAATCAATCGCATTGACGGATGAAGGCATCGAGAAAGCCGAAAAAACATTCCATTTACCGAACTTATACGATGTGGATAATACGCGCTTGGTGCATCATTTGGATCAAGCTTTGCGCGCGAACTTCATCATGCTTGTGGATATCGATTACGTAGTTGAAGACGGAAAAGTAAAAATCGTTGACCAATTCACTGGCCGGATCATGGAAGGCCGCCGTTACTCGGACGGACTTCACCAAGCCATCGAAGCGAAAGAGAACGTCGAAATTGAAAATGAATCGAAAACGATGGCCACCATCACTTTCCAGAACTATTTCCGTATGTACAAAAAACTGTCCGGTATGACCGGCACGGCGAAAACGGAAGAAGAAGAATTCCGGGAAATCTACAACATGAACGTCATCTCGATTCCTACAAACAGACCGATTGTCCGTAATGATTATTCGGATTTGTTGTACCCATCCTTGAAGAGCAAATTCAGGGCTGTTGTCGGCGATATCAAAGAGCGTCATGTGAAAGGGCAGCCGATCCTTGTCGGTACCGTAGCAGTCGAAACTTCTGAATTGCTTTCGCGCATGCTGAGCCAAGAAAACATTCCGCACCAAGTATTGAATGCCAAAAACCATTTCCGGGAAGCGGAAATCATCATCGGTGCCGGTCAACCCGGAGCCGTCACGATCGCCACCAACATGGCCGGCCGTGGTACCGACATCAAGCTGGGTAAAGGCGTCAAGGAATTGGGCGGTCTCTGCGTCATCGGTACCGAACGTCATGAATCACGCCGGATCGATAACCAACTGCGTGGACGTTCCGGACGTCAAGGAGATCCCGGTGAAACGCAATTTTACCTGTCGCTGGAAGACGATTTGATGAGACGCTTCGGATCGGAACGCATTCAGCAAGTCTGGAGCAAATTGAATTTGGATGACGAAGCAGAAGACGTGGTTATCCAAAGCAAAATGCTTTCCAAACAAGTGGAATCAGCTCAGAAACGAGTGGAAGGCAATAACTACGATACCCGTAAAAACGTATTGGAATACGATGAAGTCATGCGTGAACAACGTGAAATCATCTATGGACAGCGTCTGGAAGTCATCAACGAAACTGAATCGCTAAAATTTGTCGCAACAGCCATGATCAAACGTGCGATTGCGCGTGTGGTCGAAACGCATACCATCGGTGAGAAGACGACTTGGAACCTGCAAGGGATCCGCGACTTTGCCGGAGCTGCCCTAGTGCACCCCGACAGCATCAGTATGGCCGATCTGGAAGGCAAAACAGCGCATGAAATTGAGGAATACTTAGTTGAACGCGCAATGGAAGTTTACAAGACAAAAGAGACTCAATTGAGCCCAGAACAGATTTTGGAATTCGAAAAAGTCGTCATTCTGCGCGTTGTGGACAACAAATGGACCGATCACATCGACAATATGGATGAGCTTCGCCAAGGTATCGGCTTGCGTTCCTACGCACAGAACAATCCATTGACCGAATACCAAACCGAGGGCTATGATCGTTTCCAAGAAATGATTGCCACCATCGACTACGACGTCACCCGTATCGTGATGAAATCAGAAATCCGTCAAAATCTGCAACGACAATCAGTAGGTCAAGGCTCGAACATCATGCCGACGCGTGAGACAGTCGCTTCCAAAACGGAGCAACAGGAACAAGCGCGCAGAGCCCAGATCTCCGCAATGAGAATGCAAAAACTGATGGAAATCCAAAAAGCCAAACAAGCGGCTGAAGCAGCAGGAAAACAAGAGTCGCCCACCGAAGAATAACTAGCGGTCTGCGCAATCCACAGCTCAGCCAAAAAAATCAAGTCAATAACACTAATCGGATACAGCGCCAATCGAGGAGGGTCGGGATAAAAAACAGTCGCTTGTTTTTATCCCGACCCATCCTTCTTTTGTCGAATCTAGGAGGAAATCAAATGGAATTAAGTGAAATCAAAGCAATATTGGAAAGTTCAGAAACAAAAATCTCAAGCTTCAGGAGGTCTCTTTGACTTAGATGGCCTGGAAACGGATATAGCGGAATTCGACGATCGCATGTTGGATCCTGAGTTTTGGAACAATGCCGAAGCGGCGCAGGAAGTCATCAATCAATCGAACCAAATAAAAGTAGTCTACAATACCTACAAGAGTTTGGAAGCGCAGTATGAAGACCTAGAAGTCTTATATGAAATGGTAAAAGAGGATGAAGATCCGGAATACTTGGAAGAATTGACCGAAAAAACGACAGAATTTACGGAAGCGCTGGAAAAATATGAATTGACGATGCTGTTGAACGGACCGCACGACAAATCCAATGCCATTTTGGAAATTCATCCGGGTGCTGGCGGAACGGAATCCCAGGATTGGGGCAGCATGCTTTTCCGCATGTACACGCGTTGGGCCGATAAAAAAGGCTTTGACGTGGAGACGTTGGATTATCAAAGCGGGGATGAAGCCGGAATCAAAAGCGTAACGATCCTTATCAAGGGTTTGAACGCCTATGGTTACCTACGTTCGGAAAGGGGCGTGCACCGTTTGGTCCGTATCTCGCCGTTCGACTCTGCCGGAAGAAGGCACACCTCTTTTTGTTCGATCGACGTGATGCCGGAGATCGCTGCGGACGATACGGAGATAGAAGTGAATCCGGATGACATCCGTGTGGATACTTATCGCGCCAGCGGAGCAGGCGGGCAACACATCAACAAGACGTCCTCAGCTATCCGGATTACACACATCCCGACCGGCGTTGTTGTGGCGAGCCAGGCGCAACGTTCCCAATTCCAGAACAGAGATACCGCTATGGGGATGCTGAAGGCAAAACTGTATCAACTGCAAGAGGAAGAGCGTGAAAAAGAACTGGCAGCCATCCGTGGAGAACAAAAAGAAATCGGTTGGGGTTCACAGATCCGTTCTTACGTATTCCATCCTTATTCCATGGTAAAAGACCACAGAAGCAGCTATGAAACGGGTAATGTACAGGCCGTCATGGACGGCGATCTGGACGCCTTTATCGATGCCTATCTGAAAATGACGATGGATCAGGAAGAACTGTAACATACGCAACGAAATGAAAAATGGCCAAACGTGAGCAGGAATAATGAGGATTCAGCTGGACTTCTGAGAAACTATTGACACATACTTGTAAAGAAACTAAAACAGACATATTTACGCAACGTGCTATAATAGGGAAGCATTCTTGCGGCCACTGAAGCTTTCAGACCGGCAGCAAGGAAAAAAAGAAAAGACAGGTGATAAAATGATTGAAATGCTGAATGTCTCTAAGAAATACAACAACGGCATTACGGCGGTCAATAATCTGAGCGTGAAGATCGAGCAAGGGGAGTTTGTGTATATTGTAGGCCCAAGTGGAGCCGGCAAATCAACCTTTGTCAAAATGATGTACCGCGAAGTAAAACCATCCTCAGGAACAGTTCAAGTAGGCAAATATAATTTAACGACCATGAAGGAAAAAGAAATCCCGTTGTTGCGTCGTTTTGTGGGTGTAGTCTTCCAGGATTTCAAACTTTTGCCGAAACTGACCGTTTATGAAAACATCGCCTACGCGATGGAAGTAGTCGAAAAAAGTCCAAAAGTCATCCAGAAGCGCGTATTGGAAGTGCTTGATTTGGTTGGCCTGAAGCATAAAGTGCGGATGTTCCCGAATGAACTTTCCGGCGGGGAACAGCAACGGATTGCGATTGCACGTGCGATTGCGAATATGCCAGGCGTCCTGATTGCGGATGAGCCGACAGGTAACTTGGATCCGGATACGTCGATGGAAATCATGCGCATTCTGGAAGAAATCAACAACCAAGGCACGACAATTCTGATGGCAACCCATAACAGCCAAATCGTTAATGACATCAAACACCGTGTATTAGCAATAGAGAATGGCCGTATTGTCCGAGATCAACAAGAAGGAGAATATGGATATGAAATTTAGAACATTTATGAGACACATAAGAGACGCATTCAAAAGCCTGTTCCGGAATGGCTGGATGTCGATAGCCTCGATCAGTGCAGTGGCGCTGACCTTGCTGCTTGTGGGATCCTTTACCGGCATTCTCTTGAACGTGAACAAATTGGCTTCCGACGTCGAAAATGATGTGAGTGTAAAAGTCTACATCGATCTGGCGGCTGATCCGGCCGCGCAGGAAGTGTTGAAAACAGAACTGGAGAACATCGCCAATGTGGAATCCATCAGTTTCTCAAGCAAGGACGAGGAATTGGATAAAATCATCGGCAGCTACGGCGATGAGTTCGACCTGTTCGGTGGGGATGCCAATCCGTTGTATGATGCCTATGTCCTTAACACGACGGCTCCGGAGCAGACGAAAGCAGTAGCTGAAGCAGCATCCGCCATGCAGTATGTCACGCAGGTTGAATACGGCGGTGCCACAGCGGATAAATTGTTCGAGACGATTGCGACGATCCGTACGATTGGGCTTGTCATCATCATCGGCTTGCTGTTGGTTGCCGTATTCCTGATTTCCAACACGATCCGAATCACCATATTCTCACGGAGCACAGAGATTGAAATTATGCGTTTGGTGGGGGCAAAAAACAGCTTCATCAGATGGCCATTCCTGATTGAAGGAGCCGTTATCGGTCTGATAGGGGCATTGATTCCCATGACCTTTCTCGTATTCCTTTACCGCTTCATTTTTGATGTGAGCGGGGATTACTTGGCAGGCACGAACTTCGGCCTCTTGCCTCCGAATCCATTCCTTCTATACATCAGCCTTTTGATGGTGGGCATCGGCATCTTTATCGGGGCATTCGGTTCCGTATTCTCGATGCGCAGATTCCTGAAAGTTTAATAAATAATTCGAGTTCAAAAAAGGTTTCAGTCATACTATTGTATGGCCGGAACCTTTTTCTGTTGCATGAACGATTGAGGTTGAGCTGAAAAACAGCAGAGCGCAATTATTATTTTCGCACGCGAGGATTTCTATTAAAGCTTGTGGAATCTCCTGTACAGCGCACTTTTTGGAGACTTTTGGTTTAAGAAACAAAAATCAGCTA
The DNA here is from genome assembly GCF_003052295.1 of Trichococcus paludicola. Lineage (GTDB taxonomy): Bacteria > Bacillota > Bacilli > Lactobacillales > Aerococcaceae > Trichococcus > Trichococcus paludicola. The sequence goes on from NZ_QBLC01000003.1 coordinate 49,729, forward strand.
ATGAAATCTGAATTGCCGTTTTCCAACATTTTTAGTATGCTGAAAAGGAAGCGAGCCGAACAGGAAGCTGAGGCGCTTAGAATACCGACATTTGCAAAATATACATGGGATGGCATTCGCCATCCCGGACCCCAATCGGTCAGAGGAGGACACATGAAAAAAGTTTTGATAGTGGATGATGAACCATCCATCGTTACATTGTTGGCTTTCAACTTGGAAAAAGACGGCTATGAGGTGACAACTGCCACCGACGGAGCGGAAGGCTACCGCTTGGCCATCTCGAATCCTTTTGACTTCATCATTTTGGATCTGATGCTACCGTCGATGGACGGAATGGACATCTGTAAACGTCTGAGACAGGAAAAATTTGATACACCGATCATGATTTTGACAGCGAAGGATGATGAGTTGGAAAAAATCATCGGCCTTGAGTTGGGTGCGGATGACTATATGACGAAGCCGTTCAGCCCACGTGAAGTGTTGGCCAGGATGAAAGCTATCTTAAGAAGGACAAACAAACCGGTTCCGGCTGAACCGGTTGCGGTTGCCCAACAGGAATTGACGGAAGATGAAACAGAAAAAATTGAAGTGGGCGAAATCACGATTTTTCCGCAGCTGTACGAAGTTCATGTTGAGGGAGAATTGATCGACATAACGCCGAAAGAATTTGAATTGTTGCTTTACATGGCGAAGCGCGCCAACCGCATCCTGAGCCGGGAACAGTTGTTGAACGCCATCTGGAATTTTGATTACGCAGGAGAAACGCGCATTGTCGACGTGCATATCAGCCATCTCCGCGAAAAAATCGAAAAAGACACCAAAAATCCGCAATACATCCGAACGGTCCGAGGCTTCGGGTATAAATTCGAGGTGTCGAAATAATGCATAAATTTACAAATCAATTTTTGGCCCTTTTTGTAGGCCTCTTTCTACTCCTGGTGACAGGAGTAGTTTTTTATACCAATCAAATGTTGGTGACCGCTACGGCTACCATCATAACAAACGGAATCGATAATCGCGCAAATGATATTTCCATGATGGTGAGTGAACTGTATATTGGAGATTCCGATACCGTTATTACGGCGGTCAAGGAAATAGGCGGCATCCAAAAATTGCTCGCAGAGGGGGATGCCATCGCCCTTTTGAATGAAAAAGGGAATTTGGTTTTTTCATCCAATCCTAGTATTGATTCTGCTGAGAAACAGCAGGATGTCAGAGAAATAAAAGCTGTCCTGAAAGGAGCCGCAAACGGCAGCAGTGGACTGACAGAGGACAAAAATGGGGACAGTGTATACCGGGCAGCGTTTCCTCTCTACAATGAGTCCGGCGATTTTGTAGGCATATTCCGTTTGTCGCATAATCTTTTCGAGTTGGAAGGATTGAAAGTCGATACATTGGAAGCGGCCTTGCTTTTCAGTTTAGTTGCGGTAATTTTGGCGAGCATCATCGCGCACAGTTTGACGCGGCGCCTGTCTGTGCCATTGGAAAACATCAAGACAATCGTGGAACAGATTGCAGAAGAAAATTATGAAGTGCGCTATTACGGAGCCGATTATCCTGAAATCTCGGCCCTAGGCGATAAAGTGAATGATCTCTCCGATAGTCTCCAAGAGAAAACACAGACAATCCAAGAATCAAATGAGCGGATAAATTTGCTGATGGATAAACTAGTGATCGGTGTTGTCCTGCTGGATGAGGAAAAGAGAATACAAATGATGAACCCCGCAGTTCAAAAAATTGTAGGGAAAAAAGATTCTTTGATCGGTCATTCCTATCTGGAGTTGTTCAAAAGCTACGGCGTGATCAGATTGATCGATCAGACCTATCATTTCAAAAAACATCTGAATGACGAAATCTATCAGTATTATCCTGATGAAAAGATTCTTGACGTGAATACGGTCCTCATTCCAGGCAATAAGGGTGAAAGGGGCGATCAGCTGATTGTTTTGCTTTACGATATTACGGAAATCAGACGATTGGAAAAAGTAAGAACGGATTTTGTGACGAATGCCTCTCACGAACTGCGGACACCAGTGACTGCCTTGAAGGGATTCGCTGAAACTTTGTTGGATGGAGCCATGAGCGACCCTGTCATTCTAAAGCAGTTTTTGGAAATCATCTATAAAGAATCCAATCGGTTGGATATGTTGGTAAACGACATCCTGGAACTTTCTCGCGTCGAACAAAAACAAGTGCCGATGCGCATCGAAAAGATCAACATAAACGAAATTACCCGCTCTTGTTTTCAAATCGTCAGTAAAGAGGCGGAAGAGAAAGAAATCACCCTCATGCTGAAAGCTGAAAAGGAAGTATATTTTGAAGGTGATAAGAGCAGGTTCGAACAGATACTGTCCAACCTGATATACAATGCCGTGAACTATACGGATCAAAAGGGGCATGTGACCGTCCATTTGGATCAAACGGACGAAGAAATCATCATCCAAGTCAAGGATACCGGCATCGGCATACCGGAAGAAGATCTATTGCGAATTTTTGAGAGATTCTATCGGGTGGATAAAGCCAGAAGCCGCAATACAGGAGGAACAGGTTTGGGTCTTTCCATAGTAAGGTACCTTGTCAAAAACATGAACGGATTTATTTCGGTCGACAGCAAAATGGGTATCGGGAGCACGTTTACCGTTCGCTTCCCGTATATCAGACGTCTAAATGAAGAGTAAAATGAAATTAAAGTTTGGATTAGATTAGAATTTTATAATAAACAGCCTTGTATTTACATAAAATTTACAATTTATGATGCTAAAGAACGTTATCAATAAAGCCTTTTTAACAAAAGGTAACGCTTTCTCGGGATTCTTCACACAAGCAGGATGAAAAGCATATTTTATCTCAACGTAAAATTTACAATTATACGTAATAAAATTAACATTCAGACGTTAGAATGAATTTATCAGCAAAGAACAAAATAATTCAAACAAAAAGGATGGTAATTTCAAATGAAATGGAATAATCTTAGCAAGTTAGTTTTAGCATTAGGCGTAAGTGCAACTTTGGCAGCATGCGGTGGCGGAGACGAAGCATCATCTGACGGAGCTACTGGAGTAGCAGGTACAATCAACGTTGTTTCACGTGAAGATGGTTCAGGTACAAGAGGTGCTTTCACTGAAATCACTGGCGTGTTGGGTGAAGATGCAAACGGCGAAGAAGTGGATAACACTTACTCCGAAGCAATCATCCAAAACGGTACGGAAGGCGTTCTTTCTACAGTTGCAGGAGATGCAAATGCAATCGGTTATGTTTCATTAGGATCTTTGAATGACACTGTTCAAGGCGTAGCAATCGACGGCGTAGAACCAACAAACGAAACTGTACAAGACGGCACTTACCCGATCGCACGTAACTTCAACATCGCTTGGAAAGGCGATCTTAGCGAAGTGGCTGCTGACTTTGTAGCATACATCCACTCTGCTGAAGGACAAGCAATCGCAGTTGAAGAAGGATATGTTGAAGCGAAAATGGACGGAGCTGCTTATGCAGGCGACGGTTCAATGAGCGGAACAATCTCAATCGTAGGTTCAACTTCTGTATCCCCATTGATGGAAGTACTTGCTGAAGAATACAAAGCTTTAAACCCTGATGTTCAAATCGACATCACTTCAAACGGTTCTTCTGCTGGTATGACAGCAGCCATGGAAGGTACTGCTGATATCGGTATGTCTTCCCGTGAACTGAAAGAAGAAGAAGCTGCTGAACTTACATCTGACGCAATCGCAGTTGATGGTATCGCAGTAGTCGTCAACAAAGAAAACACTCTTGCTGGCTTGACGCTTGAGCAAGTAAAAGCAATCTTCACTGGTGAAACAACTGAATGGGCAGACGTTCAATAAACTAACATTAGATTTCACTCAGACTGTATGAAAAGGCCAGATTAATCTGGCCTTTTTTTTTCATTAATGATATAAAAGTATAGAAAATGTATTATAATGTAAAGGAAAGACCTTCAATCAGATTCTGGTTAAAAAAAGGAAGGGGAACTTATGAAAAAGAAGTATTTTTTGGAAAATTTCATGAAATGGCTATTTTTTGCATCAGCACTTGTTTCTGTCATTTCGATTATTGTGATTTGTTATTTCATATTTGAGGGTGGAATACCTTTCATGCTCGATTATGGACTCGGTAACTTCCTGTTCGGAACAAAATGGGCGCCTTCAAACAGCACACCGAGCTTCGGCATCCTACCGATGATATTCGGTTCGATCGTCATCACGATCGGTGCGATTATTTTAGGAGTTCCAACCGGCATATTCACTTCGATTTTTATGGCTAAATTCTGTCCGCCTAAGTTGCATCAATTTCTGAAGCCGGCAGTCAATATGATGGCCGCCATTCCTTCTATCGTCTATGGTTTCTTCGCGCTCCAACTGATTGTTCCGTTGATGCGACAACTTGTCGGAGGAACAGGGATGAATATCTTGACGGCCTCCATCTTATTGGGAATCATGATTTTGCCGACAATCATCGGGATGTCAGAAGCTTCTATTGTGGCTGTTCCTAAAAGCTACTACGAAGGAAGCATCGCATTGGGTGCTACACATGAACGTTCGGTAATGCGTGTTGTTGTGCCAGCAGCTAAATCAGGAATCCTTTCTTCCGTCATTTTGGGAATTGGGCGTGCAATCGGTGAAACGATGGCTGTGATTTTGATTGCCGGAAACCAGCCGCGTATTCCAGAGAGCGTCACGCAAGGGGTTCGTACGATGACCACCAATATCGTTTTGGAAATGGCTTATGCTGCCGGGCAGCACAGAGACGCATTGATTGCAACTGCAGTTGTACTCTTCATCTTCATTCTGGTCATCAATGGTATCTTTTCAGTCGTTAAAAGGAGGGGAAACTAAATGGAATCGAAAATCATCAAATTCTTAGTCTATTTCTTTTCCTGTCTGACATTCGGTTCTTTGTTCTTCATAATCGGCTTCATTTTATGGAACGGGGTACCGAACCTGTCGCTTGAAATTTTTGCCTGGGAATACAAGACGAGCAATGTATCGATGATGCCGGCCATCCTCACCACCTTCATGTTGGTCATTTCGGCGTTGCTGATTGCTGCACCGATCGGAGTCTTCACGGCGTTTTATCTGGTCGAATATGCGGATAAAGACAATCGATTGTTGGATGTCATCCGTATCGCTACCGACACGCTGTCCGGGATCCCATCGATTGTTTATGGTTTGTTCGGGATGCTTTTCTTTGTAATCTTCCTTAATTTCCAATATTCCTTGATTGCTGGGGTTCTGACTTCAGTCATCATGGTATTGCCGGTCATCATCCGATCCACTGAAGAAGCTTTGATATCCGTCAAGGACTCGTTGCGTGAAGGCAGTTTTGCCTTAGGAGCCGGAAAACTCAGAACCATTTTCAGGGTAGTTCTTCCTGTTGCGATGCCGGGTATCTTGTCAGGTTTGATTTTGGGTGTAGGACGGATCGTCGGAGAAACGGCGGCTTTGATGTACACATTAGGTACATCCACCAATCTTCCGCAAAGTTTTATGCAGTCCGGCCGTACATTGGCTTTGCATATGTATGTACTTTCAAGTGAGGGCATGCACGTGGATGAATCCTATGCTACAGGGGTAGTATTGATCATAGTTGTACTGATCATCAATGCTATTTCAACATTCTTCAGTAACCGATTGACCAAGGGGGCAAAATAAATATGAGTAAAATCAGCATAAAGGATATGAATCTGTGGTATACAGATTTCCAGGCTTTGAAAAACATCAATATTGAAATTGAAAAAAATGAAATCACAGCATTCATCGGACCATCAGGCTGCGGGAAATCCACTTTCTTGAAGAGCCTGAACCGTATGAATGATTTGGTTCCAGGATGCCGGATCGAAGGCAGCCTGCTTTTGGATGGAGAAAACTTTTACGATGGCGACTACGATGTGAACGTGTTGCGTAAACGTGTAGGTATGGTATTCCAACAACCGAATCCATTCCCAATGAGCATTTATGATAACATTGCCTACGGCCCAAGAACCCATGGAGTCAAGGATAAAAAGACATTGGACGAAATTGTTGAACGCAGCTTAAAAGGCGCAGCCATTTGGGATGAAGTGAAAGACAACCTGAATAAGAGCGCCTTAAGCATTTCAGGTGGTCAACAACAACGTATCTGCATCGCACGCGCTTTGGCAGTCGAGCCGGAAGTACTTTTGATGGACGAGCCGACTTCAGCCTTGGATCCAATTTCTACAGCGAAGATAGAGGACTTGGTCCAGGATCTGAAAAAAGATTACACGATTGTCATGGTTACGCACAACATGCAACAAGCTGCTCGTGTATCTGATAAAACGGCCTTCTTCCTTACTGGAGAAATCATCGAAATGGGTGACACGAAAGCAATCTTCTCGAATCCAAAAGACAAGAGAACGGAAGATTACGTATCAGGAAGATTCGGCTAAATCATCAAAATATGTTATACTATTGTTAATTGAAATATTGGAGTGAGGTGGGGTACTGTGAGAAGAATTTTTGACGATGAATTAAATCAAATGAATGCCCAATTTACAAAAATGGGTTTTAAAGTCAATGAATCCATTTTGAAAGCAGTAAAAGCATTCATCAATCATGATAGAACCTTGGCGACTGAAGTAAAAGACAACGACAGAGACATCAATGCGATGGAAGTCGATCTTGAACGATTCTGTTTCCAATTGATTGCTTTGCAGCAACCAGTTTCGGCTGACTTGCGATCCATCATCACGGTCATGAAAGCTAGCTCGGATCTAGAAAGAATGGGTGACCACGCAGTAAGTATCGCCCGTTCTGTCATCCGCGTAAAAGAGGAGCACAGCAAGCGCATCCCTGAAGTTGAAGTGAAAATAGGTGAAATGGCTGAGGTTGTCAAATTGATGGTAGAGCAATCGATCGATGCGTATGTAAGACAAGATGTCCAACACGCAAAAGAAATCGCTGAAAAAGACAGCATCGTGGATGATTATTTCGTCAGCATCAACCGCTTTTGCCTGAAAGAAATGGCAAAAGATCCGGAAGTTGTTTTCGGTGGAGCCGACTACATTCTGGTTGCAGGTTATCTGGAAAGAATCGGAGACTATGTAACCAATATCTGTGAACGCATCCTCTATCTTCAGACCGGAAAATTGGAAGAACTAAATTAATCAGGCATTTCCATTAGAGAAGGACCTTCCCGTGATTACGGAGAAGGCCTTCTTTTTATTTTGGAGGGATTCTTAAACTTTCACGAATCAACGATAATTTGGTAAAATAAGCATAAAGCAACAGAAATAGGCATTACTTAAGCGGAAAAGTGGGGGAAGCTATGGGGGCAGGAAAAACAAGCGAAGTAAGGCCGAATATAATAGAAGCTGTGACGAAAATTTTCAAATTGATTGGCGATCCGACCCGTTTTTTGATTCTCCATGTATTGGAAAACCGGGAACTGAACGTAAATGCCATTGCAGAGGAACTGGATTTGGAACAATCGGCAGTGTCGCATCAGCTGAAAAAGCTACGTGAAGCAAAGTTAGTAAAGAGCAGAAGAAGCGGGAAAAATATCCTCTACAGTCAAGACGATCAGCATGTCTACGAAATCCTGCACTTAGCTGTCGAACATGCCGAACACGGCAGGGAAGAGGAGCAGAATGAGGCAGAGGCACGCTCCGCGGACAACAAACATCTTTGAACACCGGTGCGAACTAGTGTTCTTTTTCGGACTTGATATGGTATACTGAAAGAGAATAGAAAACAGACGAAAACCAAAGAATAAGTCAAAGAAGGATCTGAAAATATGGCAAAAGACCAAATCATCGTACGGGGAGCCCGTTCGCACAATTTGAAGAATATAGATGTTACCATTCCGAGAGACAAACTTGTCGTCATGACCGGTCTTTCCGGATCGGGAAAGAGTTCGTTGGCTTTCGATACGCTTTATGCGGAAGGACAAAGACGCTATGTGGAAAGCCTCTCCGCCTATGCGCGCCAGTTTTTGGGACAGATGGACAAACCGGATGTGGACAGCATCGATGGATTGAGCCCAGCGATTGCGATCGATCAGAAGACGACGAACCGCAATCCCCGTTCGACTGTCGGTACAGTTACAGAAGTCAATGACTTCCTGCGACTGCTTTTTGCCCGTGTGGGTCACCCGATTTGTCCGAATGATGGCACGCCGATCAGCAGCCAATCGCCCGAACAGATGGTAAATCAGGTTCTTGAGCTGCCGGAACGCACGAAACTGCAGATACTGGCACCGATCATCAAAGGGAAAAAAGGGCAGCACAAAAAAGTATTCGAAGACATCAAAAAACAAGGCTACGTTCGCGTCCGCGTCGATGGAGAGTTGTTTGATGTCTCTGAGGACATTGAATTGGAAAAGAATAAGAAACACGATATCGCTATCGTTGTGGATAGGTTGGTCATCAAGGAGGGCATCCGCTCGCGAATCTTTGATTCGATCGAAGCGGCCCTGCATTTGGCGGATGGATACGCCATCGTTGATGTTATCGGGAGTGAAGAGCTTTTGTTCAGTGAACACCACGCCTGTCCTTATTGTGGATTTACGATCGGTGAAATCGAACCGCGCCTGTTTTCTTTCAACGCGCCCTATGGAGCCTGTTCCGAATGTGATGGATTAGGGATGAAATTGGAAGTCGATCCTGACTTGATCGTTCAGGATAAACAGCTTTCCTTAAATGAAGGTGCGTTGGTGCCGTGGAACCCGATCAGTTCGAATTACTACCCGGAAATGCTGCGCCAATTTTGTGTCCAAAACGGAATTGATATGGATCTTCCATACGCTGAACTTAGCACCGATACCCAGAAAAAACTGCTTTATGGTGCTGGAGGTGAATTGTTTCATTTCCATTACCAGAATGAATTCGGGGGTGTTCGGGATGTGGATATCCCTTTTGAAGGGGTCATCACTAATGTCAATCGACGCTACAAAGAGACATCGAGCGATTTTACGCGCGAAGCGATGCGCCAATACATGACCGAGCTGGCTTGTCATACTTGCCAGGGCTATCGACTGAATGAGCAAGCCCTGTCCGTAAAGGTTGCAGAACACGATATCGGTCAAGTCACGGAGTTTTCCATCGAGAATGCGGTCGCCTTCTTCGAAGAGATTTCCCTTTCGGAACAAGAGAAACAGATTGCGGCGCCTATCCTTAAGGAAATATTGTCACGACTGACTTTCCTGAAGAACGTCGGCCTAGACTATTTGACCTTGAGCCGGACGGCGGGCACGCTTTCCGGCGGGGAAGCGCAGCGGATCCGTTTGGCTACGCAAATAGGCTCCAACCTGTCCGGTGTGCTCTACATTTTGGACGAGCCATCCATCGGGTTGCACCAACGCGACAATAACCGCTTGATCGAATCAATGAAAAATATGCGTGATCTCGGGAATACGCTGATCGTTGTGGAGCATGATGAAGACACGATGATGCAGGCGGATTATCTGATCGATATCGGACCAGGTGCAGGTGAACTCGGTGGCGAAATTGTGGCTGCCGGTACGCCTGAGCAAGTCATGAAAAACAGGAAATCGCTGACCGGGAAATATCTGTCAGGGAAATTGTTCATCCCGGTTCCGGAGACACGAAGGACAGCAGACAAAGGTGCCGTAAAAATCACCGGCGCCGCTGAAAATAATCTGAAGAATGTGGACGCGGCTTTTCCTCTAGGGAAAATTGTGGCAGTCACCGGCGTCTCCGGTTCGGGGAAGAGCTCCTTGGTCAATAATGTCCTGAAGACAGCCCTGGCCAAAGAATTGACCCGAACAAAAGAAAAACCGGGCAAATTCAAGACAATCAGCGGTTTCGAAGGTCTGGAGAAAGTCATCGATATCGACCAAAGCCCGATCGGACGGACACCGCGAAGCAATCCAGCAACCTATACCAGCGTTTTCGATGACATGCGCGACCTTTTTGCCAGCACCAACGAAGCCAAAATACGCGGCTACAAAAAAGGCCGGTTTAGCTTCAACGTCAAGGGCGGGCGTTGTGAAGCCTGCCGCGGCGACGGCATTCTGAAGATCGAGATGCATTTCTTGCCGGATGTCTACGTGCCTTGCGAAGTCTGTCATGGCACGCGTTACAATTCAGAAACTTTGGAAGTGCAATACAAAGGCAAAAACATCGCTCAAGTGTTGGATATGACGATTGAGGAAGCTTTGGCCTATTTTGAAGCCATCCCTAAAATCAGGCGCAAATTGCAGACTATCGTCGATGTCGGCCTTGGCTATGTTACATTAGGACAACCAGCCACTACTCTATCCGGCGGGGAAGCCCAGCGGATGAAATTGGCCAGTGAACTGCAACGCGTTTCCAGCGGGAAGACATTCTATATACTGGATGAACCTACCACGGGGTTGCACACGCACGATATCGCCAGATTGTTGCAGGTTTTGGACCGATTGGTGGAAGCCGGCAATACGATTGTCGTGATTGAACACAATCTCGACGTGATCAAAACGGCCGATTACATCATCGATATGGGACCTGAAGGCGGAGCCGGCGGAGGAACCGTGCTCGCGACCGGAACTCCGGAAGAAATTGCCGAAGTGAAGGGGAGCTACACCGGCCAATTCCTGAAACCCATTCTGGAACGGGATAAAGCAAGAAACAAAAAGACAAAATAGATAGCGAAAGGCCAGCCGATTCCGGTTGGCCTTTTTTCCTCGTAATACTAGGAAAGTATAAAATTAATTGGAATCAAAAGTGCATCACCGTTAGTGTTCTATAGGATTGTAAAATGTTCCTTGCAATCCAAAGCGTTGGCTAGCTTCACGGGTTAGCCCTTCGGAAATTAGATAAATCTGACCCATTGCGCTCTACGATGCTCATTGCATGGGAGTCTTAGGGATTCATCCCTTAGACTCCCAGTATAAGGTGACCGTAGGGAACGTTGCGAGGTCAGATTTCCTAAATTTCTTTCAGGGCTGAACGAACCCGTTCCGCTTTTCTTACAATTCTCTAGTCATTTCTGCTGAAGGGAAAATCAATCTTTAGACCTATGACAAGGGAAAGGAAATTAGGCATAATAAGGACATAAGCAAAAGATAATCAGAAAACAGGCAAACTGTCCCATGTCAGTGAATAGATAAATGGATAACCATCAAGGAGGAACTACCATGAATGAAAGAGACCGTATTTTGGCGTTGGTAAAGGAAGGCATCATCACTACAGAAGAAGCATTGGTACTTTTGGAAAACTTGGCGAAGCGCGAAGGAAAAGATGCTGTGAAATTGAATCAGCAGCAAGATTTTACCGATAAACCTGATGCTGCATCAGAGTACATAGAGCAAACCGATCAAGCATCTGAGCAAGAGCGGGAAGACCGTGAAAATTTGGAAAAGATTTTGGATGAACTGGCTAGTGAAATTTCCTATTTCTCCTCTCAGATCGATGCGAAGGGCGAAGCGTTGCAATCGCTGAAAAAACAGATCAACGACAAAGCCGAAAAAAGGCAAGAATTGGCGACAGCCGATGAACTGGGCGATTTGACGGGCGAACAAGAAATCACCCTGATGCGCTTGGATGAAGAGCTGGATGGTCTGCGCGGGCAAGCTGCCGCACTGGAAGCCGAAAAAGTTGAGATGGAACAAAAAATGCGCAGCCTCAAGAAGGAGCATGTGGAAAACAGCGTGAAATCCTTTGGGGAGAAACTGGGCAATAAAGAGGAATGGAAAGACACAGCCACCAATTTCACCGATCGCCTCACAAAAGCAGGCGCACAACTTAGTAAATTTTTGACCGACACGGTGCAAACGGTCGTAGAGAATGTCGATTGGAAAGACACTGATTTCAACATCAAGATCCCTGGGTTGATCACCAGCAAATTCCAGCATGAATTCACATTTGATCAAAATACAGCGACGATTCTTGATTTTCAACTGGCCAACGGCAACGTGACGTTGCAGAGTTGGGATAACGAAACCATTTCGGTCGCCGCGGATGTGAAAATCTATGGGAAAACCGAAGAAGCGACAGCGAAGGAAGCATTCGATGCGCGGAGTACGCTGGTGATGGATGAGGATAAATTTACTTTCCGCGTTCCGAACAAAAGAGTGAAATGCGATATCATCGTCTCCTTGCCGAAACGTGAATACGATTACGTCGCAATCAAGATGTTGAACGGGAATGCAAGCTTGAAGAACATTGAAGGAAAAGATTTTTACATCAAATCCACCAATGGCAATATGGTCATCTCAGGTCTCAAGGCCATCATGTTGGAGACGGATGGCGTCAATGGGAATCTGGATGTTTCAGAAAGTACAATCGTTGATGTTCTGGCGAAGACCATAAACGGCAGTCTGACGATCAAGAGTGATGTCATCAGCGCAACTGTTTCCGTTGTGAACGGCGATGTGAAACTTTCCTATCCAGGAACCAACGCAAAACAAATTCAAGCCAGCTCCGTCAACGGTTCCGTCAAACTGTCCTTGCCGGCTTCCAAAAGTGCAGAAGTGAAAGCCAGCAGCTCTTTGGGCAAAATCATGAATCGGATGGAAAATATTGAAATCATCCGTCAAAAAAATGAACACACCAACAAGTACTTGGAATTCAGACGAATGGACGAGGAAGCGCCGGTTATGGTAGAATTAAAGACAACAACAGGAAACATATTCTTAAAAAATAACTAAAAATAGCGACAATAAATGGCATATATAAGGAGAGAACGAACATGAAAAAATTAACTAAATCTGCTACAGACAGACAAGTCAGCGGTGTTCTGGGAGGTATTTCCGAATACTTCGGCATCGATTCGACGATTGTGCGTGTGATATTTCTGATTTCCGTATTTGCGGGTGTCGGATCGCCTGTATTGCTGTACATCCTGATGGCTGTACTGATGCCTGAACCGGGCCAAAGCGGCGATGGACAATCATTCGGCGGTAAATATGGTTCTTCATCATCCCGTCGCAGTTCCGATGCCTCTAGATCTGTAAAAGAAGCAAAACCAGTGGAAAAACAAGATGAGGACGACTGGAGTGATTTTTGATGGGATTTTGGAAGAAAGCGGCCGTCAATTCGTTGGTGTTCATCGCTCTGGCTTATTTCATGGCACCTTCGTTCTATGTGCATAGCCTTTGGACGGCATTTTGGGCCAGCATCATTTTGGGCATCGTCAACTTTTTGATCAAGCCGGTGCTTTCGATCCTCTCGTTCCCGATTACGATCCTTACGTTCGGCTTGTTCAGCTTCGTCATCAATGGCTTTATGCTGTATCTTACGTCTTGGTTGATCGGTCCCGGATTTCACTTCACGAGCTACGGCACAGCATTCCTGGTGGCTTTGATCATGTCGGTTGTGCATATGTTCCTGAGCAGGGACGATGCGCGTTAGCCAACAGGGTTCCACTACGGCACTTAGCACCAAATAACATAAAGTAAGGCAGCTGAAACGATTGTTTCAGCTGCCTTTTTGTTCTTTCGTATGCACCCATAAAATGTTATGATGGATAGGAATACAATAAACCACAAGCGATGCAATCATTGTTTGCGGTAAGACGAAAATGTAAAATAATCCTGCCTGATCAGGGTCAGGAAATTAAATGATAGAGCGAGGGATAAGAATGGCGAATACAGTTACTGTAAAGGAATTAGTGAATTCTTCAGGTTATATTGTACTGAGCGGAGAAGAATTTTTGGACAACAAGATCACGACCAGCGAAATCTCCAGACCCGGCGTCGAGTTGACAGGTTTCTTTAATTTCTACCCGTCGGCCCGTATCCAGTTGTTGGGGAAAACGGAACTGACATTTATCGAGAGGATGACCGCTGAAGAGCGCTTGATCGTCATGAGGCGACTATGCAGCAAAGAGACACCTTGCTTCGTCATCGGACGCAAGCTGCAGGCGCCAGCAGAATTGACGAAAGCCGCGCAGGAAGCCGGCATACCGATTCTTTCGGCGCAGTCCAGAACGACAAGAGTATCCAGTAACATCACCAATTTCCTTGAAGCGCAGTTGGCCGAACGGGTTTCTATGCACGGGGTTTTCGTGGATGTTTTTGGAATGGGCGTCATGATTACAGGGGACAGCGGCGTCGGGAAGTCGGAAACGGCTTTGGAATTGATCCAAAAAGGCCACCGTCTGGTTGCTGACGATCGCGTTGATCTGTATCAACATGATGAAAATACGCTGATCGGTGAGGCACCGGGCATCCTACGCCATCTGATCGAAATCCGCGGAATCGGCATCATCGATGTGATGACGCTGTTCGGAGCCGGGGCAGTCAAACAGACCAATGAAGTCAACCTGATCGTCAACCTGGAGCTTTGGAGCAAAGACAAAAAATTTGAACGTCTGGGCAGCACGGAGGAGATTGTGAACATTCTGGGTGTCGGCATCCCTAAAATTACGATTCCGGTAAAGACAGGGCGAAATCTTGCCATCATCATCGAAGTGGCGGCTATGAATTTCCGTGCGAAAACAATGGGCTACAACGCCGCTGAGACTTTCGAAAGAAATTTGGAAGCTTTGATAAAAGAGAATGTTCAAAAAAATGATTAGGCATGAATGAAGGAGTAGATAAATGAATAACTTGATAGCCGCATTGAATCCTGTCGCATTGTCGTTCGGTGGGTTGGAAATCCGTTGGTATGGTGTCATCATCGCGGTAGGCATCCTCATTGCCATGACATTGGCGACGAAAGAGGCCGAGAAAAAAGGGTTGGATCCGGATTTTATTGTCGATATGATGTTCTGGACGATACCGCTTGGAATCATCGGCGCCCGCATTTACTATGTATTGTTTGAATTGGATTATTATTTACAGAACCCAGGCGAAATCATTCAGATCTGGAATGGTGGCATCGCCATTTATGGGGCATTGATAGCCGGTATTTTGACAATTTACTGGTACACGAAACGAAAAGGGATTTCTTTTGCATTGACGATGGATATTCTGGCACCCGCTGTCCTGATTGCGCAATCTATCGGCAGATGGGGGAATTTCATGAACCAGGAAGCGCATGGTGAGGAAGTCAGCCGCGCCTTTTTGGAGAATTTGTTCCTGCCCGAATTCATCATTGAACAGATGAACATCAACGGAATATATTACCACCCGACCTTCTTGTATGAATCACTTTGGTCGTTGGCCGGTTTTGTGCTGATCCTGTTCCTGCGCCGAAAAGGACAGCTGTTGCGTGTCGGGGAAGTGATGTTCACTTATGTCATGTGGTACTCGTTCGGCCGCTTCTTCATCGAAGGCATGCGCACGGACAGCCTGTATCTATTCGGGCCTATCCGGGTTTCACAGGCGCTGTCCATCCTGCTGTTCCTTGGAGCGATGGGAATCTGGGCTTACAGACGCAGAAATAATTATCCACCTGATCCCTACTACAAAGACATCACCAGAAAGGGAGCATAATAGAGTAATGAAATTCAAAACAGTATTATTTGATTTTGACGGCACGATTGCCGACACGAACAAACTCATCAGCGAAAGCCACTTTGTCGTCATGGAGGAAAATTTTCCGGGCCGGTTCAAAAAAGAGGAAATGTCCCAGTTCAACGGTCCTAGTTTAGAAGAAATATACGGGAATCTTGATCAAGGAAGACAGGATGAACTGGTCGCCCGCTACAGGGAAGTCATGCTGGAGAAACATGATGAAATGATCGGCATTTTTCCGGGAATCAAAGAAGTGCTTGAGAACCTCAAACGGGAAGGCCTCAGCTTGGGCGTTGTTTCGACGAAGCGCAGCGATGTGCTGAAACGTGGAGTTTCCATCCTCGGCATCACGGATTATTTTGATACGATCCTCGGCTCAGGCGATTTTTCGCAACCGAAACCCGATCCCGAATCGCTCTTTCTGGCTATGGATCGTCTGGACGCCGAAAGGGAAACCAGCGTAATGGTCGGGGACAATCACCACGATATAGTCGCAGGCAATAATGCGGGTGTAACAAGCATTTTTGTGGGCTGGTCCGAAAAAACGACTGCCTTCATCCAACCATATCGGCCAACAAAAATAGTCAAAGATCCACAGGAGTTGGAAGAGTACATTCTTTCCGGCGTGAGAGTTTAATCGAGGGGAAGCGAGCAAAATGAAACAAAAAGTCGCCGTATTGGGGGCAGGATCTTGGGGTACAGCCTTATCCATGGTATTGGATGAGAATGGGCATGATGTCCGCCTTTGGGGGAATGACCCGAAACAAATCAAAGAAATCAACGAACGACACACGAATGAGCATTACTTGCCGGGTGCCAAGTTGAGTGAAGCGATTGTGGCATACACAGATCTGAAAGCCGCCATAAACGAAGCAGACGCGCTCTTGTTCGTACTTCCGACAAAAGCGATCCGCGTGGTCGCGAAAGAAGTCGCAACGCTGTTGGACGGACAAACGAAGCCGCATCTGATCCATGCAAGCAAAGGTTTGGAGCAGGATACGCATAAGCGGATTTCCGTGATCATCCAGGAAGAGATTCCGACTGAAAAGTACGATAGCTTGGTCGTCCTTTCCGGACCGAGCCATGCGGAAGAAGTGGCCAAAAAAGACATCACAACAATCACTGCCGCATCCGAGAGCGAAGAGGATGCAGGGTATGTGCAAAAACTGTTCATGAATCCCTATTTTCGGGTTTACCGGAACACCGATGTCATCGGGGTTGAGTTGGGCGCTGCTTTGAAGAACATCATCGCCGTAGGTGCGGGAGCGCTCCATGGATTGGGCTATGGCGATAACGCGAAAGCGGCTTTGATGACGCGCGGATTGGCTGAGATCAGCCGACTCGGAACAGCCTTTGGAGCCGATCCAATGACCTTCTTCGGTTTGAGCGGGGTAGGCGACCTGATTGTTACCGGCACAAGCCGCCACTCACGGAACTGGCGAGCCGGGGATCTGATTGGTAAAGGCCAGGACTTGGATGAAGTGCTGAACAATATGGGAATGGTCGTTGAAGGCGTGGCGACAACAAAAGCCGCTTATGAATTGGCTAAAGAAAAAGGCATCGAAATGCCGATCACGGAAGCCATCTATAAAGTGTTGTACGAGAAAGTCGATGTCAAAAAAGCAATCGAGGAATTGATGCTGCGCGAAGGCAAAGCGGAACAATCTTCTCAAAATGTGGAAAAGGGGAGCCAGTCAATATGAAGAAAGTCAGAAAAGCAGTGATTCCTGCTGCGGGATTCGGAACGCGTTTTTTACCGGCAACGAAAGCGATGGCAAAAGAAATGTTGCCAATAGTCGATAAGCCGACCATTCAATTCATCGTCGAAGAAGCTATAGCATCAGGGATCGAAGATATCCTGATCGTAACCGGAAAAAGCAAACGTCCGATCGAAGACCATTTTGATTCGAATATCGAGTTGGAAGCGAATCTGCGCGAAAAAGGCAAAAATGAATTGCTTGAATTGGTGCAGGAAACGACCGGTTTGCGCATCCATTTCGTCCGTCAATCTTATCCGTTGGGATTGGGCCATGCGGTTCTGCAGGCAAAAGCTTTTGTCGGCGATGAGCCTTTCGTGGTCATGCTTGGGGATGATCTGATGGAAGATGAAGTGCCGTTGACCAAGCAGTTGATGGATGCTTACGAGCGCACGCATGCTTCGAACATCGCCGTGATGGAAGTGCCGCATGAGGAAACATCCAAATACGGCATCATCGATCCGGATCAGGAATTGGAGCCTGGCTTGTTCAACGTCCGCAGATTCGTCGAAAAACCGAATCCAGAAGACGCGCCGAGCAATTTGGCGATCATCGGCCGCTACTTACTGACTCCGGAAATTTTTGAAATTTTGGAAAATCAGAACCCGGGAGCCGGCGGAGAAATCCAATTGACCGACGCTATCGATACGCTAAACCAAACGCAGCGCGTCTTCGCAAAACGCTTCGACGGCAAACGCTTTGATGTCGGAGACAAATTCGGTTTCCTGACGACTAGTATTTCCTACGGTCTGACCCATCCGGAAATAAAGGATAAATTGAAAAATTATCTGGTGGAGCTGGGCGAAAAGTTGACTGCCGAGGACGAAGGCAAGTAGTCATTTAGGCAATCCAAAGCCAATTGTTTTTTGAATAAAATAAGAGAAGCCGGGCCATCAATCGTTCTGCGATTCATGGCTCGGCTTCTTCTCCATTAATTCGGCGCCCTGAGCAGAATTGTGGCACAAAAAATAAAGTCAGAGTAAACTGAATAGGAACCAGATTCCGGAACCAGCCCGGAACAGACTTAACACCAGAAGGAGATACACTAAACATGGAACAAACTGAAAAAATTTACGACGTCATCGTCATCGGAGCCGGACCAGGCGGAATGACTGCGGCTCTTTATGCCTCCCGTTCGAATTTGAGTACCTTGATGCTGGAACGCGGCGTGCCCGGCGGCGAAATGATCAATACGGCCGAAATTGAAAATTATCCTGGCTTCAAATCGATATTGGGTCCGGAACTGGCTGAAAGGATGTACGAAAGCTCCATGCAATTCGGAGCCCAGCACGCTTACGGAGATGTGAAACGCATTGTCATCGACGGCGATTACCGCATCGTGGAAGCAGGCAAGAAATCCTATAAAACGCGTGCCATTATCATCGCGACCGGCTCCCACCACCGCAAATTGGGAGTTCCCGGAGAAGAGCAGTACAACGGCCGCGGCGTTTCCTATTGTGCCGTCTGTGATGGTGCCTTCTTTAAAGGCAAAAAACTGGCAGTGATAGGCGGTGGAGATTCCGCCGTGGAGGAAGGGACTTACTTGACGCAATTTGCGGAAGTTAACATCGTGCACAGACGGGATGCCTTGCGCGCCCAAAAAATCATCCAGGACCGTGCCTTTAAGAATGAGAAAGTTTCCTTTACGTGGGATTCCTTTGTGGAAGAAATTAAGGGAGACGGACAAAAAGTCACGGGTGTGGTGATCAGGAACAAGCACACCAACGAGATCACGGAAAATGCCGTGGACGGTGTCTTCATCTACGTCGGTATTTTGCCGCAATCGGATGCCTTCCTTGATCTGGGCATCACGGATGAAGAAGGCTGGATCATCACGAATGAGCATATGGAAACGGCCGTACCGGGCATATTTGCCATCGGGGATGTCCGTCAGAAGCTTCTGCGCCAAATCACGACTGCTGTCGGAGATGGTGGGGAAGCCGGGAACCGTGCTTTTTCTTACATTGAAGGCTTGCATGATCGTCTGGCAGCTGCTGAAGCTGCTGCCGAGACAGCTGATTGAATGATTATCAGTGGAACAGTAAATTTGTTGTCCAATCGATAAAAAGCACCAAAGTTCATGCTCTGATTTCAGAGCGTGAACTTTTTTTGTAGATTCCATCTTTTCACTCAAATGGCATGCAAATAATGTTATAATATAGCTAAACTAATATGGGAAGGATGATGAAAATGTCTTATCAAGAAACCATCGCACAATGGAATAATTTTGCCTTATTAGAATCTACATTAAAAGAAGAACTAAAGTCTTTGGAGGGAAATGAAGAAGCGCTGAAAGATGCTTTTTTTGCTCCGCTGGAATTCGGGACTGCAGGTATGCGCGGCATCCTGGGAGTCGGCATCAACCGGATGAATATCTACACAGTACGTCAAGCCACCGAAGGATTGGCCCGTTTGATGGAGGCGAAAGGTGAAGAAGAGAAAAAACGCGGCGTCGCGATCGCATACGATTCCAGACACCAATCTCCGGAGTTTGCGATGGAGGCAGCGAAAACATTGGGTGCGCACGGTATTCCGGCTTTCGTTTTTGAAAGCTTGCGACCAACACCCGAGTTGTCTTTTGCGGTAAGACATTTGAATGCGCTAACGGGGATCATGATAACAGCGAGCCATAACCCGGCTGATTACAACGGTTATAAAGTATATGGAGACGACGGCGGCCAGATGACTCCTGACGATGCAGACGCTTTGACTGAATATGTAAGAGCAATCGAAAATCCACTGACGATCCAAGTGGGCGATGAAGCAGAGCTGAAGGCAGCCGGCTTAATCAAAATGCTTGGGGAAGAGATCGATGCAACTTACCTTGATCTAGTCAAAACAGTGACTGTCGATCCTGCCCTTGTCCATGAAATGAGCAAAGAAATGAAATTGGTCTTCACTCCCCTGCACGGCACCGGGCAGATGATGGGTGAACGTGCCTTGAAGAACGCCGGTTTTGAAGGCATCTACCTCGTGCCGGAACAGGCAGTCGCCGATCCAAACTTCTCCACCGTGAAATCACCGAATCCAGAAGAAGCAGGCGCATTCGAATACGCCATCAAGCTGGGTACAGAACTGGATGCTGATATTTTGGTCGCGACCGATCCGGATGCTGACCGCTTGGGTGCGGCCGTCCGCAAAGCAAAAGGCGAGTACGTTGTTTTGACTGGTAACCAAATCGCTGCATTGATGCTGGATTACTTGTTGCGCGCGAAAAAAGCAGCCGGCACATTACCTGCCAACGGTACAGCCCTTAAATCGATCGTATCCAGTGAGTTGCCGACCGCAATCGCAAAATCTTACGGTGCGGATATGGTGGATGTTCTGACTGGATTCAAGTTCATCGCAGAAAAAATCAAACAGTACGAAGAAGACCACAGCAAGGAATTCTTGTTCGGTTTCGAGGAAAGCTACGGCTATCTGGCAAAACCTTTCGTCCGCGACAAAGACGCTATCCAAGCCCTAGTATTGATTGCTGAAGTAGCGGCTTACTACAAGAAAAAAGGCCAAACGCTGTATGATGGCTTGGTAGAAATCTTCGAAACGCACGGCTACTATAAAGAACAGACGATTTCCGTCACGCTGTCCGGCATCACCGGAGCAGAAAAGATCAAATCACTGATGGCAAAATTCCGTTCGGAAGCACCAGCAGACTTCGCAGGCATCGCCGTATCGATCACGGAAGACTTCGGCAACTCAACGAAGACATTCACTGACGGCTCCACAGAAAGCATCGATATGCCGAGCTCGAATGTGCTGAAATACTTCCTTGAGGATGGCAGCTGGATCGCTATCCGTCCAAGCGGAACAGAACCAAAAATCAAATTCTATATCGGTGCGAAGGCTGAGAGCCAAGCTGCAGTCGACGAAAAAGTCGCTGCTTTCGAGGCAAGCATCCGTACGTTGACCGCTGAATAAGGAATACAAGAAAAAAAGAAGCCCACGGGCTTCTTTTTTGTTTGAAGGTTTATCAGAAAGTTTTGGCCAATTGTTTGGCTTTTTCTATCGCATCTGCAACGATTTCATCGGCACGGTCTGGGTATGTGTCCATACCTTCAACGAACAATTGCGAGATTTCTCCGACTCCCAAGAAGCGGAAAATGCTCTTGATGTACTGGCTGGCAGGGTCGCTTCCGTCGAAGATTCCGCCGTTGGCTTGGATATGCAACAATTTTTTATCCGGGACCATTCCGACTGCTCCCGATTCCGTGTAACGGAACGTTTGTCCGGCGACCGTGATGGTATCGATCCACGTTTTTAGGCGCCCAGGTACATGCATGTTCCACAAAGGATTGGCGATGATGATCTTATCCATAGACAAAAAATCATCGGTGTAGTGATTGAAGAGCGTCACTTTTTCCTGTTGGCGGGAAGTCAATTGATCGAATAGCACGCCTTTGGACAATTCCTTCCAAGCAGTCAAAAGATCCCGATCGATTTCAGGGATGGCGACTTCATAAAGATTCATGTCCTTGATGCGATCGTAAGGATTCACAACTTTGTACTCTTCCAAAAATGCATCCAGGACTTTCATGGAACGGGAGACGCTGCTGTCGAATGGATGCGCGCGCACAACTAAAACTCTGGCCATAGAATAACCTTCTTTCCAATTTGTTATACCTACATGATACCATTTACATGCATAGATGATAAAGCATAACCATTACCTGCCAATGAGAGAAGTAAGCCAAAAAAGAGAGTCACCCTTGTCGGGCAACTCTCATTTGTATTTTGAATCAGCAATCTTAAGCTACGAAAGCTTCCGCAGACAGAGGCGTTTCATCGATGAAGAAACGTTTGTACCAGACGAGGAAGATGTAGGCAGTCCAGATCTGACGGCCGTAATCCAATTTCTTCGTATAGTTGTCATCGAGGATCTGCACGAGCTTGTCTGTGTCGAAAAATTCTGCCGCATAGTCGGAAGCGAACGCTTTTCTGACTTCATTATAGAATTCTTCTTCACGCAGCCAGTGTCGGATCGGAGTAGGGAAGCCCAACTTCGGACGTTTCGCCCATTCTTCCGGCAGGACATCGGCAGCCGCTCTGCGCAGCACATATTTCGTATCGATTTCGTTGACGCGGTAATCGGAAGGGATGCGTTTCGCCAATTCCATGACTTCTTTGTCCAGGAAAGGTACGCGTAGCTCCAACGAGTGGGCCATGCTCATCTTGTCGGCTTTCAACAGGATATCCCCAGGCATCCAAAGGTTCAGATCGAGATACTGCATCTTTGTCACATCATCCTGGTCTTTGACTTCGTCATAGATCGGTTTGGTGATCGAACGGATATCCGGGCCATTTTTGTAGGCTGGCTTCAGGATGTCCACAGCTTCTTCTTCGTCCCAGACGATGGCTTGGCCGATGAAGCGTTCTTCAACTTTTTGGCCGCCTTTGACCAAGAATGTCGTCAGCGTATTCTTCGGCAGTTTGTGGGCCAATTTGCCGATGCCTTTTCGCAGGCTGTAAGGGACTTTTTCATAAGTTTCCATTTTCTTGGATGGTTCATACCAAGAGTAGCCGCCGAAAATTTCATCTGCGCCTTCACCCGAAAGCACGACCGTCACGTCTTTCTTCGCCAATTCAGCCAAGAAATACAATGGAACGGAAGACGGATTTGATTGCGGTTCATCCATATGGTATTGGATGGTAGGCAGGGCATGGAAAGCTTCTTCAGGAGAAATGTACTTGCGGACATTCTCGATGCCGAGGATGTCGGAAAGATCGGCAGCCTGGTTGGTTTCGTTGAACATTTTTTCATATTCGGAGAAGCCGACCGAGAAAGATTTTTCCGGTTTCATCAAGGCTGTGATCAAGCTGGAATCGACACCGCCGGAAAGGAAAGCGCCTGTCTTCACGTCACTGATTTTGTGGGCGCGGACGGAATCGGCCATTGTTGCTTTGATTTCCTCCACATAGCTTTCCAAAGTGCCGTTTTCGGCATGGAATTTCTTGTCCCAATATTCGACCGTATGGATATCGTTGCCTTTCAGCACCATATAATGCGCCGGTTTCAATTTGTGGACGCCCTTAAAGAAGGTTTCGCCCATCGAAGAATATTGCAGCGTCAAGTAAGGGCGCAAAGCATCCTTGTTCACTTCTTTGATGAAAGCAGGGTGAGCCAAAAATGACTTGATTTCAGAACCGAAAAGCAAGCTGCCGTCGGTTGTGTTTGTCGTATAGTACAACGGTTTGATGCCAAAGCCATCACGGGCGATGAACATCGTATCGTTCACTTTGTCCCAGATTGCGAACGCGAACATGCCGCGCAATTGTTTCACGAAGTCATAACCGTATTCTTTGTAGCCGTAAATCAAAACTTCACTGTCCGTTTTGGAATGGAAGACGTGTCCTTTTTGCTTCAGATCTTCGCGCAACTCTTGGAAGTTGAAGATCTCGCCGTTGAACACCAATACCAAATTTCCGTCGGCGCTGTACATCGGTTGCTTCCCGTTATCGGAAAGATCGATGATGCTCAAGCGGCGGAAGCCTAACGTTACCTTATCATCAGAATACATGCCGCCGCTGTCTGGTCCGCGGTGGACGATCCTGTTCATCATACCTTCAATTACAGCCTGATGGTTCCATGCAGTCGATCCATGGATATATCCAACAAAACCACACATTTATACCACTCCTTAAGTATCTCTTGTTAGATCAGAATTTCTTTCCGTCTAGAGTCCAATCTATTCTATCACAAATGGAAAATCATTTAAAGAAATTATCCGATCGGGAAGCGCGGCGGAATTTCCGAAAATCAAAAAGACAAGGCAATCCACTTTGTAGGGAATGGCCTTGTCCTTCGACTTCACTGCGTATTTTGAGCACTCAACGGGTACGTTTAACTTTGCTGGAGGGATCCAGACGTTTTTCCATCAGACCCAGCAGCCAATCGGCAAGAACTGCCATCAGGGCGGTTGGGATCGCGCCAGCAAGGATGATGGCTGTCCCATTCGTCGCATTGACGCCGCGGGAAATGATATCCCCCAAACCGCCGGCGCCGATGAAAGTGCCGATGGCGGTGATGCCGATTGCAACGACCAAGGCATTACGCAAGCCGGCCATTATGACGGAAAGCGACAACGGCAATTCGACCAGATAAGTCAATTGCATCCGCGTCATTCCCATGCCTTTACCCGTATCCAACAGAGCGGTATCCACATTTCGCACACCAGTGTAGGTGTTTTTGATGATCGGCAGCAGCGAATACAGGAAGACAGTGGCAATGACGGTATCCGAACCGAGTCCGAGTCCCAGCATCAAAATGGATAACAGGGCCAGAGAAGGGATGGTCTGGATGACATTGGCGGCGCCGATGATCCAATCCGCCAGTTTTTTATTGCGTGCGATCCAGAAACCGAGCGGAATAGCTACAATTGCGGCGAACAGGACCCCATAAATGGAAATCAGAAAATGGCGGGTGAACTGTTCGAAGACATAGCTACCATTTTCTCTATAATAGTAGAGCAGCTGCTGGAGCATATTCATTTCGCTGAGGTTCATCATTTTCCCTCCTTTAAGGATGTGACTTCTTTATCTTCAAAATAGCTGTTCTCTTCCAGGAAATTTTGGGCGACTGTTTGGGCTTCCACCAAGTCGTTATCGACTTCGTAGTTCATTGCCTGCATCATCTCGTCAGTCAGCGTGTCCTCCAATTTCAGCAGGATGGTCTCCAGTTCAGGATAAGCCTCCAAAATCTCTTTGGTGGCGACAGGGCTAGCGTCATAAGGTGGGAACAGCTGCAGATCGTCTTCGAGAACGACTAGGTCGTAGCTCGCGATCCGGCCGTCCGTGGAATAGCCCAAAACGATGTCCATTTCGTCCGCTTGCAAAGCATCGTAGACGAGACCGACCTGCATCGGATAAACGCGTTGGAAATCAAAGCCGTATGTCGTTTTGAATGCTTCATATCCGTCACCTTCCCGCTCCATCCAGGAGTTGTCGACGCCGGCTCTCAGATTCGGAGCCAATGTCGCGAGGTCGCTGATGGTCTCCAAATTATTTTCTTCGGCAAATTCACGTGTCACCAAAAAAGCGTACGTGTTGGCAAAGCCATAGGATGGGAACCAGACTTGATTGAATTGTTCATCGAAACCCTCGACGACTGTCTTGAACGCCAATGCCGGATCCGTAAGAGGCTCCATGCCCAATTCACCGGTCAGTGACGTCCCTGTGTAGCGGACAGCCGATATATTCGCATCCCCGCCGATCATAGCTTGATGATTCAGGGTTGATGAGCCGAGATTATTGACCATATCGACAGAAGCATCCGGCAGGTAATGTTCGACCATCCCTCTGACCATATAACTCAATATTTGCATTTCTGTCGTTGTCCCACCAGTGATGACGATGCCTTCATTGTTCACCGATGCCCCAAGGCCAGGCAAGGAGCAGGCTGCCAATAAAAGTGACGTCAGTGGAAATAGCAACCATTT
Source organism: Trichococcus paludicola (assembly GCF_003052295.1). Lineage (GTDB taxonomy): Bacteria > Bacillota > Bacilli > Lactobacillales > Aerococcaceae > Trichococcus > Trichococcus paludicola. Next base: position 75,296 of record NZ_QBLC01000003.1, read on the forward strand.
CTTCATGTGTTTCTTCATAATCAGTTTCCTCCTTTTGCAGATGTTGTCTGTGGAGAAACGAATCGTTCAAGCTTTCCAAGAAGGAAATCAGCCAATAAAGCCAATACGGTCACCGGTAAAGTTCCCCAAATGATCATTTCCTGATCGTATACATTCAATCCGTTAAAAATATAATCACCCAAACCGCCGGCTCCTATATACGAAGCAAGTGTCGCCCAGGCGATGACGTATACTCCCGCCAAGCGGATTCCGGACATGATGACCGGAGCTGCCAAAGGCAATTTCACCTGCAGAATGATCTGGTTGTCGGTCAACCCCATCCCTTTTGCTGAGTCGATGATATTGCTGTCCACATTCGAGATGCCGATGAACGTATTGCGCAGAATCGGCAACAAGGAATAGATGAATAAAGCTACAATCGCAGGAAGTTTTCCGATCCCGAAAAGGGGGATCATCAAGGCAAGTAACGCCAGGGAAGGGACCGTCTGGAGAATCGAAACAAAACTGATGATAAAACCGGAGTAACGCTTGAAGTGGGTCAAGGCAATGCCCAAAGGAACGGCAACCAGAACGCCAAGCATCAGAGCTAAGGCTGAGATGTAGAAATGCTCCCCTGTTTTGAAGAGTAACTCGGAACCGTTCGTTGTCAAAAAGTCCATTGTCATCACCCCTTAACCGTTTCAATGTCTGCGGTCGTTTCGATTACTTCTTCAGCCGGCATTTCAGGCTCTATGTCTCCCCATATCGTATCGTATACCATATCCACAATGGAAGTACGGGTGATCAAGCCGATCAGATGGTTTTTTGCATCCACGACAGGAATGTTTTTATAACCCAATTTCAGGATCCGTTGCAAAGCGTCCCGAACGAGCGTGCCTTCACGGACAAAGGAAACTTCGCTCATGATTTCACCAGCAGTTACCGGTCTGCGGCGGTTCTGGTTGATCGCTTCGACACTCAATATGCCCAACAAAACATCGTCCACATCTGTCACAAATAAGCTGTCGACACGACGCGTGCGCATCAGTTTGATGGCTTCTGATAGATTTTGATCACTCGAAACGGATACCGGGCCACGGATCATGATTTGTTCCACTGTGCGGAAATTCGTGCGCGCTTGGCTGAGGCGTTCCTCGCCGATGAAATTTTCGACGAATTCGTTCGCGGGGTCCATCAGGATGTTGTCGGGAGTGTCGAATTGGACGACTTTTCCTTCCTGCATGATGACAATTCGGTCTGCCAGTTTCAAAGCCTCATCCATATCGTGGGTGACGAAGATGACTGTTTTGCCCAATTCCTGCTGCAGTTGTTTGACAAGTTCCTGCAGCGAATCACGGGTGATCGGATCCAATGCTCCGAAAGGTTCATCCATCAAAATGATGTCCTGGTCGGCTGCCAAAGCACGGATAACACCAATACGCTGTTGCTGGCCCCCGGATAGTTCAGATGGATAGCGTTCCAAAAAATCCAATGGAAGATCGACTTTTTGGATCAGCTCTTCGGCAATTGTTTTTTGTTTTTCCACAGACCATTTCAGTAATTTTGGAACCATGACGATGTTTTCGAAGATGGTCATGTGTGGCATCAGACCGATTTGTTGGATGACGTAGCCGATTTGGCGACGCAATTCCACCGCATTCATGTCCTTGATGTTTTTTCCATCGATCAGGATTTCACCGGAAGAAGGTTCGATCATGCGATTGATCATCCTCATGGAGGTTGTTTTGCCGCTGCCGCTTGTTCCGATGAATACAATGAACTCTCCATCATTGAATGTCAGGTTAAGGGAGTCCACTGCAATTTTCCCGCCCGGGAATCGCTTGGTTAAATTTTTGAATTCTATCATGGTTTCACCTCTTAATTATTTTAGTTTCACAAATTCCTTACTCTACCTTACCGCGCAAGGAAGCCATTTTGCAAATGACAAGGCTAAAACTTTGTGAAAAACGTACGTAAATGAGAGGGTGTACATCATTGGGATGACGGTATATTTTTGATAAATTTTTATATTTAAAAATTCGTCTATTATTAATATTGTTAAATTGATAAGTTGCATGTTCAATATAATTGGTTCTAAGTGATAGATCAGGATTGAAGCGAAGAAAAATAATTGGGATTCGTTAATAAAGAATGCTAGGATAGAAGTATAGGCAAACAGGATGCATACAGAAGAATGAAAACGTTTGCTGGTGAATTTGCCGAAATCAGATGGAAAACAAGAAAGGTGAAGGTAAATGGAAAAACAATATGTGATGTCGATAGATCAAGGCACGACCAGTACGCGCGCAGTGATCTGGGATAAGAAAGGCACAATCATCTCATCTTCGCAAAGAGAATTGATGCAATATTACCCCGAACCTGGTTGGGTGGAGCATGATGCGAATGAAATTTGGATCAGTGTCCAGTCTGTCATAGCGGATGCCTTGATCAGAGGCGCCATCAGGCCGGAGGAAATCGCGGCCATCGGGGTCACGAATCAGCGCGAAACGACAGTCATATGGGACCGCGTGACCGGAATGCCAATCCACCATGCGATCGTTTGGCAATCCCGTCAGACTTCGGAAATTGCGGATAGTCTTAAGAAAGCGGGCTATGATAATTTCATTAAAGACAAGACCGGACTGATCATTGATTCCTACTTTTCCGCCACTAAAATCAAATGGTTGCTGGATCATATCCCGAATGCTCGTGATCGGGCCGAAAAGGGCGAACTGCTTTTTGGCACCATTGATACGTGGATCGTTTGGAAACTGACAGGTAAAAAAGTGCACGTAACGGATGTTTCCAATGCCAGCAGAACGATGCTGTTCAATATTTACGACTTGAAATGGGATCAGGAAATCCTGGATTTGCTGGATATTCCGCGAACACTGCTGCCAGAAGTCCGTTCTTCATCGGAAATATATGGTTATACCGACGAAAATGATTTTTACGGTTCGTGCATCCCGATAGCCGGAATCGCCGGCGACCAACAAGCCGCTCTTTTCGGGCAGACCGGATTTGAACAAGGGATGGTGAAAAATACTTACGGTACCGGCGCGTTCATTGTTATGAACACAGGCCTTACAGCGGTGAAATCGGAGAATGGCTTGCTTACGACGATCGCCTACGGTTTGAACGGCGAAGTGACTTATGCCCTTGAGGGGAGCATCTTTGTGGCCGGATCCGCTCTGCAATGGCTGCGCGATGAAGCCCAGTTGATCCGGACGGCAGCGGAGTCGGAAGAATATGCCAAATTGCTTGAATCGAATGAGAACGTCTATATGGTTCCTGCATTTGTCGGCCTGGGCGCACCCTATTGGGATCAGGATGTGCGCGGTGCTTTCTTTGGATTGACGAGAGGGACTTCGAAAGCGCATCTGATCCGTGCAACGCTCGAGTCGTTGGCCTACCAGACGAAGGATGTCGTGGATACGATGCAGAAAGACTCCGGGTTGGTCATCACGAATATGCGCGTCGATGGGGGAGCGGCCCACAACAACTTCTTGATGCAATTCCAAAGCGATATTCTGAACACAACATTGACCAGATCGAAAGTATTGGAGACAACCGCCCTGGGAGCCGCATACTTGGCAGGTTTGGCTGTAGGATTCTGGAAGGACACTGAAGATATCATCCAAAATTGGGAGCCCGACTGCGAATTCCATCCTAATATGCCTGCCGAAGTGCGCGAGGACCTCTACGCCGGCTGGCAAAACGCAGTAGCCGCCGCCCGCCACTTCAAACACAAATCCAAGAGATTTTAAAGGAAGCACTGTGGGCGCAATCGCCCAAGTGTATCATGTCTCTAAGCGATTAAAAATCGCAAGAGCCATGACAAAACCCGGGTAGAAATCGCGCACTAAGAGGACTAACACAAAGCGGACGCTTTGTGTCCGTGTGTGTTAGTCAGCTTAGGCACAGATTTCTGGGATTCAGAACGCGTTTAAGAAAGAGCGTGATGGTCTGTGCGGTAGGGGGTGAGCATTGAACGGGCTAGCCGTAATGGGTCTGTTTTCGCCCATGAAGGCTAGCCAGATTAGACGGAATCCCCTGCAAATCAGAACACGTTTAAGAGCATGACTTTCGTTAGCGGAGCAAAGTAAGGAAGCTTTTCTGCTTGAATACCTAAGCCAAAACGTAAGAATCGATAAAATGTTCAGAAATAGACAAATGATACACCCGGTATGTTATAATGATTGTAAAGACTTTTTGAACTGGAGGAATTATAATGGCAGACACTCTCGAATTGGTAGTCATTACGGGGATGAGCGGCGCCGGGAAAACGGTGGCCCTACAGACATTTGAAGATTTAGGCTATTTCTGTATAGACAATATGCCCCCAAGTTTATTACCGAAATTTTGGGAGCTTGTAAAGGAATCGGGTAAAATAAGCAGGATTTGCTTAGTGATTGATCTGCGCTCCCGGGCATTCTTTGATGAAATCATGTCTGCTGTGGACAGTTTGGACAATACTTCCTTCATCACAACCAAAGTCATCTTCCTTGATTCGAAGGACGATGTGCTTGTTTCCCGATACAAAGAGACGAGAAGAAGCCATCCCCTGACACAATCAGGCGGAACCGTACTGGAAGGAATCCACAAAGAAAGGGAACTGCTTGAGGACATCCGCAATCGGTCGCAGTTGGTCATCGACACGAGCGAAACAACACCGCGCCAATTAAGGGAACGTCTGCTGGATACATTCAAAGTCGACGATAAAGATGTTTTCCATATCGAAGTCGTATCTTTCGGGTTCAAGTATGGCTTACCGATCGATGCCGACATCGTCATGGATGTCCGCTTTTTGCCCAATCCGCATTACGTAGATGAACTGCGTCCGTTGACGGGGCTGGATAAGCCGGTCTATGATTATGTTATGAAGCAACCGGAGACGGAAATTTTTTACAAAAAATTCATCGACCTGTTGGAATACATCATTCCCGGCTACAAAAAAGAAGGCAAAACCAGCGTAAATATCGCCATCGGATGCACAGGCGGCCAACACCGCTCTGTCGCATTGTCGGAACGCACCAGCCTGCAATTGAAGAGCGCGGGCTATCAAGTCAATACAACCCACCGGGATCGGAATAAACGCAAAGAGACGGTGAATCGGTCATGAGTCAAAATCCGAGCAGAACGAAGAAAATCGTCGTTATCGGCGGCGGAACGGGCTTGCCGGTTATTCTGGAAGAACTGAAGAACCACAATACGGATATCACCGCCATCGTCACGGTGGCGGATGACGGCGGCAGCAGCGGCATCATCCGCGACCATATCAACATTGTACCTCCCGGGGATATCCGCAACTGTCTGATTGCGCTCTCCGATATGCCTAAATTAGAAAAGGACATTTTCCAGTACCGTTTCGATTCAAAGGATTCCTTCGTTTCCGGGCACGCAATCGGAAACCTTATTATCGTGGCTCTGACTGAAATGAAAGGGAACATTTTTGATGCCATTCGGTTGTTGTCGGTCATGATGGGCGTAAAAGGCAAAATCTACGCCGCAGCTGACGAGCCGCTCTCGCTCTACGCAGAGTTCAAGGACGGTACGGTCATCAAGGGCGAGTCGAAAATCGCAAATGGCCGCAAAAAAATCGAACGGGTGTATGTCAAACCGTTGGATGAATCAAGGGAGGCCGTAGCTTCCCGTCACGTCATCAATAGCATTCTGGAGGCGGATATGGTCGTCCTCGGACCGGGAAGCCTGTATACGAGCATTTTGCCTAACCTGATGATCACTGATCTGGGTCAAGCGGTCATCGACACCAAAGCCGAGAAAGTATATATTTGCAATATCATGACGCAATTGGGCGAAACAGAGGGTTTCACCGATGCTGATCATATCAAGGTATTGCATAATCATCTGAAAGCGAAATTCATCGACACCGTATTGGTGAACACGGAGAAAGTGCCGGATGAGTACCTCAACCAACAGGCGGACGAGGAATATCTGTTGCAGGTACGGCACGATTTCAAAGGATTGCGCGAAGAAAACTGCCGGGTCATTTCGGCGGACTTCTTGGATATGAAAAACGGCGGCGTGTATCATGACGGCAATAAAGTCGTTTCGGAACTGATCAATCTGATTTCCAATATCAAAACAATCTGTTGACCTTTTTTCTGATTGAAAGAAGCTGTCGGAAAGGAGGCACATATGTCTTTTGCATCTGAAGTAAAAAAAGAATTAACAACATTGGAAGTGCACCGCGAACACGCGAAAGCCGAATTGACCGCGTTGATCCGGATGAGCGGATCGGTCAGCATCTATAATCAGGCATTTGTCCTGAATGTCCAGACAGAAAATGCGGCAATCGCCAGACGGATGTACGTTCTCTTGAAGGATCACTACTCATTCGAAAGCGAACTGTTGGTGCGCCGCAAAATGAAGCTGAAGAAGAATAATGTCTATATTGTGCGCCTGAAACAGGGCGTCACGGAATTGCTGAGCGATCTGAGCATTTTCGACGGGCTGTCCTTCAAGACGCAGGTTTCCGATGACATCATGAACAATAACCAGAAGGAACGCTCTTACCTGCGCGGGGCCTTTATGGCCGGTGGATCGGTGAACAGCCCGGAAACGAGCCGTTATCATCTGGAAATCTATTCCAATTATGAGGACCACAATCAGGACATCTGCGATATGATGAATCACTTTGACCTGAACGCGCGGACGATCGAGCGCCGCAACGGATTCATCACTTATCTGAAGGAAGCCGAGAAGATCGCCGATTTTCTGGCATTGATCGGTGCCCATAATGCGATGATGAAGTTTGAGGACGTGCGGATTATCCGTGACATGCGCAATTCCGTCAATCGCTTGGTGAATTGCGAAAACGCGAATATGAACAAGACGATCGATGCGGCTGCAAAACAGATCGCCAACATCGAATTCATCGAAGCAACTGTAGGGTTGGGGAGATTGCCTGACAAGCTGAAGGAAATCGCCGTGATCCGGTTGGAGAATCCCGACATCAGCCTGAAGGAACTTGGCGAAATGATCCCGAGCGGTGTCATCTCCAAATCCGGAATCAATCACCGTTTGCGAAAAATCAATGATTATGCAGATTCGCTGCGGATGGGGAAAGCCGTTCGATGATACAGACAAATAAACCTGGAGACAAAGAAAAGTCTTCTGGTTTATTTTTTTATAAAAAATCAAACCTTTTTTTTTGCGGATAGTATAGACAGTAAGTCAAGCAGAAGGAGGAATGAAAAGATGAATCAAGTATCATTGATCGGGCGGCTGGTGCGGCCCATCCAAGTGCAACAGGTGAATGGGGAAAGGCAAGTCTGCAACAATACGCTGGCGGTGCAGCGCCTAAGGAAAGCGGATGAAGGCCAACCGCAAGCGGATTTCATCCCGGTCGTATTTTGGGGAGCAACCGCCAATCTGGTTGAACAGTATTGCGCCAAAGGGAACCAGATTGGTGTCAACGGCCATTTGGTTTCGCGTTCCTACGTCAATAAGCAAGAGCAACACGTCTATGTCATCGAATTGGTCGTGGAAGAATTGTATTTTGTTGAAGCGAAAAGAGAACAGGAAGCAGTCTGATGCTTCCGCACAAAAGCCCCGGAGTCCGGGGCTTTTGTGCTTTAAACGGCGATTTCCTTATTTATTCATAGAAAATTCAAAGGTACGTGGTATCGTAGACGGGAAATGATGCCGCTTATCGGAAAAAAAGATATAATGAAAGAAATGAAAAGGGGAATCGCTATGGAAATTTTGATGATAGAAGACAATGAAGCCGTCTGCGAAATGATGGCGATGTTTTTTGAGAATGAAGGCTGGGAAGCTGCATTCAAACATGACGGGAAAGAGGGCCTGGAGGCATTCGCGACTGCAGACAAAAAATGGGATATGATCATCCTCGATCTGAACCTGCCTAGCATGGATGGGATGCAGGTCTGCCGTGAAATAAGGAAAATTTCCCAGTTTGTGCCGATCATCATGCTGACGGCGCGCGATTCGGAAAGCGACCAAGTCATCGGTCTGGAAATCGGTGCGGATGAATACGTCACGAAGCCGTTCAGCCCACTGACCCTGATAGCCCGCATCAAAGCGATGCACCGTCGCGCTTCGGTCGATCACTCGCAAGTGCAGGCCACGGATGATTTCGATGTGCTCACTGATCATGTCAAAATCAGCACGATCACGCGTGAAGCCTATCTTGACGGGAACCAAATAGAAAGTTTGACGCCGAAAGAATTCGAACTTTTCGCGTTATTGGCCGAACATCCGAAACAAGTATTTTCGAGGGAACATCTTTTGACTCGGATCTGGGAAGATCCTTATTACGGGGATGAACGGACAATCGATGCCCACATCAAGAAATTGAGACAAAAAATAGAAGCAGTCGGACCACAAGTGATCCAAACGGTTTGGGGAGTCGGCTACAAATTCGACGACAGCGGAGTAGAGGAAAAATGAAGTACGTCTATCAACAAACCCTTGCTTTTTTCGCATTGATTCTAATAACTGTCAGTACGACCGGCATCCTGATCATCCAATACGTCACCAGTAATATCTACGACGAGAAAGAGGCGCAGCTGTATGGCTATGCCGAATCGATCATCGATCAGAACATGACGATCCAGCAACTGGAGAGCGGCTCTACCTTGGTATCCAACCAGGATGTCTCGTTTGCCATCTTTGATGCGGAGGATCATATGGTCTATCCGCAAGCGACAGATCTGTATACGAGCGGAATCAGCACGAAGGATTTTGAGCGGCTCTCAGAAGGGGAACGGATTTCTTTAACGGAGCGGGATCGCGGCTTCCTGAATGAAAAAAAACGTTTCTTGACGGTTTATCTCCCGCTATTTAATGCGACTACGGCCGAGTTCACAGGCTTCATAGCGGTAGGCTCGCCGGTAAAAGGCATAGAGGACGAAATCAACGAAATTGAGCACAACCTGCTTGTCGCAGTGCTGACTTCCGGGGGCATCGCGATTGTATTGAGCCTCGGCATCGCCAACTATTTGACCAGGCGCATCAAACGCATGCGGAGGGCCACCCATGAGATTGCGTCAGGCAATTTTGATATCTCGCTGGAGAATCATCACAAAGATGAATTTGATGAGCTGTCGGAGGATTTCAACCAAATGGCAAGGTCTTTGAAAGCCTCCAACGAAGAAGTCGAACGCCAAGAGAATTTGCGGCGTCAGTTCATGATGGATGTTGCCCACGAGATGCGCACGCCGCTCACGACAATCAATGGCATTCTTGAAGGGATCCAGCACCACATGATTCCAGAAGGACGGCGGGACAGGAGCATGCAACTGATGCAGAAAGAAACCAAAAGGCTGATCCGTTTGGTGAATGAAAACTTGGACTATGAAAAAATTCGCTCTAATCAGATCGTTTTAGTGAAGCAAGAGTTTTCTGCGAAGGAGGCATTGGAGAATGTCGCGGAGCAGATGCGGGCAAAAGCACATGCGAAGGATGACCTGATTATCGTGCATGTGGATCAAGCAGACCGAATCTACGCGGACTATGATCGCTTTATCCAGATCATGGTGAACCTCACACAGAATGCTATCCAATTCACGAAAAACGGCACGATTACCCTGTCGTCGTTCCCAGATGGGGAACAGCAAGTCATCCAGGTCAAGGACACGGGGATCGGCATCGAGAAGAAGGATATCACGAGCATCTGGGAAAGATTCTATAAAGTGGATGTTTCCAGGAAGAACACGAAATTTGGCGAGTCGGGGATCGGATTGGCAGTTGTTCAATCTTTAGTGATGAACCATAAAGGAACTGTCGACGTAGAGAGCAATCCCGGCGAGGGAACGACTTTCACGATTACCTTGCCCACCAAAACAGCACTCGAAAAAAATAGTTAAAAAAAGATCTGCCGGAATTTAAAATTCCGGCAGATCTTTTGATTATTCAACTGTTTCTGTCTGTTCTTCTGCTGGGGTTTCTTCAGAAGCGGGTTGTTCTTCCGTTACGGGTCCTTCAGTAGCGGCTTGGTTGGCCGGGAACTCTGGGGCATCCGTCTGATAAAGCGGAACGCTTGAGACACCGTTGTTCGTGTAGTACAAGGAAGTGTTCAGATCGCCCAATTCCGCGATGTCCTCTTCCAGTTCGGCTGGAGAATCCACATAGCTGTGCAAGCTCTTGTCGACCGGCATGAATCCATCCGGAGTGTAGAAGCGAAGCAAGTCGCCATTGATGATCTGATCGGAGATGGCTAGCTGCAGTTCAGCTTGGGCCCGGATTTCAGCAACCTTTTGGATTACTTCTTCAGTCTGATAAGCAAGCGTACCTGTTTGGGTATGATAAACAGTATTTCCTAAAATAGTGTATTCACTTGTTACGATGCTGCCGTTACGGAAAACAACGATTCCTTCATTTTGCGCTGACAACAGATCCTGTCCCAGTTGGACATAGGCTGAAGTATCGACACCAAGTAGATGCATCACAGTAGGCAAGATATCAATCTGACCGCCATAGACATCGCTGATCTGTCCGGTACCGGAACCAGGGTTGTGAATGATGAACGGCACTTTTTGCATCATGGCGTCGTCATAGGCACCCCACAAGTCTGCATTCCCTCCGATGAGAGGCGCGACCGTTTCATTGCGTGAGCTGGAAATTCCGAAGTGGTCGCCATACAATACGAAAATCGTATTATCATAAAGCCCTGCATCCTTCATATATTGGAAGAATTCAGCCAAGGCCTCATCGGCATAGTGGACGGTATTGAAATAACCGTCAACCGTTTCGTCGCCGGTATCCAAGGCGAAGGTGTTGTTCATCTCGTCTTCAGGGAACGGGAAGTGGTTTGATACAGTTATGAACTTCGCGTAGAAAGGCTGCGGCAATTGTTCCAAGTATTGAGCCGATTCCTGGAAGAACAATTTATCCTTCAAACCGTACTCGACTGAATTTTCATCCGTCAGCGTGTAACTGCTGTCGGCATCAAAGAAATAATCATAGTCAAAAGATTTGTAGACATTATCGCGATCCCAGAAAGAGCCGACATTGCCGTGGAAAACGGCTGATGTGTAGCCAAAGGTTTCGCTCAAGATGGCCGGTGCCGATTGGAATGTATTGTCCGCACCAATCTGTGTGAAGGCTGATCCTTGAGGCAATCCGAACAGTGAATTGTCCAACATCAGTTCGGCATCACTCGTTTTTCCTTGTCCAGTCTGGTGGAAGATGTTGCTGTAACTGTAGGAATCGCTGCTGTGATACAAGCTGTTCAGGAACGGCGTCACTTCCGCAGTTGTGCCTGTTTCATCGGTAAGCGACAAATCGATCAGGAACTGTTGCATACTTTCCAGATGGATGTAGACGACGTTTTTGCCTTCCGCTTGTCCGAAGTATTTTTGATTTGGTTCGGCGTAATGTTCACCCAGATAATCAAGGACGCTAGCCATATCCGAGCTGTCCGCGCTTGCGCGCACTTGGTTGGCTTGGGCTGTCTTGATTCCGTCATAGAGGGTGTAGACATTGATTCCCAAGTATTTGACGATATAGTTGCGGTCAAATGTTCTGGTCAACAATTGCGGGCGGCTTATTTCAGCCAGGCCCAGGTTAGCGGCGAAAATCGCAATCGAGGCTGCAACTGTCGCAAATGCCCATCTTTTCTTGAAGTTGCGTTCGTCGCGGTTTTTGCTGACGAATTTCTTATAGACATAGACGAGGACGAATGCGTCTATCCAATAGAACAGGTCGATCGGCTGCATCATGGCGATGACGCCCGAACCCAAGTTTTTGGTTGCGTTGGCTGAACCGAAAATGGTCTTAAGCGTCAAGAAATCCGTGAATTCACGATAATAGACGACATTGGCGAACAGCAGAAAGGAATTGAAAAAATAAAGGGCGATAAGACTCCGGTAACCTTTTTTAGGATTCTTTACAAAAAGGGAAATCCCCAGGATCAATAAAGTCGTTGAAATCGGGTTGATAAAAAGAATCAGCTGCTGGAACCAGCCGTCTACGCCTAAAGAGAACGCTGTGTGGTAAGCGAAATAGGTCTTCAGCCAGAAAAGGACAACGGCGAACAGGAAAAACCCGAATCGCGTCTGCAACTGTTCAGTTAATTTTTGTTTCAAAAAAGAGACCTCCTATGATATCTTGTGGAACACATGTAAATTTCATGTGAATTTTTAAGGGTAATGTGTGTTGTTTGTGAATTTTATGTAAAATGAGCTAGTGTCATTATATTCTGAATGCTTTTGATAGTCAATCGAAGCACCGTAAAGTTTTTCCTAAGTTTTTAACAAGAACAGTTGCTTTTTTCAGGATTTTTCGAGAAAATGGGTCTTTCCATGTATCTGATTAAAGGAACAAAACTGACAAAGGTGAGCATAGATTATGATATTTTTAAAAGGGCTGTATGAGTGGGTGGCTGCTTCGCTGGAATCATCCGTCAATCATTTTCCGCTCATACAATTAGTTTTCAACAGCGTGGACAAGACTATACTGTATTATTTGATTTTTCTGGTCCTGCGGGTAGCCTATCTGCTGCACAGGCACCGCAAGACCGGCAAGAAAATCCCCTTATATAAGGAAGGGTTGTTGCATGCTCTGTTTATCTACATCGTGCTGCTGCTTCAACTGACGGTTTTTCGCAACGAAGAGACCTTCTGGACTGTCGAGTATCACAAAATCGATTGGTCGGCGATCCATTGGCTGCCGTTGGTGGATACGGTTAAACTCTTTTACGGGGACTCCGGTTTTTCGGCTTGGTATAATTCGTGGGGGAACGTCGTCTGGTTTATGCCGTTGGGCTTCGTGGGTCCGTATCTGTTCAGGAAAAAATGCAGTTTCCTCAAAGTGACGGCGGTCGGCTTTCTTTTTTCCGCCACAATCGAGTTTCTCCAACTCATCTTTCAGACGGGCGTGACGCATATCGATGATGTCTTCTTCAATACGTTGGGTGCAGCAATCGGCTACGGCATCTGGGTATCTTCAAAAAAACACAGTAGGGCAGAACGGACAATTGACTATAAAGGAAGAAAACAATGAAAAAAATAATCATTACGCAAATAAGCGAAAAAAAAATTAAGGCAGGGAATCCCTTGCTGCAGTTCGAGGATTTTCCGAATGAACTCAGCTTTTCTGAAGGCGAAATCGTCGAACTGGTCGATTCTCGCCAAGCATTCGTAGCAAAAGCCTATTTGGCCAAACAGAACAAAGGCGTCGGATGGGTGTTTTCGTTGGATAACGCGGATAGTTTCAATGAAGCGTTATTCAAAAAACAGTTTGAAAATGCGAAACGCAAGCGCACGGATCTGCAATCGGACCCGGAAACGACTACCTATCGGATTTTCAATGCGGAGGGTGACGGCATTCCTGGTGTCACCATCGACCATTATGACGGCTTTGCGGTAGTATCCTGGTACAGCGGAGGCATTTTCCGCTACCAAGCCGCCATTATCGCTGCCTTTCAAACGGTCTTCCCGGAAACGAAGGGCATCTATGAAAAATTCCGTTACCAACGGAAAGACAGCCTGATCAGCCGCTTCGTCACGGGTGAAGCAGCCCCGACGCCTCTGATCGTGAAGGAGAACGGCATCAACTATGCGACGTATCTGGATGATGGGCTGATGACGGGTATTTTCCTGGATCAGCGCGACGTACGCGGTGCTCTGACGGAGCGTTATGCGGCAGGCAAACGGGTGTTGAACACTTTCAGCTACACGGGCGCTTTCTCTGTCGCTGCAGCCATGGGCGGAGCAATCGAAACAACAAGTGTCGATGTTGCGAACCGTTCGTTGGAACGGACCAAAGAACAATTCGCCGTCAACAACCTGGATGGCGAGGCGCAAAAAATCTATGTCATGGATGTCTTCGATTTCATCCGCTACGCCATCCGCAAAGAATTGCAGTATGACGTGACCATCATCGATCCGCCGAGCTTTGCCCGCACCAAAAAGCGGACTTTCTCGGTCACGAAGGATTACACCCAGTTGTTGGAGGAGCTGATCCAGATCACCGCACCGGATGGTACACTGATCGTTTCTTCCAACGCCGCCAACTACAAGGAAAAGAATTTCAAACAGGACATCGACCAAGCCTTCAAGAACAGCCATTGTGACTATCGTATACTGGAAACCTTCCATCTGCCGAGCGACTTCGCTGTTCCTGCAGGCAGCAAGACCAGCGATTACCTGAAGGTCTTCATCATCAAGAAACTGACGAGATAGGAAAAGCTGAGCGAACCCGTGAAGCTAGCCAACGCTTTGGATGGCATGGAACATTTTGCAATTTTGGGAAGCACCTATGGTGACGCACTTTTGAGTACAGAGAAATTTATATTATTCCTACAATATAGAGAAAAGAGAACGGAGCTGCCTCTAAATGAGGTGGCTCCGTTCTCTTTGCGAATGGATGTTTTTATTCTTCCCAATCTGCAGCCGCATGCTGCCCGGCAGTGTGCCCTGTAACAAAGGCGCCGGTGATGTTGTAGCCGCCTGTGTAGCCGTTATAGTCGATCAGTTCGCCGCAGAAATAAAGCCCCCGCGTCAGTTTGCTTTCCATTGTCTTCGGATTGATTTCCTTCGTGGAGACGCCTCCGCCAGTGACAAAGGCCTTATCCAATGGATGCGTGCCGTTCACTTCGAAGGAGAAATTTTTGGAGAAGTCGGCGAAAGCTTTGATTTCCTTCGGCGTCAATTCCTTCAGGGACTTCTGCGGATCGATAGCGGCTTGGCTGCAACCGAACAGCAGATAACGCTCTGGCATCAGGTCTTTCCAACCGTTTTTAACGCTCTTTTCCGGTTGGGCCTTGATGAGCTTCTGCAACTGTTGCTCGACGGCACCCAATGAAAGTTCCGGCAGGACATCCAAGGACATCGTGACAGTCTCGGTTTTGTCGCGCTTCATTGTCTGATGGACAAACATCGAACAACGCAAAGCGGCGGGACCGGACACGCCGAAATGGGTGAAGATCATGTCCATTTGGTGGGACACGACTGTTTTGCCTTTTTTATTTTTAATGCTGAGGGCAACGTTGCGCAGGGACAGCCCCTTCAGTTCGCTTGAACGGATGAAGTCTGCATCGGATGTGATTGGTGCTTCGGTCGGGTACAATTCAGTGATGGTGTGTCCAGCTGCTTTGGCGAACTTGTAGCCATCGCCTTTGGATCCTGTTCGCGGTAGAGCCTTCCCGCCGGTTGCCAGAATGATCCGATCCGCCGGGAGGATTTCGCCATCCTCCAAAAGGACACCGGTCACCTGTCCGTTTTCGATCAGGATGCGTTCCACTTTTATGTTGGTCCGGATCTGGACCTGCAGCCGCTTCAGTTCCTCGATGAATGCTTCGAGGATCGTCCTGGCCTTGTCCGTGACAGGGAACATCCGGCCGTGATCCTCTTCCTTCAGGGCGACGCCGCGTTCGATAAAGAAGGTCATGATGTCATATTGACTGAATTGAGTAAAGCTGCTGTGCAGGAATTTTCCGTTTCCGGGAATATGCCGGATGATTTCCTCTTCGGGACGATTGTTGGTGACGTTGCAGCGTCCGCCGCCTGTCAAAAGCAATTTTTTCCCGAGACTTGGATTTTGTTCGAGGAGCGTCACTTCAGCCCCTGCTTCGGCAGCTGTGCAAGCCGCCATCAGACCGCTCGAACCTCCACCGACAATAATGATGCGTGTTTTCATATTATATAATTTCTCCGTTCTTTTGCTGCACTTACTTTATCACAGATATGTCCATCTGAAAATGGCTTTCTTTTCAGAATGATCACGAAAAAATAGGCTTTCCTTCATTAAATATTCAAAGATCGCGGCTATACTGTGTTCATACCCAAAGATAATCGTTTCTTTTTCCTTTTCTGTACCCGCAGAAGAACCCCTCCCTCTTGGACGGAAACGGGGCTTTGATTGCTGAAATGCTAATCAGCAATCATGCAGAATGATTTTTTTCTGTAAGCCTTGATTTCCGTTCATTTTTTTTGCCTGAAAGGGTATAATAGCCGTATAGTACAGTTATTTTTGAAGAAGTGAGGGAATAGAAATGGATTTCATGAAAGTAATGCATACGAGACAAACAACACGCAGCTACCAAACGTTAGAGCTGTCGCAAGGTCAAGTGGAACTGATACTGCATGCTGGGCAAAATGCACCAGTCAGCCGCGGCCGCTTTGAGGATTACCATATCACGGTCATAAAAAATTCGGAAATTTTGGCAGCGATTACATCTGCGGCGAAGGAAGTGACGGGCAATAAGGACAAAGATCCCTTGTACGGAGCACCTGCCTTTTTCGTTATTTCCGTTAAGGAACCGGCTAAACCAGGCAGCATCGCAAGCGCAGCCGCAATCGTAGAAAATATGCACCTGCAGGCAACCGCAGAACTGTTGGGAAGCTGCTTCCTGATGGGACTCATGGCGAACGGCACATTGGATGCTGAAGGGATCCGCGAAAAAATGGGGATTCCCGACGGTTTCACGCCTGTCGCCGGAATGGTGGCCGGCTACCCGCATGGCTATCTGCATGACCGGCCGCGCACATTGGAAAAAATCGCCAGCAATATCGTCGAATAGGACGGTTCAGGCAATGAAAAACGACCTCAGGAGAAACGTTCAGGTTTCCCGGGTCGTTTTTTGCGTACCCGTCTGAGGTGGGCTTAACCAAAGATGAGGGCCCCGATTGCATTTCTGCGCCAGTTTGGATAAGATTGTACTATTACAATAGGTAAGTATATTGCGGATAATTTTTCCGGAAAGCTTCAAAATACAAATCAATCAAGAAATGAAGGGATACATGATGGCATACATTTCCTTAAAGAATGTCAGTAAATTTTATCAGATGGGCGAGACACGGATTACAGCCAACGACAAAATCAGCTTCGACATCAACGAAGGAGAGTTTGTCGTGATATTGGGGCCCAGTGGAGCCGGGAAATCCACTGTTCTGAATATCCTTGGAGGGATGGATGATGCCGATGAAGGGCACATCACCATCGATGGGGTGGACATCTCCCAGTTCACTTCAAAAGCCTTGACGACCTACAGAAGGCGGGATGTCGGTTTTGTCTTTCAATTCTATAACCTGGTGCCTAACCTGACCGCGAAGGAGAACGTGGAGCTTGCCTCGCAGATATCGCCCCATGCCCGCGACGCTGCCGAAGTCATGCGGGAAGTAGGCTTGGGCGAGCGCATGGACAACTTCCCGGCGCAACTCTCAGGAGGCGAGCAACAGCGCGTCGCCATCGCCCGCGCTTTGGCGAAGCAGCCCAAGCTATTGCTTTGCGACGAGCCGACAGGGGCCTTGGATTACGAAACGGGCAAGCAAGTGCTCAAGTTGCTGCAGGACACGTGCCTCGAAACCGGAACGACAGTCATTGTCATCACGCATAACCAAGCCATCGCAGCCATGGCGAACCGGATCATCGAAATCAACAATGCCAAAGTAAGGGCAGTCCATGAAAATCCGAATCCCAAACCAGTATCAGAAATCGAATGGTAGGAGGGGGAGGCGACGATGAAGAAGAAGGCGCTCCGGAAAGACATTTGGATAGAGATAGGCAAAAGTAAGGCGCGCTTCCTCGCGCTCTTGGCCATCATCACCTTGGGGGTGGCCTTCTTTGCCGGCATCAAAGCGGCGGGTCCGGATATGCTGGATACCGCCAACCAATATTATGAAGAAAATAACCTGTATGATCTGAAGGTGCTGTCCACTTACGGATTAGAAGAAGCGGACATCGCCATTCTGGCTAAAACAGCCGATCTGGCTGTCCACCCGATGCGAACGGTGGATATCGAAATGGAAGGCAGTGACTTCCTCGTAAAAGTCTTCCCGTTGCAAATCGGTGCGGATCCGGTCAATGAATATGCGCTAGTCGACGGCAGACTGCCGGAGACAAGCGGGGAAATCGCCTTGGATGCGAAACAGAATTTGATGAACACTTATCAAATTGGGGATACCGTCATCTTCCGCCATGAATCTGAAGAAGGGCTCACTGAGGAGGAAAAGGAAAACCGCATTTCCTTGAAAGAGCAGGAATACACGGTCGTCGGTTTCGTAGACTCGCCGATGTACATCGAAACGATGATGCGCGGCTCTACGAACGTCGGGAAAGGCAGCTTGGATGCTTTCTTGCTCGTGCCTGATTCGGACATCCTCGGCAGCATCTACACGGAGGCTTACCTCACAATCGCTCCTGATGTGGCGGAAACCGGCTATACGGACAGCTATGACGATCAGGTGGACAACTTGGCTAATGACGTGGAACTCGCCTTGAACGGGAGACCGTTGGAACGCATCAACGAAATCCGTGCAGAGGGGCAGCGGAAGATCAAAGACGCTGAAGATGAACTGCAGGAAGGGAAAAACAAGCTTGCGGAAGCCGAGCAAGAACTTCGGGATGCCCGTAAACAATTGGATGAGGGAACAGCGGCTTACGAAGAAAATCGCCAGTTGTTTCTGGACGAAATAGCAGCAGCCGAGAATACCTTAACCGCCAGTCAATCCGAAATCGATGCTGGCATGGCCGGATACCGCGCGGGCTTTTCGACCTATCTCGAAAACAAGGCGCTCTACGACGAGTCGAAAGCAGCTTGGGAAGCGCAGAAAGACTCCCTGCAAGGGCAAACCGGTTCGGATGCCTCCTTGGACGTGTTGTTGGCGAGCCTGCCCGACACACCGGAAGGCCGCGAAATAGCTGAGTTGGCGCAAGGATTACTCGATGGGCAAGCCGAAATTGAAGCGACCCAAGCCTCACTGGAAGCCAAAGCTGTGGAGTTGCAGGAACGGGCAACCGCCTTAGCGACAAATGGCGAACTGCTTTTGGCTGAACAAACGAGTCTGGAGACGGATGGCGCTGATTATCAGAACGGACTGACTGTTTTCACTGCTGACATGACAGCCTTCCAAACGGAAAAAGCAGTCAAACAAGCGGAATTTTCGGCACGCCAAGCCGCCATCGATGCAGAAAGGGACACCTTGGCAGCTTTGGATCCGGAAACGGACCCGAGTGTGGCAGATCGCTTAGCTGTTGTGGCCGATCAACAGGTTACTTTGGATGCGGAAGAGGCCGCTCTGGCGCAAAATGAAGCGGATTTGGCAAGCCGTCAAAGCGAACTTGAGCAAGAGGGCGCCTCCTTAGCGAGCCGGCAAGAAGACTTAACCGCAGCTGGCGCGGCTTTCCAAACGGAACGGGCCAGTGAAGAGGCTGCTCTATTGGATGAACAGCGCCTCTTGGAGGAAGCCGGTGCCGAGTTGGCTGCCAAAGGGGAAGAATTGCTGGAGCAGCAACAACTGCTGGAAGAAAAGATTGCGGCATTCATGGCAGATGCCGAAGCTCAAATCGAGGCTGCAGACGCCCAATTCGCCGAGCAAGGAGCGGCTTTGGAGAACGGTAGATTGGAATTGGCATCGGCATTGGCCCAACTGGAGGACGGACAGGCACAGATCAACAACGGCTGGTCTGAGTTGGAAAGCCAACGCGCGAGTGGTGACCAGGCCCTAGCGGAAGCTTGGCAGAAAATCCAGCAGGGCGAAGCAGAGTATCAAGAGGGCTGGGGCACCTTCACAGCTGAACGAGCCGATGCCGAACTGGAGATAGCTGACGGAGAATGGCAGGTCGAGGAAGCGAAGCGAGCTTTGACCGATCTGATTGAACCGGTCTACTATGTGACGGATCGATCCGGCAATCCTGGTTATCAGGAATTCCGCGATAATGCTGACCGCATCTCGGCCATCGCAGAAATTTTTCCGGTGTTCTTCTTCCTGATTGCGGCCCTAGTGAGCTTTACGACGATGGCTCGGATGGTGGATGAACAGCGCCAGCAGATGGGTACGTTGAAAGGACTCGGTTACAGTGATTTCGATATCGCAAAAAAATATTTGATCTATGCAGCGATCGCCTGCATCGTGGGGACATCCCTCGGTTTGGTGGCCGGATATAATATTTTCCCTGCAGTCATTTTTGATGCCTACGGGTCCATGTATAGCCTGCCTTCCGTAAAAATCACTTACTACCTGTCCTACGCACTGTTTTCCATAGCTATCGCAATGCTTTGCACTATCGGGCCGGCAGCATGGGCCGCCCATACGTCACTCCGGGAAAATCCTGCTGCGATGATGCGTCCGAAAGCGCCGAAGAACGGCAAACGTGTGCTTTTGGAGCGACTGACATTCGTTTGGGATCGCCTGAGTTTCAATTCGAAGATCACAGTACGGAACTTGCTGCGCTACAAAGCGCGCAATATGATGACGATTCTGGGTGTCGCGGGATGTACCGCCTTGATCTTGACCGGATACGGCATCAAGAATTCCATCTCCGGATTGGCGGACACACAATTCAACGACGTGATGCGCTACAACGCGATCACGGCAATGCGTCCGGAAGCAAGCGAGGAAGAAACCACTTCGTATGATGAGCTGATTGCTGCGACTCCTGAAATAACGGATCATCTCAAAGTGGTCCAAGAGAGCTATAAATTGGATAAAAAAGGTGTGAACCTGCAGAATGTCACGGTTTTTTCTCCGCTGGACACCGAAAATCTGTCGGATTTTGTCAGCCTGCGTGACCGCGCGACGCAAGAACCGATCGCTTTGACGGATGAGGGAGCCGTCATCTCGGAAAAATTGGCGAACTTGGCAGGCGTCGGGCCGGGGGATAGCATCGAAATCCGGAATGATGAAATGCAGACCTACCTGGTTCCGATCCAGGCTGTCACCGAAAACTATGTCAACCATTATATTTACTTGACGCCAACCCTTTACGAAGAAGTTTTCATCCAAGCCGCGGAACCGACAACGGATCTGTTGCTGTTTGACGAACCGGAAAGTTGGGAGCGGAGCTTCGGATCCGAAGCGATGGGAGAAAAAGCCGTCGCACTGGTGACGTTCATCAATTCCGTCGACCGCAGCTTCGCTGAAACCTTAGGGAGTCTCGATATCGTCACCTTGGTATTGATCGTGTCAGCAGCCGCCTTGGCTTTTGTTGTCCTTTACAGTCTGACGAATATCAACGTATCGGAGCGGATCAGGGAATTGTCGACCATCAAAGTTTTGGGGTTCTATGATGTGGAAGTGAGCATGTACATCTACAGGGAGTCCTTAATCTTAACCTTGCTGGGCATTTTGTTCGGTTTTGTTCTCGGGAAGATCTTGAGTACAGTCGTTCTTAAAATGGTGGAAATCGACTTTATGATGTTCCCGCCGACCATCATGCCGATCAGCTACCTATATTCAGGATTGTTGTCGTTATTGTTCTCAAGCGTCGTCATGCTGATCATGCACCGCAAACTCAAACAAGTGGACATGATCGAAGCACTCAAATCAGTCGAATAGAATGAAAAAACGCGCAGGCGGCCAAAAAATGGCGGCTTGCGCGTTTTTATTCTGTAGTTGATCAGTTTTCGGATGGTGTTTGAGGCGCGCCAGGCAGCAGGTAGTTGACCCCTATGGCGATGGACGTGCCAATGACTGTGTCCAGTACCCTTTGGATGGCGTAGGTGATTTTTTCGGTATCGTCAATATTGTAGAAAACGACAAGGAAGGTAGCTGTCGCGCCGACGATAGCTGTGGACATGTCCAAGATGTTGCAGACCATGATCAGGGTGATGACAGCGATGATCGTGCCGAAGAAATCCACAGAAAAATCCAGTCCCAGAAAATCTTTGACAGCAATCAAGGTCACTCCCAGGATACCGGCGACAGTATTGCCTCCGATTCGACGGATTCCATGGTGGAGTGACTGTGAGCAATCTTCACGCAAAGCAAAGACTGCCGCCAAGCCGGCCAACATCGGAGAACCTCGGTCCAATAATTTGAACAGCAGGACACAAAACCCGACAGCAACCCCGGACTTGATCGTACGCATGCCTACGCGGAACTTCTCCTTATCCAAATGAAACATAGTAAGTACTGCACTTCCTCTCGAAAACAAATAATATCTCAATCATAAGCATTTCAGAATTTATTTCAAGTCATTTTCGTATTATTGTGCAAATAATACACCTGCATTTGCGGTTTTATTCCGTGTGACTTTTTGAAAAAGGAGAAAGAAAGAGCAGCTGTTTTTGGACAAACAATGTCCTTTTTCGGACAAGCTGTTTTGTTGGATTTGTTGCAACAGCGCCTTTTTACAGTGGGGTAAAAAAAGAACATTCGCTTTTTGCCAAAAAAGGCCAAAATTGGGTTGCTTAAATTGTCAGAATATTCTATACTAATGACATTAAATTTTAAGGAGAAGAATGAGGGCCTTTTCTTTGGATTTGCAACTAATTATTAACATATAGTGAGATGGGGAGGATTATTTAGATGAAAAAGAAATTATTGATGGGCTTGGCATCTGTATTCGTACTTGCAGCATGCGGCAATGGCGCGACGACAGAAGAGAGCGATACAATCAAATTGGGTGGTAACTTCGAATTATCAGGCGGTGCGAGTGCATACGGCACGCTGATGGACGAAGGAATCAAAATGGCAGTTGCAGAACAGAACGCTGCAGATGGCTTATTGGGCAAAGAGATTGAATACATATCTTACGATAATAAATCCGAGCCTTCAGAATCAACATCGGTTGCGACTCGTTTAGCTACTGAAGATAATGTTGTCGCAATCCTGGGACCTGCTACAACAGGTGCAGCAAATGCGCAATCTCCAGCAGTCACAAGAGCGACAGTACCAGCAATCCTTCCTGCTGCTACAGGGGATAGCGTAACAATGGATGGCGATTCCGTGTTGGAATACGTATTCCGCGTATGCTTCCAAGATTCCTTCCAAGGTAAAGCCTTGGCAGAGTTCGCTCAAACAGACTTACAAGCTACAAAAGCTGTCATCTTAGTGGATAACTCTACTGACTATGCAATCGGCTTGTCGGATGCGTTCAAAGAAACCTTCACTGGAGACATCGTTGCTGAAGAAAACTTCACAGCCGGCGATACAGACTTCAAAGCAATCTTAACGAACATTGCGAAAATGGATTATGATGTCATCTTCTTGCCTGGATACTATGAAGAAGGCGGATTGATCATCAAGCAAGCCCGCGAAATGGGTATCATGCAACCGATCCTTGGACCGGATGGCTTCGCTAACTCAACATTGGTTGAATTGGCGGGTGCCGACAATGTCGATAATGTATTCTACGCTAGCCACTTCACTCCGAACAGTGAAGACCCTAAAGTACAAGAATTCTTGGCTGCTTTTGAAGCAGAGTACGGCAAACCTGCAGATTCATTCGCAGCTTTGGCTTACGATGCTGCGCAATTAGTATTCGATGCAATCACGACTGCTGACAGCACAGATCCTCAAGCAATCACAGATGCTTTAGCGGCAACTAAAGATTTCGAAGGTGTAACGGGTACATTCTCATTTGACGAGAACCACAACCCTATCAAATCCGCTTTCGTTATTGAATTACAAGATGGTGTAGAAGTCGGCAACTCTGTTGTGGAACCAGCTAAATAAAAAGACGCTGGCGCACAAAAATTGCGGCATTGAAACCTGAATAGACCGTTTGATTCTAAAGTAACACAATGAGGTGCTGGCAGAATTTGCTTAGCACCTTTCTTTATGTTTAACCTCATCATTAAGGAATCCCTCATCGTATGTGAATAATAGTAAACTATAGGCGAACAATACAGTATAATGAAAGAAAGATTTCTGTGCAGCAGAAGAAAAGAGAGGTGTAAAATGGAAAATTTAGTTCAACAACTGATAAACGGTATATCTTTGGGAAGTATCTACGCTTTGATTGCGCTAGGGTACACCATGGTATACGGTGTCATCAAATTGATTAACTTTGCCCACGGGGATATATATATGGTGGGCGCGTACCTTGGATATGCTTTGATCCAAAACGTTGGTCTTGGCCTTTTCCCATCTATTCTGATTTCAATGATTTTTTGTGCCATTTTAGGGGTGGTCATCGAGAAGGTCGCCTACAAACCGTTGCGGGGCGCAACAAGGGTAGCGACACTGATTACAGCCATCGGGGTTTCGTATTTATTGCAAAATGTCATGATCTATATTATGGGGCCTGAAGTGAAGGCCTTCCCGACAGCGTTGATAGTCCGGAATTGGACATTCGGTGGTGTGACCATCAACTCGCAGCAAATCCTGATTTTCCTGACGACGCTCATTCTGATGATTATTTTGCAGGTCATCGTGAAATACACAAAGATGGGGAAAGCCATGCGGGCAGTCAGTACCGATCCTGAAGCAGCACAATTGATGGGGATCAACGTGGATAACGTCATTTCCTTTACGTTCGTCCTGGGCTCTTCCTTAGCCGGAGCAGCAGGGGTATTGGTCGGAATCTATTATAATTCGATCTCCCCGTTGATGGGTGTGACACCTGGGCTGAAAGCCTTCGTTGCGGCAGTATTCGGCGGCATCGGCATCATCCCGGGAGCAATGGTCGGCGGTTATGTCATCGGCATCATCGAGACTTTGGTCAGCGCTTATGGCGGATCAATGTTCAAAGATGCAGTCGTGTACCTAATCCTCATCATCATCCTGATCGTTAAACCTTCCGGAATTTTCGGGAAAAATACAAAAGAGAAAGTGTAGGTGATAAAAATGAAACAATTCAATAAAACAAATCTAGGTTGGCTCATTCTTATCGCTGTGATGGCTGTCGTACTGTTCATGGGCGTCAGCACAAACATGATTTCTCCCTTCTACCAAATCACTTTAGTCACTATCTTGATCAACATCATCCTGGCGATCGGACTGAATCTGGTTATCGGATTTTCCGGACAGTTTTCACTGGGGCATGCCGGTTTTATGGCAATCGGAGCCTATAGCGGCGCCATCATCGGAGATTTGATGGAGGGCTTGGCCGGCTTCTTTGTCGGATTGATTGTGGGCATGATCATTTCCATCATTGTGGCCTTGATCGTCGGAATACCGACGCTCCGTCTGAAAGGCGACTACTTGGCGATTGCGACCTTGGGTGTAGCGGAAATCATCCGCATTCTGATTCTGAATATGGGTGAGCTGACCAATGGCGCGCGCGGAATCAGCGGCATTTCTTTTCCTTTCGAATCGAATGCTGGTTTCATCATGGTCTTGTTCGTGATCTTGATCTTGACGACCATCATCACAGTCAACTACATCAACAGCAGCCCTGGTCGTGCGACCATCGCCATCCGCGAAGATGAGATTGCTGCGGAGTCGATGGGTGTCAACGCAACGACTTACAAAGTCATCGCCTTCATGATCGGTGCAGCGACTGCCAGTATCGCAGGTTCCTTATATGGTACTTATTTCAGCGTAATCACTCCGGGCGATTTCACTTTCCAAAAATCGATCGACGTGCTGATCATCGTCGTGTTCGGCGGTATCGGCAGTGTAACCGGCACAGTCCTTGCAGCCGTTGTGTTGGGTGTCCTGAACACGTATCTGCAATCGTTCGGTGAGCTGCGGATGATTTTCTATGCTTTGGCCATCATCGCCATCATGGTATTCCGTCCAGGCGGATTGTTGGGCAACCGTGAATTCACGATGTCCGCTTTGCTGAAGCGCTTTGCGAAAAAAGATTCTGCTAAGAAGGAGGTCCAATAATGAGCCTATTAGAAGTAAAAGAATTGACCAAAAACTTCGGCGGTTTGGCCGCTGTATCCAATGTCGATTTTGCGATCGAAGAAAATGAATTGGTCGGTCTGATCGGTCCCAATGGTGCTGGCAAAACGACATTCTTCAACTTGCTGACTGGCGTTTACGTTCCCACAGAAGGTACAATCGAATTAGAAATCGACAACAAAAAAGTGTTGTTGAACGGAAAAGCACCATACAAAATTACGGACCTCGGCTTGGCGCGTACCTTCCAGAACATCCGTCTCTTCAAGGAGCTGACGGTCATCGACAATGTGCTGATCGCGATGCACAGCACCATGGGTGAGAATACTTTCCACAGCTTGCTGCGCACGCCGACTTATTATCGCAAGGAAGCTGAAATGCGTGAAAAAGCTTTGGAATTGTTGGCCATTTTCGAATTGGAAAAGAAATACGATGTTTTAGCGAAAAATCTTCCTTACGGGGAGCAACGTCGTTTGGAAATCGTCCGCGCCTTGGCGACGAATCCGAAAATTCTCTTCCTGGATGAGCCAGCAGCCGGCATGAATCCGCAGGAGACTGCCGAATTGACCGCATTGATCCGCAAAATACAGAAAGATTTCAAAATCACCGTCGTTTTGATCGAGCATGATATGTCCTTGGTCATGAACGTGTGCGAAAGAATCTATGTGTTGGAATATGGCCGTCTGCTTGCCAAAGGAACGCCCGAAGAAATCCAAAAAAATCCAGCCGTAATCAAGGCTTATCTAGGAGGCGACTAACGTGCTGAAAGTAAAAAATCTATCCGTACACTATGGCATGATCCAAGCCATCAAAGATATCAGCTTTGAAGTGAATGAAGGCGAAATCGTAACTTTGATCGGAGCCAACGGAGCAGGGAAGTCCACCATTTTGCGTACGATTTCTGGCTTGGTGAAGCCGTCTTCAGGAGAAATCGAATATTTGGGGAAACCCATCCATAATATCGCGACCAGAAAAATCGTTGAACAAGGGATTGCCCAAGTACCGGAAGGCCGCCATGTCTTCAAAGGTTTGACCGTTCAAGAAAACCTTGACCTGGGAAGCTTTACCCGCAAAGACAAGCAGAACCTTGCTGGTGATCTCGAAGCGGTATTCGAACGATTCCCGATTCTGCGCGAAAGAAAAAATCAGGATGCAGCCACCTTGTCCGGTGGAGAACAACAGATGTTGGCGATGGGCCGCGCTTTGATGACGAAGCCGAAGCTGTTGCTTTTGGATGAGCCTTCGATGGGGCTGGCGCCCATTTTCATCAAAGAAATTTTCCATATCATTCAGGATATCCAGAAACAAGGCACGACGATCCTCTTGATCGAACAAAACGCCAACGTTGCGCTGAAAATCGCGAATCGCGGTTATGTATTGGAGACGGGAAATATCGTATTGACCGGAACCGGGGAAGAATTATTAGCAAGTGACGAAGTTCAGAAAGCTTACTTAGGAGGCTAAACAATGGATGTACAAAGCTATATGTCAACGGATTTAGTAACGATTCAACCTTCAACAAAAATTATCGAAGCTTTGGATTTGATGAAAGAGCATAAGATCCACCGTCTGCCGGTTGTTCAAGGCGAGGCTATCGTGGGTTTGATTACGGAGGGCATCATTGAACGCAATACACCTTCCAGCATGACCAGTTTGGATATGCATGAAGTCAACTATCTGTTGAACAAAACGACAGTGGCCGACATCATGGAAAAACGTGTCGTAACGATCAATAAGGAAGCTCTTTTGGAAGAAGCTGCCGTAATGATGCGTGAGAATGGCATCAGCGTATTGCCAGTCGTCGAGACAGGCAACCGCCTGATCGGTATCATCACCGAAAAAGATATCTTCTCTGCCTTCATCGATGTACTAGGTTACTACACACCGGGCGTCCGCGTGGTCGTCAATATCCATGAAGACAAAAAAGGCGTGCTCGAGGACCTGACGGATATCTTCTCCGATGAGAACATCAACATCCAACAGATCGCGACGTACCGCAAAATGGGCTATGTCCAAGTCGTCATTCAGTTGGAAAGCAAAGACATCGACGGCATCCGTGCCAGACTCGAAGAGCATGGCTACGAAATCGGATCGATTATTTATAAACCTGAGAGAGTTTAGAGTGCGTGAACGCTAGCATTGAGTAACCGACATCATGCAAAAGAATAGCCGCTCACTCTAACAAAAAGGAGTGGGCGGTTTTTTTGGGGCAAATGATTTCTTTTATCACGTAATAAGTGTATAATAAGAACATGATAGATTGGAGGTCACATAAATGAATAATGCACTTATAACAATTGTCTTGTTTACGATCAAAGAGCAATATGTCAGTGAAAAAGCTTTTTATGCCAATCAACTAGGGATCTCGCCGCAGAGCTGGGATCGCTGGAAAAAAGGAGAGCATGGTTTAAAACCCGAGAACATGCAGATCATTTCAAAATTGTTCACCGATTATGAGTGGATGCTTGTCCAGAAAGTTTGCCGCAATGCCGAAATTCTTCCCGAAGTGGCAGAAAACCCTGTAAGAGAATATCAATTCCTGAAATATCAAGTCGCCAAAAAATGGATAGCGACGGATTTGGCTGATTTCAAATGGTACACCACCGATGAGACGGTCCATGATTCAGAGATCCACAAACCAGCAATCACGACCCTCCGACTGGAGAGCAATTATGATTTCTGGAGTTACAAAGATATCATCGACCTGCGCTTGCCTAGCATCATCCGCCATCAGATCGATTCGAAAAAAACCAATCTGCTGGAATGGTTCAATGAGAATACGCCCGATACCATCACAAAAATTACTGAATAATTTAATATAAACCGAAAAGCCGAGATGATAGTATCTTGGCTTTTCGCTTGGATTCGAGCTTAGGCTTACTTTTTCAGTGTGGATTGACAGGCATTTGTGCTAAAATAGGCATAACAAAAAATTTCAGACCAGAAGAGGGTAGAAGATGGAAACGAAAAAAAAATACTCCCATACACCTGAGCGGTACGCACAAAGACTGCGTTTCCTTGCGGGACTCTTGCTGGCGATGCTCTTTTTCACAGGATGCACAACGGGTGATGATGAGCCAGCAATCAGTCAGCAGAATTCTTCAACAAGCAATCACTCCGGAGAATCGCAAGCCGCTTCCAAAGATGCAGTTGACGAAGATGAGCCCAAAGTGGTTGTGACCCCTGACGCTTCATCAGCTGATTGGAATCTGGTTTTGGTGAACAGGGACAATCCGCTTGCTGGAGAAATCGCCATGGAGTTATACGTGACAGAAAGCGGCTATCCGATCGACAGCAGAATTAAGGACCCATACTTGGCACTATTGGAAGCGGGGAAAGCTGCCGGAATGGATTTCACGACGATTTCAGGTTACCGCTCCATCGAGCAACAGCAAGCAAACTATGACGTCAACTATCAAAATTATATAGCCTCAGGTTTGTCGGAAGAAGAGGCGCGCGTAAAGACGGAAGAATATATCGCCTTGCCTAATGCCAGCGAACACACAACCGGACTCGCCGTGGATATCACATCGACTGCGTTAGCCAATCAAGAAGGCAATTCAGGCTTATTCCCGGATTTGGAAAACTATCCAGAAGGGCTGTGGCTGAAAGAAAATGCACCCAAATACGGTTTCGTCTTACGTTTCCCAAAAGCGAAAGAAGACATCACCGGCATCAATTTTGAACCGTGGCATTTCCGGTATGTGGGCGTAGAGAATGCTGTGTACATGACTGAACAGAATCTGACGTTGGAAGAATACATAGCCATTCTGAAGCAAAATGAAGAACTAGGGATCAGTAAACAATAGCAGGTAAAGCAGCACAACCAAATAGATGGAGGAAAATATGGCACGAAAGAGTAAGCGGGCTCGAAAACAACCGCAATCAGCATCTGCTAAGGCCGTCAAGATTTTATTTTTCTTGTCGATCAGTTTTATGGCAAGTCTGTCGTTTATCGGCGATTTTGCTCCGATCGTACCGGATATCCCGGAGTACGACAATAATCAGGGAACCGACTTCATCGCCACCATCGCTCCTGCCGCACAACAGATGCAAGCAGCGTACGGTGTTCACGCTAGCATCAGCATCGCTCAAGCGATACTCGAATCAGATTGGGGAGAGAGCGAACTGTCTGCCGTCTACAACAATCTTTACGGCATGAAGGGTGAGGATCAGGGAAATACGGTTCTTTTGACGACCAATGAATACTACAATGGCCAGTGGGTCACCATTCAAGCAAAATTCAGGGTCTACGGCAGCTGGACAGAATCGGTCCAAGACCATGCGTTGCTGTTCGTCAACGGTACAACGTGGGATCCGAATCAATACGCTCCCGTTCTGCAGGCAGCCACTTATCAGGAAGCAGCTCAAGCTCTCCAGGATTGTGGCTATGCGACCGATCCGGATTACGCGACCAAATTGATTGCGGTCATCGAACAGCATGCACTTTATGAATATGATAGTTGAAGCATACAAACAGAAACGCGCGGACAGATTGTGCCCTTTTCAAGAGGCGCCTGATGTCCGCGCTTTTTTTGCCCCATCCCCTCTGGTTTCTTACGAAAATTCGACCAACGGAGAATTTTTGCATGGCGACATTCGTTGAATATAGTGATAAAATGATTTGGTAAAGACTTTTTCAACAAATTCTAATGAAAAATCCAAGGGAGTAGTGTGATCACATGCCGAATCAAATTTTACCCGGGAAAACAATCGGTATTATTGGCGGAGGACACGTCGCCCGTATGATTGCTTTGGAAGCCAAAAAAATGGGCTACCAAATAGGCATCTTGGACGCCGACCCTGCCTGTCCGGCTGGGCAAATAGCTGATTGGCAGATAACCAAGAGATATACGGACTTTGATGCGCTGACGGATCTCGCAGCAAAATCGGACGTCCTGACCTTTGAATCCGAAGCCGTGGATACAATGTTGCTGACGCAAATCAATCCTTATATCAGCATACCGCAGGATCCGGACAGCCTTTCCATCACCCAAGACCGATTAATCGAAAAGGCGTTTCTGGAATCATTGAACATAAACGTAACGCCTTATGCGACGATAACCACCATCGAAGACATGGAAGAGGCAGTCAAAAGTATCGGCTTCCCGTGTGTGCTGAAGCCGATCCGTATTGAAATGGCTACACCGATGCAACATCTTTTGTACAGTGAAGAAGATTTCGGAAGGGCGTCAGCCTTACTGAAAAAAGGAACGTGCATTTTGGAGGCTTGGATCCCATTTGAGATGGAGTTGGCTATTACAGTCGCACAGGATGCGAACAATGTGTTCACTTCATTCCCAGTCACCGAAACAGTCTACCGGGAACAAAAACTGGTGAAGACAATAACGCCAGCAAGAGTAGGCGGTACCTTCCAGAAAGAGCTAGAGCATATCGGCAAGCTGGCTGCGAAGGCCATGAATTTGACCGGAATTTTGACAATCGAGACATTCATGACTTCTTCAGGAACGCTGTATGTGAACCGTTTGGTCGTCCGACCGCACCATTCGTGCAATTATTCGCTGGACGGATGCAGCATCTCTCAATATGAGGTCCTGGTCCGCTGCATCTGTGGGTTGCCCATTCCGGAAATCCAGTTGTACGATACAAGCGTGACTTTCAACATCATGGAAGAAAAACTTGATGAAGCGCTGATTCTGCTGCTGACCAAACCAGATTGGCATTTCCACTTTTACGGAAAAAAAGAACACCGCGCGAAACGGAAAATGGGACACGTCACATTATTGGGTGACAGCCCAGATATCCTCATCAACGAATTGGAAGAAAACGGCTTGTTGAAATCTACAGAGTAACGGAAACAGGTGTCCGCTCTCTTATATGAAGGAAGGAATCAATTGATGGAGGATAGGCTATTCAATAAAGCATACGACTACATAAAGGACAAAATCGACAGCAATTGCTGGCCTCCGGGAACCAAAATAACCGAACAACTTATTTCGGAAGCGTTGTTCATGAGCCGGACACCGATTCGCACTGCGCTGCTTTTGCTGGAGGAAGAAGGGATGGTGAAATCCATCCCCTACAAAGGCTATATCGTGGCCGAGAAGAAGATCTCAAACGAGGGTCTATTGGAACGCCTGGAACTGATCGCAGGTCTCATTATGAATTACCTACAATATTTGAAGGAAAACGACATCGCCTTGGATCACAACAAATTTGATGAGATTCTGGAAAAACAAGCGGAGTATTTGAATTACCGTGATGCGACAGGTTACTTCAAGAATGAATACCGACTCTTTGAGACATTCATCGAACAAAGCGACAATCAATTCCTGAAGAAAGTGATTTTGACGACAGCCCGGGACATCCATGGTACTTATTCCGACAACAGTGACCTGATGGATGAAGCGCGTTATCAAAACGAAGCCAAATTGCTCGCCTTGTATCAAGAAGTGAGCATCTGTATACGTGCTAAAGATTACGATAAGATGGGCGAATACCTTGTTTTCTTCTTCGAAACGTTGAAAGACACAAACGATATCCTGGCCCAATAGTAGAATAAAAGCGGAACGGGTTCGTTCAGCCCTGAAAGAATTTTAGGAAATCGTGCCGACTGAGCATCGTAGAGCGCAATATGCGGAGAGACTTCCTGCGTCAGCAGGTTAGTCGAACAGTATGTCTTGGCTCGTAGAGACAAGAGGATCCTTCATCCGTTTTCCGAAGGGCTAACCCGTGAAGCTAGCCATCATTATTGTATAAAGAAAGTCCTGCCACTGAATCAAGCAAATGATTCAGTGGCAGGACTTTTATTTTCATGAAATCCACACTAAAGGCTAATATAAAATAGGTGTCTTCTATCGGAATACTGACTACCGCCTTCTGTGTAACCCCTGACATTTTGAAAAGGAAGTTCTTTTGCTATAAACAGCCGAAAAGAGTGGCATAATAGGTTGAGACGAAACTGAAATGCACCAAGGGGAACAAGGGTTAAAAACTCTCTAAAATATCCGGGGATTCATTGATAGACAGGCTCTAAAATGATAGACTAAACCATGATGCAAATCAGAATCGATAAGGCTGCACCATCGCCTTGAACCTATCAAAAAAGAACATACCCATACACACTCTGAAACAAAGGCAACAAAAGAAAGGATGGCAATTGTGCAACAAAAACACGATCTCATAAAAGGAATGAACCCAAGGCAAGCAGAAGCCGTTTTGGCGACGGAAGGGCCACTATTGATCATGGCGGGGGCAGGCAGCGGCAAAACGCGTGTGCTGACCCATCGTATGGCCTATCTACTGGAAGAAAAATCAGTAAACCCTTGGAACATCTTAGCCATCACCTTTACGAATAAAGCGGCAAAAGAAATGAAAGAGCGGGTCATCCGCTTGGTCGGAACAGTCGGCAACGACATGTGGGTATCCACTTTCCACTCCATGTGCGTACGGATCCTAAGAAGAGAGAGCGAACAGCTCGGCTATGCGCGCTCCTTCACCATCTGCGACCAAAGCGAAACCGAAACATTGATGAAACGCATCATCCGCGAAAAGAATCTGGATTCCAAAAAATACGATCACCGCATGATTCTGGGGCGGATCAGCCAAGCAAAAAATGAGCTGCAGACACCGAAGGAATTCGGCGATCTGGCCGGCGGATACATCGACAATATCGTCTTCGAGTGCTACAAGGATTACCAAAAAGCGCTCGAAAACAGCCAGTCGATGGATTTCGACGACCTGATCATGTTGACGGTCAAGCTGTTTCAGGAATACCCAGAAACGCTGTCCTACTACCAAAATAAATTCCATTACATCCACGTGGACGAGTACCAGGATACCAACTACGCCCAATACCAATTAGTGCAGCTGTTGGCCAACAAATTCAAAAACATCTGCGTCGTCGGCGATGCGGACCAAAGTATCTATGGTTGGCGCGGTGCCGATATGGAAAACATCCTCAACTTCGAGAAGGACTATCCGGACGCAAAAGTGGTCTTGCTGGAGCAAAATTACCGCTCCACCAAAAAAATCCTGCGCGCAGCCAACGACGTGATCCAAAACAACGTCAACCGGAAAGAAAAAGAGTTGTGGACAGATAATCCGGACGGGGAGAACATCGTCTATTACCGGGGCCAATCCGAACACGACGAAGCGCGTTACGTCATTTCGAAGATGCAGCAGGAAGTCCGAGAAAACAAACGCCAGTACGGGGATTTCGCAGTGCTCTACAGGACGAACGCCCAGTCGCGTGTTATCGAAGAGAACCTCCTGAAGTCGAACATCCCTTACAAGATGGTCGGCGGGCGCAAGTTCTACGACCGCAAAGAAATCAAAGACCTTTTGGCTTATCTGCGCCTGATCGTGAACCCATCGGATGACTTGAGCTTCGGCCGGATCGTGAATGTGCCGAAACGCGGAATCGGTGATGCTAGTGTCGAAAAACTGCGCGAATTCGCAAATATGCATGACCTGACCTTATTGCAGGCTGCTCATGATGTGGCAATGTCCAGCGTATCCGGAAAAGCCGCGAAGGAATTGAAGAAATTCGCTACCATAATGGACAATCTGCATAAAATGCAGGAATTCCTTCCAATCACGGAATTGGTGCAGGAGTTGCTTTCCCAGACGACTTATCTGGAAGCCCTCGAAATGGAGAAGACGCTGGAGTCGGAAGCGCGGATCGAAAACATCAATGAATTCCTGTCGGTAACTCAGGAGTTCGATAAAATGAATCAAGACGACTTTGACCTGACCTCCTTCCTAACCGATTTGGCGCTGGTTTCCGATTTGGATCAGATCGAGGAAGAACCGCAGAGCGAAGTGACGCTGATGACGATGCATGCAGCCAAAGGATTGGAATTTCCAATCGTCTTCATCATCGGGATGGAAGACGGCATTTTCCCGTCGTCCCGCTCCTTCCTGGATGAGGACCAGATGGAAGAAGAACGGCGCCTGGCCTATGTCGGCATCACGCGGGCGGAGCAAAGACTGTTCCTGACGAATGCCTATTCCCGCATGCTTTATGGACGCACGATGTCTAACCCGGCATCGCGTTTCCTCGATGAATTGGACGGATCCGTTCTGGACCGCGAGGACAGTTCGGGATCCACGTCAAGCATGTATTCTTCAAAACCGGCAAGCTCGGGCGGCCGCTGGAAAACAGCAAGCGACACCCGCCAGGAGAAAGCCTTCAGTCAGCCGTTTTCGGCCGGGCCGCGTGAAAAAACGACGCAGTCCGTCAAGCAAACCGGAAGCAGCGGTGCAGCCAGCCTTGGCTGGGCTGTCGGGGACAAAGCCAGCCATAAGAAATGGGGCACAGGCATTGTCGTTCAGACGAGCGGAGAAGGCGACGGTTTGACGTTGGATATCGCCTTCAAAGACATCGGCATCAAACGCTTGTTGGCATCCTTTGCACCGATCGAAAAAGCATAATTTAGGAGGGGAACCATTCATGGCGAAAGAAAGTCTGACCGAAGCCCAAGAGCGCATCGAGATGTTGAAGACGCTCCTCAACCGCTATAGTTACGAGTATTATGTACTGGACAAGCCCAGTATTTCAGATAAAGAATACGACCAGCAGTATCAAGAACTGGAAAAATTGGAAAAAGCCCATCCTGAGCTGATCACCACCGACTCACCGACGCAACGAATCGGCGGAACCATCCTGCCTGGCTTCACAAAGGTTCAGCATGATTCACCGATGTTGAGCTTGGGGAATGCCTTCAATCAGGAAGAACTGCTGCAATTCCATCAACGGATCAGCAAACTGACCGACCAGCCTTTGCAATACATATGCGAGCTGAAGATCGACGGTTTGGCCGTATCGTTGAAGTACGAAAACGGCTTGTTCATCCAAGGCGCGACGCGTGGGGACGGAAACACCGGTGAAGACATCACGCAGAACTTGCGGACGGTCAAATCGATCCCGTTGCGCATGAATGAACCGCTGACTTTCGAAGTCCGCGGCGAATGCTACATGCCAAAAGCTTCATTCGTCCAATTGAATGCGGACCGTGATGAAAAAGGCCTGGAGATTTTCGCGAATCCGCGCAACGCCGCTGCCGGCAGTCTGCGTCAACTGGATTCCAGTATTGCGGCCAGCCGCAACCTGAACATCTATCTGTACAGCGCAACCAATTTCGAACAATTGGCTGTGGAAACGCAAGATGCGCTGCTGAACCGATTGGCTCAAGTTGGTTTGCGGACCAATCCGGAACGCAGACTTTTCGATTCAATCGAAGAAGTCTGGGCATTCACGGAAGAAATCGCAGCGAAAAGAAAAGATTTGCCATACGATATCGATGGCATCGTCATCAAAGTCAATGCATTCGCTGCTCAAGAAGAAATCGGCTATACGGTAAAAGCGCCGCGGTGGGCAATCGCCTATAAGTTCAAGGCAGAAGAAGCCGAAACAATCGTGCGCGACATCGAGTGGACTGTTGGCCGTACCGGTGTCGTGACGCCCACAGCCGTTATGGATCCTGTTTTCTTGGCTGGTTCTACCGTGCAACGCGCTAGCCTGCATAACGTCGATCTCGTCCGCGAAAAGGATGTGCGCATCGGTGACACTGTCGTGATCCATAAGGCCGGCGACATCATCCCGGAAATCCAGCATGTGCTCATCGACCGCCGAGATCCGGAAAGTGAACCTTATGTCATTCCGGAAGTGTGCCCCGCCTGCGAGAGCCACCTGGTGCATCTGGAGGATGAAGTAGCTCTGCGCTGCATCAATCCGAAGTGCCCGGCCCAGATCAAAGAGGGCCTATCCCACTTCGTTTCGCGCAATGCGATGAATATCAGCGGTCTTGGTGTTCGCGTCGTCAGCCAAATGTTCGAAAAAGGACTTGTCAAAGACGTAGCCGACCTGTACAAACTGACCGAAGAAGACCTGTATCAATTGGATAAAATCAAAGAGAAATCCGCCTATAATATCGTGACCGCCATCGATCAGAGCCGAGGAAATTCATTAGAACGCCTACTGTTCGGATTGGGTATCCGCCATGTCGGATCGAAGGCGGCAGCCAGTCTGGCAGCGGAATTCGAAACCGTCGAGCGCCTGATGTTGGCTACAAAAGAAGAAATTATGAACGTCGAAGGCATGGGTGACATCATCACGGACAGCGTTGTAGCCTATTTCCAATTGCCTGAAGTGAAGGACCTGATTGAAGAATTCCGGTCGAATGGCGTGAATCTGACCTACCTGGGCAAGAAAAAGGCTGAGGTGGCCGCGGTTGATTCTATATGGAACGGCAAAACCGTTGTATTGACAGGAAAACTGACACACTATAACCGAACCGAAGCAACGGAAATGATTGAAGCACTCGGCGGAAAAGTGACTGGCAGTGTCTCCAAAAAGACCGATTGGATCGTTGCCGGAGAAGAAGCCGGCAGCAAATTGGCAAAAGCCCAATCTTTGGGCATCCCTGTCTGGACAGAAGAAGATATGGTGAAAAACTTGGAAAGAAGTGACAGCAGTGAATAAAGCGAAAAGCGTCATCCTTATGACTGTCTCCGGAGCAGCGATGTTCCTGTTAGCCAGTTGCGGACAGCTATCAGAGACGCAAACAACGGAGAATACAACCAATACCGGCCCTGAAAAAGTGACTGTCCAAACGACACAGAATCAGTTGTCGACCGATTATTACCCGGCCTTGATTGTGGACGGCAAGTACCAATTCAGCCAGAATCGAGGCGTCAGCCTCTCGCTGAACTCGACAGCTAACATCAAAGACTTTGAGGCGGATCTGTTGGATGTATCAAAAAATGTTTTTCCGACCGACCAATATTTTTTTCAGGAAGGTCAAGTCATCGATTATGATACGACGAGGTTATGGTTGGGACGTTACAGCGATTCCAATCCGGACGGTTTGAATCCGACCGATAACGGCAGTACCGACGTAGCGACCCGAGAGCCGATTTATCTGGAGCAGATTTTGGAACAGGACTATATGATCCAAAATGAAAATGGCTTCGAATTGGCCGGGATGACGATCGGACTGGCAATGAATTCGGTCGACTATTACAAGGTGAACGATGTGCCAATGGAACAAGCCATTTCTCGCGATAAACTGGAAGAACAGGCAAAAGCCTATGCAAATACGATTGTTACGCGTTTGCGCCAGACCGAAGGATTGGAAAGCATTCCGATCGTCATCGGCATTTATGAACAATCGGCGCAGGACAGCCCGGTCGGCGGCGTCTATCTGTTCGAAGGCGTCTCCACGGAAGGGAATGCGATCGGTGAATGGATTACCCGCAATGAAAGCAAAGTTGTTTTCCCTTTGCAAAGCGGAACGCAGACGGAAGAATCTTCCAACTTTGACAACTTCAAAAATGAAGTGCAAAATTTCTTCCCGAATCTGAACGGTATCGTCGGTGAAGGCAAATACATCGATGGACAGCTGATGTCGCTCGAAATCGACATCACGACGCAGTTCTATGGAGAAACGGAAATCATCGCGTTCACTCAGCACGTAACGGATGCGGCAGGGCGGTTCCTGCCCCAAAACATTCCTGTTGAGATCACCGTTGAATCGATCAATGGCATCGAATCGTTCCTTACAAGAGAGAACGACAGCCAGGGCTTCAGTTACCATATCTTCGATTAGCGGATAGTTTTCCATAATCAGGGTTGAACGAACCCGTTCCGCTTTTCTTCTCCAACTTCACGGGTTAGCCCTTCGGAAATTAGATAAATCGTACCTATTGCGCTCTGCGATGCTCAGTCGGCACGATTTCCTAAATTTCTTTCAGGGCTGAACGAACCCGTTCCGCTTTTAACGGTTTTCAGAAAGTGTTGGAAACGTGAGAAAACTCCCACAAACCGATGCTTTTTATGCTAAAATGAATAAGTATGTAAAAAAACGATGACTACACAAAACGACAGAAAGAAGGGTATTACATGGCAATCACTGAAGAGCAAGTGCGTCACGTAGCAAAACTGGCCAAGCTGGAATTCGCTCCTAATGAAATCACACATTTTACAGAACAATTGGGCGACATCATCGACATGGTGGAACAATTGGAAGCAGTCGATACAACGGATGTACCCGTGACTTCTCATGGCTATGCATTGAAGAATGTCATGCGTGAAGATGTAGCGGAACCAGGAACAGATCGCGAACTTTTATTCAAAAACGTCAAGACAGCCGAAGACGGCATGATCCAAGTGCCGGCAATTTTAGATAACGAGGTGGAAGGCGCATGAGTATTTTCAATGAAACGCTAACGAGCCTGCATGAAGGTTTAGTCAACAAAGAATTCTCTTCTGTGGAACTGACACAAGCAGCCTTCAAACGCATCGCTGAAACAGACGGAAAAGTGGAAGCATTCTTGGCTTTGAACGAAGAAGGAGCCTTGAAACAAGCGCAAGCTGCAGACGAAAAAGGCTACGCTGACGGCAATGTCCTGAACGGTATTCCATTAGGGATCAAAGACAACATCGTAACCGAAGGCGTGACTACGACAGCGGCGAGCCGCATGTTGGGCGACTTTATGCCGATCTATGATGCAACAGTCGTCACTAAATTGAAGCAAGCCGGCGCCATCAACGTCGGAAAACTGAACATGGACGAATTTGCCATGGGCGGGAGCACGGAAAACTCCTACTACAAAAAAACCAAAAATGCGTGGGACCTGACTAAAGTTCCCGGCGGTTCATCCGGCGGCTCCGCTGCTGCTGTTGCCAGCGGCGAAGTTGTCGCTTCATTGGGTTCAGATACAGGCGGAAGTATCCGTCAACCGGCTGCCTTCAACGGCATCGTCGGCATGAAACCGACATACGGCCGCGTATCCCGTTACGGCTTGATTGCTTTTGCATCCAGCCTTGACCAAATCGGTCCGATGACACGCAACGTAACCGACAATGCACTATTATTGGAAGCAATCAGCGGCTATGATGCCAAAGATTCCACTAGCATGAAGTTGGAAGTGCCTAAATTCAGTGCGAACCTGAACGGAAATGTAGCAGGCTTGAAGATTGCTTTGCCGAAAGAATATTTCCAAGATGGCGTATCCGCTGAAATCCAAGAGGCTGTACGAAAAGCAGCTGCCCAATTCGAAGAAATGGGCGCTACCGTGGAAGAAGTCAGCATGCCGACTTTAGCCTACGGAATCCCTGCTTACTACATCATCGCTTCTTCGGAAGCTTCATCCAACCTGCAACGTTTCGACGGTGTGCGTTATGGCTACCGCGCAGAAAATGTGAATTCATTGGATGAATTGTACATCAAGAGCCGTTCCGAAGGTTTCGGGATGGAAGTGAAACGCCGCATCATGTTGGGATCCTTCTCATTGAGCGCCGGTTTCTATGATGCTTACTTTAAGAAGGCTGGTCAAGTCCGCACGCTGATCAAACGCGACTTCGCGAACATCTTCGCAGGTTACGATCTGATCCTGGGGCCTACCACTACAACGACTGCTTTCGGAATCGGCGAAAAGAACGACGATCCATTGGCTATGTATATGGACGACTTGTTGACCGTAACGATCAACTTGGCGGGCGTTCCGGCCATTTCCGTTCCTGGGGGCTTCTCGGCTGACGGCATGCCAATCGGTATCCAATTGATCGGTAATTACTTCGAAGAAGCGAAAATCTATCAAGCCGCTTTTGCCTTGGAACAAGCGAACGACTATCTTGATCAACACCCAAACCTGTAGGAGGAAAACATTATGAATTATGAAACAGTCATCGGACTGGAAGTCCATGTGGAATTGAAAACTGAATCAAAAATGTTCTCCCCATCTCCAGCACACTTTGGGGCAGAACCGAACACAAACACAAACGTCATCGACTGGGGCTACCCGGGCGTCTTGCCTGTCATCAACAAAAGCGCCATTGAATTCTGCATGAAGGCCGCTTTGGCTTTGAACTGCGAAATCTCGACGGAAACGCATTTCGACCGCAAAAACTACTTCTACCCGGACAATCCGAAAGCCTACCAAATTTCGCAATTGGATAACCCAATCGGCCATGACGGCTGGGTCGAAATCGAAGTGGAAGGCGTCAAGAAAAAAATCCGCATCGAGCGCGTCCATCTTGAAGAAGATGCCGGCAAAAACATGCACGGATCGGACGGCTATTCCTATGTCGATTTGAACCGTCAAGGAACGCCATTGATCGAAATCGTATCGGAAGCGGATATGCGCTCTCCTGAAGAGGCTTATGCTTATCTGGATGCCGTACGCCAAATCATCATGTACACAGATGTATCCGATGTGAAGATGGAAGAAGGCTCCATGCGTTGCGATGCCAACATCTCCATCCGCCCATTCGGCCAAGAAAAATTCGGCACGAAGACAGAATTGAAGAACCTGAACTCCTTCAACTTCGTCCGCAGAGGTTTGGCTCATGAAGAAAAACGCCAAGCACAAGTATTGAACGCTGGCGGGGTCATCCAACAAGAAACACGCCGTTTCGATGAAACAAATGGCGAAACAATCCTGATGCGCGTCAAAGAAGGCGAAAGTGATTACCGTTACTTCCCGGAACCGGATCTGCCAGGCTTGACCGTTTCCCAAGAATGGATCGACCGTGTCAAAGCAAGCATTCCGGAAATGCCAGCAAAACGCCGTGAAAGATACATTTCTGAATACGATCTGCCTGAGTACGATGCAATGGTATTGACACTATCGAAAGAAATGTCCGACTTCTTTGAAGGTACCCTTGCTGCCGGTGCGGATGCCAAATTGGCTTCCAACTGGTTGATGGGTGAAGTATCAGCCTACCTGAACAGTGAAAAAGTGGAACTGGCCGACACGAAACTGACGCCAGCGAACCTTGCCGGCATGATCACATTGATCGAAGACGGCACCATCAGCACGAAGATCGCCAAAAAAGTCTTCCGCCTGTTGGCAACAAAAGGCGGCGACGCAAAAGCAGTCGTTGAATCAGAAGGCCTGATCCAAATGAGCGATCCGTCGCAACTGTTGCCGATCATCAACGCCGTTTTGGACAACAGCCAACAATCCGTTGACGACTTCAAAGCCGGAAAAGATCGCGCCAAAGGCTTCCTAGTAGGCCAAATCATGAAACAAACCAAAGGCCAAGCCAACCCAGGCATGGTCAACCAACTCCTGGCGCAGGAGTTGGAAAAAAGATAGGATACGATGAATTGCGGGTAGGGGGCGAGCACTAACGAAATTTAGGAACAACCAGCCCGGGTTTGGCTGGATGGGTCTAAATAGCGTTAGGCACTCAAACGTCACAGTGCGACGTTTGAGGTCTTTAGCAATCTTTGTACCAAGCCAAGAGATGCGTTTTCTATCTGCAATTCAGAGTTCGACTAATAGGATGTGATGATTCGCGGGTAGAGTTCGAGCACTAAGAGGACAACCACAAAGCGGACGTTTTTTGTCCGCGTGTGGTTGTCAACTTAGGCGGAGAACTCTGCGAATCAGAACTCAACTAAGATAGAGCGAGATTCAGAACGCGTCTGCGTTGAGCACATTCCAGCCAACTTCCTTCCGGAGGTTGGCTATTTTTCTGAAATAATAAACTCTCAAAAAAATCGCAATAAACCTATCTTTTTCCAGTTCAACAATTAGTATTATTATGATTTAGGTGATATAATCATTAATTGAGTGGTTTGACAAGAAAAGATAAATTGTGATCTATATAACAGATGAGCCTAGAAAGATGAGGAAAAGAATGAGAGCAAGAGTAATTTACAATCCTACTTCCGGAAGAGAAATGCTGAAAAAAAGCATGATTGACATCCTTCAAATATTGGAAGAAGCAGGCTATGAGGCCAGTGCGTACGCCACTACACCCGAACCGCTTTCCGCAACAAAAGAAGCGGAACGTGCCGCTTTGGCCGGATTCGACCTGATTGTTGCAGCAGGCGGAGACGGTACCGTAAACGAGGTTGTCAACGGTATCGCCGGATTGGACCACAGACCGACAGTTGGCATCATACCTGCAGGGACCACAAATGACTATGCCCGTGCTTTGAAGATTCCGCGCTCAAATCTATTGGATGCAGCCCGCATCATCGCTGACGGAAATGTCATCCCGATGGATATCGGTCAATCCAATGGTACTTATTTCATAAATATCGCGGCAGGCGGTTATCTGACGGACCTGACCTACGACGTCCCTGCGAAGCTGAAGACCATTTTCGGTTACCTTGCCTATCTGGTGAAAGGCGCCGAAAAAATCCCGCAGCTCAAACCAATGCATATGCGCATCGAGTATGAAGACGGCGTCTACGACGGCATGGCTTCCATGTTCTTCGTGGCCTTGACCAACTCGGTCGGCGGCTTTGAGACGATCGATCCGAACATCGTTTTGGGGGATGGCAAGTTCACGCTGTTTGTCGTGAAGACCGCGAACATTTTCGAAATCCTGCAACTGTTGGCCCAAGTTTTGAACGGGGGCAGACATCTTGAAAATTCGAACGTCCTTTATACACATACCAGCTTTGTGAAAGCAGAATCCATGGATGGTTCACGTTTGATGATCAACTTGGATGGGGAGTACGGCGGTGATGCACCGACTACGTTCACGAACCACCAGCAGCACATCAAAATCATCGGGAATACTTCCGATTACGCTGATCCAATCGAAGAAGTCGATGAAGGTATTTTGGAAGGTGCCGGCACAGGCTTCATGAAGGAAGTTGAAACCTTGCATCCGGATGAAGTAAACGACAAACGTTTGCCTTACGACGGCAAGAACTAAAAACTGAAAATAGAAAAAATGCCCGGCCACTCGGTCTTATGATGAGAGGTCT
Source organism: Trichococcus paludicola (assembly GCF_003052295.1). Taxonomy (GTDB): domain Bacteria; phylum Bacillota; class Bacilli; order Lactobacillales; family Aerococcaceae; genus Trichococcus; species Trichococcus paludicola. The sequence goes on from NZ_QBLC01000003.1 coordinate 118,470, forward strand.
CGGGCATTTTTTGCTATACTGGAAAAAAGAAGCTTTCACACAAAAGGGGACCTGCCGTATGCCGAAAAAACAGAAGAAATTTTTGTCCATCTTATTTTTGAGCGGACTGCTGATGCTGCTTGTGGCCTGCGGGAAAGCGGCAAATTCCCCGATAGTGGCCATCGCAAATGAAGCGGAATACGAAGAAGTGGTCGCACTGGATGTGGCCTACCTCTATTTCGGCTTCGATGATTGCCCTTACTGCAAGGAGTTCCGTCCAATCCTGGAAGAAAAATTGACGGAAACCGGACAGACCGCTTATTATTACAATACGAAAAAGCGTGTCAATGATGCCAACTATGATGAGGTGCTGGATACCTACGGCGTCGAGTTTGTGCCGCTTTTGATCAAACTGGAGGATGGCAAAGCGGTCGGGTCCGTCAATCTGGACACCGTTGCGGACCTGCCGGCATTATTGGCGGCAGAATAGTAGGCGAGAATGTCCGATAATCAAAAAGAATGGGCTGCCCCCAAAAAACTGGAGTAGCCCATTTGCTTTATTTCCACACTAATTGCCAGGTGACGCCGAATTGGTCGGTCACCCAAGCTACCGCACGCAATTCGCCGACTGCTTCAGGCCCCATCATCACAACGCCATCCGCGGATAAGGAATCAAAGTAATTGTCGAAGCTGGATTCATCTTCGCAGTCCACGTAGAGGGAAACGGCCCAAGTCATATCCGGCAAAAAATCCTCTTCCATGTCCATCGCCATGAATTCCTGTCCATTCAACACAAACTGCTCATTGATCACACGGCCGCCTTCACCGTGTTCATCCTCATCGATTTTGGTGAGGGAGGTCACGCTGGAATTCGGGAAAATGGAAACATAAAAGTGCATCGCTGCTTCTGCAGTCCCCGGTAACGTCAAAAAGGGAATAATCCGTTGTCCGCTCATTTTGTCATCCTCGCTTTCTTCCTGTACCCATCAGTAACTGGTCTATATATTTCTATTATACTGAACGCGAGCGAAACTTCCTATCGATAAGACGCGCCGCATCAGGCGATATTATGAGAAAGTACTTATTTTTTCCAAACAAATGGGCTTGCTGTATCGAGACCCCTTCTTTTTTGGTATAATGAACCCGAATGATAAATTATGAACTGAGGAGCACATATGAAAAAACAATATACGGTAGCACCGGTAATAAAAAATGAGAAGATGACTGTAACATTTGAGGACTTAACGTCAGAAGGTATGGGTGTCGCAAAAGTTGAGGGTTATCCATTATTTGTAGCGGATGGACTACCGGGCGAACGGGCAATCATCAAAGTGACGAAAGTCGGCAAATCTTTTGGATTCGCCCGCATTGAGGAAAGACTGAGCAGTTCTCCTGACCGCATTCCGACACGTGATGTTAAAGGAACACGCGTTGGTACGATGCCGTTGCAGAATCTGCGTTACTCTGCCCAATTGGCTTTCAAAAAGAACAACGTCGAGCAAGTGATGAAACGCATTGCCAAAATGCCTGAAGTCGAAGTCAAACCGACAATCGGAATGGAAAATCCGTGGGGATACCGCAATAAAGCACAAATCCCAGTACGTCAAAAAGACGGCAAATTGGTAACCGGATTCTTCCGCACCAACACACATGAATTGATCCCGATGGAAAACTTCCAGATCCAGGATCCAAAAATCGATGAAGCAATCGTAAAAGTCCGTGACATTCTGCAAGAATTCAACGTGAAAGCATACGACGAGAAGAAACATACCGGAAATATCCGTCATATCATGATCCGCCGCGGTTATTACACAGGCGAAATGATGGTTGTCCTAGTTACACGTACGGCGAAATTGTTCCCACAAAGCAAAATCATTCCAGCTATCTTGGAGGCTTTACCGGAAGTGGTCAGCATCGTCCAAAACGTGAACCCGAAACAAAACAATGTCATCCTGGGTGACGAAACCATCGTCCTTCACGGTGAAGACGTGTACCGCGACAAATTGATGGGTCATACTTTCGCCATCTCTTCCCGCTCATTCTATCAAGTGAACCCAATCCAAACGGAAAAACTTTATAAATTGGCGATCGAAGCTGCACAATTGACAGGCGAAGAAACCGTCATCGATGCTTATTGCGGAATCGGAACAATCTCCTTGTCATTGGCTGAAAAAGCGAAACACGTGTATGCGATGGAAGTTGTTCCCGATGCCGTCAAAATGGCTGAAATGAATGCCGCAGCAAACAACATCGATAACATTACCTTCGAAATCGGCGCTGCCGAAGAAGTGATGCCGAAATGGGCTGCAGAAGGCGTCAAAGCGGATGTCTTGGTTGTCGATCCTCCACGCAAAGGCTTGGAACCGGCATTCATCGAAGCTGCTTTGGAAATCGCTCCTGAGCGCATCGTCTATGTCAGCTGCAACCCAGCTACAATGGCGCGCGACCTACAGTTATTCCACGAAGGCGGCTACAGTGTAGGCAGCATTCAGCCAGTGGATCTGTTCCCACAAACACTGCATGTCGAGTCAGTAGTGGCTTTGACACGCAACAAATAATAGGAAAAAATTAGTAATCCGCAAGGACCGTCATGAATGATGACGGTTCTTGCGGATTTTTTTGCATTCAAAAAGAGGTTGCACTTAGCGATGGCCAGCCAAAGAGTTTATAATGATTGTGATGGACTGAAATCTTTTTTATAATCTGCTTTCGGAATAACCTCTGCACGTGCAACCCAGCTGCAAAGGCTCGCGCGACCTGCAGTTATTCCACGAAGGCGGCTACAGCATAGGCAGCACCCAACCAGAGGATCTGTTCCCGCAAACCCTACATGTTGAGACGGTGGTATTGATGTCAAGGGTTGAAAAAGCTTTGATATATAGAAATTTTTGAGAGTTAAAGATAAAATTCAAATTCTCGGAATCCCCCAAACTCTTGTAAAATGGGAACATATCCACCATTAGTAATTCGGAGGGTTGAGTTGATAAAATAGATATAGGCTAATCAAAATAAGGCGTAAGTCTTTAAGATGTGATTAGCCTATATGAATTTACTAATGACAAACTTTAAGCTTTAGTTCATATCAATGTCATGAAAACTCATGATTTGATAGGAAGATTATTTACATAGTTTTTAGGTGTGATTTTTATAGTGAAGGGAATTAAATTAAATGAATATTAAGACGTTCAAAGGATTTGAAGAGATTTATCCAGAAAAAGTAGATGGAACTGATTCTTGGTATTTTGGTCACTGGACTCCATGTTCAGAAGCATATGAAGTTCCAGAGTTTAAAAATAAGTATCCTGGAACAAAACTTTCTTTTATAGAATATCCATCAGGAAAAGTTTTTGAACCGATTAAGCAGGAAATAAATGTGTTTTTAGAAAGACCTATTTATGAACATAAAGACAATTCATTTGGAATTATTCGCTATGATTTTAATAAAGAAGTTATACAGGTACTTATCTTTAAACCGGAATGTTACAGCGTAAAGACTATTACAGAAATACCTTTCTCAAAAGCTGGAGATATGATAAATTTAGGACTAATAATTTCCCCGTTTGCATTAGTTAAGCACGATGTGCACAATGATGCAGCAGAATTTCTGTGGCCAAAAGAAACAAATTATGAATTTGAAAGAAATGAAAGTTTGAATTTCCAAGATGATGGGAAATTGTATTTGACAAAATGGATTGAGGATCCGGATTATCGTGAAGAAATCATTGTTAGAGATGCTATAACAGGGCAAATCCTTGAGCGTAGTCCTGGATATTTACGAAGAATGCCAGATGGTTCAATGTGGAAAATGACGTCAAAATAAAAAATGTTTACTAATGTGATTATGAACATAGCCGTAGTTGTTTGGTTTTAATTTGTAAGATAGCTATATGAAATTTTCTGAAGGAGGAAACATATGTTGGAAAATTCAAAAGTTCATTACATACCAGCAAAACCTCCAAAGAGAGATAAGTGAGTGGGTATATACTGCCGTGTGAGTACAAATAGTGTAGACCAACTAAAAAGCCTAACAGCACAAGTATCGGCACTAACAAGATTAACTGCAGCTACACCATAGTGGTTATTAGTGGATGTATATATGGATATTGCATCCAGTAAAACAGGTTCTTCTCGTAGAGAGTTTGCAAGGATGCTGGAAGATTGTCAATCCTATAATCTAGACATCATACTCATCAAGAGTATTAGTAGATTTGGCATGGATACGGTTGATACTCTTGAGGCATTAAATCAACTAAAGACATTAGGCATTCGTGTTATATTTGAACAGGAGAGTCTGGATACTACCGATACTGACAGCGACCTAATGATTTCTATAATCGAATCTATAGCGCAGGCTGAAAATGAATCTCGTAGTGAAAATATTAAATTGGGGATCAAACAGCGTGCCGTACAAGGCACTTCAAAACTATATAACCGAAAATGTTATGGATACGTACATGATAAAGAGGGCAATCTGATTATCAAAGACGATGAGGCTAAAAATGTAATGACGATATTTCAGATGTGCCTCCATGGAAAAAGTGTCATTAGTATAGTTGCTGAGTTGGAACGGTTGGGTGTTAAATCTCCTACTGGAAAAGATACGTGGAGCAAGCGTACAATTGATGTTATGCTTAGCAATGAAAAATATACGGGTAGTGTAAGATTATTGGATAATGGAAAACATGGAGTGGTTAATTTATGTGAGGATAACAACCCAGCCATTATTTCTAAGGAAACATTTCAAGCAGTGCAGATAGAAAAAACTAAAAGAAGCAATATCGTTAAAGACGAAAATGGAGTACAAAGAAAAAGTAAAAAATATAGTTCAAAAAGATTGAGGTAGATGATTATGGAATTTAGAAACAAAATAGTAAATAATATAAAAAAATTAATGATAAGATCATTAATTTCGAACATGATTCGTCTGAAGAAGCATGGGAGCATTATAAAATAATATATTTTGATACTGATGGAAAAAGTAAAATTAACAATAAGTACGATTATCCAGCTGCCTCATATTTTGAAAAACGTTTGGTACTATGTAATTATAAAAATAATGGGTATTATGATGAACCAAACTCAAAATATCCGAATGTCAATAGGTATTATTTTTTATCAAATGAGGCTACATATGAAGAAGAAAGCCATAAATATTCAGGAGAAGATGCAAATCTTTCAGGAGACTGTGATTTTAATTTTAACGAAAGTAAGTGTCTTATTTTTGAACAAATGGTAAAAGAAGAATACAAGAATTGTTCAAGAATGCAAAAATATGCTTTGGACCTTTTAGAAGAATGCAAAAATATGCATCACAGCTTACTTAATTTCTCTTTAATGCAAACTAAAGGTAATATGCAAGGTTTTAAAGGAAGTTGTTTAAATAATGGCGTTTATGCCTCTTTTGATAGAGCAGATACTCTTGTTTCTTACTTAGCAAGTTATTATCAACTACAAGAGCGTCAAAAAGATACTTCATATATTTTAGTAAATGCCCGAGCAAATAAGGCGACATTAAAGAACTATTTAGACTCGTTTGATGGTATTTATAATTACTGTCATAAAATTTATTTTATAGAAGATAAGGCATTTGTTGATAGAATGATTAAGGAAGGGTGTTTGTGTATAAAGACTGGTCACCATGTTATTAGATATATGTTATTAGCTCTTGAATTTTGGGATAAAAAAGAGTTTAGAATAAAAGAAATTTATACAGATATAAAATAGCCTAATTGAAAATTGTAGGTCGAGAAGATAATATAGATTTAGAACCTTTATAAACACTAGAGTTTTGTTATGTTTTATAAAAGTGTGAAATAGCCTAACAATTTCATGTTGAGGCGGTAGTGTTGATGTCACGAGAATAGGATGAGACGAAAGATCAGTTTCCAGTGAGACATATATAACCTAATAAACATAAGGAGCGGAGAGATATGGAGACGAAAGCACTTGTTATTATAGATATTCAGAACGACATCACGAAACACTATAAGGAAATCATTGATAACATCAACACTGGCATAGATTGGGCTGTGAGCAAGGGAATGCACGTTGTGTACATCAAGCACAACAATCTTTCCGCAGGTACACGCACCTTCAAGCCGGACACAAAAGGCGCAGAGCTTGTTCCCGAGATGAAGATCGTTTCGGAAAACATCTTTCTGAAAACTAAGGGCAACGCTCTGACAAGTGAGGATTTTGCCGCATTTATCGAGGCAAACGGCATAAACGAGTTTTATATCACCGGTGCGGATGCCACCGCCTGCGTGAAATCCACCTGCTTCAACATGGCTAAGGCCGGCTACACAGTACGTGTCATTTCTGACTGTGTCACCAGTTATGACCTGAAAAAGATGGACGAAATGCTCCGTTATTACGCAGACAAGGGCTGTGAGGTCAAGACGCTCCTCGAATTTACTGGGAAATTTCAAGGATAAAAAACCTTTCCAAAACATATAAAGGAATACAAGGAAGCAGCAGAAAGAGAAGCATCGGGGCAGGGAGTTGTAGGTGTCTCAATAGTGGAAGAAATGGAGAATACAAACTGCGAGGGGCAATATACAATGAACAATAATCGGAGGAAACACTATGAAACTTGATGGTTTTGGGATCTTCGTAAAAGACATGGCAGCGATGGTCCGCTTTTATAGGGATATTCTGAATTTTGAAATCCGGGAAGATGAAAACGCAACGAATGTGTATTTGGTAAAGGATGGAACCTTGTTTTTATTGTATCGTCGGACAGACTTTGAAAAGATGACAAACAGAGCCTTTGGTTATGCGAATGAAATTAATGGGCATTATGAAATTGCCCTAAGCGTCGATAACTATGATGCGGTTGATTTGACCTTTAATGAAGTCGTATCCAAAGGTGCAGTCCCTATCTTGGAGCCTACTACTCAGCCTTGGGGCCAACGTACATGCTATATCGCTGACCCTGAAGGGAACCTGATTGAAATTGGTTCATTCAAAAAATAAATCTTTGTCAAGAAAAGAAGTAGGCGAATAGCCTGATGAGATAAATCTAGAATTGAGACTGTTGCACAGCTGACAAGAGTCCAATTATCATTGACGTGCCACGGGAAAGGAGAGTGGATAAATGGCAAATATCATTACTGGCTGTCGGATCCTGTGCAGCGTTCTGCTGTTTTTCTTTCCTGCATTTTCACCGCAGTTTTATGCACTGTATTTGATCAGCGGCTTCACGGATATGATTGATGGTACTGTTGCAAGAAAGACGAACACCGACAGTGAGTTTGGCTCCAAACTGGATACAATCGCTGATTTCATATTTATTGTGGCTTGTTTGGTTAAGCTGCTTCCTGTATTAAATATTCCCACATGGCTCTGGATATGGATTGTAACGATTGCTGTAATAAAAATCATTAATGTTATATCAGGATTCATTTGCCAAAAGAAGTTTGTGACAGAACATACCATCATGAACAAGTTTACGGGAGTAGTGCTTTTCTTATTGCCGCTGACATTATCTTCTATTGAACTTAAGTATACCGCTATCGTGGTATGTGGCATGGCAACCTTCTCAGCGATTCAGGAAGGACATTATATAAGATCAGGAAAAGAGGTGTAAAGAAAATCTCGACCTGTTACTTATCACTACCGAAGTTTAGGCAGTGGAATGAATATAACGGATAAACTTGGTATGGATATGTTTTCGTGAACATTTAAAAATCGGATAAAATGTGTAGACATGTTCTGATATGACGACATCAATTAGGAACAATCGAGACACGTGGAATCAGTTGTGGCGTTGACACGCAACAAATAAATGTACAAACCCTTGGAAATGGCATATTTATGCTGTTTTCAGGTTTTTTTGGTTTTTGAGTGCGGTTAAAGTGATTTAACTTTCAACATAGATTGGCTAATGGTGAAATACGGGATATGGAAGTTCATTCTTACCCATTTGTTCATCAGGAAGAATCCTATATATGTTATCTTTGAATTTTCGGTAGAAATTTCCTATGGTATAATTGAAATGAAAAAAATGAGAAAATAGGGTATGGTTTGCTGTAACGATAAATATTAAGAAGAGGTGATTAAGGTAGAAATAAATTTGAAGGGGTTTCAGACACTCATAAGTCAATTGACAACATTTGAAAAAATGTATGAACAGGTAAGGATTGTAGACCCTATTAAAAAGGAAGTCTTATTTGTTAAAAATAAAAATCAAGAAGAACTCATGCCGGTTCTGGAAGCCTGTTTTGGCATATGGGGGAAAGGTACGGTATGCAAGAATTGTATTTCCATGAGAGCCTACAATGAAAATGACACTTTTATCAAAATAGAAACTTCTCTTGATAAAATCATTATGGTTACAGCAATACCGGTAAAAATAGAAGATAGAATGGTTGTAGTTGAACTTTTAAAAAACGTTACAAAAAGCATGATTCTTGGTGACCGAGAGTTAACTGAAAGCTTGGAAATTAAAAGACTGCTGGAACAAGCCAATGTAGCAGCAGTAACAGATGAGCTGACACAAATCTATAACAAGAGATATATCATTGAAAGATTACCTGCAGATATGGTCAAATCTCATCTGGAAAATCAACCAATCTCAGTCCTGATGGCAGATATTGATCATTTCAAAAAAGTCAACGACACCTATGGTCATTTGGCAGGGGATCACATATTAAAAGAAGTTGCCGGAATCCTTGGGAAAAACACAAGACAAGATGTGGATTGGATTGCCAGATTTGGCGGTGAAGAGTTTATTGTCTGCTTAACAAATACAGATAAAAAAATCGCAGGAGTTATCGCTGATAGAATGAGAAAAGCCATTGAAGATACAGTTTTTAGCTATAATGGAGAAAAGATCAAGCTAACTTCAAGTTTTGGACTTTATACTATAACAAGCGAAGAAATGATAGACTATGAGACTCTGATTCACCGTTCAGACAAGAAATTATATGAAGCTAAAAAGTCCGGAAGGAACAAAGTGGTTGGTTAGTAGGAAGAAATGCTAAAAAATAGGTTTTCAAAGGAATTTTTAACCGTTATGTAAAGCCGCAAGGACTGTCGTGAATAATGACTATCCTTACGGCTTTTTTGCGCACTGGAAGTCTGTAGCGGTATGATATAATAAGTTGCGAAGAAAACGGTTGCGAAACCATGTTGTAATGAACGGTTTTGACGGCACAAGAGAGGGAATCTCCTGCCAATTCGGGAATGGCTGAATCCACACTAACGGAGGAATATTATGAAAAACATTGTGATAACGGGTAGTACTCGTGGCCTTGGTTTTTCTATGGCAACCGAGTTTCTGCGAGCCGGATGTAATGTTACGCTGTCCGGCAGAGGGAAAGCACTCGCGGAAGCAACTCAAAGGGAACTGTCGCCCTTTGAGGGGAAATACATCTATGTCTCATGCAATGTCCAAGAAAGAGCAAATCTGCAAAAACTTTGGGACGCTTCTTCGGCACAATGGGGCAAGATAGATATATGGATCAATAACGCGGGGGAAAATACGCCGCACCTGTTTTCGTGGGAAATGAGCGAAACAGACACCGAAAATATTATTAAGACCAATCTTATTGGTATGATATACGGTTCACAGATTGCGGCAACTGGAATGCTAAAGCAGGGACAAGGCGCGATATACAGTATGGAGGGCCTGGGTTCAAACAATATGATACAGAGAAAAACAATATTGTACGGCACCACCAAGCACGCATTAACGTACTTTATGAGAGGGCTCGCCAAGGAATTGGATGGTACCAATGTAATAGCGGGGAGGTTATCTCCGGGCATGGTGCTGACTGATTTTATCACAAAAACGCCTAACGGTGAGCCGTCTCCGGTCATCGCAGATGAGAAATTCAGAAAGATATTCAATATATTGGCCGATAAACCGGCCACAGTCGCAAAATTTTTAATACCAAGAATACTCAGCAACACCAGGAATGACGCCCAAATCGCTTGGCTGACAAAACGAAAGGCTGCTTGGCGTTTTATAACGGCAGGCTTCCGTAAAGACAGACTGATATAGAGAACTTTGAGTTTATGATAAAGTATTATAAATAAAGGCAGTCAACATATTGTTGGCTGCCTTTGACAATATCACGAGGACTATAGGTGATTGACACATTTCCGAGAGAAGTCTCTGCCCATCATTCCAGTATCTTCCAGAAAGAATCTTTGCGCATAATTTTTCCTCCAGCGAACTCGAGCAGATCAACACCTCGCACCTCAAGCTGCTGCCCTGATTTAGTCGTACCGGTGAGAGTCCACTCCGATACTCCCAAATTACCGCAGATCCAATGCTGATCCTCTCCATAATGTACATCTGGGATACCCTCGAATCGAGTTGCCAGACCTGCTCTGACTTCCGTTTTTCCGACATATCGATTGCCGCGTGGTTTGGTGCCTCGGGGCATATAGAAGATGCAATCATTTGCGAAATAGCTCATGATGGAATCCAGGTCGTGACGGTTGAATGCTTCCAGAAAGTCCTTCAATGTTTCAACGGTTACTTGCTCAGACATATTATAAACCTCCATGTATCATACTTTATTCGGAAGAGCCGGTTAGCTATTGATCTGCATGATTGAATGAGTGCCACCGCATGCTCCCGATTTCAGTCATGAGTCAGGCGGAACGGCCTTTCAATCGGTTAAAACTTTGATATGTATCAGTATGAAGACGTATAATAAACCAGAGGGGATGGACAACTGTTTTGTGAATGCCTTAATTAAATTATACGTTCAAGATTTCCATCAAGCAAATTACAGAAGTAAGATACCATAAGTTGATAAATAAGTGGGGTGCGGTAGTGGTAGTAAGGACTAAATGTATACTCAAGATTCTTTTTGTGGGCGTGATGACAACCTTTTCGAGGATTATTGGACAGCTATTGATTCCGCCTGGAAAACAGTCGATTTTGCCTCCAAGTGTGTTTGTGGTCAACGGTACGATGCCGTTAGCTTTTTCTGTGTATGGTGTCATTGCCTTCTCGCTGATTGCAGCGATGTTTTTGCTGGTATGCGATCAGTTATCGGGGAGCAGGGTAGTACAAGGACTTAAATACGGTATTGCTTTCAGCCTTGTTTGGATTGTATATCTGCTCGAGCCGTTACCGCACGCCGCGCCACTTGACAGAATCACATATCCTCTGGCTGATACTTTTTCTCTACTGGTCATGGGTGCCTTGGTAGGAGTTATGCTTGGAAAAAAAGAGGGGGAAAGGAATAGCAAGCTGCCAGGGAACAGCAGTATTATGGCGATTGTTGCCATTACGGGGCTGTTTATTATCGGGCGACTGATCCAGTATTATGTGTTGGATATTTATTCGTCCTTTGCAGAAAAACCTTTGGAAACCCTCATTTGGTGCGCAGTGACTGGACTTACCACTGCGTGTGTTTTGGATTGGTTCAACAAACATGTTCAGCAGAGCAGCAGGACCGCAAATGTGCTGATTGTTGGAGGCGTGTTGTTTGGCCTGAATCTGTTTCTGTTTAACTTCTTCATGCCGCTTGTGTTTGATGCTGATATGATTGACTTGTTGTTAAGAACTTTTGTGGATATAGCCGCAGTCATGGTTGGCTGCTTATTTTTCAGTGTGAAAAAATTTGAAGTAAAGCCTGGGGCAAATTGATCTGATGGCGGCATTGACAATCAGTCTCCGAAAAATTATAATCAAGTGATATTAACCAAATAGATAATCCTCTTTTTGCCACCGGGCAGAGAGTTCAAGGTGTTCAGAAACATTCCGTAGGTCTTTGAAGGAATGTTTTCGGGGCATCTTTTTTATTTTGGAAGGAGATTGCAACATGGAAAAAACATTACTGAGGGACTTTTCGAAGTACGTCAGCTTGAATATTTTGGGGATGATCGGCGTGTCCTTCTACATTTTGGCCGACACGTTCTATATAGCGAAAGCATTGGGGGCAAATGGTATCGCTGCGTTGAATTTTGCTGTGCCGGTATATAGCCTGATTCACGGTGTCGGCTTGATGATCGGCATCGGCGGCGCCGCCCGTTTCGGCATATTGAAATCCCGAAACAAAGGGGAAGAAGCTGAAGGGATCTTTGCGAGTGCACTCAAACTTGGTGTCATCGCAGGCTTATTGTTCGTTGTGCTCGGCTTATTCGGATCTAGAGCACTGTCATCGGCGCTCGGGGCGGACGCGGTCACTTTACCATTGACCCACGCTTACATGGCTACGCTTTTAGCCTTTGCGCCATTTTTCATCCTGAATAACACCGTGCTCGCTTTTGTGCGCAATGACAATAATCCAAAACTGGCCATGACGGCGATGCTGGTCGGCAGCTTTTCGAATGTGATCCTGGATTATATTTTCCTCTTTCCGCTCGGGATGGGTATGTTCGGTGCCGCTTTTGCGACGAGCCTTTCGCCGATCATCAGTTTGGGCATCCTGTCCACGCACTTCGCAGCGAGGAAGCGCAAGCCGGCGTTCCTTAAACACAAAATGACCCGTCCGGCGGTTATGGATATCCTCAATCTGGGCTCTTCAACGTTCATCATGGAAGTGTCCTCCGCGGTCGTGTTGACGACGTTCAATCTGCTGATTTTGGGGCTCGAGGGGAATAGGGGAGTCGCTGCATATGGTATTGTTGCGAATCTTGCTTTTGTGGCTGTCGCAATCTTCACCGGTCTGGGGCAAGGCGTACAGCCGCTCATCAGCAAATACTACGGGATGAAGAAGTGGGAATTGGTCAAAAAAGTGAAGGAGTATGCCTTGCTGACAGCTGTCCTGATAGCCGGACTGATTTATGCGGGCACATTTACCTATTCGGACACGCTGATCAGCCTATTCAACAACGAAAATGATCTTGCGATCGCGCAACTGGCGGATAAAGGCATGAAGATTTATTTCCTGGGCTTTTTCTTCGTCGGCATAAACATCGTGACGGCGATGTTCCTGAGCGCCACCGAAAAGGCACGCGCCGCCTTCATCATCTCCATTCTGAGGGGCTTGGCGATCATTGTGCCCTTGGCGATAGTGTTCAGCAATATGTGGCAAATGACGGGCATCTGGTCGGCCTTTGTGCTTTCCGAGCTGATCGTCGCCGGTTTTGCGCTCTATTTAGCGAATGCCACCGAGAAGGGGACGCTTGTTTATGGACAATTTGACTGAAACAACTAAAGAGGAATCGCTGAAATCCTTCCGATCGACCATCCGCAAATCCGAAAATGCATTGAGCAGTATGACCGAGAAAGGCGCCAACACGACCGTGGTGGCGAAACGGCTAAAGGCCCTCAGCATCGGCTTGGCTGTGCTGGAACACGTTTGGGAAGAAAAGTCCCATACTTACTCACCGGAAGAATTGGCGGAAGCCCGCATCCTGCTTGCCGGTTTGCTGACCTCAATCGAAGGCGTCTACGCCAAGTCGAAGCTAGGCAGTCCCCAAAAAACCCTCCTGGAAAGAAGGGTCAAGTCCTTTGAACTGGCACTTCAGGCTATGGATGATAGTACTGATAAAGACCCTAGCTAATAAAATATTCGTAGAAAAAAACTCCTCGAACGTCTAGTCTGCACTGTTCGGAGAGTTTTTTTTGATATTCGCAAAAGTTCGCAAAACTAAAGATATGTGCGATAATCTTTACAAAGCTAAACATATTTTACATTTAATACCTGTTGCTCGGATCACTATATCGAAATATATTTCCAAATTATCATCCTTATTGAAAATAGATTGATGAATTGTCTGTATGAGGATTATCAATTCTAACAAAATAAATTCAGACAGGAGAAAGAACATGGGAAAAGTTGTTTTAGGTTTAACCATTTCTTTGGATGGATTTGCCGAGGATAGTAAAGGCAGTGTCAATACGTTGTACGCTGATTTGGATATGCTCAAGGAAACGGAAGTCATGAAGGAGTCGATTTTGACGACCGGATCGGTTGTGATGTCTCAAAAGGAATATGGAATGGCGGAAGATCCTGATTGGTATGTGGATTATGAGTATCAAGTTCCGATATTTGTCTTCACCGATAAGGCTCCAGAAAAACATCCAAAAGAATCAGACAAGGTAACTATCAATTTTGTAACCACGGGCGTCGCTGATGCAATCCTCCAAGCCAAAGCGGCAGCGGGTGAAAAAGATGTGAATATCATAGGCAGCGCACTTACTACACCGCTTTGTTTAAAAACCGGTTTGATCGATGAATTGCAAGTGGATATCGTGCCTTGGTTTTTACGGACCGGATTTCGGCCATTTGAGGATTTTGATAACAGTGATGTAAAGTTGGAAAGGATTCAGTTGGTTGGACTTCCGGCTGGCAGAACGCACATCAGTTACAAAATCATCTAAGGCCATATTGCAACTCCACCGCTCCTATATTCACCCGCCAAAATTATTTTCTAAAAAACATTTGACTTCACGTTAAGGTTAGGTCGTAGAATCAACTTAAGCTCACTGCTTAGAGATTAAACGAACATAATCTTGAATAATTTGGAGGAAATGATATGACAGAGAATACGTACAGAACTTTCACACTCAGCGATAAGGTAACCGTTGAGCAGGTCACTTTTAAAAATCGTTATGGCATAACCGTCGCGGCGGACCTATATTTATCAAAAGACATCGACACATCCCAAAAATATCCTGCCCTTATCGTCGGCACCCCGTACGGTGGCGTCAAGGAGCAAGGCGCAGGAATCTATGCACAGAATATGGCGGAACGCGGATTTGTGGCGATTGCGTTTGATGAATCCTATAACGGAGAGAGCAGCGGAGCACCTAGACACGTATCGTCACCGGACATTTTTGCTGAAGATTTCAGTGCGGCTGTTGACTTTATCGGCACGCGTCCTTTTGTGGACAGAAATAAAATCGGTGTGATCGGCATCTGCGGCAGCGGCGGTTTTGCAGTGACGGCAGCGCAGGTCGACACGCGGATCAAAGCGGTTGCGACCGTCAGCATGTACGATATGAGCCGGGTGATGCGCTATGGCTGGGCAGACAGCATGACGGATGAACAACGCACACAGCTGTTTGACCAACTGGGTGAACAACGCTGGAAAGATTTCCAGGGCGATGAACCGGAATTGACGCCGGCCTTCCCAAGCGAGCCGGTGGATTCCATCCCTGAAGGAATGGATCCGATCAGCAGTGAATTCTTCGGCTATTATGCGATGAAACGCGGCTTCCATCCGAACTCGATCGGTGCCTTCACAAAGACGAGCGCCATGGCTTTCATGAACTTCCCATTGATGAACTACATCCAGACGATTTCTCCTAGACCGATCCTGTTCATCATCGGTGAGCATGCGCATTCGCGATATTTCAGTGAGGATGCCTACAAAATGGCGGCCGAACCGAAAGAACTGTATGAAATTGCCGGCGCCGGTCACGTGGATCTGTACGACAGAACGGATCTGATTCCGTTCGATAAACTTGAGTCGTTCTTTACGGAAAATTTGTAAAAAGATGCGGATCAGATGAAAAAACCTAAACAAGTTGATTTTATTTTTACGTGCGTATTTTATGTGTTTTTGCTGACTGGATGCACCATTAGTCCGCCATCAGATGAGGCTTCATTATCGGCCTCTTCAGAAAGAGCAAATACTTTCTCGCTGTTAGAACAGGGAGACGCCGGACTTGTTGCAGAAACAGACCAAATGCTCATCGAACCAAGTCCACAAGAAAGGGATGACTCCATGTCAATGATGACGATTCAAGTCGGAAATACCCGATATACTGTGTCGCTGGATAACAATGCGGCAATGCAGGCACTGACCCAAAAGTTGCCGATGACTCTAAAAATGGATGAACTGAATGGGAATGAAAAATTTTATTATCTTTCGGAAACCTTGCCGACGGACTCCAAAAGAGTTGGCAGCATCAAGGCCGGGGATGTGATGTTGTACGGTTCCGACTGTTTGGTGATTTTCTACAAAGATTTTTCGACCTCTTACAGCTACACCCCAATCGGCCGGATTGAAGACCCCGCTGGACTTTCCCAAAATCTGGGACGAGGGAGTGTCGAGGTCACGTTTAGTAACTGAAAATAGACTATAAATCAGAGAAAAGCTGTCTAATTTTGGACAGCTTTTTTGCATCGTGTTACTCGAATTATACTGAGGATTAGTCCCTGTATTCATTGGTGAAGGTGGAATGGATGAAATGCCTTCAAATGGTGTACACTAGTATCAGGGATTAAATCAAGCAGATAAAATTTACTGATAATGAGGTAGAGGAATCATGACTGATAGATTAATTAATTTAGGATTCTCGGACAGGTTCGTGCAGGAGGCGACCCTTTATCCGGACCTGCATCCGGCAAGAGTCATCGCGCAATACAAGGAATTGTACCGAGTGGCGACCGCTGAATCGGAAATGCTGGCGGAAATATCAGGGAAAATGCGCCATGCTGCAGTCGAAATGTCGGACTATCCGGCAGTCGGCGACTTTGTGATGATCGACCGGAATGAGGGAAGCCAGGATCATGCCATCATCCACCACACTCTGACAAGGAAAAGCGTCTTTATCCGGAAAGCAGCTGGCAAGGCGCATGACGTCCAGGTTGTGGCGGCGAACATCGACATTGTCTTCATCTGCATGTCACTCAACAATGACTTCAATCTGCGGAGGCTGGAACGCTACCTGGCGATCGCGTGGGACAGCGGGGCAACGCCGGTGATCGTGCTGACGAAAGCAGATCTGTGCGCAGATATCCCGGAAAAGCTGCGTGAAATCGAGACGATCGCTTTCGGGGTCGATGTGCTGGTCACTTCGAGCCTGAGCGAGGACGGATATACGGCTGTCCTGAAATACATCACACTGGGTCAGACCGTCGTTTTCATCGGCTCATCCGGTGTGGGAAAGTCAACCTTGATCAACCGGATCCTTGGGGAAGAACTGAATGAAACGCGGGAAATCAGAAGAGATGACAAAGGTCGGCACGCGACCACAAACCGGGAGTTGTTCCTCATACCCACTGGCGGTTGCATCATCGATACGCCGGGCATGCGCGAACTCGGTTTGGAAAGCGCCAACCTGGCGAGGACGTTTGTCGACATCGATGAATTGGCAGAACAATGCAAATTCAAAGATTGCAAGCATGAGAACGAGCCAGGCTGCATGGTCAGGAAGGCCATAGAGGATGGCGCACTGACCGAAGAACGGCTGCAGAGCTACCTAAAGCTCAAGAAGGAAGCCAAATACGAGGGCATGAATTCCAAACAGATCGAAAAAGAGAAAATCAGCACCATGTTTTCCGACTTCGGAGGCATCAAGAACGCCAAGCGGTACATCAAATCAAAAGATAAGGGTAAATAATAAAATTTGGAGGAATCACAATGAAATTAGGAATCATCATCGAAACAAAGGAATATGAAAAATCTTGGAACGCCATGAGGTTCGCAGTGACCGCGAAGAAGACCGGACATGAAGTGAAAGTCTTCCTGATGGGAGAAGCAGTTGAAATCGAAAACATGACCCACGAAACATACGATGTAGCCGCGCAAGTGCAAGCTTTTGACGAACTGAATGGTGAAATATTGGCTTGTGGAACGTGCCTACAGTCGCGCAACATGGAAGGCTCGGATGTTTGCCCCATCAGCACCATGATCGATTGCGTCCAAATGGTCGAATGGGCGGATAAGGTTGTTACTTTCTGAAAAAAAACTAGAATCCAAGCACTTCGGCACATTATGTACCTTTAAATGTGCAGAAGCATAAATCCTTCAGGCAGAAAGAGCGGGATGGCGAGGGTCAGAAAAGGTGAATCTTTTTTGAAAATACACTGGCAAAAATCCTAGGAAATCATCATAATATTAATTATAGAAATTTCAACTTGTATAATGGATCAGCGTGAGATCACTTTTGTGATCTCACGCATTTTTTTTGCCTGAAATTTCGAAATAAAAGAAATGGGATTCCGAATGGACGTATGGTTGAACGTCTTGAAAGTGATTCCGCTGATTTGGTGCAGCGTCATCGCACTCGTTTTGATTACATATAAACCGGCTGAGTTTATGACCGACAAGCTGGTCAAAGAAGGCGATAGCTTCAATGCGCACATCATCGTGAATATCCTGTACATAGTTTTCCTGATGTCGATATTCATGACCGTAATCGGCACATGGATCCGCAGCAGACATGTCAGCATCGAACCGATCCGGACATTTTTCTACAAATGGCCGCGCAACTTTGTCATTTCGTTTGCGATAGAAGCATTGGTTGCCCCACCGATTGCCAGAACAATTTTGCTTAAGTTGCATCAGATTAAGGATGCGAAAAGAAACAGTGAACTAGCAGCGTAATGGGATAAGGATGTCTGCATATAAGGGGAAAGTATCTTCTTCGTGAAGGTGCTTTTTTTGCTTTTATGCTGATGAACTGATTGGGCGGCACTGGTGGTATGAGAATCTGTCGTAGGAATTGTCCGAAAAATCCAAATCAATAACATCAAATGCAAGGGCTTAAGCATTTGATTACAGAAGTGGTAAAATGAACATATAAGAATCCACAGTAAAAATGAAGGTAATAGGCAGCGATTAAATAATCATCCAAGTATTTTATACAGAAGGGGAATTGCTATGGGGAAAAATCGGCTTGAAGCATTCAGCGATGGTGTGTTGGCAATTATCATCACCATTATGGTTCTGGAATTGAAGATTCCGGAGGAGCAAGGGATAGAGGCGCTTTTGTTGATGGTTTCAACGTTTTTGAGCTATGTACTTAGCTTTATCTATGTTGGGATTTACTGGAATAATCACCATCATCTGCTGCATACTCTTCACAGGGTGACTGGACCTATTCTCTGGGCTAATCTGCATCTACTTTTTTGGTTGTCCCTGTTTCCTTTCGCATCGGGATGGATGGGAGCGAACCCTTCTGCCGCAGTGCCCTCAGTGCTATATGGAATGGTGTTGCTTATGGCTTCGATTGCCTATCATGTATTGCAAAAACTGATCATCAATACTGAAGGGGGTAATTCGATACTTAAACAAGCCATCGGAAAAGACAGAAAGGGGAAAATATCCATGTTAGCCCACATTGCAGCAGCTGGTTTAGCAATGATACAACCTTGGGTTGCCCAGGCACTGTACGCTATTGTGGCATTGCTCTGGTTAATCCCTGATAGGAGAATTGAGCGCATGTTGTACAATACCGAAGAGGAAGGGAAATCAATAAAATAAATGATAGTTTCAATCCATCAAGCTGGATGATTTAGCAGCGGCATTGTTTGAGTTAACAGCTGAATCCAAGTGCAACAAAAAAGGACGCAACGACAATCTGAATTTCTGACTGTCCTTGCGTTTTTTTTACAAACATACCTTTTTGTGCCTAATTTACAACCTCAAAATTCGTGCTAGACTGATGAAAAGAACAGTACAAATCAATCATCCAAAGGGGAATAAAGCATGAACATAGCCATGGAAGCAGAGAACTTTATCGCAGTGAATTACTTTATCGACAACCTCGATTTTGACGGAAACGAAGTGCTCAGAATCATAAAAGATCCGAAAATTGAAACTTTTGAGCCGTCTTTTGCCGGACGCGCCGGAATTCGCCAGAGGCTTCCTTGGCATTGCATTCTGCATCGATGAGAACAATGAGCATTTCGAATCGTTGTATATTCGCCCGACGAACGGCAGGGATGAAAACCAGTTGAGAAGGAACCGATCCACACAATATTTCTCTTACCCTGACTACAAATTCGACAGATTCAGAACCGAAAGCCCAGGGGAATACGAATCCTACGCCGACATGGGTCTGGATGAATGCATCGACCTAAAAATCAAAGTGGCTGGGGAACATGCGAGTTTTACGTAAACAATTCAAAATATCTCGTATTGGTGGTTAATGACCTGAAAAATGGTCCGCATGCGGAAGGTGCCATCGCACTTTGGGTCGAAGAATGCACGGAAGGATTTTTCAAGGACTTTAAGGTCTATTGATCACTTTTCCTTGCGGTCGTGCCCTTTCATCATCATTGGCATCATCACAAACATCATAATCGGACAGATTAGCGGCGCGATGCTCAGCAGAATTCCTTGATAGCCGATCAGCGGCAGGACGAACAGCAACAACAGCGGCAAGCCGCAGCATAAAGCCAAGTGCAGGAAGTGTTTTTTGTGGCTGTGCTTTGATGCTTTTGCATCGTTGCGGTCATGTATGTTTTGCTGATCAACGGATTCTGTTGGGAGGTTCTTTTCTTCTGGTTTATTATTTTTGCAACAATTCATATAGTCATCTCCTTATTAACTTAATTTAATATAGTTATACACCTTCAATGTGTGGATGATATGTAGATAGTGATTTCTCAATTATATTGGATACAGAAATTTAGAAAAGGAGGACTTCCTATGTTGGGCGCAATCATTGGGGATATCGTCGGATCCCGTTTCGAATGGCATAACCATAAAGACAAGGAGTTTGAACTATTCACGGAAGATTGCCGGTTGACGGACGACAGCATCATGACGCTAGCGGTCGCCAAGGCACTGATGGAGACGGAGAATGCAATGGAATCCGTGGCCAGTAGGCAGGAACGAAACAGTGAATATTATGTCTTGTTGGAAAAAATGAGCATCCAACACATGCAAGCGTTCGGCCGTCGCTTTCCTGATTGCGGCTTCAGCCGGGCGTTCTACCAATGGATCATCAGCGACAATCCTCAACCATACCACAGTTTCGGCAACGGCGCGGCCATGCGGATCAGCCCGGTTGCGTATGTCGGCAGAACCCAAAAAGAGATCCAACATTTTTCCGAAACCGTAACGGGTGTGTCACACAACCACGCAGAAGGCTTGAAGGGTGCGGAAGCAACGGCAACAGTGATCTTTATGGCACGAAAAGGCGCTTCGAAAGACGAAATCAAAAACAGGATTGCGGACGAGTATTACCCGCTGGATAGAATAAGGGACTCCTACCGCTTCACTACGGATTGCCAAGCAACGGTTCCTCAAGCAATTGAGGCCTTTCTGGAATCCACTTCGTTTGAGGATGCCATCCGCAATGCGGTTTCAATTGGCGGAGACAGCGATACACTGGCCGCCATTGCTGGTGCACTCGCGGAAGCTTTTTATGGCATTCCGGAACCAATCAAAGAACGTGCATTGAGCTATTTTGATGCGGAACTGCTCTCGGTATATGAGGATTGGGTTCGGTTCATAAAATACATAAATCAGTAACCAAAAGGAAAGCCTATGGATCAATAGTTGATCTCCAGGCTTTCCTTTTGCGTCCACCTAATTCGATATTTTAATTAACTATTTTTTCACAAACTTTACAGAAAACATAAATGCTATTAACAAGAAAATGACATTCGAGGAGTACACTGAAATAGAAAGCGAAAGAAACAAGCAAGTTATTTTTAGGTAAGCGATATGAGGAGGAATTGTAATATGGTAAACAAAAGAATCAGAAGAACAATTACGGCAGCTTTGATGGCAGGGGTTATGAGCACAGCGACGGTTGTTCCGGTTATGGCTGCCTCAAACAACAATGCGAATTTGACCGGCAACGGCAAAGATGTCAAGAATGTCATTCTGATGATTTCCGATGGCTGGGGATACAACCAAATTTTAGCGACGGATTACTATACCGAAGGGAAAGCAGGCACGCAAGTATACGAAAACTTCCCGACACAATTGGCTTTGAGCACTTATTCGCTGGGAGATCTAACGACGGCAGACAATGCTGAGGGTGTATACGATCCTACTACTGTATGGGAAAATTTCAACACTTTGATGAATAACCCAACAGACTCCGCCGCTGCCGGTACAGCGATGTCAACAGGCGTGAAAACCTATGATGCCGCAATCGGTGTCGATGAGCAACCAGAAGATTTGACGCATATGACACAAGATTTCGAATCGCAAGGCAAAGCGACTGGTGTAGTCAGTTCTGTGGAATTCAGCCATGCGACGCCAGCAAGTTTCGTGGCGCATCATGAGAGCCGCAATGATTACAGCATTTTGGCGAACGAAATGATCAAGGATAGCGCGACAGACGTCATCATGGGTGCCGGAAATCCGCTGTATACCGATAATGGGGATGCTGCAGCCGTTCCGAACTACAAATATGTGGGTGGAGCAGCTACGTGGAATGGATTGGTTGACGGTACTTTGGATGTTTCCGATGCGGACGGGGATGGGATTGATGATGCCTGGACACTGATCCAAAGCAAAGAGGACTTCGAAGCGCTTCAAACCGGAGAAACAGCAAGCCGCGTCATCGGCGTGCCGGAAGTCTATACGACCTTGCAGCAAGCAAGAGGTGGAGATACGCAAGCCGGTGCTTATGCAGTGGAGCAAAACAGCAACGTGCCTGGCCTTGATGTGATGACTACAGGTGCTTTGAATGTCTTGGAAAATGACGAAGACGGCTTCTTCCTGATGGTCGAAGGCGGAGCGATTGACTGGGCAGGGCATGCCAATCAGAGCGGACGTCTGATCGAAGAACAAGCAGCCTTCAATAATTCCGTAGAAGCTGTCTACGATTGGGTAGCAGAAAACAGCAACTGGGGCGAAACGCTGCTGATCGTTACCGGAGACCATGAGACCGGCTATCTGACGGGAACAGAAGGCGTGTATGATGAAGTGGTGAACAACGGAACAGGCGTGATGCCGACGATGGCATGGAATTCCGGGAGCCATACCAACCAATTGATTCCTTTCTATGCGAAGGGTGCAGGGGCAGAAATCTTCAAGAAAGTTGCCGACGAAACGGATACTGTAAGAGGCGCTTACCTGGATAATACGGAGATTTCCGAAGTCATCCGCGCATTGATTGATTAACCAATAGAGCGAAGCTGAGGAACTATAATCCAGGGTTATCCAAAAAAAACTTATTAGACGTCCTCGATGCAGGACGTCTTTTTTATTTGCCCTTTGTAATTCCCTTACGAGGGATAGCTATACGTGATACCTTGGCGGGCGGTATGTTATAATGAGACCGAAAAATAGCGGTTGCAAATATGGGGTAAATGATGCTCGAAGCGGTATTGCATACAATAATTTGGATGACACAAATACCAATTTGGACCTACAGGTGGTCTCAGATAAACCCATATTTTTGCGAGGGAGGAACGATGAAATGTCAGGTCCATTAGATTTCAAAAAGGAAGCCAAGAACCTCTACCAGCCCAAGACAGTCCCCGCGATTGTCGATGTGCCGAAGATGAGATTTATCATGGTTGACGGCAAGGGAAACCCCAATGAGGAATCGGGGGAATACGCGAAAGCAATCGAAATACTTTACGGACTGTCCTACACCATCAAAATGAGCAACAGAAGCGGCAATGCACCCGCTGATTTCTTCGAATACGTCGTTCCGCCATTGGAGGGCTTATGGTGGACGGAGCTTGATCGTCCCTTTGACACGAGCCAAAAGGACAAACTGATTTGGACAGCGATGATCCGGCAGCCGGAATTTGTAACCGATGAAGTATTCCAATGGGCCGTTGAAGGGCTGAAGAAAAAGAAACCGGATCTTGACCTCACCAAAGCAAGGTTGGCGGAGTTCACGGAAGGGATTTGCGTTCAGATGCTGCATATGGGTCCCTATGATACCGAAGCCGTGACGGTTAAGGCTATCGACGACTTTGCAGCAGCCAATGGATACGTCAATGCCATTTCGGAAGTAAGTCCAGACGGTACGGTCCGTAGGCACCACGAAATTTACCTGAACGATCCGCGCAGAGTCGCTCCAGAAAAGATGAAGACGGTCGTGCGCCATCCTATCAGGACAAAAACGTAAAATGGATCATGAAATGAAACCACAATGTCGTATGATTTGCTCTAGCCTGTTGCCGCAGTCCTAGAGCTTTTTTCGTATCATAATGAGCATCATATGAAAAAAAACGCTGTAGTTGTCAATAACAGGCAGACTTCCCGATGCCTTCACAGTTTTGTATGGTCCAGGAGGAGAGATATTGGAAAAGCTAATCCGGAAATATTATTTGAGTTCCTTTTATGTTATGACATTCTTGTTCAGTATCCTATTGTTAACGTTACATTTTGTATTCCGAGCTGCAGGGGACTATTCTGTTTCCTTTACCCAATTGTCACCCGCCTTTGCGGTGGCTGCGCTGGCATTGCTTCTAAAGGATAAACCGATCATCAAGGACATAAGGGACCATTTTCGTGTGGATAAGGCTGCTGTGAAATGGCTGATGCCTGCCATTGCTGTCCCGGCCTTAGGTATCATCGTCAGCAGTTTCATCATGACTTATTATGAAGTGGCCTTCGTCGCTTGGAAAGGAGATGCATTGTTCTATTTGCTGAATTTTGTTGCGATCCTGATCGGGTGCGCTGCAGAAGAGATAGGCTGGCGCGGGTTTCTGTTGCCGAACCTGCAACAAAAGTACACACCGTTTAGCAGCAGTATCATTGTGGGAATCCTGTGGGGTGTATGGCATGTGAACTTTACCGGTGGGCTGTTGGGGTTCATTTTGTATACGTTCACTATCATTGAGATGTCCATTTTGATGACTTGGCTTTACAACAAATCAGCTGGGAATCTGGTACTCATGACTGTTTGGCACTTTACTTTTAACGTGACTTCACACTTTTTTTTGTGGGATAGATTTACCCTGCAGTTATTTGCAGTCGAGAGCGTAGTATTCGGTATCCTTTGTCTATTCCTGTTCGTTAGCGAGAGGAATACGTATTTCTTCAAAAGTAAGAAAGGGAGCATCAAAGCATGAAAAACATCCATTTCAAATGGAAAACAGTGAAAATAGCGCTGATAAGCATGATGCTGTTAATCGGCGTCATTTCAACAAGGGTGATGGTTTTCGTCAAAATAAACTATGACGAAAGTTTCTCCAGAGTCGAAAAACCGGATCCAGAATATTCAGGCTATCTCAGATACAGTGATGTTGCGGATGCCTATGAACGCACGGAAATCGCATTCGAATCAAGTGGAAATGTTTTGAAAGGCCATGTCTATGGCAGCGAAAACGACCAAGGCTTAGTCGTCCTTTCCCCTGGATTGGGATTCGGATCGGAAAACTATCTGGCAGAAACGATGTATTTCGTCGACAACGGATGGCGCGTTTTGACCTTCGACAATACCGGCACACACGAAAGCGAGGGGGAGAGCACCATTGGCCCTTCGCAATCTTTGCTTGATTTGGATGCTGCCTTGACCTACATCCAAGGAGATCAACGATTAAACATTTTACCCGTCATGCTGTACGGGCACAGCTGGGGAGGCTACGCGGTCACGGCAATTTTGGGTTCCGGCTTTGATATTGCCGCCGTCGCCAGCATTGCAGGATTCAATTCGCCCATGGAACTGGTAAAAGAGCAGTCGGATAGCCTCTTAGGGGCGTTTTCCCCAATAGCCTATCCTTTCCTGTGGATAAATCAGAACATGCTTTTCGGCAAAGTAGCCTGGGTTACAGCTACGAGCGGCATAAATAGTACGGATACTCCGGTCATGATTATCCATGGCGTGAATGATGAATCGATAGCATACGATGGAGCGGGAATCATTGCTCATAGTGACGAAATAATCAATCCTAACATTGTTTACAAGACCTGCAGCACAGCGAATCATGACGGACACAACAATCTATTCGAATCCGATGCCGCAAGTGAATACACCAAAGCTAAAAATCTGGAATATAAGGAGATATATAATCGCTATGATGGGGAAATCCCGGATGACATCAAGGCGGAATATTACGAGGGCGTCGACAGATTCTGGACGAGTGAGTTGGATCTGGACTTCATGGATGAAATCAATTTCTTTTTTGAAGAGGAATTATGACTTCTGAATTATTTTGCTATATGGAAAATAAAACGCTTCCCTTAGAGTGCACTCCAAGGTATATACTTCAGTTTATGATGCGAGTAGCTCCATTTCCATTCGTTGAAAAGGGGCAAGGATTAAATAAACGGATTCGGAAAGGAAGTAAACAATATGACAACATGGTTGATTACAGGCTGCTCCAGCGGCATTGGCAGAGGGATCGCAAAAGCAGTTTTAAAAAACGGGGATAACGCTGTCGTGACGGCACGGGATATTTCCACGGTGGTGGATATCATCGCAGATTACCCCGACACCGCCATTTCAGTAGCTTTGGATATCACAGACAAAGAGAGCATCGCCAATGCCGTGAAAGCGGCAGCGGACAAGTTCGGCGGGGTGGATATCCTGGTGAACAATGCCGGCTACGGCTATCGTTCTTCCGTTGAAGAAGGTGAAGAGGAAAGCGTAGATCTGCTGTTTGATACGAACTTCTTCGGGCCGATTACGTTGATCAAACAAGTCCTACCTTACATGCGTGTACAGAAAAATGGTGCCATTCTAAATGTTTCTTCGATTGCTGCAGCCCGCTCAGGTGTCGGCTCCGGTTATTATGCCGCATCCAAGGCCGCTCTGGAGTTGATGACGGACGGCTTGATGAAGGAAGTCTCACCGTTGGGGATCAAAGTGATGACCGTGGAACCAGGTGCTTTCCGGACCAAATTCTATGACACTTCCTTGAAAGGGACGCAGAAGCAAATCGGAGATTATGCCGATACTGCTTGGAAAACCAGAAAAGAGAACATCATCGACAACCAAGACCAACCTGGTGATCCGGACAAGGCAGGGGAAGTCATTTACGATACTATGCAGAAAGATAACCTTCCGAAACGCTTGTTGCTTGGATCGGATGCAGTGAAAATCGTGTCCGCCGAGATGAAGGAAAGATTGCAGGAAATCGAAGACTGGAGTGCCGTCAGTAAACAGACGGACTACTGATCTGATGTCAAGAACATATGAATGATGAAGACTGCGGAGGTTTGCGGGGACGCCTTTTCCGCAGTATTTTTGCGTGAGTGGATAGAACTGATGAGGTTGCTGATCGGATAAAATCTGGCAGTCTGATTTCTGAAGGGTACGACTCAAAATTGCGCCTCTTGCAAAAGAGAAGCACTTGTAATAATATATATGCATGCGCATGAATTGCGATTGGGGCGAGCGTTTTGTTTGGGAATTTCCGGCAAGCTCAGTAAAATGAAATAAAGCGAATCAAGGGGAGAGAAAAATATGTCAACTATGAACAGCAAACTGACTTTTAGACGCGGCCTTGAGCTGAAGAACCGTATCATAATGGCACCGATGACGACGAAGATGAGTTTCTATGACGGCGTCGTGACATCCGACGAAATCAATTACTACGCGCTTCGTTCCGGTGAAATCGGTGCGGTCATCACAGGCGCAGCGAATGTACAGAACGACGGAAAAGGTTGGGAAGGGGAATTGAGCGTCGCTTCCGATGTGTTCATTCCTGGATTGAGCAAACTGGCTGCGGCCATCAAAAAGAACGGCACCAAAGCCATTCTGCAGATTTTCCATGGCGGGCGCATGACCGATTCAAGCGTCTTGCGCGGTGTTCAACCGGTAGCTCCGAGTGCGGTCGCTGCCGAAAGACCAAATGCCGAAACGCCGAGAGCCTTGGCTGGTGATGAAGTTTTGGACTTGATCGAAAACTTCAAAGCCGCGACCCTTCGCGCAATCGCAGCTGGGTTCGACGGTGTGGAACTGCACGGCGCCAACACTTATCTGTTGCAACAATTCTTCTCGCCGCACTCCAACCGCAGGGACGACGAATGGGGCGGCACGCTTGAGAAAAGATTCCGCTTAATCGACAAGTTGGTTGATGAAGTGACAGCAGCTGTGGATGAATCCGGCGTCGAGAACTTTATCGTCGGTTACCGTTTTTCCCCAGAGGAATACGAAAATCCTGGCATCCGCTTTTCGGATACGCTCTTCCTTGTGGACCGATTGGCCGACAAAAAATTGGATTATCTGCATATTTCTTTGAGGGATCATCAACTTGTTTCGGTTTCTGAGGATCATAAAGAGAAAAGCATGATGGCGTACATCCATGAACAAATTAACGGACGTGTGCCGCTGGTCGGTGTCGGCGATGTCCGCACAAGTGAAGATGCAGAAAACTTATTGGAAAATTCGGAGCTTGTTGCCGTTGGACGCGCTTTGCTGATTGATCCGCATTGGGGTGCGAAAGTCCTCGACAAAAAGGATGATCTGATTCGCCAAGAAATATCCAAATACGACCGCGAAGAACTGTTCCTCGCGAACGGCGTCTGGGGCTTCATGGAATTCATGATGCCGGACCGTTTGGGGAAATAAACAAAGATAGAGACCATACAGACTTCCTGAAAAAAAGGGCTGTATGGTCTTTTTGCATTGCAGCAGGCGAAGCTGCACGCGATTCCGGGGCTGAGTATATGTTATAATGAGATGGAAAAAGAGCGGTTACAAAGTTAATATATAGCCCATTGTCTTCCTTAATCCATAGGCTTTTGTCAATTCAAGGAGGAGCTACAGATGATCAAAAATAACCAACGCCAATGCACGTTTTTCTTCATCATGACCATGTTTTTGTTTATCTTTTCGGGCTGCGGTTCATCGAGCGATGAAGCTGCCTCATCTTCGGATCCGGAAGCGATCAGGGAGAGCCAAATCAGCGAACTGGAAAACAGCAATCTGATCGGGAATGTGGATGCATATGCGGCTATCCAAGGCGTGCTTGCGGAAGCGGCTGCTCCGATGCCAGCCAAAGTGTTCATCATCGAAAACGATGAATCCGTTGAGGAAGGGGACGGAGAAAAATACATGTATTCACCGCACTATCTCGATTTGCCGGAAGAACTGCAGGCCAAGTCGGATGCCGAGATGAATGTGCTGGTGAAGCTGCGCAGCTATTACATGGAGGCTGGAACCTACTCGAACGAAGGGATTGCCTACACGCGCTATGTCCAAATAACCATCCTGGACAGGGCTGCCGGAACCATCATCCATGAGGAAACACTGATTGGATCAGCGCCTTTCAGCATCAGTGAAGATCAATCTGCGGGGTATGGCTATGTCCCCGAATACCAAGTGCTGGAGAAAATTCTGGCCTATTTTGGCTATTCCGAAGAATGATACTTTTATGGAATGGATGAGTCAGGGAGTGAAGGTATGTTTACAGGTAGTACATTCTCTTTTGTTGCGTTATTTGCCATAAGTGCCATGATCGTGAACAGCATCGGGGATTTGGGTCATTTATAAAATAAGCAGTGGGTCAAGCGGAAGATAGAGTATTTCCTATGCGGTATTGCGCTAGCGCTGTTCGTTATATTCAGTGAAAGATAGTCGAGGGTCGGCAAAAAATCAATAATAAAAAAATCGGTAACTCATCATTTGGAGGTGAGGAGATGAAACGAAATGTCTGGCTATATCTGCTGATGTCCTTCGGCTGGACGTGGGCTTGTTGGATCGGAGGAGCTTTCCTCATCCAGCTGAACGGTTATGCTTTGGACACAGATGCTACGCTATTCGAAGTGATTGGAGCGCTCGGGAAAGAGAAATCCGCTTTTCCGCAGCTGTTGTTTGCTTTGGGGGTGTTTGGGCCGCTTTTGGGGAGTCTGATTGCAGGGAAACCGTTTAAAGACTTTTTTTCTTTAAAGGAACGTTCTTTCGTCACCTATGCATCAGTGATTCCGTTTGTGATTGTGATTCCGACCTTTATCATGAGCCTCTTATTCAGTAAGGCGTCAGAAGGAAGGCTGACTTTTGGAAGTGCAGCAAGTGTGATTGGGCTGTATTTTCTGTCTAACCTATTGACGAGTGGGACGGAGGAATGGGGCTGGCGCGGCTTTCTTTATCCCTATTTGCGGAAACGGGAAAAAAGCTTCTGGGAGGCTACCTGGAAGGGTGGAATCATCTGGGCTGTTTGGCATTATCCACTCTTAATTTTAATGTATGCAGGCCAAGGTATGGCCGTGCTGCTGCCCTCTTTAATCGGATTCACCGCTGGTATTGTTGCGATGAACTATCTGACCAATTTTGTATTCGAGAAGACCGAATCGATTCCGACCGTGATGGTCATGCATGCGCTGAATAACACCACCAGCTATGCGGTGTTGCTGTTCTTTCCGGGGACCCCACTTCTGATTTTGGTGCACTTGACAGCTTGGGCCATGGTCGGGTATGTGGAAAAGAAGCACCACTTGGATTGAGTGCGGATCCAGTGTGTTCACATTTTGTCCGCAATACTGTTGGATTATGGACAAAATGTAGGCGCTTAAAAATGCTATAATTAACTGGAAATATATTTCTAGGAGGTCTGTGTTGATGAAAGATGAAAATTGCGCCTATTGCATGGAAGGCGAAATGGTGTTGGCTTTTGGATACCCTTGCTGCGAATTGCCTTACAGTAAAGTCTACGTTTTTAAAGAACAAAGCCATAAAGGTCGTGTGATCGTTGCCTACAAAGACCACGTGAGCGAATTGGTGAACATCACGGATGAGGAGCGCAACGGCTACTTCGCGGACATCGCCACAGTTGCGAACGCGTTGCACAAAGCGTTCAGCCCTGAAAAGGTTAACTACGGCGCCTACGGCGATACCGGTAAACACCTGCACTTCCACTTGGTGCCTAAATACAAAGACGATGCCTTCGAATGGGGCTCGACTTTCGACATGAACCCAGGCCGCGTGACACTGACGGACGAAGCGTACGAAGCATTAGCTGAACAAATTCGTGCAAACATGTAAGAGAGCGTGATGAATCCCCGGTAGAAATCGAGCACTAAGAGGTTATTATGAGAACGACCGCTTTTTGGTCGTGACGTCATAGCAGCTTAGGCATAGATTTCTGGGATTCAGAACGCGTTTAAGAGAGTGCGATGATTCAAAACAAAAAAAGCTGATTCCGAAAAAAGGAATCGGCTTTTTTGCGCATGTATTTAGTGAGGCGTGTTCAATAAGGCGCTTCTTCTTTTCACACCCGAATCTTCAAAATAGGCGGATCGGATGCGATGTTCTATAATAAGAATGACAATAATCGTGCAGAAATACGGGGGAAAACGGATGATAATGGAAGAAAGAATCAAACAATTGAACGAAAAGAAAATAGGAATGGAGCAACCGTATGTCGTCTACTGGATGCAGAGTTCGCAGCGAGCGGAGTACAACCAT
The DNA here is from genome assembly GCF_003052295.1 of Trichococcus paludicola. Classification (GTDB taxonomy): domain Bacteria; phylum Bacillota; class Bacilli; order Lactobacillales; family Aerococcaceae; genus Trichococcus; species Trichococcus paludicola. The sequence goes on from NZ_QBLC01000003.1 coordinate 149,371, forward strand.
GCCTTGGAATATGCGATCCGGCAGGCTAACCGGCTCGAGAAACCGCTGGTCGTTTACTTCGGCATCACGGACGGCTTTCCGGAAGCCAATGAGCGCCACTATGCATTCATGCTGGAAGGGCTGAAGGAAACGAAGGCCGCACTGGAGCAGCGTGGCATCCAACTGCTGATCCGGAAAATATCGCCGGAACAAGGCGCTTTGCAGATTTCCAGATTGGCGGCTCTATTGGTGGTCGACCGCGGTTATCTCAGGATCGAGCGGCAATGGCGCGCTGCCTTGGCCAAGGGTGCCGAGTGCGCCGTCGTGCAAATCGAAACTAACGTTGTCGTCCCGGTCGAGCTGGCCTCTCCTAAAGAGGAGTATTCCGCCGCGACCTTGCGCTCCAAACTAAAGAAAATCCTGCCGCAGTGTTTAGCTCCATTAGAAGCGACTGTCTGCCAGCATCCATCGCTCGCATCGAAGCTACCGTTCGAGGCGTACGACGTTTCGGATACCGAAAAGGCCTTGACCGGGTTGGCTATCGACCGCAGTGTCCCGCGCGTTTCGGATTATATCGGCGGAACAAGCGAGGCCAAGCGCTGGCTGGAGGATTTCATCGAAAATAAACTGTCCGGGTACGGCGAACGGAGGAACCGCCCTGGCGAGTCGTTCACCTCAAACCTGAGTCCGTATCTCCATTTCGGCCAGATTTCGCCGCTCTATATTTACCGCAGGCTGATGGGGATGGACAGCGAAAGTCAGCAGAGTTTCCTGGAAGAACTTGTCGTCAGGAGAGAGTTGGCCATCAATTTCGTTTATTACAATGAACAGTACGATTCCTTTGCGGCTGTGCCGGATTGGGCCAAGAAGACGCTGGCCAAGCATTTGGCGGATGAACGCGAGTACCTGTATTCCCTGGAGGAATTGGAAGTGGCCAAGACCCATGACGACTACTGGAACGCCGCGCAGCTGGAGATGAATCTGACCGGGAAAATGCACGGTTATATGCGGATGTATTGGGCCAAAAAAATTCTGGAGTGGAGCAGTACGCCGGAGGAAGCCTATCGCAAAGCCATTTATCTGAACAATAAATATCTGTTGGACGGCCGCGATCCGAACGGTTTCGCCGGAGTGAGCTGGTGCTTCGGCAAGCATGACCGGCCATGGGGAGAACGGGCGATCTTCGGCAATGTCCGCTTCATGAACGACAAAGGCCTGAAGCGCAAGTTCGACATGCCGTTGTATATGGATCAGGTTGCGGAACGGTCACGAAAATAAAGGGAGGCGAAACGGATGGTGGTAAATGGCAAAAAGGCAGAACCCTTGCATGTAATCCTTTTGGTGCTTTTCGTCATAGCGTACATCTTTTCGGCCTTCCGCCCACTTGAGCGACTGGCTTGGGCAGGGCAGATGACGCCTGCGCTCCTGCTTGTTTTCTTGCTAGTTGTGACTTACCGGAAATTCCGTTTCAGCAATTTCGTCTACGTGATGGCTTTTCTGCATGCGCTATTGTTGGTTTACGGCGCACACTACACCTACTCCCAGAATCCCCTGTTCAATCAATGGAAAGAACAGTTCGATTGGGAGCGCAACTACTTCGATCGGGTGGGGCATTTCGCACAAGGATTCGTACCGGCTTTTATGGCCAAGGAATTCCTGCTGCGGGGCGGCTATGTCAAGAAAGGCAAAGTGCTGACACTAATCGTCATCCTATCCTGTCTCGGGTTCAGTTCAGCTTATGAACTGAGCGAATTTGCGATCGTCAAAATTATGGATGTACCAGCCGATAATGTGATGGGAACGCAGGGTGACGCCTTCGACAGCCTATGGGATATGATTTGGGCATTGATCGGCGCGAGCCTAGCCGTATTTGGGTTTGGGCCTTTTCATGATAATCAAATGGAAAAGATGGGAGATGGTAAAAGGCATTCTGATTGATGAATCGTTGGATACAGTGAATGGAATGGTTAATTGTCATTATTTTACACTCATTACAGAAAGAAGGAACATCATCATGAAAGAGATAACCACAGAAAAATTACGGCGCTTCAATCTAATCATGGGTGGTCTCCACCTGGTCCAAGGCATTGCAATGCTCTTTTTGGCAACGAACGTCATCCAGAAAATTGGTGAGTTCAGTCCAGAAATCAGCCAGTTCTACCTAGCCTTCAATCCTGAAACGCGCTCATTGGAGACTGCTTCGCGTGTCCTTTTTGAATTACCATTCGGAGTCCTGGTCGCTTCGTTCTTATTCATTTCCGCCATCGCGCATGCCTTGATTTCCATTCCAAAAAATTTGAATGCGATCTACAATGCCGATTTGGCCAAGGGCATCAATAAATTTCGTTGGTTCGAATATGCGCTCAGTTCATCGATCATGATTGTCCTGATCGCTACGCTGTTCGGCATTTACGATATCGCTTCACTTATTCTGATATTCATTGTCAACGCCACTATGAATCTCTTCGGTCTCGTGATGGAACAGCTGAATGTTGGACATTCAAAAGATAACATCCAATGGGGCCCGTTCATTTGGGGTTCGATTGCCGGTATTGCACCATGGATCGCCATCTTGCTCTACATGTTCGGGACCGGGAATTTTAGTGAAGTGCCTTGGTTTGTCTGGGCAATCGTCGGCACTTATTTCGTTGCCTTCAACACTTTCCCGATCAATATGATTTTGCAGTACAAGAAAGTCGGTAAATGGGCGGACTACCTCTACGGAGAACGGGTCTACATCGTGCTCAGTCTGGTTGCGAAATCAATCCTTGCTTGGCTTGTGCTTTTCGGTGCGATGCAGCCATGATGAAGCATGCCTTTAATGGCCTTCCTTTACAAAAACAATACAGTTTTTTTCAATACAGTTTACAAAAGAAGTGTATATTGAATGTGTAGAGGAAAGGTGACTATTTTCTGTGTTGCTTGCACTCGAATGTTCATGCTACAGCCGGACAGGTTGGGCGTCCACCAGAAAGCTTCTGATGGATGCCCAACCTGTCCGGTTTTTTGCGTTTTTCAGCCAGAATGCCATTATTGGCAATCACGAGAAACAAGGACTACAATGGTTTTGAGGAAAAAAGAATCAAAGTGAGGTGGAACATAAGATGAAAGAGCTGCAGCAAATTCCCGGCATCGGGCCGAAGATGGCGGCAACCCTTGTTTCATTGGGGATAAATACAATCGCCGATCTGCGCGACAAAGATCCGCAGGAACTCTATGAGCGTTTGAACAAGATAACAGGTCAGCGGCAAGATCCCTGCGTACTGTACACTTTCCGCTGCGCCGTCTATTACGCGACCGAACCGCATCCGCATCCCGAAAAATTGAAATGGTGGAATTGGAAAGACAAATAGCGCAGCTAAACACTCATCTTTACTATTTATACCTATAGGGGTATAATAGTTATTAACAAATCTGGCGAGGCCCTACAGAGTGAAGGAGACAACAATGGCGCAGGAATTCTACAAGAAAATATACTCGGTGCGGGAATTTTATTCAATTTTGTATGACGGAGTCCGCACGATGAAGTACATGATCAAGGCAAAAAAGAAAAAAGAATTGAGTCCGGAATTCATCGAGCGGATCATGTTGGGCGTTACTGAAGTCAACGGCTGTGAAGTATGCTCCTATGCCCACACGAAAATGGCTCTAGAGCAAGGGATGGCTGCGGAAGAAATCCAGAAGTTGTTGGCGGGATCCACTAACGAAATCCCTGTGGACGAAATGCCGGCCTACCTTTTTGCCCAGCATTATGCCGACAGGAGAGGGTATCCGACCGAAGAGTCCTGGGATCGGATTGTTTCGCTTTATGGGGAGGACAAGGCCAAAGGCATTTTGGGCGCTGTTCGAGCCATCATGGTCGGCAATGCGCATGGAATCGCGTTCAGTGCTTTCGCTAGCCGTTTAAGAGGCAAAGTAGTTAAAAAGAGCAGCTTGTTGTATGAAATCACAATGATGTTGAGCATCATCGTCTATTTGCCGCTGACTTTGCTACATGCTATGATCGATGGGCTGTTCAAGAAATCAATCATCAGTTTCTGAGGATGGACTTGAACTGAAATCATTCTGTTTGTGGATAACGCAAAAAAAAGCTGTGGAAAACCATTCTTTATGGCTTTTCCACAGCTTATCTGCGTTTTGATGGGTATAACTTTCCGTCAGACCCGTTCCAGGTTCTTCAGCGACAGATCGAGAATCGCCGAAGAGTGGGTCAAGGCGCCTGAAGAAAGGTAATCCACGCCGGTTTCGCGCAAGGCGGAGATGTTTTCAGCGGTGAGGTTACCGGAGCACTCCACCAATGCGCGCCCGTCAATTAAATGGACGGCTTCCTTCATCTCCGCCGGGGTCATATTGTCCAGCATGATGATGTCGGCCTTCGCCTCGATAGCTTCGTTCACCATATCCAAGTTTTCCACTTCGACTTCGATCTTATGCACAAAAGAAGCATATCCCCGCGCCGCAGCGACAGCCTGCTTGATACCGCCCACTGCTGCTATGTGGTTATCCTTCAGCATAATGCCGTCGGACAGGCTGAAGCGGTGGTTGTGACCGCCGCCGACTTTCACGGCATACTTCTCGAAAATCCGGTTGTTCGGTGTAGTCTTGCGGGTGTCGAGCAGCGTGATGCCGCTGCCTTCAAGCAAAGCGACGATTTTGTGCGTATGGGTGGCGATGCCGCTCATTCGCTGGAGATAGTTCAGGGCGGTGCGTTCACCGGATAAGATTACGCGGATATCGCCGATTACTTCAGCCAACAAATCTCCTGATTTGACAGCATCTCCGTCATGGAAATGGAAAAGCACTTCGGTCGTATCGTCAAGGAGTGCGAAGGTCCTAGCAAAAACTGACAGTCCTGCGATGATACCGTCCTGTTTGCACAATAGCTCGGCCTTGCCTTTTGTATAGCCTGAGATGATGGCATTGGTCGAGAGATCCTCGGTTGGGATGTCTTCCTCCAGTGCCGCCAAAATTAGGCGATTCATATTACTTTGCATGGGATTCCTCCTCGATTCCGATTAATTCTAATAAATTCTTTGTAGCTTCCTTCAAGCCATCCGCGATGGCTTGGGCATCCGGTTCGGGAAACAGATAAGGAAGCGCGCGCTGGAATTTCGCGTTGATGGCTTGGGCGGCGCGCTTGCTGAACACTAAGCTTTCCAATAGCGAGTTGCTCGCCAAGCGGTTCTGTCCGTGCACACCGTTGCAACTCGTTTCCCCGGCCGCGTATAGGTTAGCTAGCGAAGTTTTGCTCTGCAGATCGACTTCGATGCCGCCCATGAAGTAATGCTGGGCGGGCACGACCGGGATATGATCCTCGGTCAAATCATAGCCTTCCCGAAGGCATTGGCCGTGGATGCCCGGAAACCTTTCGGCAATCGATCCCTCCACATGGCCTTTCAAAAGCATCCGGACATAGGGCAAACGGTCTTTCTCCATCTGGGCATAGATTTCTTTCGTAAGCAGGTCCCGTGGCAAGAGTTCATCGGCGAAACGGTTGCCGTCCTTGCCGACAAGGATGGCGCCTTCCCCACGCAGCGATTCCGACATCAGGAAAGCTCTTCCCGGCAGACCGGTATAGAGCGAAGTCGGATGGATTTGGACATAGTTCATGTCTTTGACGCGGATGCCGTGCTTCAGCGCAACGGCGATGGCGTCGCCTGTCAAATGCGCGAAGTTGGTCGATTTGCTGAACAGGCCGCCGATTCCGCCGGTGGCAAGCAAGGTGTTTTGTGCATAAACGTTGGATAACGCTCCGGACTGGTCGCGGAGCACTGCGCCGTGGCAACGATCGTCTGCCACTAGAAGATCGACCAGCGTGCTGTTTTCTAGGATGGTGATATTTTTCCGTTCTTTGATACGGGCGATCAGTTTGCTGTTGATTTCCTTGCCGGTCATGTCTTTGCAATGCAGAATCCTGGCTCTGGAGTGGGCGCCTTCTTTGGTGTAGGAGAAACCGTCTCCTTTTTTGTCGAAGGCGACACCCCAACCGATCAGATCTGCGATGATTTCCTGCGAGGAGCCGATCATTGCTGAGACGGCTGCCTCGTTGTTTTCGTAGTGACCGGCACGCAAAGTGTCTTCCATAAAAGGCTCGAAATCCGTTTCGTCGCGCTGAACGCAGATGCCGCCCTGGGCAAGGAAGGAATCGTTATCCTCCAAAGTCCCCTTGGTGACGACCAGAATCTGTTTGGCGCTGTTGAGATTGAGGGCCGCAAAAAGTCCGGCTACACCCGTTCCGATGATAAGGACATCATAGTTTTGCATGGGTCTTCACCTCGGCCAATGCCAGCATCCGTTCCAGCGGCTGCAGTCCTTTTATGCGCAACGATTCATCCATTTTCACAGCAGATTCGAAGGTTTCCAGAGCATAGATGATTTTCTCCACAGTGTTCAGTTTCATGTCGGGACAGACCTGCCCGACGGAAGGGGCGTGGAACCTTTTGCTAGGCGAACGTTTTTTCATTTCATGGATGACACCGATTTCCGTGCAGATGATGAAATCCTGGGATGGGCTCTTTTCGGTGTAGGCGACGAGGTCCGACGTGCTGCCGACAAAGTCCGCTAAATCAAGGATCTCTTCCTTGCATTCCGGATGGGCCAGAATTTCGGCTTGCGGAAGGTCACGCTTCATCTTCAGGACATCGACAACGCGGATGCTAGTATGGATCGGGCAGTAGCCATCATTGAAAAGGAACGTTTTCTCGGGCAGCTGATGGGAAATGTATCTGCCCAAGTGCTCATCGGGAATGAAATAGATATGGCTGTTGGGAAGGGCGGCGATGACGTTTTTTGCATTGGATGACGTGACGCAGACATCGGCGTGGGCCTTTATTTCGGCGGTGGAATTGATGTAGCAGACCACAGCAACGTCTTCATAAGTTTCACGGATTTTCTGGATGTCGCGTATCTTGACCATGTGGGCCATCGGGCAATCAGCCTTCAGGTCGGGCATCAGGACGATTTTATCCGGATTCAGCATCTTCGCGCTTTCGCCCATGAAGGCGACGCCGCAGAAAACGATCACTTTTTCCGTGACCTGTGCTGCAATTTTGCTCAAATAGTACGAATCCCCGATAAAATCTGCGATATCTTGAACGGCTCCAGGAACGTAGTAGTGTGCGAGAATGACGGCATCTTTTTCTGCTTTCAGCTGCAATATTCTTTCCGTAAGTTCATCCATTATTGCTACCCCTTTTTAGTGATATTTTAATGAAAATGACTATATCACGTAACTTTACAGGTGTCAAGACACCTTTGCGAAGAAAAGAACTTTTGCTGCACAACAACAGCAAACGATGCAAAAAAGCCTTTTCCCAAAATAAGGGAAAGGCTTTTGTCGGTATTGGAGCTATCAATATTTTTCGAGGTTTTTATTGAACGCATCCAGATGTCCTTCCGAAGCATTGCGCAAAGCCGTAAAGGTTGCGCGTACGTCATCCGGAATGTCCTGTTCGAGGAACTTATTGTACATCGCGATGTTGTCCACTTCCCCTGAGGCGCAGTTCTCCAACGCTTCCTGGATATCTGCAGCCATTTGGATGTGATCGGCTGATGCGTCTGCCGGAACCGCCAAGTCGTATTTTTCGAACAGAACGGTCATTTCGGCGACGTGTTGGGCTTCAGCTGTTACGATGTTGTTGAACGGGGCTTGGTCGCCTAAATTTTCCAGTACGTAGGTATATTCTCCATGGGCCAATTGTTCATCCTGAATGGCATAGGTGAACATCTCTTCCATCGTCAGATCGTCGTCCCCCAAGGCACCGACTGCACCGTAGATGTATGGCGCGTCATTCGATTCTTCTGTGTCGCTGTCTTCCATGATGGATTCATCTTGTTCGGAACTGCTGGCTGCTTCTGAACTACTTTCGACCACTTCCGATGAGCCGGCTGCTGAAGAATCATTTGTCGCGGTATCATCGGCCGCGGTACAACCGACCAACAGCAATAGACTCAAAAATGTGGCCGAGCCGTAAAGTTTCTGCTTCCTGTTCATTTTTTTGTCCTTTCATTTCAAAGTGATAGGAGCGATTGGGATGGGGGCGGGGCTCAACATTTTCAGATGATGAAGGGTAAGGCCGAACGAAGAATTTGTCACCCTAAAAGTACGTCTAAATTGGGGAAATGTCAAAAAATTGGGGTATGTGGAAGAAAAAAATTCGGCTTCCGAGCTGTCTCAATATTTGCATAGGCATGCTGTTTTGAGTACTATTGACTTAGGGAATACTTTATTTATTCCTCAAAATGCTGTGCTTCAGACTATCCATAGGCAATTATTTTTCTTATCTGGGACATCGAAAAAGGAGGAAATAAATATGGAAACGAAACAACTGGAAACGCCCATCAAAATCACAGTGGTCGTGACGTATCTGATCATGATTGTCGTCAATGCCATGGCGAACATCCTGCCGATCAACGGCATCGACACCGGAGCGGTATCGGATTCCTATCCGAACCTGTTTGCGCCCGCCGGATTGACGTTTTCGATTTGGGGCGTCATCTATTTGTTATTGGTGGGTTATACGCTGTACCAATTCGGTTTTTTCCAAGGGGATAAAAGTAAGGTGAAGACTGACCTATTGAGAAAAATCGGTATCGTCTTTTCAATCAGTTCACTAGTAAACGCCGCATGGATCTTCAGTTGGCATTACGGTATGATTGGTTTGTCAGTGTTACTGATGTTGGTCATTCTGCTTAGCCTGATCTACATCAACCAGTTGATCCTGAAGGAGAAACTTGATCAGAGGGAAAAACTGTTCATCCGTCTGCCGTTCAGCGTCTATTTCGGTTGGATCACGGTGGCGACCATCGCGAACATCACGACGCTTCTGGTCGACATCGGCTGGAAGGGCTTCGGGATCTCCGAGTCAGTCTGGACAATCCTGATCCTCATTATCGGACTGGCGATCGGAGCGGTCACAATGATCCGCAATCACGATATCGCCTACGGGCTCGTGATCATTTGGGCTTATGCGGGCATCCTGATCAAACACATGTCCCAAGACGGATTTGCCGGGCAATATTCGGGCATCATCATGACCGTCATCGCCTCCATTGTGCTGATGGGCGTTGCAATAGGCTACGTGCTCTTCGCGAAGAAACAAGCTCCACCCATCCTGAAATGAAGTCTCCAGAAAGGATGATGAAAACTGCGTACGATCGAAAGTGAAATTCGTGATTATCTGCTGGATAAAATCATCCACCATGGTTTTCCGGAAAATAAAAAATTGCCGAGCGAAAATGAACTGGCGAACTTTTTCGGGACGACCCGCAATAGTGTCCGAAAAGTCTATGAGACGCTGGAAGCGATGGGCTACATCAGCTCCAAACAAGGGCTGGGGCATTTTCCTCGCGAAAAACGTCCGGTTATCGAACTGGCGCTGCGCGGAGATGTCAGTTTTTCCGAAAAGATGAACCGGCAAAATATTCCTTACCGCTCGCTCAACGTTCACTGCAAATTGATGGACGAGGGGAGCAGGGATGAACGTTTGTGGCAACTGCGCGGCGAAGGCGAACTCTATGAAATCTGCCGCTTGCGTATCGTCCATGATGTGCCTGCTGCCTTGCATTATTCCTACGTTTCAACAGCGATGTTCCCGGACATCAAGGCTGAGGGTGGAGACATCGGATCGATGTTCAGCTATTACCTTTCGAAAGGTTACTGCACATTCACAAGCAGCGGTTCGGAGTTGAGCGTCTCCTTCCCGCATTCGGAGGAACAGGAATTGCTGGAGTGCGGTGAACTGGTGCCGCTGCTGATCCTGGAAAGCGACTGCCGTGACCAAGCGAGCGGGAAGCAGCTTGAGCTGACCAAAATCGTCTACCGCTCCGACCGATTCAGCTACAAAATAAATGTTTAAGAGAAACACCGCCGTGCCGGCGCAGAAAAACCGGCACGGCGGTGTTTTTGTGCTGCCGTTTGGGGCGGGGATTTGAGCACGAAGAATACGGCGGATGTACTGCATTGCGGATGTTCCTATCCACAAATACACTCTTTCGCGTTTACAAAATGCTTACAGTGTTTACACAAGCTTAACCGGAAATTCATGGTTTCGAACTTGGCGACAAGTTACACTGATTTTCGAAAGGGGTGTTCCAGTTGAACAAAAGAAGCAGAACACGGATTTTGATCGATTACGGAAGGGCCGCTGCACTGCGGATGGCCGAGACTATCGAAGGCAGCTATCCTATAGAAATGATTTCCGGACCGAACGAAGCGTTGACGATGATCAAAGTGAGGGAGTCGGCTCAGAATTCACTCTTCTACCTGGGTGAGCTACTTGTCACGGAAACGAAAGTGCGCGTCGCTGGGAAACTTGGCATCGGCCTCGTTAAAGGCAATGAAACAGACATTTCGCGCGCGTTGGCCGTCATCGATGCGGCCTACAGTGCCGAACTGCCGGAAACGCACGAATGGCAGGCGATTCTTGACGAGCTGGAGCTTGCAGGGGAAGAAGCGATCGCCCGCAGACAAAGAGAGCTTGCCCGGACCAAAGTGAATTTTGAGACGATGAACCAATAGGAGGATAACATGCACAACAAAGTGATAGATTCGCAACGGGTTTTCCGGAAAATTTTGGACAGTCTGTCCCGCCCGGGGAAAATCGTGGCGCTGGATACGACATTCGCATACAGAACGACGTTATTGGATGAAACGATGGATATCCTGATGACCCTGTTGGATAGGGAAGTGACGTTCCACCTGCTTGGCGAGGATGCGGCGACCACCGAAGAAATAGAAATACGCACCTTGGCCCGGTCTGCCCGTTTGGAGGACGCGGATTACATCGTTATCCCGAAGGCAACCGAACAAACCGGTTTAGCCGTCGCTTTCCGCCAAGCCAAAAGAGGCACACTGTTGGACCCGAACCACAACGCGACCGTGATTTTGGAGACGGAAGCCATCTCTGCAGATGCAGCCTATGTCTTGAGCGGTCCGGGAGTAAGGGAGTGCCAATGGGTGGAAATCGCAGCAGCTGAAAGCTGGATAGCGGCACGCAATGAAGCGGTCGCTGAATTTCCCCTCGGAATTGATTGTTTCATCATCGATCAAGGTGGTTTCTGCATCGGTTTGCCGCGGACGACGGTTCTGGAAGGGGTGAGCTAGATGGGCTATGTAGCTGTAAAAGGTGGACAGGAAGCCATTGCGCAATCGAATCTGGGTTTGGCCTATGCGCGCGTCAGAAGCGGTAGGATTTTGGCTGTGGAAGATATCCTGGCGGGGATGCGTCCGCTGGTCGATCAGGTGATGTCGGAGAGCAGTCTCTACGATGAAGAGTTGGCTGCTCTGGCTATCAAGCAGGCGGGCGGAAGCATGGAGGAGGCGGTCTTTCTCATGCGGGCACATCGTTCGACGCTGTCCCGCTTGTATTACACGACGGCGACAAGCACGAAGGACATGTTCGTGGAGCGGCGGATTTCGGCGTCCTTCAAGGACATCCCGGGAGGCCAACTGCTCGGCATCGCCAATGACTTTACGCAGCGCTTCCTCGATTTCGATCTCCTGATTGAAACGGAAGCGGAGGCAATCCAAAAAGCCGCAGACTACGAAGAACAATCAGCAAATGATGATGTGCCGCTGATGGATCTGCGCCGGTTGCCGAAAGTCGTCGATTACCTGGAGGAGCAGGGCCTGTTCGAAACAGCCCTGTTTGACGACAGCGAACCGGACGACATCACCAAGCACAGCATCCAATTCCCGACTTCCCGGAGTCAGCGTCTGCAATCCTTGACGCGCGGCCAGACGGGGGCGGTCACGTCCTTAGGCTATGCGGAGATCCGCGGCTACGGTGTCGCGAACCACCCGAACATCGGCGAACTTCGGGTCGGCCAACTGCCGCTCCATGTCGCCGATCCGCGCCGCGCGGAGGATGAGGAGGATGCCTATTACATCGGATCGATTACGGTGACCGAAGTCGAGTCCTTTATCCCGATCGATGTGGCGGACGAATCCGGGAAAACGAAGATGAGTTTTTCGATCGGCTACGGGCTGACGTTCGGTCAGAATGAAACGAAGGCCATCGCCATGAGCATACTGGATTATTCATTGGAGCATCCCGCTGAAAACCATCCGACTTCCGATGAGGAGTTTGTCCTATTGCATGTGGATTCCGTCGAATCGACCGGGTTCATTTCACATCTGAAATTGCCGCATTACGTGACCTTCCAGTCGTTGTTGGACGGCATCCGCAAGATCAAAGGAGGAACAGAATGAATTACCAAGGAAATTACGCTTTCCTCGACGAAAATTCCAAAATGGAAATCCGCCGCACAATCTTGAAGGCGGTGGCCATCCCCGGCTATCAAGTGCCTTTTGCATCCCGCGAAATGCCGATCGCCCGCGGTTGGGGGACGGGCGGACTGCAGCTCAGCCTGTCGCTGATAGGCGAGGAAGATGTGCTGAAAGTCATCGACCAAGGATCCGATGAGAGCGTCAATGCTGTCAACATCAAAAAAATGATTGCTGATACGACCGGTGTGGCGACGACGATCCATACCGGAGAAGCGACGCTGATCCAATCGCGCCATAGGATTCCGGAAGTTCCTCTGACCGAGGACCAGATCCTCGTGCTGCAGGTTCCGTTGCCGGAACCGCTGCGGGCGGTCGAGCCTTCGGAACGCAAGACCAAGGCGATGCATGCCTACGGGGAATACAGCGTCTCTTGGCTGCACCTCTTCGAGCAGATCGTCCGCTACGGCAAGACGGCGATGCATTCGGATTATCCCGTCATCGTAAACAAGCGCTACCTGATGGCACCGAGCCCTATTCCGCGTTTCGACAACCCAAAGCTAAACCATAACGAGGGGCTTGTATTGTTCGGGGCGGGGCGCGAAAAGAAAATTTACGCTGTTCCACCTTATACCGATGTCGTATCGATCGATTTCGAGGACCATCCTTTCGAAGTGGAAAGCTTCGCTGGAGCAGCCTGCCGATTGACTGGGCAGACGGATGTCTTCCTTGATGAATTAGTTGATGAAGCGACCGGGGAAACCTATTATCTGACGAATGATCAATCATATCTGTTGGAAACGTTGAATGCAAAACAAGAAACGGCAGCAGGAGGGATCAGACATGACTAAGGAATCACCTGTATTATCTCTGCGCGGCATGAACAAGCAATTCGGTGAAGGCTGTTCCCGTTGCATAGAACAACCGGAAAACCTGGAGATGAATTATTGCCCTAATTGCGGAACTGTCTATGCCTGCCGCGACATTTCCTTCGACCTCTACAAAGGCGAAATCATTGGCATCGTCGGCGAGAGCGGCTCCGGGAAATCGACCTTGATGCGGTCGCTCTATTTCGACAGCGAAGTGAGGGACGGCGAATACCTGCTGGCGGACTACAAAGACGGCCAGGAGAATGTCTTCGGCTCGTCCCTGCAGCAACAGAAATGGATCCGCAATATGCTGCTGGGGATGGTCTATCAGAACCCGCTGTTGGGATTACGGATGGAATTTTCGTCGATCGCCAACATAGCCGAGAAGATGATCGCCGCGAACCACCGCAATGTCGAAGAGATGTTCAGCAGAGGCCATGAACTGTTGGACAAAGTGAACATCCCGACGTTCCGTTCGAGCGAAGCGCCGAAAAATTTCTCCGGCGGGATGCAGCAGCGGGTGCAGATCGCCAAGGCTTTATCGAACAATCCGCCGGTGCTGCTGCTGGACGAAGTGACGACCGGGCTTGATCTCAGCGTGCAGGCGGACGTATTGGATCTCATCAAGACGATCCAACGGGAACTGCAGATCAGCATGATCGTCGTTTCCCACGACCTTGCCGTCATCCGCATGCTCTCCGATCGGACCATCGTGATGTACAACGGCGAAATCATCGAAGAAGGCCTGACCGATCAGGTTCTTGAAGACCCGCAGCACGCCTACACGCAACAGTTAGTCTATTCATTATTATAGGAGGAACGACATGTACATTATCACAAACGGGACCATAGTGCTGGAAGATTCGTTATTGGAGAATGCAGCGCTTCTGATCGAAGGCGACACCATTAAAAAAATCATGTCTAAGCATGAAGTGGAGCAGTACGGATCGGAATACAACGTGCTGGATGCGGATGGCGGGCTGATTGCGCCGGGCTTCGTGGATATCCATTCCGATTACATCGAGACTGTCGTATCGCCGCGGCCGACCGCGATGATGGATTTCAACATCGGTCTGCGCGAAAGCGAGCGCATCCTGATTACGCACGGCATCACGACGATGTTCCACTCGCTTTCCCTCTACAAGGAACAGGACTTCGGGGTGAAGGCGATCCGCCAACCCCAGCACGCGAACCGGCTGATTGAAGCCATCAATGCCACCCATACCAGCGACCACATGATCCGCCACCGCGTCCATGCCCGTTTCGAAATCGACAATGTCGAGATGGTGGAACAGGTCAAGGAGCATATCCGCAACGGCAAAATCCATCTGATTTCCTTCATGGACCACACGCCCGGGCAAGGGCAGTACCGCAACCTGGAAATCTACAAAAAGACGATAGCCGGCTATTCGGAATTGACAGATGCGGAGGCGGCAGCTGTGATCGTCAAACGCCAAAGCAAGGAGAAAATCACTTTCGAACAGATTGCGGAAATGGCCGAAGTAGCTCTGGAATACGGTTTGGCTGTCGCTTCACATGATGATGATTCCATCGAAAAGCTGGAGTTGGTCAAACGGCTCGGCACGACCATCAGCGAATTTCCGATCACATCGGAAGTGGCGGATGCCGCCCACGATGCCGGCCTGTGGACGATCGCCGGCGCGCCGAACATCCTCTTGGGAGGTTCGCATACCGGCAATCTGAGCGCTGCCCAAGGGATCCAGGAAGGCAACATCTCGATCCTCTGCAGCGACTATTATCCGGCAGCCTTGATCCATGCCATCTATATCATGCATCGTGAGCATGGCATCAGCTTGGCGCGGATGTTCCGCATGCTGACGATCAATCCCGCCAGAGCCGTGAAGATGGACCACGAAATCGGCTCGATCGAGGAAGGCAAGAAAGCCGATCTGCTGCTGATCAAAACGAAGGACAACTATCCGGCCATCACCTCCGTCATGATCGACGGGAAAATCGTCTACAGAACGGAGTATCGCCGATGATCATCAATGAGAAAAGGCTGACGGAAGATCCGACGATCGCTCCCACAGCCAGCTTGACGAATGTCAATTTCGAAAGATATTGCGAAATCGGCCCGCATAATTTCATCGAAAACAGTCATTTCGGGGATTATTCCTATACCGGTCAGTTCTGTTTCGTGCAGAATACCCAAATTGGGAAGTTCGCCAACATCGCGGCAGCCGTTAGGATCGGTCCGACCGATCATCCCTACGAACGCGCTTCGTTGCACCATTTCACTTACCGTCCGCAGATGTACGGTTTCGCCGAAGAGGAGGATACGGCCTTCTTCGACCACCGCCTCAGCCGCATCACAACGATCGGGCACGACACGTGGATCGGCCATGGTGCCATCATCATGCCGGAAGTGACTGTCGGAAACGGCGCCATCATAGGCTCCGGTGCTGTCGTGACGAAGGATATCCCGCCTTATGCGATCGCAGTCGGAGTGCCGGCCCGGATCGTGAAGTACCGTTTCGAGCCGGACACCATCGCCGCTTTGGAGGAAATGCAGTGGTGGGATTGGGAACCGGAGTTGCTCAAGGAACGGTTGGAGGATTTCCGCGGACCGATTGAAAACTTTATCGAGAAATACCAAAAAAAGCCGGCTTGTGCGGAAGAAGGAGGTACCCATGGATAAATTGATTGAACTGCAGGGACTGCAGAAAGCTTTCACGACCCATCACCTGAACCAGACGATGACGGCAGTCGCAGATATTTCCTTCGGCCTGGAGAAAGGCAAGTTCCTCGGCATCGTCGGCAAAAGCGGCAGCGGCAAGTCCACTATCATCAAGTGCATTTATCGGACGTACTTGCCCCAGGATGGACAGATCTACTACGATTCGGAAGCATTCGGGAAAATCGACCTCGTGACCGCCTCGGAAAGGCAAATCATCCATCTGCGCAAAAATGAAATCGGTTATGTATCGCAATTTCTGAGCGTGATGCCGCGCACGACAACATTGGAACTGGTTGAACAGAGCCTGCTGGAGACCGGTGTGGACGAAAAAACCGCCACACTGCGCGCAAAAGAGGCGTTGCGCCATTTCGACATCGCGGAAGCCTTGTGGGACAGCTATCCGAATACCTTCTCCGGAGGCGAAAAGCTGCGCTTGAACATCGCCCGTGCGACTGTCAAAAATCCGCGCTTGCTGTTGTTGGATGAACCAACAGCAAGCCTGGACAACGAATCCAAGCAGAAAGTCCGCGAAGTCATCCAAAAGCTGAAGGCAGGCGGCACGACGCTGTTGGGCATTTTCCATGATCTTGAATTCATGGAAGGCCTTTGCGATTATACCTACCAGATGCAGGAAAGACGAATGGAGGCGAACTAGATGAGAGCAGATCTGCATGTACACAGCGATTATTCGGATGGCTATGACAGCATCGAGACGATTCTCGCTCAGGCAAAAAAGAACGGCATCGAGATGATCAGCTTCGTCGATCACGATACGACTGACACATACCCAAAGGCGAAAAAAGTCGCCGAAGCACTCGGCATTATTGTCATTCCCGGTATCGAAATCTCCGCCTATGATTTCAAAAGAAACCGCAAAGTGCATATCCTCGGCTACGGCTACAACTCTCCAGCAATCCACATTATCGATCTTTGCGGGGAATTGCTGAAGCGGCGCGATGACCATTCCTGGATCCAAGTGGAAACCCTGATCGACCAAGGATACACAATCCGGACCAGCAAGTTGAAAAAATCAAAAGGGGAGCAGCCGACCCTCTACAAACAGCACATCATGGAATCCATGACCGATGCACCTTACAGTTCGGCCGAATACAAGACGCTTTACCGCGCGCTCTTCAAAGGGGACGGCATCTGCGCAAACGACATCGAATACATCGACGCGAACCTGGCCGTGAAAGCGATCAAAGCGGATGGCGGCCTGCCTGTGCTGGCGCATCCCGGCCAATTGGACTCCTTTGACATCATCCCTGAACTGATCAAAAATGGGTTGGCCGGACTTGAAATCAACCACCCGGATCATTCGGAAGAGGACCAATTGCGGATCAAAGCACTGGCCGAACAATACGGCCTGTTCCTGACCGGGGGCTCTGACTACCACGGCAACTATTGGATCCCATTGGAAGTGGGGCACACGTTGGCGCCCGATGATGCACTGCATCCCCTTGTTTGGAAACATTAACAGTTTATTAACACAGATTTACATTTGTTTAACCGATAATTTATATCCATATGTTAATTTTAATCTTGTAGGAAAAATAAAAAATCGTTCTGGAGGCTATCATGAAAAACGTATTATCGAAGATCGCACTGCTCTCAATGAGCGCTTTGGCACTTGCTGCATGCGGAACCAGCGGGTCAGCAACAGAAGACTCTTCAACAGGAACCGAATCCACTGCACCCGAAACGACAGGCGAATACACGGACACGATCACGATCGTATGGTACCCGAATGAATCAGGCAATGATATGGAAGCCTCGCGTGAAGCAATCGGCAGCTACATCGAAGAAGCGACAGGTAAAAAAGTCGAGCATCAACTGACGACTGACTATGCCATCGCCATCGAAGCAATCGCAAATGGACAAGCCAATCTGGCCTTCATGGGTGCGCAAGGATATGTCGAAGCCCACGACAAGAACGAAAACGTTATCCCATTGGTGGTGCCATCAGGAGAATCCGGCACGTTGGAAGATGCCATCTACTACAGCTGGATCAACGTCAAAAAAGGCAATGAAGAAGCCTACAGCGACGGCAACGGCGGATACTCATTGGATAACATCCAAGGCAAACGCTTCTCATTCGTTTCCAACTCATCCACTTCCGGTTTCGTAGTGCCGACTTCCGGCATAATCGCGGCTTTCCCTGATGAAGAACTGTCGCAAGAAGCCTTGATGGAGGGCGGAGAAGATAAATTCTTCAGCGAAGTCCTGTTCGGCGGATCGCACCAAGGATCTGCAGTCAACTTGTTGACTGACCGTGCGGACCTGGCGGCTTTCTGTGACACTGCTTTGATCAACTATGTGGAACCGGTCGAAGGCGAAAAGAACGCAGTCGGAACGACATACGCGGTCAAGGAAGACGCAGCTGATCCGTTCACCGGCCTGGCTGGACAAGAATTCGTTTCAATCGCGGTGACACCAGTATTGAACGCGCCGATGGTCATCAACAACGACGTTACTTCTCCTGAAGACCAAGCAGCTTTGGAAGCAATCTTCACGAGCGAAGAAATGAACAACGACCCATCGATTTGGAAAGATCCGGAATCGGAAGAATCTGCTCTGTTCGAAAAAGATGGCGAATCCCAATTCGTGACGGCGGTAGACGCTTGGTTTGACCCGATCCGCGCATTGTCCGAAAACTGAGTCACTGACTAAGGAAACATAAAGGAGAGAAATAGAATGCCATTGCTGGAAATGACCCATGTATCGAAAGAATACACAAAGGGCACAAAAGCATTGTCGGACATTCATTTTTCGGTCGAAGAAGGGGAGTTCATTTCAATCATCGGAAAGTCCGGTGCAGGGAAATCGACTCTCCTTCGCTGTATCAATCGCATGATTGATCCGTCCGAAGGAGTGGTAATGTTCGATGGTGTGGATACCGAAAAACTGAACACGAAAGAGTTGCGCGGACTGAGAAGGCAGATCGGCATGATCTTTCAACACTACAATTTGGTCAACCGCTTGAGCGTGCTGGACAACACTTGCCACGGCCGCCTCGGCTACACGAGCACACTCAGAGGGGTGTTCGGAGCTTTCACGAACGAGGACAAAACGCATGCGGTCACGATCCTTGAACAACTCGGCTTGAAAGAGCAGATCCACCAGCGCTGCGACCAATTGTCAGGAGGGCAGAAACAGCGTGTTGGCATCGCCCGGGCGTTGGTGCAGAATCCGAAACTGATCCTTTGCGACGAACCTATCGCTTCCTTGGACCCGAGCTCTTCGCGCATCATCATGGAATATTTGAAGGACATCAACAAAAAGATGGGCATCACCGTCATCTGCAACCTGCACCAAGTCGATGTCGCCATAGCCTATTCGAAACGCATCATCGGCGTGAACGGCGGCCAGATCGTCTTCGACGGCACGCCTGAAGAATTGACGCAGGAAAAGATCCATGAAATCTATGGTTCCGAAGCCGGGGAACTCATCACCGATATTTCGGCCTAGAAGGAGGACAAGATGCAAGTTACAACGAACCCGCTGCACACGCGCGGAATCAGAAGAACACTCGCCTTCCTGGTGCTGCTGCTGTTGGTGGTGGCAGCCTCCGTACTGTTGGAGTTTGAATATGGGGAAGCGCTCGGTGCCTTCCCGGCTGCGACTGTTTGGCTCATCCAAAACTTTTACCCAAATCAAGCCGCTTGGATCAAGCTCCCGGATATCCTGGAGAAGCTGACGGAAACGGTGCTGATGTCGGTAGCGTCGGCCACTGCCGCGAGCCTTTTCGCCTACGTCTTCGCTTTGTTCGGAGCGGAGGCCACCAAAATGAACAACGGACTGGCTTGGGCGTCCAAGCTGTTCGCTTCCTTTTTCCGGAACGTGCCGGATATCGTCTGGTCGATGATTTTCCTGTTCTCCTTCGGGATGAACATCATGACCGGTTTCTTGGCATTGTTTTTCGTGACATTCGGGACTTTGAACCGCGCGTTCATCGAAACCATCGATGAAACTTCTAAGGATTCTGTCGAAGCTTTGACCGCCACCGGTGCTACCCGCTGGCAGATCATCGGCCAGGCGATTTTCCCGAACAGCATCTCGGGTGTCATTTCCTGGATCCTGTACAGCATCGAAAACAACGTCCGCAGCGCCACTTTGATCGGCATGCTGACCGGATCGGGGATCGGCCATATCTTCAATCTTTATTACAAAAACCTGGATTACCATTCCTGCAGCCTGATTGTGCTCTGCATCATGATCGTTGTGCTCGGGCTGGAAGCCATTTCGAACCAAGTAAGGAGGTCCATCTTATGAGCGATAACGGTTTGCCATTGGAGGCGCTCCTGAACGAGAAAAAACGCAGAAGCGAATCCAAAGAGCCTCAGCTGTCGAATGGAATCGGCCCAAAAAGCAGCCTGCGCAATGTCTGGTTCGTCCTGACAGGTTTGGCGCTCGTCAGTCTGTACGCCTTCGTCAGTTTCGACTACGGGAACATCGATTGGGGACTTGCGATAAGTGGAACCTTTGCCAACCTGAAGACGATCTTTCTGGAAGCGGAATTGAGCAGCATCAGCCTGACAGATGCCCTGCTGCAGGTGCTCATCACCTTTGCAATCGCCTTTTTGACGACCGTGTTCTCCGCCGTTCTGTCGGTCGTTTTGGGATTGTTGGCTGCACGGAATTTGGGCGGCAAGCGGTCCTCTGCGTTGATCAAAGGGTTTGTCGCACTGATCCGCGCAATCCCTACCGTAATGTGGGTGCTGATCTTTGCCATCGTATCCGGTTTGGGCAGCGTTGCAGCAGTCATCGGCATCTCCTTCCACTCGTTGGGCTACTTGACGAAGATGTTTTCGGAAAGTTTTGAGGAAATGGATGGCGGCGTCATTGAGGCATTGAAAGCTACCGGAGCCAGCTGGTGGGAGATTGTCTTCCAAGGCGTATTGCCGACCACGATCCGTTCGCTGGTGGCTTGGACCTTCATGCGCTTCGAAATCAACTACATCGTGGCTTTGGGCATGGGGGCGGCCGCAGGCGCTGGCGGGATCGGCTTCAACCTGTTTATGGCCGGAAATTTCTACTACAATATGCGGGAAGTCGGGGCTGTCACTTTCCTGATCCTTTTGACATGCTTCTTGCTTGAGGCTGTTTCCGTAAGGATCAAGAGAAGCCTGGCGACGAAATAAGCTTCGGAATGAGGAAAGCAGTGATGAAAAAATATTTGAAATGGTTATTCCCGCTGGCGTTTTTGTGGGTGTTGTTCGGTCTGACGACTGCATCGGGGAAAAGTTACCAATATATCTATGGACCGGGAGAATATGCCGAAGTGATGGGTCAGGATATCGCCTATATTTACTTTGGCCGGGACACGAGCATCGACTGCCGCACCTTCGAGCCACTTTTGGAGAAAGCCATCGCCGAAACGGATGCCATCGTTTACCACTACGACACGGACGAGCATAAAGCCGATGAAGATATTCAGGACATTCTGGATGCTCATGAGGTCGTGACATTGCCGAAATTGGTGAAGCTCGAGAAGGGCGAAATAGTAGACTATGTTGACCACGCGGATTCGCAGGCCGCGATTACGGCACTTTTGGCTGAAGGCGAATAGGGTCCGTATTCTGTTCGGATCAGTCACTTGTGCAGTAAGGAAGACGCTCTTATAGGGCGTCTTTTTGTTTGCAGTGAAAAAGGAATACGGCTATCTCGGGAACATCGGGAACAGCCCTGTATTTGCGCCGTTTCAGCTCCTTTCGGCTGCCATCGTATTGATGGTCGTGCGGATGCGGAAGTGATAAAATAAGCATGAGACAATGGGCTTCAGAAAAGGAGACGTGGAGAAAATGAGCTTTGTGATCGAAATGGTGGAAACGCAGGAACAACCGACTTTAATTTTGAAAACGGTTACTCCGGTAAGTGAGCTTCCGAAAATATTGGGGAAGTCCTTCATGGACATCGTCACGTACATCATGGAATTGGGTGAACAGCCGGTTGGTCCGGCTTTCGTCGGCTATTTCAACATGGATATGGAAAGGCTCGAATTGGAAATCGGTTTTCCGGTATCCAAAGCGCTGCCCGGCAAAGGCGATATCCTAGCCGGAAACATCCCGGCCGGAAAACAGGTCACGTGCATGTACAAAGGTCCGTATAGGGAGATGCCGCCCGCTTATGAGGAAATCCAGAAATGGATCAAGGATAAAGGCTACAAGCCGCTTCGTCCGGTCTATGAACACTATTACAATTCTCCAGAAGAGGTTCCCGAAAGCGAACTACTGACGAAAATCGTATTCCTGGTGGAGTGAGAATCCGCCAATCCCTATTTAAAAAATGAGGCGATAACATGACGGACGTAATAATCAACAAAGAAGTGGAAGCATTTTTTGCCGGGAAACCTGAAGTGAGAGCATTGTTCATGGCTGTAGAAAGGAAAATCCGGGCGATCGGACCAGCCATCATCACGGTGACAAAGACCCAGATTTCTTTTGCCACGCGGACACAATTCGCTTGGGTCTGGATGCCCCAGCCGACGGACAGAAAGCGGCCGTTGCACAGCCTGGTGCTGAGCTTCGGCTGCGGGCGCCAGATTGTGCATGATCAGATTGTCGAAGCCATCGAACCGAACCCCGGCAGATGGACGCACCACGTCATCATCGCGGAGGAAGCGGATCTGACGGCGGTTGTCGATGCTTGGCTGCGGGAAGCGTACCGGTTCTCGGAAACGCGGGGCCGGCAGCCTGGTTCAAAGATATAAGCAACCGCAAGGGGGAAAACATCATGAGTGAGACGCATCTGCACAAAGGACGCCAGACAGTCAAATTGGGTTTGATCAAGGTTGTGCATGAACTCTTTCCGGAGGAGACACTGAAGACATCCTATTCCATCTTGGAAGGGGTCTTCTGCAACCTTTACGGATCGATTCTGTCGACAAGGGAAGTGAAGCAGATCGAATGGAAATTGCGGGAGTGGGTCAAAAAAGACAGCAGCATCGTGTTGCTCCGGAAAGAAGGCGGCTATTACCATTATCAGGTGGGTGATATCATCGTGAAGGCCGTCTATCCGGCTTTTACGGATACCTTCCTCGTGGAACCATTTACCATTCTGCCGTTTTCCTATGGGTTCATCGTGGATTTCGGGGACATCGACAAAGGCAGCGACAGACCACTGATTCCGCCGGTGCAGCTATCTGCTGCGTTCGAAAAGAATCAACGCTGGATGGATAATATCAACATTGAACAGGTTCAAGACGTGAATGACTATATCCGATCCGGCCGCACGATGAAGTTGGTCAGCATC
The DNA here is from genome assembly GCF_003052295.1 of Trichococcus paludicola. GTDB lineage: Bacteria > Bacillota > Bacilli > Lactobacillales > Aerococcaceae > Trichococcus > Trichococcus paludicola. The sequence goes on from NZ_QBLC01000003.1 coordinate 172,394, forward strand.
GCCGAAGCTTTGCATGAAAAAGAAATTTCCATCATTGCGGACGCCATCCTGCAGCATCGGCGCGCTTTGCGCCTACTTTTGGTTTCGGGGCCTTCCTCTTCAGGGAAAACCTCCTTCACCCAAAGATTGTCGACGCAGCTGGAAGTGAACGGGCTGAAGCCGATCGCACTGTCGTTGGACCATTATTTCGTGGACAGGGAGCATACGCCTCGGGATGCAGACGGAAAATACGATTTCGACAGTATGGAGGCGTTGGATCTCCCCTTGCTGAAGCAACAAATCGCGCAGCTTATCGCGGGTGAGCGAGTAGCTGTTCCTCAATTCGACTTTGTCACCGGCAAGCGTCTGATTGAATATAAACCGATGCAGGTCGGTCCATCGGAGATCCTTATCATTGAAGGCATCCATGCGCTGAATCCGGAATTGGTCACGAGCATCAACCGCAACCTCATCTATAAAATCTACATCAGTGCACTCGGCGGCCTCAATATAGATCTAATGAGCCGGGTTCCGACTTCGGAAATCCGTCTGCTCCGCCGTTTGGTCAGGGACGACAAATACAGGGGCGTCACCCCGGAAAATACGATCCACCAATGGGACAGCGTGCGCCGCGGCGAGTACCAGAATATCTTCAAGTTCCAGGAAGAGGCCGACGTCATGTTCAATTCCAGCATGATTTACGAAATGAACGCCTTGCGCCCCTTTGCGGAAACGGCTCTGCAGAAGATTCCTGCCGACAGCCCCTATTACGACACGCGCGAACGGTTGTTGAATCTGCTGAGTTTCTTCGAGCCGCTGGACGTATCAAAAGTGCCGTTCAATTCCATTCTGAGGGAATTCATCGGCGGCAGCATTTATTATGATTGAACCGAAAGAGGAAAGGCCGATGGAAATGAATAGGGAAGAAATCATCGCGTGGCTTCTGGAAGGCGATGCAGCGATTCAATATCAGACAAGGCGCAATCTGTTGCACGAAGACCCGGTCGCTTTGTCCGGTTTAAGGGACAAAATTGCGGAGGAAGGTTGGGGCCGCGCTTTTTTGGAACGGCAACAGCCTGACGGACATTGGGGCCGTGCGTTCTATCAACCGAAATGGACGAGCAGTCATTACACCTTACTGGATTTGCGGAATCTGTGCGCACCGGCGACACCGGAAATCGAGAAGGCGTTGGAACTCATCCTTGCTACTGCAATCGGACCGGACGGTGGCGTCAATCCGTCGAAAGACATCAAGCAGAGCGACGTCTGCCTAAATGGCATGTTCCTGAACTACGCCTGCTATTTCGGTACGGAAGAGGAAAAACTCAAGTCAGTTGTCGATTTCATCCTGAGCCAGCAGTTGCCGGACGGTGGCTCCAATTGCCGCCTGAACCGTTCCGGTGCCCGCCACAGTTCGGTGCATTCCACGCTGAGCGTCCTTGAGGGCATCCGGGAATACATCGCTGCCGGTTATGCCTATCGGTTGGATGAGTTGAAGAAGATGGAAAGCGAAGGCCAGGAATTCCTACTGCGGCATAGGCTGTACAAATCCGACCATACCGGCGCAATCATCCACCCAAGCTTTTTGAAACTGGTCTATCCGCCGCGTTGGCGCTACGATATTTTGCGCGCACTCGATTATTTCCAAAATGCTCTTTTCCCATACGATGAAAGGCTACAGGATGCTTTGGACGTTCTGAAGCAGAAACGCTTGCCTGATGGACGCTGGAAAACACAGGCCCATCATCCCGGCGAGGTGCATTTCTTGATGGAACAGGCCGGAAAGCCTAGCCGCTGGAATACGCTCAGATGCCTGCGGGTGTTGGCATATTATGACAGAGATGCATGACGCTTTTAAAAAGCGGAAGCATTTCCGAAATGGAAGGAGAGCAGGTTATGACAGTATCCGGGTTTCCCGATAAGTGGCTCATTTTGCGCAACCCTCAGGAATGGCATGACTGGCTGGCGCAAAACCATGATCAAAAGGACCAGGTTTGGCTGAAGATCAAGAAAGCTCGTGCTGAAGGGACTGGTATTCGGCTCGCGGAAGCGGTCGAAGAGGCGCTCTGTTTCGGCTGGATCGACGGAAAGATGTACAGTCTGGATGAATACAGCTTCATCATCCGCATGACTCCCCGTAGGCCCGGAAGTGTGTGGTCACTGGTCAATCGGCGGCGTGCCGAAGCCTTGGTTGAGGCAGGAAGGATGACTGAAGCCGGTTTGGCGGCGATCCAGGCGGCGAAGGCCAACGGGAAATGGCAAGCGGCCTATTCTTCGAAGGAAGTCCCGGAGCTGCCCGAGGAATTGGAGCAGGCATTCAGGGCTGACCCGGCTGCCTGCAAACATTTCGAAGACTGGCCGACCGGCGAAAAGGCCCACTATCTTTTCTGGATCGCCCAAGCCAAACGTGCGGATACCCGCCAAAACAGGATTACCGAAACATTGGAAAGGGCAAAAGCAAAAAGAGACCATCCCGGTGAAGAGGATAGCCGAGCTTGATGGGCAGACAGTCTACAGCAACTTCTGCGCCAATAGGGAATAGGTTTTGAGCCGCGCCTGTTGGGAATGCGGCATGCTGATGATCATCGCTTCGTCGAATCCGTACTGGTCCTGCAGATTCAGCAATGTTTCACCGGCCTCTTTTGCGGTCCCAAGAATATGCGTTTTGCGGATGTCGTTGATGAGTTGCTTCTCGATTTCCGTCAACGGGTAAGCGGCGGCTTGTTCCGGGGTCATCAGATGGTTGCGCATCATGCCGCGGAAGAGCTGCATTTTGAAGATTGCATACGGCAACTCTTCGTAGAGCGCTTCTTCGCGCGTATCCGCGACGATGGCATGGAAAGCGACGCTGATCTGTTTTTCGGGCATGGCTGCGGACGGAACAAAATGCTGCTTATAGAGATCGAAAATGCTCTTGTCGAGCGTCCCGGTGAAAAACTGCGCGAAGGAATAGCCGACGCCCATTCTACCGGCTTGTACGGCACTATTGCCGCTTGACCCCAACAACCAAGTCTGAGGTATCGTCACAGCGACTGGAGCTGCGGGAGTGTCCCGGTAAAGCGGATCCTGGGGTTTCCGGTCTTCCAACAGATCCAAAATCGTCTGCAGTTTTTCGTAGTGATTATCCAACTGGGGCGTGTTGCCTTGCGCCAATGCGTGCATGGATTGGCGATCGCCTCCGGGGGCACGGCCCACACCCAGATCGATCCGGCCGGGCGCAAAGCCGGACAATGTTTTGAAGACTTCCGCTATTTTCAAAGGGGAGTAGTGCATCATCATGACGCCGCCGGTCCCGACACGGATCCGATCCGTCGCGGCCGCGATGAAGGCGGCGATGATTTCAGGTGCTGCGCTCGCCATCAGTTGGCTGCCGTGATGCTCGGCGAACCAGATGCGTTCGTACCCGAGGTTGTCCCCCAAACGGGCGAGTTCTTTGGCGTTCTGCAGGGACTGCTCGGCAGTGCCTCCTGCGGTGATGTGGACTTGGTCCAAGATACTGAGTTTCATATTTTCCTCCGATTGTTTATTCTGAATAAATTTGTGCAGGCTTTGTACGAAATGCTGATAAGATGACTATAACAAACCCAGTCGGTTGGGACAAAGAATCAGCTTTTAAAATGTAAGCGAAAATAGCGAAAGAAGGGTCGAAAATGAAAGCAATCATAAAAGATGTACTGTCGGGCTTACTTATTTTTGTACTGATTATGGTGTTGGAATTTGCGGTGACGTTGCCGTTCGGGGAGCCTGGCAATGAGAGTGGAGATCTTGCCGTCTATCTGAATCGGGAATTCCTGTTGACCGCAATTCCGGCCGCAATCCTCACTTATACGGCGGCGATGGTCACAAAGGTGCCGACCATCGTCAGCGCCTACCGTAAGAGCATCATTTGGACGGCTGTGGTGTTGGGGTTGTACACGATCATCGCAGTAGGGAACGATAATGTCGGGCCTGTTTTCGGCTCGTACGGCTTCTACATCTTGTTGCTGGGGGTCTTCCTTGGGCCGATCCTGTACGCCAAGTTCAAGAAACTGACTTAACAGAAAAGGAGTGGGAATGTGAGCATCATCCATCATATCGAAATCAATGTCAGCGACTTGGCTGCAAGTAAGGTATTTTGGTCTTGGCTGCTGGAAAAGCTGGGATTCCGCAAATACCAGGAATGGGATCAAGGGTTCAGCTACAGGGAAAACGATACCTACATCGTCTTCGTCCAGACAGCCGACCGCTTCCTGGCCGAATCCTATCACCGCGGCCAGACCGGATTGAACCATATCGCTTTCGCGGCCGATACAAATCATGAGGTGGACGAACTGTACAGGGAACTGCAAAGTCTCGGCATCCCGTTGCTGTATCCCGAAAGGCATCCTTTCGCAGGCGGAAAGGAACACTACGCTGTGTTTTTCGAAGACCCCGATCGGATCAAAGTCGAGGTTGCGGTAAGGTCTCCATTCGGACAGACGAAACACATCCATTAATAGTTAAGATTAAAAAACAGAAAGTGGGAAAGAATATGGAAATCGGCATCATCATCCACTCGTTGACAGGAAATACATTGTCGGTAGCGGAGCGGCTGCAGGAAAGACTGATAGCTGACGGGCATGACGTAGAAATCGAACAGCTCAAGACTATTGGGGAGGAAAACACGAACGAAACCAACAGCGGGAACATCACACTGAAGTCCTATCCGGATCCGCAAGCGCATGATCTCCTGATCATTGCCGGACCGGTTAGAGGAGCTTCGGCTTCCCCTATCCTGAAGCATTATTTTTCGCGGATCGGCCAATTTGAGAATAAGCCGACGCTCCTGTTTGTGACTGAGTTTTTCCCATTCCCTTGGATGGGCGGCAAGAATGCCTTGAAGCAGATGACGGTACTTTGCGCAGAACACGGCGTCGACGTCATCGGCAGCGGCGTTATCAACTGGAAGAATCCGCACCGCGAAAGGCAAATCATAGATTTGCTGCAACAGTTCAGCGAGTTGGCAACGCGGATGGACAAAAAAATAAAATAGGAAGCCGCGCAAGTTATCCGGAAAGGGGCATCAAGAGATGATTACCATCTTCAATCCCGAGGAACAAAAGTGGCCGATTAAGGTGTGGCTGGAGAATGAGGAACAAATGGGTGAGGAATGCCTGCAACAGGCGAAAAATTTGTCGAATCTACCGTTTCTGCATCAATGGGTTGTGCTGATGCCGGATACGCATTCCGGCTATGGGATGCCGATAGGGGGTGTCATCGCTGCCGAAAAGGTCATCATTCCGAATGCGGTCGGGGTGGATATCGGCTGCGGGATGAGCTTTGTCCAGACGAACATCCCGGTCGAACGACTGATTGAAATCGAGACACCGAACGGGAAACTGGCCCAGGCGATTGCGGGCGACATTTTGCGGAACATTCCGACTGGTTTCGAACACCACAAGAAAAAACAGCAATGTGAATCGGTTACCCGCTTCCTGGAAGGACTGACGCCCGAGGAAAAAGAAACGATGCCGCAGGAATTGATGAAGGAACTGGATGACGCAGCTTATCAGGTAGGCACACTCGGAGGCGGCAACCATTTCATTGAACTGCAGACGGACGACCAAGGAAAGCTGGGCATCATGTTGCATTCCGGATCACGCAATCTGGGCTTCAAAATCTGCCATTATTTCAACGATCTGGCCAAGGAAGTGAACAGACAGGACCAGTCTCCGGTCCCTCACGAGTGGGATCTGGCTTATTTTTCCACCGAAAGTGATCTCGGGAAACTGTATCTGCGTTGGATGAAATTGGCGATGGATTTCGCCGAAGAAAACCGCAACCAGATGATGGAGAAGGTGCTCGATATCGTCCGACTCTGGGTGAAAAAGTACGCCGGCATCAACCACGTCAATTTGTCGGATGCCGTCCACTGCCACCACAATTATGCCGCACTGGAAGAACACTACGGCAAAGAAGTCTGGGTCCACCGCAAAGGAGCCATCCGCGCCGGTGCGGGCGAAATGGGCATCATCCCGGGAGCGATGGGAACGTATTCCTATCTGGTGAAAGGCAAGGGCAATCCGGAAAGCTTCCTTTCCTGTTCGCATGGGGCGGGCAGGCGCATGAGCCGTTTGGATGCCAGGGAACAGTTCAGTGTCCAGGACACCATTCTGGATTTGAGGGCTTTAGGCGTTTTTCTGGCGAAAGCCAAACGGACCGACGTCGGCACAGAATCACGTTTTGCCTATAAGGCCATCGATTTTGTGCTCTCACAGGAAATGGATCTCGTCGAACCGGTTCGCCGCCTCAAGACCGTCGCTGTAATCAAGGGTTGAAAAGAAAAGAGGTACAAAAAATGGAATTGCAGGAAAGGTACATCGCGGCGGGCCTGAAACATATTCCGCCGACCGAAAAGGATGAAGTTGAAAAGGGGATGCGCCGCATCATCGCGGAGCGGCTTGAAGGACGCGGCGATCCTTCCGAAGAGACGGAACGCGAAGTGTTGAGAGGATTGGGGAGTCCAAGGATTCTGGCTGAAAAGCAACTGAAGGAACCGCCCCATCTGATCGGACCTGAATTGTACGGCACCTATATGTTGATTGTTAAAATAGTCATGACGGTGGCGGTCATCGGCACGCTGATTGGGAATACCGTCGATTTCATCGTCAACGGCGAAACCCTTTTGCGTTATCTCGCCCAAAGTTTTGCGGCAGCAATCGGTGTGGCAATCGGGGCTTTCGGATGGGTGACGCTCGTGTTCGCCATCATGGAAAGGACGGCAAAAGAGAAGATTCTGACGGAAATCCAAGAGGACTGGAGCCTGGCTGATCTGCCCGAAAAGGAAGTCCCTCAGAAACCATTCAGTAGGGTCGGGGTCATCGTCGGCATCATCTTCACGGTGCTTTTCATCGTCCTCGTCAACCAATACAGTCATCTGCTGGGATTCTACTATACGCTAGATGGCAATATCCAGGAAATGATTCCGATGTTGAATCAGGAAGTGTTCCGCAGTTATCTTCCTTACATCGACGGCATGTTGGTGATGCAATTGCTTTTCTCCGCTAGCAAGCTCGTTTTCAGGAAGTGGACTTATCCGGTCGCGACCGCAAATCTGATCCTGAATATCCTGTCCTTTCTGTTGTTGTGGTTCATCCTTCGAGATACAGCCATTCTGAATCCCGAGCTCGTCGCGAAAATCGCGGAAGCCACGGATGGGCAAAGGGTACTTAATACTGCATTCAACTCAATCAAAGCTGTCTTCCTTTTCATCTTCCTGCTGGACTCCTTTGAGGGGTTCCATGATGCCTACAAAAATAGCAAAAAGCCGGCCTGAACCGGCAAACAATTGGCAACGGGTATGTGAAAAGCGGAACGGATGGTCTATAATGGAATTGCAAACAGAACGGGTTCCCGCTGAGCGGCGGACCGGTATTTTTGGAGGGAACAACTTAATCATGGAACAGTCAAAAGCGAAAGAATACATCCTTTTCAATGAAATCACGAATGAATATCTGACGAGGGTCACCTTTATGGGCAGCACCGTCTACAAGACGACGACACTTGATCTGGCAATGCGTTTCTCCGAACAGGATAAAGAAAACCTTGATGCGATGGGAGCCGGCAATCCGGAAAAGGTGCTGAACAACATCGAAGCGACAGCCTTCGGAAACGACAGTGATGTGAAGGAAACATACAGACTGTCCAATCTGAGCTTGTTGTCGATCAATGACTTGACGCCGGAAGAACGGGCAGCATTCGATCAGGAAATCGAAGAGGGCAAAAAGAAAGCCGCCAGAATCCATTGCTGCCGGATAGTCAGCAGATAGACTACCAAGAGGCAACCAGCAGTAATCAATTAAACCAGTCATTATTCAGGACAGAGCAGTAGGCAAATTTTCAGGTCAGGTTGCACAAGCCAGCCCCGTAAAAAAATTGCTGCTGACTTCGAATGACACTCCTAGACAGATAGTCGAGGAACGCCACCGAAAAGGCAAAAAACGGGCGCTATGCAATCATGTTGCATAGCGCCCGTTTTTTTATTGGATTCAGTTGTTTATTTGCTTGTAGCTACTTCAACGTTTGCTGTTTTCTTGACAGTCGTCACATTGCCCAACGGCAGGACTTCTTCGCCGTAGACTTCATTCAAAACTTGTGCCAAAGCGCCGTAGATTGCTGAGAGTCCGCAGAATATGCCTTCGTAACCAGCGATTCTTGAAATCATTTCATTGCCCGAAAAGTCTCCTAAAGCAAGCAGGAAGAAAAGCAATGTCAAAGAACCGAAGACGATCTGCAGGTTTTTGCTGATGCGCAACGTTCCGACGAACATGCCCAATGTGAACAGTCCCCACATGAACAGGTAAGCGGCCATCGCTTGAGCTGATGCTGCTTCGCCCATGCCAAGGCCTGGCATAACGATCGTTCCCACAAGTGAAAGCCAGAAGAAGCCGTAAGAAGTGAAGGCAGTTGCACCGAAAGTGTTATTTTTCTTGAATTCCATAATACCGGCAATAACTTGCGCCATACCGCCGAAGAAAATGCCCATAGCCAAAATCATCGTGTTCATCGGGAAGTAACCCGCATTGTGGATATTCAACAAGACTGTTGTCATTCCGAAGCCCAATAAGCCAAGCGGCGCTGGATTAGCAGTGAATTCTTTCAAGCTCACGATCGTGTTGTTCTGTGTATTTGATGCGTTTTTCATTAGTAGTCTGTTCTCCTTTGATTTCAAATCTGAAAATAATGTCAGGGTGATTATATCCATATTGATTGCTGTCGTCAATCTGTTTCGGAAAAAGTACACTTAAAGTTCACTTTTGATGCTACGGAAATTTTCTTTCGTGTAAGCATTATTTACGTGTGAGTGTTGTTGTGAAGTGATTCTGCATAGAAAATAATAGAACGATTTTGAGGATTCGAAAGGATGGAAGAGAAAATGATAGCGATAAAGAAAATCATTGCGGTCGGTGGGGTTTTGCTCGGGACTGCCGGCGTTGTGCATGCCTATCTGCGCACGGCCCCTTCGAAGGCTGCTAGAGAATTTACCGATTTAGCGGAGGATTTATTGAAGGAAATGAAGCCGGTCAAAGGCCGCTTCACGGAAGCTGATATTGCGACGCTGCCTGGACCAGTCCGACGTCATCTGCGCCGTTGCGGACATCTCGGGAAACCGAAAATGGCCTACATGAAGGTAGTTTTTCCGGATGTCGTTTTTTCGCTCGGAAAAGGAAAAAAGACCATCAAGATTGCCTACACACAATATAATTTTGTGGACGGACCTGACCGGATCGCCTACATCGACAGTTCACTCTATGGCATACCTTTCGAAGGGGTGGATGCCTATGTCAACGGCAAAGGATCGATGAAAGGGATTGTGGCTAAAAATATCACCCTGTTCGATATTGACGGAAAAGCGATGGACAAGGCCAGCTTGGTGACGTTTCTCTCCGAATGCCTCTTCGTTCCGAATGCGGCTCTTCAGGACTACATCCACTGGGAAGCGATCGACGCGCACCATGCCAAGGCGGTGATCACGGCGCATGGTACCACTGCTGAAGGGATTTTCACATTCAATGAAGATGATGAGATGATTGCCTTTTCGACCAACGACCGGGAAGCCACAACAATGGATGGGAAAAGCGAAAAAGTCAGATGGTCGGCCATCTGCGGCGGGTACAAGGAAATCAACGGAATCCGTCAGCCGACAGAACTGAAGGCGGTCTGGCACTATGACGAAGGGGATTTCACTTACTTTGATGCGAAAGCTGCGGTGATTAGCTATGGCAAACAAGAATGATTGGAATGAATGGAAAGGATTGTCTGAGGCCGAAGTTGCTGAACGGAGAGTCCGATACGGAGCGAACGCCTTGCCGGTACCAAAACATAGGCTCCTTGGCCTGATTCTGAGGCAATTCCGGGGTATCTTCAATCTGATGCTGCTGATTGCAGCGGGAGTGACCTTTTCGCTAGGAGAGCCAATCGACGGCGCTTTTATCCTGTTGTTTGTGTTCCTTGGGACAGCCCTCAACGTCTATCAGGAACACAAATCGAATCAGGCGGCCGATAAATTGAAAGCTTACCTGTTGAGCACGATTACGGTGGTGAGGGATGGACAAGAAAAGGAAGTTCCCACCGATTCGTTGGTGCCCGGGGACATCCTGAAGCTCGAGTCGGGCGATATCGTCCCTGCCGATGCCATCGTCCGCCAAGACCGCGATCTGTTGGTCGATGAAACGACCTTTACGGGAGAGTCCATTCCGGTTACGAAACGGGCGTCCTCATCAAGCGCAACAGCCGCCGACAAGGATACGGATACGGTCGCCACCGATGAAGAACTCCTGCTGCAAGGGGTTGTAATCGTGCGTGGAAATGTCTTAGCGGAGGTCACGGCTATCGGACAGGAGACGAAGTTGGCCCATATCGCTTCGACGGCATCAACCGTCCAGGCTGAGAGCGAACTGGTCAAGAGCGTGGACAAAATCAGCAACTTCATCATGAAAGTGACACTATTGACGCTCGCATTCGTTGTGGTGGCGAACATCTTGATCGAAGGCAGTCAAGCGGATGTCACAGACCTGCTGATTTTCGCGATTGCCCTGGCCGTATCGGCCATACCTGAAGCTTTGCCATTGGTGCTGACTTTTTCACTTTCACGTGGAGCTTTGGAATTCGCCAAGCACGACGTTATCGTCAAGCGGCTTTCCGCAGTCCAGGACTTGGGATCAGTCAATCTGTTGTGCACCGATAAGACCGGCACAATCACGGAAAACCATCTTGTTTTCAGCAATGTCTACCTAATGGCGGGCTCACCTTACGATCCGTTGGTCTTGGCACGCTTGAGCGCCATCAACCTGCATGATCGGATACCGGAACCTTTCGACCATGCAAGCGATGAGGCCCTCACACCCGAGCAACGGCAAATTGTGGACCGCTACAGTCTCGTGCAGGAGGAGGCTTTCGATCCGGCGCTGCGCAGCAACGGTGCGTTCGTGAAACAGGCGGACGGCAAAACACTGCATATCCGCCGCGGAAGCCCTGAATATTTCTTTGGCGAAGGGCAGATTTCCCGGGATGCAGTCGCGGATTGGCTAGAGGCGGAAGAAGAAAAAGGGCACCGGGTACTGGGCGTGAGCTACGATGACGGCAGTGGTGCACATTTCGGCGGATTTGTCTCTTTCGTGGACCGCATCAAGGATTCCACTATTGCGACCGTAGCGGCCGCAAAACAAATGAATGTCGCTATCACGGTAATCACAGGAGATGCTTTGAAGGTTGCCGAGGCCATCGGAAGGGAAGCCGGTCTGGTGACGGAGAGCGCTGAAGTTACGGAGGCGGCTGCGTTTTTGGCATTATCTCTGGCCGAAAGGAAGAAACGCCTATCCTCAATCCGCGTCTTTGCCCGGACGACGCCCGAGCAGAAGTTGGAAGTGATCCAACTTCTGAAGGAACAGTTCACGGTCGGTTACTTGGGTGAAGGGATCAATGACGCGCCGGCATTGAAGGCTGCGCATGTCTCGATGGTCGTGCAATCCGCGGCCGATGTCGCCCGCGAGACCGCTGATATCGTATTGCTCCAGAACGATCTGCGGGTGATCATTGAAGGCATCCGCTTCGGGCGAGAAACGCACGCCAATACAATGAAATACATCCGCGCCACTTTGATCTCGAACTTCGGTAATTTTTATGCAGTCGCCATCGGCTCGCTCTTCATCAGCTTTTTGCCGATGCTGCCGAAACAGCTGTTGCTCCTGAATCTGCTTTCCGATTTTCCGATGATGGCCATCGCGTTTGACCGGGTATCGGCCCAGGAAGTGGAACGGCCACAGCGATATGATCTGCATTCCCTCTACATCATTTTTGTCACGATGGGACTCGTGAGCACGGTCTTCGATTTCATCTGTTTCGGGCTGTTCTATCGGATTTCCCCTGCAGTGCTGCAGACCAATTGGTTCATTGCCAGCGTATTGACGGAGATATTGTTGATGTTCTCGATACGTTCCTTGTTGCCAATCACCAAAGCAGGCTGGCCGGCGCCGTCGATTGTGGTCCTATCGGTGATTGCCATGGTACTTGCCGTCAGCTTGCCGATGATTCCCGCTACTGCCGCCTTCTTTGAATTCCAAACGCCGACACTGGCGCATTTGGGGATCATTTTTGGGATCGCCTCCGCTTATCTTGTCGTTACGGAGCTCGTCAAACGTCCGCTTTCCGGATTCGTCAGGAAGAGATAGACTGCCGGACGTCGCATCAAACAATCATTAACTTGAAAGGGGGTTTAGCCATATGCATCCTTTTTATGGATCAGTAACTGAGTTTTTGGCAGAAGGGCAGTGGTGGATCGGGTTGCTATCGATGGCCATGTACCTAATCTTCTGGGCTGTCGTCATCCTTTTTGCGGCCAAGCTCTTCAAAAAATATTTCGCCGATAGGCCAACTCCGCCAAAAACGGAGGAAGATTTGGCACTGAAGATCCTCCGCGAAAGGTATGCACGCGGAGAAATCGATGCAGAGGAGTTCAAACAGAAAAAAAGCGATTTACTGGAATGAGGCAACAAGGAAACAGTCTTTGCCTGGAAGGGGTGCATCATGGAACTGCGTTCGTTGCTGCAGTTGGCGTACTTTGGCGCCACGACGATTTTGTTCAAAAGAAAACGGCCGCTGGTGGGTTCCATCATCCTGACCGACAAATGCAATTTGGCTTGCAAACACTGCGCCGTCAGCAACATCACCTCAATCATTTATCCGTATCCGCAGATAAGGGCTGAGATGCAGTGGCTGTACGCAGAAGGCGTCAGGATCCTCTTTTTTTACGGAGGGGAACCCTTCCTTTGGCGCAATCAGGGCCACACGCTGCGGGATCTGGTCATTGAAGCGAAGCAAATCGGCTTTCTGCTCGTGAACGTGGTCACCAACGGAACGCTGCAGGTGGATCTGCCGGAAGCCGATTTGGTCATGGTGAGCCTCGACGGCGGCAAAGAAAAGCACAATGAAATCAGAGGCGAAAGCTACGACCGCATCATCACCAATATCGAGAAAGCTTCCCGGGAAAACGTCTGCCTCTACATGGCAATCAATCAGATCAACAAGGGCGAAATCGAGGCAGTCTGCGAAACGGCTGTGCATACGAAAAAAGTCAAGGCAGTTTCCTTCAACTTCCACACGCCATATCCCGGGACGGAGCGGCTCAAACTAAGCCGAACTGATAAGCAGGCTTGTGCCGACCAAATTGTGCAGCTGATCAATGCGGGCTATCCAATCCTGAATCTGAAAAGCGCCCTGCCATATATCGTGGATAATACATTTCCAACACCTTGCTACCAATGCGTTGTTGTGGAAAATGGGGAGAAATGGGTGTGCGGGCGTTGCATCGACATCGAAGGGCTCTGCGCAGAATGTGGCTTCTTTTTCTCTGCCGAATTTTCGCTCCTTTTCAAAGGCAATGTGAAGGTGATGTGGGATCTGCTCAGTACTTATCTGAAATACATATAGGAGGTGAAGTTATGCGTTGGACATCCTTGTTGCGGGTGTACCTTACCCGATCGTTCAAGCCTTTCGTCTTTGAAGGGACCCATGAGAACACATTGGATTTTGAAAAACTGGATGATTTAGGCCTGTATGTGCATATCCCGTTCTGCCGTTCGTTATGCAGTTTCTGCCCTTATTGCAAAGTGGTCCACAACAAGCCGCAGGCGGATGCTTATAAGATTGCGCTGTTGAAGGAAGTCGATCTGGTCTGCAAGGGGATGAGCGGAAAAAAACAAGCGACCAGTCTTTACTTCGGCGGAGGGACGCCAGCCATGATGTTGGACGATCTGAAGGACATCATCGCAAAGTTGAAGGAATATTTTATCCTGACGGGCGGCATCGGCGTGGAACTGCACCCTAGCGACATCACCGAAAGGAATCTGCACAAGCTGAGGGAGGCGGGGGTGACCATGTTGAGCATCGGCATCCAATCCTTCCAGGACGAGTGCCTCCGGAAAATCGGAAGGAGAAGCGATGCCTTTGAGGACAAAATCCGTTTGGTGAGAAGTTACGGCTTTGATGTGGTCGACGTGGACCTGATATTCGCTATTCCCGGTCAGACCGACGAGATTTTGGTGAATGATATCCAGACGGCCTTCGCTAATGGAGCGACGCAAGTTTCGACTTATCCATTCATCGACTTCACTTTCGCCGACAACGCCTACAAGCCGATGAACGAAGAGGTGAAGCGCGAAATGCTGGAACACCTAACGGAATATTGCCACGCAAACGGCATCGAGCGGACATCAGTCTGGACGTTTGCGCAACAGCAAACCGATAAATATTCTTCCGTCACGCGGGATGCTTTTCTGGGCTTCGGCGTTTCCGCGACTACGTTGCTGAAGGACATCTTCAAGATCAATACGTTTTCGATTCCCGAATACATCAAGCGGATCGAGGGCGATGCTTTACCTACTTCCTTGACGCTCCATTTCACCAAAAGGCAGCGGGCGGTCTATTATCTGTTCTGGAGCGCCTACGCCATGAGGCTCGATGCGAACAGATTCGAGGAGCTCATCGGCACCCCCCTGAACCGGATGTTCGGACTGGAACTGTTCTTGGCGACTAAGTTGGGCTATCTCAGGAAGAGTGGGCGCGTCTACGAACTGACCGATAAGGCCGCTTATCTCTATCACGATGTCGAACAGGCGTATACGACAGCCTACATCGATAAGATGTGGCATATTTCAAGACTGCAGCCTTTCCCTGAAAAGATCATCCTGAAATAATTAAACATTAAATCAAAAAAGGCTGATTCCGCATGGAGTCAGCCTTTTGGGTATGATCAGAAGCAACGTTGTTTCAATTGTCCTCTGTGCGCAGCATCAGCACGCCTCCGATGATGAAAAGGAGGGAAATGCTGGCGAGCCCGTTGCGTGAATCGCCGGTCAATTGGCTCGTGAGCGCATACAGCGCCGGACCCATAATGGCGGCAAATTTGCCGAGGATATTGTAGAAACCGAAATATTCATTGGCGTTCTCCTTCGGCACAAGCTTGGCGAAATAGGAACGCGACAGTGCCTGGATACCGCCTTGCGAAGTTGCGACCAGCGCAGCGAGGATCCAGAATTCGACAGCAGTGGTCATCCGGAAAGCCAGTAGGCAGGCAAACAGATAAATGACGATGCCCACCAAAATCATCTTTTTGCTGCCGAAGCGCTTGGCCAGTACTCCGTAGAGGATCGTGAAAGGAAAAGACAGGATCGGAATAACCAGCACGGCAATCATCAGCACATCAGACACAACCCCGATACTGTCGCCGAAGACAGCTGCCATGTGGATGATTGTGTTCAGTCCATCGATGTAAAAGAAGTAGGCGATCAGGAACAGGAACATTTTCTTGTGGCTGCGGATCTGGTGCAGCGTTTTGTTAAGCCGGGCGAAACTGTCATGGATGATATGTTCGCTGGCCGGGACAAAATAGCGCTGTTTCACATTGCGCAGCATCGGAATCGTGAAAACGATCCACCAAAATGCCGTGAACAGGAAGGAGACTTTGATGGCGGTCGTCCTGGGAATGCCGATCCTCTCGCCGAACATAATCAGCAGAATCGAAAGCACGAATGGGATGGTACTGCCACCGATGTAACCCATCGCAAATCCGTAAGTGGATACCCGATCCATCCGTTCCTCTGTCGCGACATCGACCAAAAAGGCGTCATAGAAAATGTTAGCACCCGAAAAGCCAATTGTCGTGAGCATATAGAAGGCAAGCAGCAGGCGCCAATCGTCCGTGAAGCTGAGCGCGGCGGTTGCGATAACACCGATCAGGAAGAAAATTTTGAAAAGCCGCATTTTCCATTTTGGATAATCACCGATTGTACCGAGGATCGGGGCGAATACTGCTATAGTCAAAGTTGCGGCAGAGGTCGCATAGCCCCAATAAGAATCCGCCAAGTTCGGGGCGATACCTTCCCCGGTCGTGATCGATTTATAAAAAAGTGGCAAAATGACCGAGGAGACGATGATGGAGTAGGCGGAATTCGCCCAATCGTACATGATCCAACTTTTTTCCTGCAGCGAAAAACTTTTCAACATGGCTTTCGCCTCCGATCATAAAAGGTGATAACGCTCTCATTTGTTTATAATTTATTTATATCAGTTGTTGGCTGATAGCACAAGCCCCAAGCCAGTCAAGCAGCCTATCTTTTCGGAAAAAAAGAAAATCATGGTAAAATTCAGCTATAGATAACAGAATGGGGGAAGGGAAATCATGGCCAAATATGAACGCCCGGAATACACAGTACTGCTGTCGGAGGATCCGTTCGAATTGAGGGAATACCGGGATTTCTACATCGTGGAATACGACAATGCCGCTGATCCGGATGTGGACAGCGGGTTCGGCACCTTGTTCCGCTACATTTCAAAAGACAATCAAGCGGACCGAAAAATCAGCATGACAGTTCCTGTGATACAGGAACTGTCGGACGATCGCACGAAGATGGCGTTCGTTGTCCCGAAGTCGGAATGGGAAGATATTCCGCAGCCCAACAGCCCTTCGTTGACTGTCAAAAAGTTCGACAGCGGTCTTTTTGCGGTCATCCAGTACGGCGGCTTTTCGAATGATCGGAAAGAGCGCGACATGCTGGAGAAATTGACGCAGTGGCTTCACGAGAAAAAGTACCAGCCCACTTCGAACTATATGCTGGCGTCCTTCAACGCACCGTTCGTGCCGCCGATGTTCCGGCATAACGAAATCATGGTGCGGGTCGGAACGGATCAACAGGATTCCGATTAAATTCTGGACAATTCGGCGTTCCTTTTGTATCGTATCAGGGAACACACTTAACATAAAGGGGACTAATGCATGAAAAACTTAAAAAGCGGCTTGAAAGGCTTGTTCGCTTTATTGGCGATCATTCTGGCCGTATGGGTCAATGGCGTAGATTCGCTTTTAGAGGATCAAACACCCGATTCTTCGATCAGCATCGCCGCCAGCAGCTCGCAAGCAATTGAAGAAGGTACCCAAGAAGCTATCCCGCAAAATGAGACGCAGGAATCGGCTGAAACGATAACCAGCAGCGGAGTCATGGAAGGGCAATCCTATTCAACGAAAGACGAAGTGGCCGCCTACATTCACCAGTTCAACGAGCTGCCGCCCAACTATCTGACGAAGGACGAAGCCGAGGAACTGGGTTGGGATAACTCCGAAGGCAACTTATGGGAAGTCACGGATAGAATGTCCATCGGCGGTGATTTCTTCGGCAATCGGGAGGGCCTGCTCCCAAAGAAATCGGGCAGGACCTATTACGAGGCCGATATCGATTATGACGGCGGATTCCGCGGGGCGGAGCGCATTGTGTACTCGAATGACGGCTTGATTTTTTACACGGATGATCATTACGAATCGTTCGAACAGCTGTACGGGGAAGGGGACTGATTGAAGATGGAAATCATCCGTTTGGAAGGCGGCGAAATGACCGACCGGAAAGCAACGCATGCGTATCTGAAAATGAAATTGCACCTACCCGAATATTATGGTAACAATTTGGATGCCTTATGGGATTGTCTGACGACCGATTTTTCCGGCAAAATGATCATCCTTCAGAATCCGCAATGGGTGCAAAATCAACTCGGTGATTATGGGGATGCATTGGTCCGCCTATTCAAGGAAGTTGCTGCGGCAAATTCCGCCATACGTTTGGTCCTTGCCTACCCGCTGTGAAGTTTATGCAAATATATGAATTGGACAATGACTGATTGTCAACCTAAAAATCGAGGTCCACGCAAAAAAGACGATTCGTACAGAATCGTCTTTTTTGCGGTTTTCTCAATTTCTGAACGAAAAATTCTTTCCTTGATTGTCAACCAAGCGTATAGTTGACTGTATGGGGTAGACAAGTCAGGGGTGGTCAGATGGAAAAAAGAAAAGTCAGAGTCTATATCGCAGCCAGTCTCGATGGTTACATCGCGCATTCGGACGGAAATATCGATTGGCTTGATAGTGTTGCCAGAGATGACGAAGATTATGGCTATGCTGCTTTTATCGAAACGATCGACACGGTCATCATGGGACGTAAGACCTACGAAAAAGTGCTGTCTTTCGGCGGGGAATTCCCGCATGCAGGCCGGGACTGTTATGTCCTTTCCCGGACGGAGCGCATCGCTGATGGTCAGGTCCATTTTTACAGCGGATCTCCCGAAAAATTGTTGGATCAGATACGACGCAAGCCCGGAAAAGACATCTTTATCGATGGCGGTTCTGAAGCAATCGACCTGTTCCGTAAAAAAGGGATGATTGATAGCTATACTGTATCCATCATCCCGATTTTGCTGGGAGAAGGCATTCCGTTGTTCAAAGAGAACGAGAAGGAGCTGTCTTTGAAATTGGTTGAAGCAACAACTTTTGATTCTGGATTGGTGCAGCTCACCTACGAGCCAATCCAAAAATAAAGGCTACTCGTTTCAGACATACTTACTGCCTTCGCGGATGCTGAGATTGGCCAGATCCTCCTTATGCGCGGAAATGAATGCGCGGACCCAATCGGGATTCGTTTTGCTGAAATCTCGCAGACTCCAACCAATGGCTTTATTGATGAAGAATTCTTTCTGGTTAAGATTGTTCTGGATGATTTCCGCCAGTAAAGCCGTGTCCGTCTTGGATTTAAAACCGAGTTGATGGTCGATGGCGACGCGACGAAGCCAAATGTCGTCCGCCAGGCTCCATTCCTGCAGGGTCGGCTTGCATTCCGGATAACGTTGGACGATCGATCCGACAACTCCATCCAGCCCGTCGACGGTATCCCACCAAGATTTTGTCTGGATGTACTTCTTCAGCTTCGGTAAGTCTTCCGGACCCAGGCAATCTTGGATCGCCAGAAGATAGTCGACGCCCGCATACTGGAATTCCCGTTCATCCCTTTCGAAGCACTGATCGACGAAATCGAAGTCGACTCTCTTTTCTTTTTTTGCAATTGCAAGAAATTTTTTATATGCTGCTTTCCGCGGACCCGTCGCGATTCCTAAGAACGGGAATTGATTACGCATATAGGCCGACATCTGGGGAGCGCGTTCTTCATCGCGCAATGCCAGCAAAGATTCAAAAATGCCATCATACCACATGGTGTTAACCTGCCTTTCATAGGTGGATGCGACTTGTAAGTCACTCGTCATAATCACTTTAGAACAGTTTTTGTAAAAGTGCAATCATGATTCGAAGGAGGATACTATGGAAAAAAACAGGAAATCCAGCTGGATCCGTAAACTACTCATCGGATTGGCTGTAGTTGCAGTGATTGTTGCAGGTGCGTTCTTTTGGTACGTAAATGACTATTATAAAGCGACAGCAAGTGCGGTCGAGGCGCTGCAGTCGGATGGATCGGTCACGATCACCGAAACCGATGACGCGATCACCTTTGCGCCGAATGGGGAAGATCCAGAGGAAGGCATCATCTTTTATCCGGGGGGAAAAGTGGAGAGCGAAGCCTACGCGCCTTTGCTGCGCAGCTTGGCTGAAGCGGATTTGTTGGTGGTCGTCGCCAAGATGCCTTTCCATTTGGCGGTCTTTGATGCCAATGCGGCAGAAACGATCATGGAACAGGAAGAGAGTGTGCAGGATTGGTATCTCGCCGGGCATTCCTTGGGTGGGGTCATGGCTTCCAGTTTTGCGGCTGATCAATCTGATCAGGTAGCAGGCCTGATTTTCCTGGCGTCCTATCCGTCCAGTGATTTGACCGACGCGCCGTTCCCGGTTCTTTCCATCTACGGTTCGGAGGATGAAGTCCTGAATCGCGAAAGCTACAATGAAGCGCAAGAAAAGCTGCCGGATGACTATACGGAAATCGTGCTGGATGGCGGTAATCATGGCCAGTTCGGCGATTACGGACTGCAAGCGGAGGATGGGACTGCAACCATCTCTACCAATCAGCAGCAACAACTGACGGTTGAAGTCATCACATCATTTATCGAAAACAACCGCCAGCCATAATGCAGCGGATCAAATAATAAGCAAAATTTACCTAAGATTTGCATGAAGGGAAGAAAATATGACAGAAATAACGATGGCGAAAATGAGCCAATTAACGGAAGCCCAAAAAGAGGAAGTCAGAAAAATTTTCGTCACCAGCTATTACAAGGACATGAAGACGTTGCACCGGGATACCGAGCGCTTGCTGGGCGGATTCCGCAGACTGCTGCAGGAGGACCTGATCCAGGTTGCGATGGACGGGGATCGCCCGGTCGCGATGGTAGGTTGTTCGACCAACCAACGCCGTGCCATGGAAGTGAACAAGGAAGATTTCTTGGCAAACTTCGGATTCATCTGGGGGCATGTCGGTTATTTCAGCTTCCATAAAGAATACGGGGAGCCCTTGCCAATCGACGATGAGACGCTTTATTTTGAGTGCGTGGCAACCAATGAAGCGGATCGGCGCCAAGGTGTTGCCGGTAAGATGCTGCTCAAGTTGATCGAAACGGAACCTTACCGAACTTTCGCCTTGGATGTCGTTGACAGCAACGGACGGGCTCAAAGTGTTTACGAACGGATCGGCTTCCGCGAAGTGCATCGGAAAAAATCATGGATTGGAAAAATTTTCATGGACTATTCGGAAAGCATTTGGATGAGCCGCCCGAAGCATTTGCCGAATCCATCGGAATGATGGGGAAGTCAAAAATCAATTAGACAAACAGGGCTGGCTTTGATATAGTATTACAGATACTAAACACATTCATTGATGAAGAAAGTACTTCGTGCAATGTTCACAGCGAGCGGGGAAGGTGGAAGCCCGCAACGGAGCGAAGAAGGAAACGCACTTCAGAGAAAGTGACTTGAAGACAAACGTGATCCCCCTGTTCATCGGACATCTGGGAAAGAACGTTTGTGAGTAGCGTCATTCGGTTTAGCCCCGTTAGCGGTTCAAAAGGATAAAATAATCAGAGCCCATCTGTGTTGCTTTATCGAATTAGAGTGGTACCACGGATATTCGTCTCTATTTTGCCAGGGCAGAATAGGGGCTTTTTTTATCGTTATCGCAGATTTGCGGCACCTAAAGAGAAGACAAGTGATCCATTCATCATATGGATAAGTAGAGGCATATAATAAAGGAGCAGAAAAATATGGATTATAAAAAGATTGTTGCTGAAGAGATTCAAAAATTGGTACCGGAGCATTTAAGCTACGATCAAGTGTACCAATTGCTGGAAGTACCTAAATATACAGAGCACGGGGACGTCGCATTTCCGGCATTCGCACTAGCGAAAGCTTTGCGCAAAGCGCCGCAAGCCATCGCCGTAGATTTGGCGGCACAACTGAACCATCCCTACATCGAAAAGGTGGAAGCAGTGGGCCCGTACGTCAATCTGTTCCTTGAAAAAGCAGCGGTAACGAATACGGTCCTGCATGAAATTGCGGCCGAGAAGCAAGCATTCGGAACAGCCGATATCGGAAAAGGCGGCAATGTGCCGATTGATATGTCCTCGCCGAACATCGCGAAACCGATCTCGATGGGTCATTTGCGCTCTACGGTCATCGGAAATTCTTTGGCCAACATTATGAAGAAAGTCGGCTTCAATCCAATCAAAATCAACCATTTGGGCGACTGGGGCACGCAATTCGGTAAGCTGATCGTGGCCTACAAATTGTGGGGCGACGAAGAAAAAGTCAAAGCTGAGCCGATCAATGAATTGTTGACTCTGTATGTCCGTTTCCACACGGAAGCAGAATCAGACGATACCATGAATGACGAAGCCCGCGCTTGGTTCAAGAAATTGGAAGATGGCGATGAGGAAGCTTTGCATCTTTGGGAGTGGTTCCGTTCTGAATCGCTGCAGGAATTCATGAAAATCTACGATATGTTGGGGATCACTTTCGATTCCTTCAACGGCGAAGCTTTCTACAACGATAAAATGGAAGAAGTCGTTGAACTGCTGGACAAAGCCGGTATCCTGACTCAAGACCGCGGCGCAACCATCGTTGATTTGGAAAAATACAACCTGAATCCTGCTTTGATCAAAAAATCGGACGGCGCAACGTTGTACATCACCCGCGACTTGGCTGCGGCGATCTACCGCAAACGCAACTATGATTTTGCGATGTCACTGTATGCAGTCGGCAATGAACAAAGCAACCACTTCAAACAACTGAAAGCCGTCCTGAAAGAGCTTGGCTACGACTGGGCAGAAAACATGCACCATATCCCGTTCGGCCTGATCACGCAAGGCGGCAAGAAACTGTCGACGCGTCAAGGGAAAGTCATCTTGCTTGAGGAAGTCCTGAACGAAGCGACCGAGCTTTCCTTGAAGCAGATCAACGAGAAGAATCCGACATTGGAAGACAAAGAAGCAGTCGCCAAAGCAGTCGGCGTCGGCGCTGTCGTTTTCCATGACCTGAAAAATGATCGTCTGAACAATTTTGACTTCGATTTAGAGGAAGTCGTGCAATTCGAAGGCGAAACAGGCCCTTATGTCCAATATACAAACGCACGCGGTTTGAGCATCCTGCGCAAAGCGGCAGTCGAACTGGACACAACCGAAGCAGCCGACCTTGGTCTGGATGATGCTTACGCATGGGAAGTCGTGAAACTGTTGAACAGTTTCCCTGAAATCATCCAACAAGCTTACGAAAAATTCGAGCCATCCGTGATCGCGAAATACACGATCCACTTGTCCCAAGCATTCAATAAATATTACGGCAACACCAAAGTGCTGGTGGAAGACGACAAACGCAACGCCCGTTTAGCACTTGTCCAGTCCGTAGCCACAGTCCTGCAAGAAGGCCTAAGACTCCTAGGCGTCCAATCCCCAGAAAAAATGTAGGATACGATGAATCCCGGGTAGAAATCGAGCACTAAGGGGACAAACACAGAGCGGACGTTTTTTGTCCGCGTGGTGTTGTCAACTTAGGCGGAGATTTCTGGGATTCAGAGTTCGACTAAATAGGATGAGATGAATCATCCTTCTTAAAAAAACCAAAAAGCCTAAAATTATGCACATAGTTTTGGGCTTTTTGATTTGTTCCAAAAAAACTCTTCCCTGCGTTGAGAACACCCGGAAATAAGGCGGTTTTTCGACACTTGATGCACCAAAACGGTTTTTTTCTGAAAAGTATGCTATCCTTATATTGAAGTTTTCAAAGTCGGTGCATCGCAAGCCTTGTTAAAGGGGGTTTTGTAAAATGGGAAGAATTTCAGACATCACATTGACCAATCAACCGGAGCAGCGCATCATTTCCATCAAAACGGAAACGACGCTGAAAAATATGCAGACGAAGATAGGGGACTGCCGCGAAAAAGTCCTGACCTATCTGAATTTGTTGGAAGAACTGCCTGCAGGTCCCTGTTTCACGATCTATTACTCATTCACGAAGCAAAATGTCGAAATTGAAGTTGGCTATCCGATCGCAAAATTATTGCCGCCGCAGGATGATATCCGCATGTCCATCATTCCGGCAGGTAAACGTGTATCCTGTCTGAACATCGGCCCTTATAATGAAATCCCGAAACTTTATCAGGAAATGGACCAGTGGTTGACATTCCATGATTTCGAGACGAACGGCATCTCCTATGAAACCTACTACAACGGCGAAGGCTTCACGCCGCAGGAATACTTGACCAAAATCGAATTGCCTATCCAAGAGGCAGATGAATCATAAAAAATTATAGCTACAAAAAGGCGAGCCGTCGAATAGACGGCTCCACTTTTTTGGAAAGGAAAAAATATGCAACAAAACAAACAGCCAGCAATGGCGGAAAATAAGATGGGTGTCATGCCCGTCAACAAATTATTGATCTCCATGTCCGTACCAATGATGATTTCCATGGTGGTACAGGCTTTATACAATGTCGTGGACAGCATCTTCGTGGCCCAAATCAGTGAAAAAGCCCTGACTGCGGTATCCTTGGCGTTCCCGGTGCAGAACTTGATGATCGCTTTGGCGGTCGGGACAGGGGTCGGGATCAATGCGTTGGTTTCCAGACGACTCGGGGAAAAGGATTACGCGGCTGCAAACAGCACAGCCGATAACGGCATTTTTCTGAATGCAATGCATTTCCTGTTATTTTTGGCGTTGGGCCTGTTCTTCATCCCGCTTTATTTCTCTTTCCAGACGAAGGATGCAGAAATCATCGCCTACGGAATCGATTACCTGCAAGTCATCTGCGTCTTCTCAATCGGAGTCTTTATGCAGGTCAGCATGGAACGCTTGCTGCAATCCACAGGCAGAACCTTGTTCACGATGACGACCCAAGCGACAGGTGCAATCCTGAACATCATCCTCGATCCGATCTTCATCTTCGGCTGGTTCGGCGTTCCGGCAATGGGGACAAGAGGCGCTGCAATCGCAACCGTCATCGGACAGATAACCGCTGCATCACTGGCGTTCTTTTTCAATGTCCGGTTCAATAAGGAAATCACTTTATCGTTTAAAGGGTTCCGCCCGGATATGCAAACAATCAAAAAAATCTATTCTATCGGCGGCCCGTCGATTTTGATGCAAGCTGTCGGCTCCTTCCTGAATTTGAGCCTGAACAATATTCTAATCCGTTTCACACCGACTGCGACTGCGGTATTCGGTGTTTACTTTAAGCTTCAAAGCTTCATATTCATGCCGGTTTTCGGTCTGAATAATGGGATGGTGCCAATCATTGCCTATAACTACGGTGCCGATCAAAAAGAGCGGATCAAGCAGACTATCACCTTATCGAAAAGATATGCGATGGCAATCATGTTCATCGGTGCAGCCATTTTCTTGCTGATGCCCGGCACACTTCTGCAGTTGTTCAATGCATCCGATGAAATGCTGGAAATCGGGATACCGGCTTTGCGGATCATCAGTCTCTGCTATGTTGCTGCAGGCTACAACATCGTTTCCGGTTCTGTGTTCCAGGCCTTTGGAAGAGGTGGCCTGAGTCTTTGGGTCTCCATGATCCGCCAGGTCGTGGTGCTGCTGCCGGCAGCTTATCTGCTTTCCTTGATGGGCAACGTTGCGTTTGTCTGGTGGGCGTTTCCGATTGCGGAAGTCTTCGCATTGGTCATGAGCATATATTTCAACAAGAAAATCGACAAAGAGGTCATTGCGAACATCTACCCGCATACGATTGGGGAGTCTATTCCGGAATAATCAGAAAAATGATGCGAAAAACGAAGTCTTGCAGAGCCGAAAGGATTCTGCGGGGCTTTTTTTCTTGGATTCGCGAGAGGCTGTGTTTTCGCTTCTGGATAAGTGTCCGGCTTTACTTTTATTCCCCGGAATCCTAAAATGAAGGAGACAGATGGACGTTTGAAACCAGAACGGAGGGATTTGAGTGAAGATCGGAATCATCGGAGCGACAGGCAGGCAAGGCAGGTTGATTTTGGAGGAAGCGCATGCCAGGGGACATGAGGTGACGGCCATCATCCGGAATCCCGCCAAGCTCGCAGACAAACAAGTAACTATCATGGAGCGGGATATTTTTGATGTGCAAGTGGAGGATCTGAAAGGATTCGATGTGATCGTGGATGCTTTCAATGCGCCAGCGGGGATGGAAGAGGAGCATGTCACCTCGCTGCAGTCCTTGATTGATGAGCTGGAACACCTGCCGGAAACGCGCTTGATCGTTGTAGGCGGCGCCGGCAGCCTTTATGCGGATCCCGGAAAAACGATCCGCGTGATGGAAACAGCCAATTTTCCCGAAGCTTTCAAACCGACTGCGACGAACATGGCAAAAGCCCTCAACATACTGAAGGAAAGCAACGTCAATTGGACTTATCTTTCGCCATCCGCTTATTTTGACCCAAACGGCAACCGGACCGGAAACTACGCCGAAGGGGCAGAAACGCTGCTGCTGAACAGCGAAGGCGAGAGTTACATCAGTTACGCGGATTATGCGATTGCATTTGTGGACGAGATCGAAAGGCAAAGACATCTAAGGCAACGCTACACAGTCGTCGGCGAACGACAATAGATTCTTACGCTAACAGGTACGAAAACGCAGATCAGGAGGGAAATTCATGGAAACATTGGATTTGATCATCGATTTTCATAAAAGCAACCCGCGCCAAGGTCCCGGCAGCCAACAGAGCACCATCAAAGCACTGCAGTTTCTGCCGCAATTGACCCCGCAAGCGCAATTATTGGACGTCGGCTGTGGAACCGGCGCGCAAACCATGGTGCTGAGTGAACAGACGCCGGCCCACATCACGGCGGTTGACAGCAGCAAAGAATTTTTGAATATACTCAAGCACAAAGTCCTGGAACATGGCATTACAAACCGCTTGACGGTTAAGGAAATGGATATGGAACAGCTTGCCTTCGCTCCCGAATCTTTGGACGTCATCTGGGCAGAAGGCGCCATCTACAACATCGGCTTTTCCAGAGGCATCCGGGAATGGCGTCCGTTGTTGAAAAAAGACGGGTTTTTGGTCGTTTCCGAAATTTCCTGGCTGACACCGGAACGTCCTCAAATCGTGGACAAATATTGGACCGAAGTTTACCCGGAAATGGCGACGATTGCTGAGAAGACCGCTCAAATCGAGGAAGCCGGCTATATTCCGGTGGCGCATTTCATCCTGCCCGAATCGGACTGGACGAGCCATTACTATCATTACTATGAAACCAATGAAGCGGCATTCCTGGAAAGGCACGGCCACAGTGATGACGCAAAAGCACTGGTGGAAGAGAACCGCCAGGAAATGAAACATTTCGAAAAATACAGTGCCTACTACAACTATGTTTTCTATATTTTGCAGAAACGGGAAACAAAATAGTAAGATCAGAGACGGATTCCTTCGAAAGAGGGAATCTTTTTTTGGACTGAAACCGTCATCTATATGCAATCTTAACACCGTCGTCCCTTTCCTTAGCACTTTCTTAACACGCTTTGGCAGTATGATTGACATAGTAAAGAACTAAAGAATTGAAAGTTGGGAGTGGGAATAGTGGGTATTGTGTCCATCTTTGCCTGTTTATTGGGAGTGAGCTTATTGTTGTATTTATTTTATGTCTTGTTTAGGGGTGAAGATCTATGAGTTTCATAGTTGTGCAATATGTCGTTTTCTTCGTACTGTTGGTGCTGCTGGCATCGGCTGTCGGAAATGGGATCTATAAAGTGATGGCAGGAAAGAAAGTGATGTTGACCAAAATTCTTGCGCCGATAGAACAGGCTGTATACCGGCTCATCGGAGTCGATGAAGAAGAACAGATGGATGCGAAGTCCTATGCCCTTGCAGTCGTCCGATTTTCGCTCGCTGGGTTTGCCGGTTTATGGATGCTCTTGATGTTCCAAGGCTTCCTGCCGTTGAATCCGGAAGGGAAAGCCGGGATGTCCTGGGACTTAGCGTTGAACACCGCAGCCAGCTTCATCACCAATACGAACTGGCAAGCCTATGCTGGTGAAGTGAGCTTGTCCTATCTGTCGCAGATGCTGGGGTTGACGGTGCAGAATTTCCTTTCTGCAGCTGTCGGACTTGCTGTTCTTTTTGCAGTGATCCGCGGATTGATCTTAAAGGAAAGCCAAGCAATCGGTAATTTCTGGAAGGATTTGACGCGGGCCGTCCTGTACATCCTGCTGCCATTGGCTACTGTCTTGGCCGTTTTACTCGCATCTCAGGGCGTAATCCAGACTTTTCAAGGCGCACAACAAGCAACCGCTTTGGAATCTGGAGAGCTGTTCTCTATTTCTTTAGGACCGGTAGCGAGTCAAGCAGCCATTAAGGTACTGGGGACAAATGGGGGAGGTTTCTTCGGAACGAATGCAGCCTATCCTTTGGAAAATCCGACAGCCTTATCGAATGTGCTGCAGCTACTTTCCATCTTGCTGATCCCGGTATCCTTGCTCTTCACTTTCGGAAAAGCCGTGAAGGACAGATTGCATGCACGGGCCCTTTTCATTACGATGGCGGCATTATTCGTGGGTCTGCTGGCTTTGGTGACCTACAGTGAATGGTCGTTGGGCCCCATATTTGAAGGCGTACAGGCTAGCGGAAACATGGAAGGGAAAGAAGTGATCCATGGAATTGGCGGATCGGCGCTGTGGACAGCAGCAACTACGGCTACTTCCACGGGAGCGACCAATTCCAGCTTGTCCAGCTATACCGCATTAGGAAGCCTAGCGCCCTTGTTCTTGATGCAGTTAGGCGAAATCGTCTTCGGTGGCATTGGCTCAGGTATCTATGGGATGCTGGCCTTTGTATTGCTGACTGTATTCATAGCGGGATTGATGGTCGGACGGACGCCGGAATATCTGGGCAAGAAAGTCGATCCATTCGATATGAAGATGGCGAGTGTTATCATCTTGACGCCTTCGCTGTTGAGTTTGATCGGCACGGCTGTCGCCATAATGCTGCCGATGATCACGGAATGGCTCCATACTACTGGCGCTCACGGATTTACCGAAGCGCTCTATAATTACACCTCACTCGCCAACAACAACGGGAGCAGCTTTGCTGGCTTTGCGTCGGATACGTTATTCACCAACTTGGTTGGTGCAGGCATCATGGTGATTGCGCGATTCGTGCCGATGATTGCAGCCATCTATTTGGCCGGTAATTTTGCCGGGAAAAAACAGGTCGCTGTAACCGAAGGGACGCTTTCCACAAGTGATGGCCTGTTCACGGCGTTCCTTTTGGGTGTCATCCTCATCATTGGGGCGCTGAGCTACTTGCCGGCATTGACGCTGGGTCCGATTGCAGATTTTTTTGTCACACGATAATGATGAGGGGAAACTAAAAAATGGAAAATAATGCCATATCAAAAGATATATTGCTGGATGCGGTCAAACAGTCCTTCAAGAAGCTGTCACCGAAAATACAAGTGCGTAATCCGGTCATGTTGGTCGTATACTTGGGTGCCATCTTCACGACCATCCTGTTTTTCCTGTCGCTGACGGGAACAAAGGATGAGTCTTCAGGTTACACGCTCATCATCACGCTGATACTGTGGTTCACTGTGCTCTTCGGGAATTTTGCGGAGGCGATAGCCGAAGGACGCGGCCGCGCACAAGCGGATACCTTACGCAGTGCCCGCTCCGATGTCCAAGCGAAAAGGTTGTTGACGAAAGAAGATCATGACACATTTGAGTGGATCATCTCGAGCAGCCTGAAGAAAGGCGATTTGGTCTTCGTGGAAGCCAACGAGCAAATACCGATGGACGGAGATGTGGTTGATGGGGCCGCATCCGTTGATGAGAGTGCCATTACTGGCGAGTCAGCGCCAGTAATCCGTGAATCGGGCGGCGACAGAAGTGCCGTGACAGGCGGGACAACCGTCTTGTCCGACTGGCTGGTCATTACAGTGACTGCGGAGGCCGGAGAAAGTTTCCTGGATAAGATGATTGCAATGGTTGAAGGATCTTCGCGAAAGAAGACGCCGAACGAGGTTGCTCTGCAAATTATTCTGGTCACGCTGACGATCATCTTCTTGGTCGTGAGCGGCACGCTCTTTCCGTTCACCGCCTTTTCAGCGCAGCAAACTGGTCAAGGGAATGCCATTACGATCACGAACATCATCGCCTTGCTTGTCTGTTTGGCTCCGACGACAATCGGTGCGCTGCTGTCATCGATCGGTATCGCCGGGATGAGCCGTTTGAATCAAGCGAATGTACTGGCAATGAGTGGCCGTGCCATAGAAGCAGCCGGGGATGTAGACATCTTGCTGCTGGATAAGACAGGAACCATCACCTTGGGTAATCGTCAAGCCGCTGAATTCTATCCGGTTGCCGGCGTCAGCATAGAGGACTTGGCGGATGCTGCGCAGCTGTCGTCGCTGGCGGATGAAACAGCGGAAGGCAGATCCATCGTCGTTTTGGCGAAAGAAAAGTTCAATATTCGAGGCCGCAATATGGGCGCGCTGCAGGCAGAATTCATCGAATTCAGCGCGAAGACGAGGATGAGCGGAATCGATTACCAAGGGAATGAAATAC
Organism: Trichococcus paludicola; assembly: GCF_003052295.1. GTDB lineage: Bacteria > Bacillota > Bacilli > Lactobacillales > Aerococcaceae > Trichococcus > Trichococcus paludicola. The sequence goes on from NZ_QBLC01000003.1 coordinate 202,186, forward strand.
GCAAGGGAGCAGCTGATACCGTCAAGACTTATGTGCTTGACCACGGCGAACCCTTTCCTGAAGAGTGTGACGCAATCGTCAGGGAAGTCTCCACAAAAGGTGGGACACCGCTTGTGGTAGCGAAGAACTATAAAGTTATGGGCGTTATCTACTTGAAGGACATCGTGAAAAACGGCGTGAAGGAGCAATTTCATAATTTGCGCAGCATGGGCATTAAGACGATCATGATCACCGGTGACAATCCGATGACCGCTGCGGCGATAGCAGCCGAAGCAGGAGTGGATGATTTTTTGGCGGAAGCGACACCTGAAGATAAGATGAACCTGATCCGCGAATATCAGCGGGAAGGCCATCTGGTGGCCATGACGGGCGACGGCACCAATGATGCTCCTGCATTAGCGCAAGCCGATGTGGCCGTGGCGATGAATTCCGGGACGCAGGCAGCCAAAGAAGCCGGAAACATGATCGATCTGGATTCAAGCCCGACGAAGTTGATTGAAATTGTCCGTATCGGGAAGCAATTGCTGATGACACGCGGCGCTTTATTCACGTTCAGCATCGCAAATGACGTTGCGAAATACTTCGCCATCATCCCGGTGCTGTTCCTGAGCATCTACCCGGAGCTAGGTGTGCTGAACTTCATGAACATCACGAGCACAAACAGCGCAATCCTGTCGGCGATCATCTACAATGCGCTAATCATCATTTTCTTGATCCCTTTGTCGTTAAGAGGGGTGCCGTATAAAGAAATACCTGCCGGAAAGCTGCTGAAGCGGAACATCTTGATCTACGGACTAGGCGGCTTGGTGGCGCCATTCATCGCGATCAAACTGATCGATATAATCATCACATTGCTCGGATTAGTATAGGAGGAAATCATGAAGAAATTTAGTACAAGCATCCGAGTGATGGCAGTCTTCACCGTCATCTGCGGGATTATGTATCCAGCCGCTGTTACGGGGATTTCACAGTTGCTCTTTCAAGACAAAGCGAATGGTAGTATGATAACTATAGAAACACAGGAGGGTTCAGAAGCACTTGTGGGTTCCAGCTTGTTGGGGCAAGCATTCACGGAACCGCAATATCTGATTGGACGGCCGCAAACCGTCAGCAACGCATCCCCTTCAAGCGGGGAGCAGGCGGCAGCAGTCTCGGAAAGAATCGACTTTTGGAAAGATTTGAATCCTTTGAATGAAGCAGATATCCCAATGGAGCTAGTGACGGCATCAGCAAGCGGTGTCGATCCGCATATCTCACCGGAGGCAGCCGCCTACCAAGTGGAACGTATAGCTGCGGAACGTGAAATGAATCCGGAACGGGTACAAGCCATCATCAATGAAAAGACGTCCGAACGGGCTTTGTTTGTTTTCGGCGAACCTGTAGTGAATGTACTGGAAGTGAACTTAGCACTGGATGAAGCATCCGCCGCTGAGTAAGAAGCAATAACACAGGAAAGTGAGGATGGCAATGAGAAGACAGGAGGATGTGCGCCCTGACCCGGAGCAGTTGTTGAAAATGATCAAGAAAACGGAAGAACGGGACAGCCAAAAATTCGGTAAACTGAAGATATTTTTTGGCTATGCGGCTGGAGTAGGGAAGACCTATGCGATGCTGGAAGACGCCCATGATCAACTGGCTGCAGGTGTGGATATCGTCGTCGGATACGTCGAACCGCACACCCGTCCTGAGACGAATCTCCTTTTGCCGGGGTTGCCTGTCCTTGCGCCGCAAGAGATCAGCTACAAGAACATCAAGCTTCAGGAGTTTGATTTGGATGCCGCGTTGAAACGAAACCCAGAGTTGATTTTGGTCGACGAATTGGCGCATACGAATGCAATCGGTGTCCGGAACAAAAAAAGGTATCAGGATGTCGAAGAACTTCTACGGGCGGGCATTGACGTTTATACGACAGTCAATGTGCAGCACATCGAGAGTTTGAAGGATGTCGTGGCTCAAATAACCAATGTGATCGTAAATGAAACAATACCTGATTATATTTTTGAACGGGCCGACAGTATTGAGCTGATCGATATCGATTCCGAAGAACTGATCCAACGGTTGAAGGAAGGCAAAATCTATCGGGAAGACAAGGTGAAACTGGCCCAACAGAATTTTTTTACGAAAGAAAATCTGCGCCTGCTGCGTGAAATTGCCATGCGCAAGTTGGCTGACCGGATCAGTGCCGAGCAGCAGGCGAATGCAGGTTCATTAGATAAGCAAGTGAATGAAAATATTTTGGCATGTGTCACTGCCTCGCCTTTCTCTGCGCAAAATATTCGTTGGGCTGCAAGGACGGCTGAGGCTTTTCACTGCAAATGGACAGCCGTCCATGTTGTGACCAGAGACGAGAGCAGGCTGTCTCCGCAACAGCAGGATGACTTAGAGGAAAATATGAAGCTGGCGGACAAGTTGGGTGCCAGAACATTGATTTTGCATGCGAACGATGTTGCTGAAGCATTGGCGGAATTTGCTAATATGTCTGGAATCACAAATATCGTTATCGGAAAAAGTAAAAAGAAAAAAGGCATCCGCAGTTTATGGGAACATGATTTTGAGGACAGACTCATTTCCTTGTTGGACAAAAGCGAGATCCATATCCTTTCCAACAACGACCCAGATGGTTCCCAAGGGACGGCGCTCCGCAGCTTTTCATTCAAGCGGTGGTTGAGTTGGTGGACAATGTCCAGCACACAGACAAGCAAGATGGTGGGTATTTTATTTGTGACAACCGTGATTTCTTATCTGTTGAAATCCTGGGGAGTGGAACAGCATAATTTGGCAATGGTTTATCTACTTGCGGTCATCTTGACTTCGCGGGCGACGGACGGCTATGCTTATGGAATTGTTGCTTCCGTGGTCAGTGTGCTTTTGTTCGATGTCCTTTTCGTAGATCCGATTTTCCATTTCAAAACCGATGATCCATCGTATTTGGTCACCTTTTTTATATTATTGATCATCGCTTTGATCACTTCAAGCCTCATTACGAGTTCGCGGATCCAGGCCAGTCTTATAGTGGAGCGGGAGCAGCGCTTGCAGGTCTTGTATGATATCAACAGGCAGTTATTAAAAACACGCGGCCTCGACAGCATCGTTATTATTGCGAATGATTATATCAGCCGTTCGTTCAATCGCCCGGTTGTTTTTTATGCCATCGACGAAAAGGGTGGCATCCCGAAGACCTCAGTCCGCAGCTCAAATAGGGCAGAGGCGGACTACCTACTCACCCGGGACGAGGAAGCGGTCGCCAATTGGGTATTTTTGAACAATAAAATTGCCGGATCAGGTACGGATACGCTGAGCGGAGCGGATGGTTTTTACATGCCGATTGCATCTGAAAGGAACGTGTTGGGCGTAGTCGGGATCGGCTGCAGAGAAGGTGTTGTTAACCAAGAAAGCCGTTCGACACTCCAGATGATTTCTTCGCTGATAGCTTTAGCTTTTGAACGCCAACAACTGTCCGATCAACAAAGGGAAACGATTGTGGAAAATGAAAGGGAAAAGATGAGGAGTAATTTGCTCCGCTCCATTTCCCACGATTTGCGGACGCCCTTGACAGGGATTTTGGGGGCGAGCTCCGCCATGCTGGAAAACGAAGAAAGTTTCGACAAAGAAACGCAGCAAAAGTTGCTGACTTCGATCCAGAGCGAGGCGCAGTGGCTGATTCGGCTTGTGGAAAACCTTCTGTCAGTTACCCGTATTCAAGAAGGTTCCGTGTCCGTAAACAAAACGGATGAGATTGCTGAGGAGGTCATTTCCGATGCGCTCAGCCGAATCAAGAAGAGGTTTCCGAAACGCAAGTTCAGAGTCAGTATTCCCGAAAAGGCGCTGTTTGTACCTATGGATGCCACATTGATCATGCAGGTACTGATTAATCTGATGGAGAACGCCATTACGCATTCCCCGGATGATTCTGTCATTGATCTTTATCTGCATGAAAAGAAAGATGAGGCAGTCTTTGCTGTAGTCGATTATGGAGAGGGGATTTCAGATGAACAATTTCCTTTCCTGTTTGAAGCAAATTCGGGTGTTAACAATAAAAGTTCAGATTCATCCAGAGGTATGGGAATTGGCCTGTCCATCTGCATGACGATTGTGCAGGCGCATGGCGGGAAAATGAAGGGAGTAAACCGTCTCGACGGCGGTGCTGTCTTCGAATTCACACTCCCATTGACAGAAGGAGAACAGCATGAAAAATAAACTTACGATACTTTTGATTGAGGATGAGCAGCACATTACCGACTTTTTGACCGCCATCCTGCTTTCGAATGATTATGCCGTTCTGAAAGCGGCGAGCGGCAAGGAAGGGATGGCGCTGATGACCTCTTACAATCCAGATTTGATTCTGTTGGATTTGGGTTTGCCGGATATGGATGGGATGGAGGTCCTGAAAAAAATCCGTACTTTCTCCGCTGTTCCTGTCATGGTCGTATCCGCGCGCGGCAATGAACGGGAAAAAGTGGAGGCGTTGGATTGCGGTGCGGATGACTATGTGACCAAACCTTTCAGCACTTCGGAATTGTTGGCGCGCATTCGTACTGCCTTGCGCCATAGCCTGCACCAAGTGAATACTTCGGCACTGCCAGAGGGCAGTTTTAGTGTCGGAGAATTGACGATCGATTATGAAAAGAGGAAAGTGGCCGTAAGGAAGAAAGAGGTCCATTTGACTCCCAACGAATACAAAATAGTTGTCCTGTTGTCGCAGTACGCGGGAAGAGTACTGACGCATGACTTCATCACGAAGGCTGTCTGGGGGCCGTATATGGATGAGAACCGGACATTGCGGGTCAATATGGCCAATATCCGCCGGAAAATAGAAAAAAATCAAGCGGAACCGGAATATATCCTGACTGAAATCGGAGTCGGTTACCGCATGGTCGAAGAATTGGATGAATAAGAAAAGATACGCCCTCAAGCGCTTATGCACTTGAGGGCGTATCTTTTCTTATTTTCTTGATGCGGCATCCTTCGTCAATAAGGTCTTGTAGGTGCGGTCGATGAAGGTGGCTCCGATCGGCGCAGTCAAAATGATCGCCAAGACGGCGACGCTCAAAATGATGCTGCCCGCTTCGACTCCAGCAGCCAAAGGGATCGAACCGATGGCCGCTTGGACAGTGGCTTTCGGCGTGTACGCCATCGCGGAGAAAATACGTTCCTTCGCATTCAGGTTTGTGCCTGAAACCGCCAGGAAGACCGCAGCCATCCGGAAAATCAAAGCTCCGAAAATCAAGGCAACAGCCGCTAAACCGGCGTCGCCCAAAGCAGTGATGTCGACAGCCGACCCGACCAGTACGAACAGGAAGATTTCGGCTGCGGACCAGATTTTTGAGAATTTATCATTCAGACGTCTGGCCAATTCCGGGCGTCTTTTCAATAAGGTGGCTCCGACAGCCATGACACCGAGCAATCCGGAGAAGGGGATGAATTTGGCAAAGGAATCCTCCGTCGCCACCAACAGGAAACAAGCGCTCAGCACCAGCATGACTTTCATCGTGTCGCGGATGTGGAACGTCCTGAAGAGAAAAACCAGACCCAAACCAACCAACAGACCACCAAGCAGGCCCAATCCAATCGATACCGGAACGGAAAGCAGCGTGATTGCCTGGAACCCGCTGCCGGTGTACATGCCCATGAACGAGGTGAACAGGACGATGACATAGACATCATCGACGGACGCACCGGCCAGAATCATCTGCGGGATCCCTTTAGCTTTGCCGTAGCCGCTCTCAATCAGCATAATCATGCGGGGAACAACGACAGCCGGCGAAACAGCCCCGAGAACGGCCCCAAGGATGGCAGCCTCAAGTAAAGTGATGCCCAACAATTTCGGCGCCAACAGGATGACCGCCAGGATCTCGAAGGTAGCCGGCAAAAAGGTCATCAGGACAGCAGGACGGCCGATCTTTTTAAGATCGCCCAAGTCCATCGTCAAGCCGGCGCGCACGAGAATGACGATTAAGGCGATTTTCCGGATATCCGCGGAAATGGCCAGCAATTCCGGCGCCATGAGGTCCATTGCGTAAGGACCCAACAGGATGCCGGTCAAAATCAAGCCCAACAAGCCGGGAAGTTGGAACCGGGTAAAGAGCGAACTGAGAAGAAAACCGAGTATGAGAATAAGCGCGATACTGTAAATCAAAAGCTGCACCTCCAAATTGTTGCCACTAAAAAAGCCGACGACGGACTGCGCCTATTGCGCAGAAGTCATCAGCTTGTATAAGCGGTTTAAGCGATTTGCTTCGGGAGACATTCATTCCCTCGTTATAGATAGAATGATAGCATGTTTTCAGAAGGCAGACAAGGGGAAACAGCCTCCAGCGTGATCCTATAGGTTATTTATTATATTCGTATTCTTTTTACCAAATTTAATCGTAAAAACAGTTCTTTTGTAAAATCAAATCTGAAGTATACTTATTCGTAGATAGATCTATTAATAAAATACCGGTATTAAGGAGTACTTTCAATGAGAGAAAAAATACTAGTCAATCTCTTAATGAAGAGTTACGCTCCGATTAAGTTGTCGCAATTGACACTTTTGATGGAACTTTCTGAAAGCACTGTCAGGAACGTAATAAAAGAGATCAATTTATCCAGTTCTAATTATGGATTCACAATTGGACTGGAGAGAGGAAAGGGGTATTACTTAAGAGTACAGGACAAAAACCTTTTTGAAGAATATCGAAAAAATGAAAAAAAAGAAATCGATTTTTATAATGTGGATCAACGTCTGGAAGCGCTGTTGTTTCACGTTCTGCAAGCGAGTGAGTACATTACGATAGCAGAATTGATGGAACGCACGTGTGTAAGTCGATCCACTATCCTAAAAGATTTAAAATTGGTAGAACAAAAGTTGAAAGAACAAGACTTAGAGCTAGAGAAAAAACCGCACTACGGAATTCAGGTGAGCGGTAAAGAACAGTCCTTCCGTAAAGCCTTTTCTAAATTTGTCCTTCAGTCGAATCTATATCTGGAACCAACAAAACAATATAAAGAATTTCTGGGGAAATTTGAGACCGAGAACTTAGACGATTACTTTCGATCACTACTAATCGTGAATCAGTTGAATATATCAGAAGTGGTATTTGAGAACCTTATCACGCATTTGAAAATCGTACTTTTTCGGGCAAGCCAAAAGAACTTCATCAAAAAAGATCAATTAGTGATGAAGGAGATTGAAAGTGTTTATCATAAAGCAGCATCAGAGTTATCCGGCTGGATCGAGAAAGAGTATGGGTTGCGTTTACCAAAAGAAGAAGTTGATTTTTTAGCGGCGCATATTAGTGCAAAAACAAGTAACACTGCTATGAATATAGAACAAATGAGTCAGTTATATAGTGATATAAAAACGATATTGAAAAATTTGGATGAAGAGTTCTTAACGGATTTTTATGACAACGATGACTTGATTGAAGGCCTGGTCATGCATGTCTATCCCTTGCTGAATAGATTGTATTATAACTTACAGCTTGAGAATCCATTGATTAATGAAATGAAACTGGAATATGCCAATGTTTTTGTTGTTGCATTCCGGTTTGGGGAACTGATTGAAGAAAAGTACGGTTATGCATTGACTCGAGACGAGATTGGGTACATTGCTCTGCATTTGGCGGCTCATTTCGAGAAACAGAATCAAAATACGCTGAAAAAAGTAAAACGGATTGTAGTCATTTGTTCGACTGGGGGAGGCAGTGCCCATCTTATCCGTTTGAGACTGGAAAGAGTGTTCCCTGACGCAGTGGTAATGACTATATCAAATAAAAATGTGGAAGCGTTCATAGAAGATTTGCCTGACGTATTTTTATCTACGATTCCTCTTGAGGATGAAATCGAGGGAGTGCCAGTCATTCAGATTAAGAATTTTTTGGATGAATCCGAAATCCAAGCAATCAAAGGCAAAACAGCACTCCATATCTCAGAGAGAGAAAAAAATAAACCCATAGTTAATCTTCAGTCATTGTTCTCTGAAAAATATTTCCGGATAGTGGAGACTGGTACGTACATTGAACTCATCAGCGAACAAGCCAATCAAATGATCAATGAAGATGCTGCTTCTGAACACTTTGCTGATCTTGTCAGGGAACGTGAAATTAAATTTTCTACGATTTACAACAAAGGAATTGCCGCACCACATCCGTTGCGGTTGGAGGCAAAAATAAGCACTATCGGTGTAACTATTTTAAGGAACCCGATTGAATGGCAAGGAAAAGAAGTGAGCTTGATTTTTTTGATCAACTTGAAACAAGGACATTTATTTTTGCACAAGGAGATCAGTAATTTTCTGATGAAACTAATGGATAATGATGCAACTCGAAAAGCTCTCCTTCAAGTTCATTCGTTTGATGAATTTTTGTCGGGATTTGAGAGTTTATTATAGGGGGAGTAATTTTGAACCAAGAAAAAATAATCATGGACATTATCGTAAACGGCGGGAATGCCCGTTCAAAAGCGTTAATGGCAGTAAGAAATGCGAGTGAAGGCGATCATAACAGAGCGGAAGAACTGATGAAAGAAGCAAGAGAGGCAATGAGTTTAGCCCACAAGGTTCAGACTAGCTTGATTCAAGCAGAAACCAGAGGAGAAAAGACTGATATCAGTCTTTTGCTTATCCATGCCCAAGATCATCTGATGAATGCAATGACTGTTGTAGATTTGGCTACGCTGATGATCGAAGATAAAAAGGTAATGAAGGGGGTCTGAAGGATGACAAAGAGTATCTTATTAGTATGCTCAGGTGGCTTTTCAACAAGTATGCTTGTTGAACGGATGAAAAAAGTAGCCAGAGAAAAAAATCTGGATGTTGTGATTGAAGCAACGGCAGAAAGCAATGTCGACATAATGGTGGATAACGTTGATGCCATCCTGCTCGGCCCCCAAATGGCCCATGCTGAGCAAGACCTTAAGAAAATGTACGCTATTCCCATTTGCACAATTGATATGCGTGATTATGGAATGATGAATGGCGAAAAGGTATTAAACACTGCACTGGAATTAATCCGTCAGTCTAACTAAGGCGACGGCACAGAGGAGGAATTATAGTGGCACAAGAATCAAGAAATATTTGGAGCAAATTAAATGCTAAAGTAGAGAAGGTATCAAGAAACACATATTTAAAGGCAGTGTCAGATTCAATGATGGCCCTCACAGGCTTGATGATATTTGGTTCAATCATCATAATTTTTCAAGCGTTTCCAATCGCGAGCGTCGCAGAATTTTTCGCTAAAGTTGGACTTACGCCGCTGTTTGCACGAGTCAATACATTTACCATCGGATCGATTTCCCTATACCTCGTTTTTCTGATCACCAGAAATGTGGTTAAACTGCTGACAAAAGAAGATGGGATTGCTGCAGGACTGATTGGGCTTATGTTTTTCCTTATCCTGACTCCGCTTGGAGCCATCCCTGGAGAAGTGAGGCCAGTCACAGCCCTTCCTCTTAGTTGGATAGGAACGTCAGGAATGTTCACAGCGATTATTGCCGGACTTTTCGTGTCAAAAATCTACGTATATGCTAAAGAAAAAAAATGGACAATCAAGATGCCTGATGGGGTTCCGCCAATGGTTTCTCAGACTTTTGAATCATTGATTCCATTATTCCTCATCGGAACGATGGGCTTATTGATAGGATGGGGATTTAGTTTATCCGAATTTGGCACGATCCACCAATTGATATTTTCGTTTATCCAAACTCCTTTACAGGGGATAGGTGGTTCAATCTGGTCAGTAGCAGGCATTATCGCTTTCCAGCAATTGCTGTGGTTCCTTGGTATGCATGGAACGAACATCATTAGCCCTATTGTGACGCCATTGTGGCTCTCTTTAAATATTCAAAACCTTGAGGCTTATCAAGCAGGACAGCCATTGCCTAATATTGTCACTGCCTCATTTGTTAATATTGTATGTTGGAGCGGATCTGCTTTCGGGCTGGCATTACTGATGACTTTTGCGAAAAGTAAACGCTACAAAGAACTTGGGAAACTTGCTATTCTTCCTGCATTCTTCGGAATCACTGAACCGGTAATATTTGGCACGCCTTTGGTTTTGAACTTTAAACTAGTTGTTCCTTTTATCTTCAACAACAGCATTGCACTGCTTGTTGCCTATTTTGTGACGAATATCGGACTGGTGAATCGTGTCATCGGGATGCAAGCTATTTTTGGACTTCCGTTAGGATTCCATGCCACGGTTGGAGGACATTGGACTATCGTTATTCTGCAAGTGTTTATCCAATTGGTGTTGTCTCCTCTTCTATGGTATCCATGGTTTAAGCGTGTTGATCGCGAAGCTGAGCTTGAAGAAGTAAAAGAAATAAATGAAACTGCTGTTCAAGTTGAATTAGCATAATCAGATTGGGAGGGAAAGTATGCTCTATCCATTAAATACGTTGACTCGAACAGTCATTGATCTTTCTGGAACGTGGAATTTTCTTATTCCAGATGAAGGCCAAGAAGTTGATCCAAGTAAGAAATTGAAAAATCCGCTAACTATGGCTGTTCCCGCCTCGTATAACGATCAAATAACAGATAGCCAGCTCAGAGATTATGTTGGAGACATTTGGTATGAAAAAGAGTTTGCTGTTCCTCAAATACTAAATGAGCAACGATTGGTTTTGCGATTTGGTTCTGTCTCTCACAAAGCGAAAGTTTATATCAACGGTCAATTTGTCACGGAACATATAGGCGGTTTCACCCCTTTTGAAGTGGAGATAGCAGCTTCCTTGCTCAAAGCACCGAATGATTTGAAGGTTTGTGTTTCAAATATTCTGAACGAAACAACATTGCCGAATGCAGTACTGATAGAGAATGAGAAAGAGAAGAAAGTCCTTCCTAATTTTGATTTCTTTAATTACAGCGGAATCCACCGCCCAGTCAAATTATATACAACACCCTATTCATACATTGAAGATATTGTAGCGCGTTATGAAGTCGCTGGGTCGAAAACGATCATTCGTCCGAAAACATCTGTTATAGGTGACTATGCAGAAGTACTGTATGAACTGCAAGATGAAGAGGGGCAAGTACTGGTCAAAACATCAGATGACGAATTCAGTATTGGGGATACTCGTTTTTGGGAACCATTGGATGCTTATCTTTATAGGTTAAAAGTGATGTTAAAGGATGAGAACGGTTTAATCATTGATGAATACACAGAAGAGTTCGGTATTCGGACACTTGAGATAAAAGACAATGCCTTATATATCAATGGGAAAAATTTTTATTTCAAAGGCTTCGGGAAACATGAAGACTTTCCGATTCTCGGAAAAGGCATGAATGAAGCAATCATCAACTACGACTTCAATCTGATGAAGTGGATGGGAGCCAATTCGATGCGGACATCTCATTATCCGTATGCGGAAGAGTTTATGCGCATGGCTGACAGAGAAGGAATTGTAGTGATCGATGAGGTGCCAGGCGTAGGGCTGTTCAATCGCTTTACTGTAGATGTGAGCCAGAATGAAAATTCAAAAGGGAATACTTGGAGCATCGTTGGTTCATTTGAAAATCATAAGCAAGTCATTCGGGAACTCCTGGAAAGAGATAAAAATCATGCCTGTGTGGTAATGTGGGCAGTGGGGAATGAGCCTGCAGGACATCAGGAGGGTGCAAGAGAATATTTCGAACCCCTTGTGACTTTGACTAGAGAATTGGATTGGAATAACCGTCCTGTAATCATTCCGAATATCGTGAATGCTACGCCAGAAACTGATAAATTAGCTGATTTAGTCGATGTTATTTGCTTGAATCGGTATTATGGTTGGTATATCGATCATGCTGATTTAAAGAGTGCGAAAATTCACTTAAAGGAAGAAATTGAAAGATGGCACGCTGCTTATCCGGACAAACCGATCATGTTTACGGAATTTGGGGTTGATACGGTAAGCGGACTACGTTCTATTCATGATATTCCGTACACTGAGGAATATCAGGTGAACTTTTTCAAAGCCAATTTTGAAATAATTGATGAAATGCCGTATTTCATTGGAGAACATGTATGGAATTTCGCGGATTTCGAAACCCATCCGAACCTTCGTCGTATCGATGGGAATAAAAAAGGCGCATTCACAAGAGATCGAAAACCGAAAATGGTTGCCCATAGCTTGAAAGAACGGTGGTTGTCGATTCCGGATTATGGCTACAAAAAGTAAAATCTACCTTTAGTAGAATAGCTACGCTATTGAGCGGATTTACCCGAAAAATCCAACAATATTCAGTGATGAGTATGAGGAAATTCTCCATGTGTTAGGAAATGTTTGCTCTTTGCTAAATAATTAATAAGTTGAACCTTCAGGCTGCCTCAATTATTGAGGCAGCCTATTTTTGAATGAATGCAAAATAAAATTTAGGCATCTCCGATAGAACAAGTAGTGCCTCAGGAAGTGCATCAAATTGGAAAAAATTGTCAAAATTGCGATAATTGCCTAAAAATGATAGGATAAAAGCAAATAGATTGCACGATCTAAGGCTGGGAGCCCGTAGTTGTGGGGCTATTCAATTTTTCGACCAGCTGCTCCGACAAGTTTTTCCATCAGAAAAATGTGAGGTGGCATGTGTGAACGAAGTGAACAGAGAGAAAATTGTGAGTGAACTGAAAAGCATTCCCGGATTGAAAGGCATCGTGGGGTACGGTGGTGGAGACAATATCACGGAATCAGCCATCTTGCTGTATCATGTCGCTGGAGGACTGTCCAATCAGGAACTGGAACAGGTGGTCTGCCGGATGGATGATACCGGGGTGTCCATACATTACAAACTAAGGGAAATCGATCCTGTTGTGCACGCCATTTCTGATTGCCTTGACGGGAAGATTTCGATCAAGCATAAGAGCGGCCATCCTTTCGGCGTCGTGAACAGCAGTTACGCGGCGGAAATCCATTATGGCCGGATTCTCTGGGAAGCACCGGACCATCCGCTTAAGTCGATGAAGGAAATGCTTGCAATGCAGGGAACATATCCGGAAAAGCTGCGCCAAGCGACGATTGCTTATTTCATGAAGGAAGCAACACTTTCGCTCGAAAATGGCCATGGTGCCGCTATGCAGGGGGGCATCCATTACGCGAGCGGCAGCTTCTTCCAAGCGGCATGTTCATGGGTTCAGGTCATCCATGCATTGAACCGGCAGTTCCTCTTGAACGAGAAGGGTGGCGTGAAACGCGCGAACCAGTTGCCGATCAGCCCAAAACAATTCCGCGTGCGCGTGAACCAAGTTTACCGCTATTTCGCCGCGAACAATCCGACGCTTGCCTATTGCGAAATCGACATGCTGGAAAGCGAAATGAGAACGTTAGTAGGATCTTGTACTGAAGATGTGGAGGGATAATTTTGAAGTTTTACGATGAGAAGCAAAAAGAAATTCGTTACAAATTCGGCTTTTATAGCTTGTTGATCATGACAGCATTACTTTTTGTTTATATCTCAATGCCGGATGATAGACTTGGCGGGATATCTCACCGAAGCGCGATCATGGTCATCATCATGATCAGTGCCCTTTTCTTTTTGGTTAACGTTGTCTATCGGAATGCCTTTTTTGACCAATATACGCGCCGACCTTTTTGGAGCAACGCTTTCTTTTTGGCGATGGCCGGGCAGCAGGCGCAGCAGGCTTACCAGTTGTATCAGCTGGGCATGGATCTCCCTAATCCAATCAATACGGTGGAATTTGTGATGCTGCACGGGCTGCAGGTAGCCTTGCACCTTTCGATCCCTTTAACGTATGGTGTGCGTACATTTTTCGATTGGCTCTCAGCAAAGAAACTGAATGCGGAAGAAACCCGACAGTCGTCTTGAACGGCTGTTTTTTTATAGTCAGCCCTTAATTTTGTGAAACCGCTTACTTAGTGCTAGGATTAAGGAAAATGAACCAGATCCATTCAAAAAGGGGATGACCAACATGGAAATTTCAAGAATGACGGTCAAGGGCAAAGGTTTCGCCAGCGCGCCACCAGATGCTATCGCCATTTCACTGCAGTTGGAGGATATCCAGGATACGTACGAATTGGCGATGCAGCATGCCGCCTTGGCGCTGGAGCAAGTCCGGGAAACGTTGTTGCCGCTCGGATTCTCTAAAAAGGAAATCCGATCCACACACTTTTCAATCGACAGCGCGTATGAGCACAGGAACGATTTCCGCGGCGAAAACAAGCGCTACTTCCTAGGCTACCGCTACCGGAATGATCTTAAGATAACTTTTGAAAATGACAGCAAGCGCCTGGGCGAAATTCTGTTGGCTTTGTCGACTTGCGAAGCGAGTCCGGAATTTTCGGTCTACTTTTTCCTGAAGAATCGGTATGCAGTCGAGCAAGCCTTACTGGAGGATGCCGTGCGTGACGCCAAGGAGAAGGCGCAGATACTGGCTGCTGCGGGGGGTGTCATGCTTGGGAAAATCTTGTCGATCGATTATGACTGGGGCGAAATCGAAGTGCGCTCCCGCGTCTATGCAGCTTCATCGAAGATGGCCTATGACAGCGCGCCGATGATCGATCTCGAGCCGGAAGACATCAGCAACAGCGATACCGTGACGGTCGTCTGGGAAATCTTGAGTTCACAAAAGGCTTGACGGGATCGTCTTTCAGAATCGAAAAGGTATACTGGAAAGCCCCATATCTATCATAATATTTCCGCCCAACGCAAAAAAAATTCTGCAACATAACAGTACCGAGAAGCGCCGTGATGTTATATCCTATACAAGGCAACGCGTGTTACTTACAAAAATTCACACAAACTTCGCATTTGATAAGTATACTGAAGCTCGCTAGAAACATCATTAAAGGAGCATATCCATGAAACTGAAAGAAATGCTGTCTGATTATCAGCTGGGAGAGCAGCCAAAGTGGGATGGAGAACAAATAATCACCGGCATTACCGATAGTTCCAGGGACATCACGGACGGAATGGTATTTGTCGCCATTGCTGGCTTTGAAAAGGATGGCCATGATTATATCCCCCATGCAATCGCACAAGGCGCCGCTTTGATTGTTGGCGAACACGATTGCCCAGAGGCATTGCCGATTCCTTACCTAAAAGTCGCCAACAGTCGCCGAGCGCTGGGCCAATTCGCGGATAAATTCTATAATCATCCGTCCGGCAGGAAACGCGTCATCGGCATAACCGGTACGAACGGAAAGACGACGACTGCTTTTTTCCTCAAGCATTTGCTGGAGCAGCAAGGCTTTACCGTTTCCATGATCGGTACCCTCTACAATGAAATTAACGGGATCCAATATCCGACGCCAAATACGACACCGAATGCCGAAAAAGTGCATGAGTTGATTGCGGCGTCAAAGGATGACCTTGTCGTCATCGAAGTCTCTTCGCACGGGCTGACCCAATACCGTCTGGAGAGCGTCGCTTTCGACTACGCCCTGTTCATGAATCTGCAGCACGATCATTTGGATTACCACAAAACGATGGAGGCTTATTTCGAAGCCAAAGCACTACTGTTCGACAAGCTGAAACCGGATGGGAAAGCGGTCGTCAATACCGATGACGCCTGGGGGGGGGAACTGGCGCAGCGGCTGGTCGCCAAGGGGATAGCGGTCATCACCGTGGGTCATCAGGAAGATGCCACTTTGTCGATCAAAAAGATGACGAATCAGGAGGTCACGTTGGACGTTTCTGATGAGACGTCGGCGTTGGATCCGCATATGCCCGGCGAACATAATCTCTATGATATTGCGATGGCTAGTGCGGTGATTCAGGATCTCGGCTATCCGTTGGCGGATGTTACGGAACAGATGCGTTCGTTTGCGGGCGTGCCGGGCCGGTACGAAATCGTCCATCTGAAGGATGGCGTCCACTGTATCATCGATTACGCGCATACGCCGGAAGCGGTCACTTCGATTCTGAAGTCGATGCATAAGGACGGAGCGGAAAGAATCACGCACATTTTCGGCTTCCGCGGCAACCGGGATGCATCGAAGCGGGATGAAATGATCGCGGCTTCGATTGATCAGAGTGCGCGTGTGATTTTAACCACCGACGATTTGAATAGCGTTACGGAAGAAGCGATGAGGCAGGAATATGCTGATTATCAGCACAAATTGGCTGGGACGCATAAAATCGACATCATAATGGACAGGACTTTGGCCATCCAAGCAGCAGTAAATGAGGCTCGGGCAGGCGATTGGATTCTGGTAACCGGCAAAGGCCATGAGAAATACAAGACGGATTATGCCTTACCGACTGCTTCCGACAAGGAAACGGTGCTGTACCTAAAAAATTCAGAAAAATAGAATGGTCATAAAGCCGTAAAACACTGAAAAAGAGTGTTTTACGGCTTATTTGTTTTGTACGTTTTTTTCCCCCAGACTGCAGATGCGCGGTCGGGGATGACTTGTGTTGTTATTGTATTGGGTAACCGAATTCGAGTACGAAATTCGATAACACGGGCTATCATGGAGGAAGGCTGATGATTAAAGTGAGAGGTTTCAATAAAAATTTTTATAAGTTGACGGTACTGAACGGAATCGATATAGTAGTGGAACGAGGGCAAGTCTTGGCTATTATCGGCCCTTCCGGTTCCGGGAGATCAAGCTTTTTGCGCTGCCTGTATTTCCTTGAGCAGCCGGATAAGGTCGTTCTGAAGGAAAAAGCCTGTTCGATAATCCGCAGCAAGCCCGAACCAAATAATTCTTGAACCAACTGGAGAATAAGAAAAGCTGAACGGGTTCGCTCAGCCCTGATTTATATAGTGAACCATCGAAAGGAAGCATGATACGATGACTGCAACGCAAACGGAAACACAAACTAAAACAGGACTCTACGAAAAGTTGGTCGCTTACCGGCGTGAATTGCATGCGCATCCGGAATTGTCCGCAAAGGAATTTGCGACGACTGAGCGTATCCGCCGCTGGCTGTCGGAGGAAGGAATCACAATCTTGGATTACCCGCTGGAGACGGGTCTGATTGCAGAAGTCGTGGGCGCACTACCTGGTCCGACCATCGCATTGCGTGCCGATATCGACGCTTTGCCAGTCAAAGAAGCAACCGGTTTGCCTTTCATTTCCGAAACGGAAGGGCTCATGCATGCCTGCGGTCATGATTATCATACAGCCTCCATGATTGGAGCAGCAATCCTGCTTCAGGGTAAAAAAGCGGCACTGAAAGGCACGGTCCGTTTCATTTTCCAACCAGCTGAAGAGATCGCACAAGGCGCGAAGTGGGTCGAAGCATCCGGTGCTTTGGAGGGCGTTTCTGCCATTTTCGGGATGCACAACAAGCCGGATCTCCCTGTCGGCACGATTGGCATCCGTGAAGGCGGACTGATGGCTAGCGCAGATCGTTTCGAACTGGAAATCCATGGAGTCGGCGGACATGCCGGCATTCCGGACTCGACCATCGATCCAATCGTCATCGCAAGCCAGGTCATCATCGGTCTGCAGACGATCATCAGCAGAAATACAAGTCCATTCCATAACGCAGTCATCAGCATCACACAGATCCACGGCGGCAACTCATGGAACGTTATTCCCGAGAAAGTCTACATGGAAGGGACCGTCCGCGCCTTCCAAAAAGAAGACCGCGAGAAAATCCCGGCCTTGATGCGCCGGACGGCCGAAGGGATCGCGGCCGGTTTCGGCGCAATAGCCGATTTCCGTTGGCACCCGTATGTTTCCATCGTGGACAATGATGTTCGCTTCAAAGCAATCATGGAATATACAGCTGCCGAACAAGGCTATCGTTTCGTGGAGCCGAACCCAGTTGCTGGCGGGGAGGATTTCGCGCATTTTCAGACGCTGATGCCCGGATTCTTTGTGTTCATGGGCGTCGAAGGCACGCGTGAATGGCACCATCCTGAATTCAATCTCAAAGAAGAAGCCTTGGTGGTCGCAGCGGATTACTTCTCGGCTTTGGCTATCAAGGTGCTGGATCAATGGGAAGCCTGTCAGCATGCACTGAAATGAGGGCGTCAGAAGCCCAATATCCGGCTCCAACCGATAACTCGATTGCAATTGCGTCTGAAGTTGTCTGATAAAACATATATATCTGATAAACCGGCGCTCAGAAGAAGAAAAGGAAAAAGAAATCCATTTTTCAATAGTCCGCGGATATTTTAAATGAACTATAATTTGCGTTATAATTAAGTGGCAAGCTGCCAATCCCCAAAGCATCCAGGCAGCGAACCTCAAAACTCAAAAAAAGAAAGGATCCTCCCTATGGCAGACATCACATTTGAAATCGTCGAAGAACTCGGCATCCTGTCCACATCCGCAAAAGGTTGGACGAAAGAATTGAACTTGGTCAGTTGGAACGGCAGACCACCAAAATACGACATCCGCGAATGGAGTCCAGAACACGAAAAGATGGGCAAAGGACTGACATTCAGCGAAGAAGAAATGGCGGCCCTCGCTAAAATCCTGAAATAACCGAAAAAACCAGCTGAAGTGTATTTGCTTCAGCTGGTTTTGCGATTTCAGCATTTTATTAAGCATGGGCCGATCCGTTGCGTTTTCCGTGCTGATAGAAGAGAAACATCAAAAAGGCCGAAAACAGAGCCATTGCGGAACCAAAGTAGAAAGGAACCTGGTTGTTGAAAGTATCATACAACCAGCCTCCGATCAAACTGGCCGGCAACAGCGTCATCCCCAAGATGGCGTTGTACAGGCCCAGACCGGTCCCTTTCTTTTCCTTGCCGATGATGTCGGATACCAAGGCTTTTTGGATGCCGTCCGTTGCGGCGCTGTAGAGACCGTAAAAAGCGAACAGGTCGACGATGGCGAAGGGGGTAGTGGCTTTGCCGAAACCAAAATAGATCAGCGAGAACATCAGATAGCCGCCGATGATGATACGCTTGCGGCCAATTTTATCGGACAGTTTCCCGAGTGGAACGGCAAAGGTAACCGAAACCGCGTTGAATACTAGATACATAATCGGGATGAACGCATCGCTGATGCCGACGTCACTGGCTTTGATTAAGAGCAGAGCATCCGTCGAATTTCCCAACGTAAAAAAGAAAACGATGACCAGAAAAAGATAGAAGTCCTTGGGGAAATCCCGGAAGGCCAGTTTCCCGAGCCGCTCCGATTTGGCACGTTTGGCTTCATTAACAAAAAAGATGATCGACAAAAGCCCCAGAAATCCAGGGATAGCCGCAAATAGGAACACGCGCCGGTAGTCGCCGGGAAAAGTTGCTAACACGGCAAAGGCGATCAGTGGTCCGACGATGGCGCCGCTGTTGTCCATCGCTTTATGGAAACCAAAATTCAGGCCTGCATTGTTGTTTTCCTCCGAAGAACCAGCCACCAGACTGTCCCTGGGAGCGGTGCGGATGCCTTTTCCGACGCGTTCTACAAAGCGGATCGACAGGACCTGCAGCGGTGTCGTCACGAAGGCGAAGAGTGGGGAAAGGAGGGCGGTGATGCCGTAACCGATGATCATGAAGGGCTTGTTGCGTCCGATTTTGTCGCTCCACCAGCCAGAGAGGGATTTCAGGACGGAAGCGGTGCTTTCGGCGATGCCTTCGATCAGGGAGATTTCCGTTTTTGAAGCGCCTAATGTTGTCAGAAATAAAGGCAGGATGCTGTAGACCATCTTTGTCGTCGTGTCCGTCAGGAAACTGGTCAAACCGACAAAGAAAATATTGCTTTCGACGCCCAGAATCCGTTTTTTCTTTTTCTGATTATCTACCATCTCGAAACCCTTCCTTCTGAATATTTCGTCATCTTCATTAAATTCCTTTTCGGGTAAAAAGTCTAGCAGAGCGACCACGCAGGCATGTCCTTTCCGCGCGATTCGGCCAAATGGATAATCAATCGAAATTTTGGTAAAGTGTACGTGTTGAGATGCCCGAACTGAACAGAATCAGAGGGAGGAATCGGAATGAAAAAGTTGCAGTTCAATCAAACAACGTTGCATGTGGTTAAAGGCGACATCACCCGTTGCGAAGTAGATGCCGTTGTTAATGCCGCTAATGAAAGTCTGCTCGGCGGAGGCGGGGTAGACGGCGCCATCCATCGTGCCGCCGGTCCGGAACTGTTGGCTGCCTGCCGCACTTTGGATGGGTGCCGTACCGGCGATGCGAAGCTCACGCCAGGTTTCCGGCTCAAAGCCGCTCATGTCATCCACACGGTCGGTCCGGTCTGGCGAGGCGGAATGCACGGTGAAGCGGATTTGCTGGCCTCGTGCTACCAAAAATCGTTGGAATTGGCCGAAGCCCATGGAATCCGGACGCTAGCCTTTCCGGCGATCAGCACCGGCATTTACGGCTATCCGCTGGAACAGGCGACCGCAATCGCTGTCGGTACCGTTCTGAAATATCTGGAAAATCAGCCGGAATCCGACATCACAGAAATAACCTTTGTCTGCTTTGACGATGCGACAGTGTACGCCTACGAGCAGGCATTCGAAGAATTTGAAAGGGGAACTGACTGATGTTTTTATTTTTTGACGTATTGCCGTTCCGAAAGCAACTTGAATACAACCAGACCATCACCTGTAGCCGTTGCGGTCATTTTGGACGCTATGAGGTCTATCTCGTGGGCAATCGCTTCCGCCTTTTTTTCATCCCGGTCATCACCTTCGGGAAAAAGTACCTCGTCCGCACAACCTGTTGCGACACATGGTATCTGCTGGATCCGCATGTAGGCAAAGCGATTGAACGGAAAGAAACGGTCTCGATCCGCGACAGCGATCTGCAAATGTATCAGACTGGCGAACCGCTTGAAAGTAGCTGTCCCAACTGCGGTGCCTCCTATCCTCAGGGCTCACATTTTTGTCCGAATTGCGGAGTGAAAGTGGATGAAATGGATCGTTAAGGAATTGTCCAGGAAATAAATGAAAGACAATTATCTGTAAGCGTTGCAAAATGTCCAATTATGGTATACTATCACTATCGAAAATTGTAAGGGGTGGTCATAATTATATGTTAACGAATAAAGAAATCAGATCCACGGCCAGAGAATATTTACGCGGCAATTATAAAATGGCGGTCATTAACCTGATCCTTATCACGATCGCGAATAGCACCATGCAATCGGTAGTCAGAACGCTGACGGGCGAAAGCGCGTTGAACATGCAGATGACAGGGGAAACCTTGCCGAATTGGGATTCCGTCTTCTCGATGCAATCCTCACCTTTCCAAACGACCCTGAATGTGGTCCTTTCGATCATCGTGGCGCTGATTATCGGCTCCATGCAGATGGGGAACGAATGGGGGTACCTGGACATGCTGGACGGTACGCCGCTTTCGTCAGGCCATCTGCTCAAACCATTTGAAAATCAGTTGTTTAAGACGCTTGGCGTTCTGGCGCTGCAGGCTATCTATGTCATTCTATGGTCCGTGTTGCTGATCATACCTGGCATCATGAAGCTTTACGCTCTGGCATTATCGAACTTCATTTACTTCGATAATCCGGATATGAAAACGACGGACATCCTGAGACAAAGCGAATCCTTCATGAAAGGCAAGAAGATGAGACTTTTCCAACTGGATCTGACTTATTTTGTCATCTACCTGATTCCTGTCGCGTTGTTCATGGGTGTCGGAATAGCCGCTTTCAACATGTATGCCGGATCTGCGACCGCTGATCCCGATGCCTTGCTTTACCAACTGCTGTTGTTGATTGGCTTGATGTTGGCGGCGTTCGCCATCTTCGGAATCCTGACCTTCATCGTTGAACCGAGAAGGAAAGCTGCGCGCGCAGTCTTCTATTCCGAAGTTCTGAAGGAAGAAAATCTCATTATCGGCTGATCGGCCCATATCTTATTAACTAAATTTTCAGAGAAGGAGCGAAATAATGGAGCAAAGAATAAAAAGAGAAGCACCAAGCATCACAACCGATTTGCGCAGTGATACAGTGCAAGTCCCGAGCGTGATCCGGAACTGTTCAGGAATCCGGATTTTTGGAAAACGAATCAAATCCCTGATCTTTACGACGGATATTGCTATTATCCTGAATAACGATGCGGATGCCGTCATCGCGGTTTATCCATTTACCCCGCATCCGGCGGTTATCCAAAGCATTGCCAATGTCTCAACCATTCCGATCCTTTCCGGTGTCGGAGGGGGGACGACCCAAGGCAAACGCAGTGCCAACATCTCTTTGTTTTCGGAGGCGCAGGGTTCCTTGGCTGTCGTCGTCAATGCGCCGACCCCAATCGATACCATCAGACAAATCGAGGAAACCGTGGATATTCCGATCGTCTGTACGATCGTGACGGAATACATGGATATTCAGGAACGGTTGGATGCCGGAGTTGATATTCTGAACGTCAGCGGCGGGAAGGATACGGCCTACATCGTGAGCCGCATCCGGGAAAATTTCCCAGATGTTCCGATCATCGCGACGGGCGGACCGACGGATGAAACGATTCTCGATGCAATCAACGCCGGAGCCAATGCCATCAGCTGGACGCCTCCCTCCAACGGCGAATTGTTCCGCCGCAAGATGGACAAGTACCGCAACAAAGAACGCGAGCGCTACATGCAGGAGCACCAAGGCATGACGATCGAAGAAGTCGAAGACTTGGAAGATCACAGAGATTAACCTATTGAAAAAACGCACAAGCAGCGGCCGGGACTGTCCCGGCAACTGTTTGCGCGTTTTTTTTTGCTATCATGAGACTTTGGTTGTTCAAAAGGATCCTACAAATCGGAAATCATGCCCCCGTCGACGACGAATTGCGACCCAGTCGAGTAGCTCGAATCATCGGATGCAAGGTAGATGACCAGATTGGAGACTTCTTCCGGTTTAGCGGTCCGTCTCAAAGGAATGTCCTTTTCCAATTGTTTGATGTATTCATAGACATCACCCTGTTCAGCCATCGGTGTTTCGATGATGCCTGGGTGGACGGAATTCACGCGGATGTTGAACGGGCCAAGTTCAGCAGCAGCTCCCTTTGTCATCCCAGTGACTGCGTGTTTGGACGCGCTGTAGGCGATGGCGGTAGGCGCACTGACTAGTCCATCTACAGAAGAAATGTTGACGATCGAGCCGACACCCGCTTTTTTCATAGAAGACACGACAGTTTTCATTCCCAGGAACACGCCCAGTTCATCGATTTCGAATGTCAAACGGAAATCCGCTTCCGTCAATTGATCCAATGTTTTGAAGATGCCGACGCCGGCATTGTTGACGAGCACCGTAACCGGCCCGAATGTTTCTTCGGTCAGCGCGATGACTTCTTCCCAATTGGCTGATTTTGAGACGTCCAGTTTCATAAAGACGGAATTTTCGCCGATTTCCTCAACCAAAGCTTTTCCTGCCTCTTCGTTGATGTCGGTCACGACTACTTTAGCGCCTTCCTCCACGAATTTGCGTGCGTGCATGGCACCCATTCCTTGTGCTGCTCCTGTGATGATTGCTACTTTGTTTTCCAATTTTCCCATTGCAGATAGCTCCTTTAGATTCTTTTTTTGCCGCTCCCTAACTCTTGGGATAACTTGTATAGGCTTACAATCATGTTATTCCTCTAATGGATTGGAATCAATATTATGGCAGCATAATTATCTATTCACAAATGAGGCACTTCCACAAAAAAATAAAAAGCTGTAAACGTTGTATTGTTAACGCGGTTTGTTTATGTTCTGAACATTTGAACGGAAAATGAACATATGCCATTGCTGTCGATATTGGAATAATTTTATCAATATGAACGCAGTCAAGGACCTAGAGCACGGACTTGTCTGGTTGCGGGCAGCGTTGTTGCGCGTGGAATCAACTTAAGAAAAGGTCGGCTTCAGGTGTATGTTTTTTAAATTATCGTCCAATACTATATAATAAGTGTAAGAAAGAAAACGATTTTCGGATTGCGGTAGATCTCTGGACGGGTTGGCATCGCCAGAGCCCATCAATGCGAAAAATAGAATATTGGAGGTATTCATATGAAATGGAAGGGTGGAAGAAGAAGTTCCAACGTTGAAGATCGACGCGGCGGTGGCGGCTTTTCGACGGGTGGCGGCGGACTAGGCGTGAGCGGTATGGCAGGCGGCGGGATTTTTGGGATCATCATCATGATCATCATTGCCTTGTTTGGAGGGGGCGACCTGTTTGGCGGTGGTGGCAGCACGCCGACTGAAACGCCACAGACAGGTGTCACTGAAACGAGCAACAAGACCGAGGACGAGATGGCAGAATTTGTATCCGTTGTATTGGCCTATACTGAAGATGCCTGGACACAAGAATTTGCCAACAACAATATGGAATATGTCGAACCGACACTGGTGCTGTTCAGCGGACAGGTGCAATCTGCTTGCGGTGTAGCTGGTTCCCAAGTCGGACCGTTCTACTGTCCGGCCGATCAAAAATTATACATCGACTTGAGTTTCTACGATCAGCTTTCGCAAGAGTATGGCGCGTCCGGCGACTTTGCGATGGCCTATGTCGTCGCTCATGAGGTCGGACATCATGTCCAGAATTTGCTAGGCATTATGGATCAGGTGCAAAGCAGTCGTAATCAGTTAAGCGAAACGGAATACAATGAGCTGAATGTGCGGTTGGAACTGCAGGCCGATTACCTGGCCGGTGTCTGGGCAAATTATGTCCAGGAGCAGGGCGTCCTTGAGGAAGGCGACTTCGAGGAAGCCTTAACAGCAGCACATGCTGTAGGGGATGATACCTTGCAGAAAGAGAACCAAGGCTATGTCGTACCCGACAGCTTTACGCACGGTACTTCCGAGCAACGCATGCGCTGGTTCACGAAAGGTTTCGAAATCGGCAACCTGAGCGGCGGAGATACGTTCAATATCGGATATGATGAACTTTAATTTATGAAGAATTTAGTTGAGCCTGTCGCGCTGCGGCAGGCTTTTTTTTGGGGCATTCAATGTACTTCCATCCGATTGACACAAGCAGTCTGTAGGATTATAATACAACTAACACATGAACAGTTATTCATATGTAATGCGGAATCATTCCGTTTTCGGATAAATAATACGAATACTTAGGGCTAAGGAGTGATAGAGATGTCTGAGAAAGTAAAGCAGATTGAATGGTATTTGGACGAATTGGATTGCGCCAATTGCGCCAGCAAAGTTGAGACTGGCATCGCGAAAATAGAAGGGATACTCGAAAGCAATGTGAACTTCATGACGAAGACTTTGCGGATCGAAATCGAAGGGGATCAAGAGGCGGATATTTTACCGAAAGTGAAACAAAAACTCAGTGTACTTGAGCCGGATATCCATCCGACTCTGAAAAAAAGCGGCGCCCTTATTGGAGTGGATGGGTTTCCGATAGGATTGAAACATCCCCAAGATGACTTATCCACAAACGGGCACGAACATCACGACCAGGATGCTGCACATGAACACACGCATGCGCACGGCGAAGGGGATAAGGACGAAATCCAGAAAGCCGTCATCCGATTGGTTGTAGGCTTTGGAATCTTGTTGGCGGCGATTTTCGCCCCGGTCAGCGGAACGATTTCGCTGATCTTGTTTGTGACTGCGTACCTGGTTGCGGGCTATGACATCGTTTGGAGCGCGCTCTTGAACATCAAGAACGGCCAATTGTTCGACGAAAACTTTCTTATGACGATTGCAACTCTGAGCGCTTTCTACATTCAGGAGTATCCGGAAGCGGTAGCTGTGATGCTGTTCTATCAGCTGGGGGAACTTTTCCAGGACATCGCTGTCGACAAGTCCCGCCGTTCCATCGCCGAACTGATGGACATCCGACCTGATTACGCAAACGTGAAAACAGCAGCCGGTATCGAAAAAGTGGCACCGGAAACTGTCAAAATCGGCGACATCATCCTGATTCGCCCTGGTGAAAAAGTTCCGTTGGACGGGAAAGTAGTGAGTGGAACCTCCGCTGTCGACACCTCGGCGTTGACCGGCGAATCGGTACCGCGTGGCGTGAAAGTCGGCGACAACATCCTGAGCGGGTTCATCAACAAAAACGGGGTCATCGAAGTCGCAGTCGAAAAGCTGTTTGCTGAGTCCACCGTCGTCAAGATTTTGGATTTGGTGCAGAACGCCAGCGGCCGAAAAGCGCCGACGGAAAACTTCATCACCAAATTTGCCCGCTATTACACACCGGTTGTCGTCATCGCGGCCGTATTGCTGGCGGTCCTGCCGCCGCTCGTCATCCCGGGCGAAAGCTTCAATGAATGGCTCTACCGCGCCAGCATCTTTCTGGTCATCTCGTGTCCGTGCGCGTTGGTCGTTTCGATTCCGGTCGGTTTCTTCGGCGGCATCGGCTCGGCCTCACGCAAAGGCATCCTCGTCAAAGGGAGCAACTTCCTCGAAGGTCTGAATGATGTCAAAACGGTCGTGATGGACAAGACCGGAACGTTGACGGAAGGCAAGTTCGCCGTAACCAAGATCGAAAGCGCCGGCGAGTTGACGGAGAATCGCTTGCTGGAACTGGCGGCCTATGCAGAACTGCATTCCAGCCATCCGATTGCCGATTCTATCAAGGAAGCTTACGGAAAGCAGGTAGCTGAAGATCTTATAAACACCACAAATGATATCCCGGGGCAGGGTCTGCAGGTCGTCGTCGATGGGCAAGAAATCCTGGCCGGCAACGCCAAACTGTTGGAGAAATTCGGCATCATCCATGCGCCGGCTCCTGAAACCGGGACGGTTGTGTATATCGCTGTGGATAAACACTATGCCGGCTACATCCTGATTGCTGATGCCATCAAAGCTGATGCGAAGGCCACTATCGCCGGATTGAAGGCGAGAGGCATCCGCACCATCATGCTGACCGGGGATTCCCGCGCGGTAGGCGAAGCAGTCGCCAAAGAAATCGGCATCGATGAAGTCCACGCGGAACTGCTTCCGCAGGACAAAGTGACGAAGCTGGAGGAAGTGTTGGCGAGCAAACGCAAAGGCGAAAAAGTCATCTTCGTGGGCGACGGCATCAACGATACGCCGGTGCTGGCCCGTTCCGATATCGGGATGGCGATGGGCGGATTGGGATCCGACGCCGCCATCGAAGCGGCCGACATTGTCATCATGGACGATCAGCCATCGAAGATTTTGACCGCAATCACCGTGGCTGAAGAAACACGTAAAATCGTCTGGCAGAACATCATTTTTGCAATGTCGGTCAAAGGGGTGTTTCTGGTTCTCGGTGCGTTCGGCATCGCTACAATGTGGGAAGCGGTCTTCGCCGATGTCGGCGTGACTGTGCTTGCTGTCCTCAACAGCATCCGCATCCTTAAAAAATAATCGTTAGTATGTGGGGGCCGCCAGCGGTCCCTATTTTTTGTCTGCTCCGGCGCTCATCGGAGCACCGCGTTGCAAACGAGCGTCAGCTCCGATGAGCGCATGGCTGACCGAATGTAGTGCGAATAAAATTTGGCTGAACTCCGGGGAGGCTTCCTTCATCGGAGTTGGGGTCTTA
This sequence comes from Trichococcus paludicola, assembly GCF_003052295.1. Lineage (GTDB taxonomy): Bacteria > Bacillota > Bacilli > Lactobacillales > Aerococcaceae > Trichococcus > Trichococcus paludicola. The sequence goes on from NZ_QBLC01000003.1 coordinate 229,465, forward strand.
GCTGCGCTTCTGTCCTCCGGCGAGGCCCACGTTCCCCGGAGTTCAGGCGAACTGACGTGGACGCTGGCGTCCGCCACATACCTTAAAGCTTCCTAAGCGGATTATCCACACGGCTGTGCTACAATGAAAAAAGAATAAAAAACGAAAAGTGAGTGATGAGATTGGAAAACGGAATCCGTAATTTTGAGTTTCAAAATCCTACAAAAATAGTTTTCGGCAAAGACCAGATCAAGCGCATCAATGATTTGATCCCGAAAGACGCAAAAGTGCTGATTTTGTTTGGCGGGGGAAGCGTCAAGAAGTTCGGCACATTTGACCGCGTCGTCGAAGCCTTGGGCAACCGTGAGTGGGCTGAATTCGGCGGCATCGAGGCGAATCCGACATACGAAACGCTGATACAAGCAGTCGACAAGATCAAAGCGGAAGGCTATGACTACTTATTGGCAGTCGGCGGCGGCAGTGTCATCGACGGCGTGAAATTCGTTGCGGCCGCTGCGGTCTTCGCGGGTGATCCTGTCGATATGTTCGGCAGCGGCGTAGGCAAGGGACTGCCAGTCACACAAGCACTGCCTTTCGGTACAGTATTGACGTTGCCGGCCACTGCATCGGAAATGAACAACAATTCGGTTGTCACCTTTGTGGAAAAGCAAGCGAAGATCAGTTTCGCCAGTCCACATACTTATCCACAATTCTCCATCCTTGAACCGGAAGCGACCTACACATTACCGAAACGCCAACTGGCGAACGGTGTCATCGATTCCTTTATCCATGTGATGGAGGCCTATCTGACGTATCCGGTTGACGCAAAAGTGCAGGACCGTTGGGCGGAAGGGTTGCTGCAGACATTGATCGAAATCGGCCCGGACGTAGTCGATGAGGACAACCACGACTATGCGACTCGCGCCAATTTCATGTGGACAGCGACGAATGCGCTGAATCGTTTCATTTCGCCAGGTGTTCCCCAGGATTGGGCTACGCATCAACTGGGCCATGAGATGACGTTGGCGTTCTGGATCGACCACGCCCGCACTTTATCCATTGTCCTTCCGGCTATTATGAAAGTCCGTAAGCAACAGAAATGGGACAAACTGCTTCAGTATGCGGAACGCGTGTGGGATATCCGCGCGGACTCCGGGCTGACTAGTGATGAAGAAAAAATCGATTTGGCGATCAAAAAGACCGAAGACTTCTTCGCCAGTCTTGGCGCACCGATTCGCTTCTCCGATGTTGAGCTGGATGAGAGCGACATTCCGGTTTTGGTGGAAGCACTCATCCGCCACAAGAAAGAGAATATTTCCGAACGCGGCGATTTTACCACGGAGGATGCAAGAGCCGTCTACACGGCTGCACTTTAAAATATTGTTTGTATTTTATCACAACGGACTCCCTATAACTGGGGAGTTTTTTTGTGCATTTTGCTCCTGTTAATTTAATAATTTTTAAAACTAATATAGTGACACTCTATAATATATGGTAATATTGAAGAAAGAGAGCATCGGAGTCAATGGGAAAGAAGGGTTGCCAATTGGAGAATAACCAGAGCATTTTCGATACAATTTGCCGTTTGCGGGAAGAACAGCCGGGCCTGCCTTATCGATTTCAGGATGAGCGGACGGCTGGGCAAAAAGATGTGCTTTATGTCCTTGCTTCCGAAGGGATCCCTTTTTGGCGGAAAGAGGACTTGGCGAAGGAGTGCTGCGGCATCCTGAAGGACCTCGTCAACAAAGAAGAAGCGATCCTGACAGATCCTGTCCTGCGCCATTTCCTGGAGCATTATCCGATCTGCAGTTATTTCCTGGAATTGCGCGAAAGGGTGCGGATAACTTTGGAAGCGGAATCGGGAGCGCGGGAACGTCTTTATCACCTCGGCATGCGGCTGGCCCGCAGCGGCACCGATCCGGAGCAGGTGAAATTGGGCATCATCCTTTTGGGTTTCTTTCCATATGATACGACCAAACAGATCATGCGCACACTGGGTTACCACAGCGAGTACAGCTTGTACGTGCTCGAGAGCATCCAGTTCGTTTTCCCTCTGCAGAACAATTTCATCTTCGAATTGGCCAAGCACACGGTCGGTTACGGGAAGCTGGCGGCCATGTTCCTGCTGAAGCCGGTTACCTGGGAACAGCAGCACTGGATGCTGCATGAAGGCATCAAGAGCGATTTCCTAGCCAATATCTATACCAATCTCTGCATTCAGAAAACGGACATGCGCGCCTATTTCAAAAAGACGGAGATCACGGCCGCCAATTTCACGGATTTCGCCTATCTGATCTGTTATGCGGACTACAACAATGATAGCGTGACCATTGATGCCCAGTTGGATTTCCTGTATAAGTTCATCGACAAGCGCGACTATGCGGCAAGCTTCATCGATCTGGGCGCGCTCGTCAGCATCTGGTATCAGGTAGTCGACTTTTGGCAGCAGGATTACGATTTCATCAGTCAAAATGAGACGAAATACCGTCGCACCAAAACCATGTGGGATACCCGCATCGCCCGCTACGAAAAGCTGGTGCATAAAGTCGAAAGTTTCCTGCATCAGCCCAAATGGCGCCATATCGTGTATCAAGAAATTTCTGCCCCTCAGGAATCGGATAGCCTGATCATGAAAGCGCTCGTCTATCTGAACATGCATCCCGATTTTCCGGCCTTCATGGAAGTGCTGAGTCGGCAACCTTTGGGATTCAACATGCTCGATTTCTTCCTGAAAATCAATCCCGAATTCTATTTCGACGATGTCTGCGAATACCTCGAAGCGATCCTGAACCCGGATCTTTATGCGCTCCCTTTGGAAACAGAAGAGCCGGAAAATCCGAGCGTTACGGATCTGATGCGCGCCGACGAATGGTTGCTGCGCCTGTTCGAAGTGATGAGCGAGAAACGCAAATACAATGAAGCCTGGTGCATCCGCGGCATCCATTACCGCCATGCCGGCGTGCGCAAAAAGGCAGTCCAAGTACTGCAACAACACAGAAAAAAATGGTCCGACCAGGTGGAACATGAACTCCAGGTCGCCCTTGAAAAAGAGCCGAACATCAAACTGAAGCGGCAAATCGACAGACTGTTGCAGCCGGAAAATCTGAAGAACCAAAAAGAAAGTCGCTATTTGAAGGTAAAGCAACCGCCATTGAGCCATGCCCATACGGATAAGGAATTGCTGCATACGTATATCGCCGGCACACAGTTCCATGAGCTAAGCGGAGTCGCCGATTTCCTGAAACCGGGGGACCTACTTCAGCTCGTCCGCGAGACCGATAATGCCTACGACGCGAATGCCATCGCCGTTGCGACGCAAGCTGGCTACATGTTGGGTTATGTGCCACGGTCGGAGAATGCAGTTCTGGCCAATTTGTTGGATGCCGAAGAGCGCCTTTACGCGATCTTGGAATCGCCGACAGTCGAGATGGAACGGCCGAAAATCACCATCGTTCTGAAACGGACCTTTTTCCAGGCGCAGCCGACCGAGCAGGGCCAAGGCATCATCCTGCCGTTCCCACCGCCCAAGAAAAAGAAATACGAATGAGAATAAAAGCTGAACGGGTTCGTTCAGCCCTGAAAGAAATTTAGGAAATCTGGCCCTGAATGAGCATCGTAGAGCGCAATGGGTCAGATTTATCTAATTTCCGAAGGGCTAACCCGTGAAGCTAGCCAACGGCTTGGACTGCATGAAACATTTTGCAATCCTGTGAAACACCTGCGGTGATGCTCTTTTGGTTTGAATAATTTTATAAATTGCTTTATGTAAGAAAAAGGGGAACACCGAAAGAACACGGTGTTCTCTTTTTTGTGCCGAAATGAACTTGACTATTTCGCCGGAAAGTCGAAAATGGGAAGAGAGCGTTAATTTGACATAAAGGGGCATAAATATATGAATTTTGGGAAACTATTGGGTACATTGATCGTGGCATTCATCGGAGGCTGGGCTGGGATCCGTTTCCGTGTACCGGCTGGTGGAATGATCGGCTCGCTAGTCGCGGTCGCAATCTACAATTATTTTTCGCAGATGGGTTATATGCCGGCCAATCTGAAGATCATCGGCCAAATCATAATCGGTGGGACGATCGGCATGAACTTCACGAAGAGCAGCTTGGCCGAAATGAAACAGGTGTTTTTCCCTGCCGTCACTTCCGTGCTTATTTTGTTGACGGTCGGGGTGATTGCAGGCTATATCCTGCATAAAGTGGCCGGAATCGATTTGATCACGGCATTGCTTGGGACATCACCGGGTGGGTTGACGGATATGACTATCCTCGCGGCGGCTTTTGAGGCGGACACGATCATAGTCTCCTCCATCCATCTCGTCCGGCTGTTCTCGGTCATTCTGTTGATGCCGATTTTTGTCCGGATCATCAGCACGTACATCAATAAATAAGCAAAAAAACAGTGGAGCGGAAAATCCGAATCGGATTCTCCGCCTCACTGTTTTTTACAATTGCTGTTATTCGTATTTCTTCAGGAAGAACAATCCCAGTGTCCCAAGTCCGGTATGCGAACTGATCGTGGAACCGATCGTGTTCACATAGATGCGGCGCGGATGGAAATGTTCTTCGATGTATTGGCGCATTTCTTCGACTGCTTCGGCATCGTCGCTATGGCAAAGGAAGACGTTCTGTTCCTGGATCATATCCGCTTCATCGCGCAAGCGTTCATACATCCGGTTCATGACTTTTTTGCGTCCGCGCAGTTTTTCCACGGGGATCAGTTCGCCGTTCATCACTTCAAGCAAAGGTTGGATATTCAGCAATCCCCCCAAAAAGGCGCTGGATTTCGAAAGTCGGCCGCCTTCGGCAAGATAATTCAGATCCTTGACCGTAAACAGGGACACGACGTTTGCAGCCGTAAAACGGACACGCGATTCAATTTCATCCAAAGTAAAACCGGCCTCGCGCATTTCGATCGCTTCGACGACGGACAAGCCTTCACCGACGGAGGCGCTCAGGGAGTCGACCAAACGCAGATCAAAATCCGGAAACTCCTCTTTCAGTTGCTGGTAAGCCAGAAAGGCTGCTTGGTAAGTGCCGGACAGCTTAGCGGAAAGAGAAATGTAGATGCCCGATTCACCGGCTTCGGCCGCTTTCCGGAAACCGGAATGGAATTTTTCCAAGGACACTTGGCTCGTTTTCGGATGACCACCGCGTGCAATCATTTCATAGACTTTATCGGCTTGGATTTCGATCATATCTTCGTATTCGCCGGTATCCAGCAGAGTGGTCAACGGGAATACTTCCACATCATTTTCCTGCAGATAGTCATAAGCCAGATCACAAGCACTATCGGTAAATATTTTCATAATAAACGCCTCCTCTAGCGCGAGTTCTATCACGGGATATTCCGTGGTCTACTCAACAGTATAGCACGTTTCGGATGGTTGGAAAATTTCGGCGCGATGGTTCCCCGGGAGGAGCCGAACCTCTGCTAAAATCCAGGCTCAATCGTTCAGTTCGCCGAGCTCCTCCTTGATCAGTAGCGCAGTCTTCTCCGGGATACCCAACGATTTGAAATCTTCATAGCTGGCTTCGCGGATGTTCTTCATCGTCTTGAAATGCTTCAGGATCTTCGTGCGGGTTTTCGGTCCGACGCCTTCGATCTCATCCAATTGCGAAGAGATGCTGTTCTTGGCGCGCACTTGGCGATGGAAGGTGATTGCGAAGCGGTGGACCTCTTCCTGGATCCGCTGCACGAGATGGAAGGCCTGACTGTTCGGACTGAGTTCCACGATTTCATCCTTCTCGCCGAAGATGAGCGAGGACGTCTTGTGCTTCGTGTCCTTGACCATGCCCGCCACCGGGATGTCCAGTCCGAGTTCGTCCTCCAGCACCTCCTTGGCGGCATGCACCTGGACTTTTCCGCCATCCATCAGGATCAAGTCCGGCATGGCACGTCCTTCGCGCAGCAACCGGCTGTAGCGGCGGCGGATGACTTCCTGCGTCGTCGCGAATTCATTGCTGCCTTCGACCGTTTTGACCTTGTATTTCCGGTAGTTTTTGCGTTCAGGCTTGCCATCCCTGTAGACGACCATCGCCGAGACCGGATTGGTGCCTTGGATGTTGGAATGGTCGAACGACTCGATGATCTCCAAGTATTCGATGCCGAGCGCCTCGGAAAGTTCCTGGATGGCGCCGACCGTCTTGTGGGTGTCACGCTCGATCAGCATGAACTTCTCAGTCAATGCCAACTCGCTGTTCGTGATCGCCAGTTCAAGGATGCTGCGCTTGCTGCCGCGGACAGGGGTGTGCACTTTCGTTCCGAGTGCTTCCTGCAGCAGCTCCGTGTCGACGCCTTTCGGTACGAGGACCTCCTGCGGCAGGATGTGATTGGGATCCTGGTAGAACTGCATAATGAAGGAAGCCAGCTCTTCCTCCGGCGTATCGTAGCAAGGGAAAAGGGCGGCCTCGCGTTTGATGATCGAGGATTGGCGCAGTAGGAAGACCTGGATCGACAGCCAGCCTTTGTCCATATGGAAGGCGAAGACGTCGCGGTTCGTGTAGTCCCGGGACATGACCGTTTGTTTTTCGACGGTCGCCTCGATGTAGCTGATCTGATCGCGGTAATCGGCAGCCTGTTCGAAGTTAAGGATGTCGGCGGCGCGGTGCATTTTTTCCCGCAGATCCTTTTTGATCTCCTTGACTTCGCCGTTCAGGAAAGCGGCAATACGTTTGATCTGGGCATCGTATTCTTCTTTCGAAACTTCATGAGCGCAGCAACCGATGCATTGCCCCATATGGTAATAAAGACAGGCGCGCTTGGAATTCTTGGCGCACTTGCGCAGCGGGTAGATTTTCTGGATGAACTCCTGCGTCTCAGTCGCCGCGTAGACGTGCGGATAGGGGCCGAAGTAGAGGCCGCCGTCATCCTCGACCGTCGAAGTGATGATGAGCTGAGGATCCTTTTCGTTCGTGACCTTCAGATAAGGATACATCGTCCCTTGTTTCAGCTTGATGTTGTATTTGGGCTGGTAACGCTTGATCAGGTTGATCTCCAGCAACAGCGATTCCTTGTTCGTTTTGGTGACGATCGTTTCGAACCGGTCGATGTCCGCGACCAACAGCTGCGTCTTGCCTTCGTGCTTGCTGTGGAAGTAGGATTTCACGCGGTTTTTCAAATTTTTGGCCTTGCCGATGTAGATGATTTCGTCATCCTTGTCCCGCATAATGTAGCAGCCGGGCAAGTCGGGCAGCAACGCCAATTTTTGGTTAATTTCTTCTCTACTCATCCGTTTCAATCCTTTTACTTTTTGTTAAGAATAGTATAACATGAATGGAAACATACGTTCAGCCGTTTGATTCCGAAAAGGACGGTTGACGCAGTCATTCAGGGGAAAACAACCGTTTCTCCAGCAAGGAAGTGCAAACTGTGTGATCAAGCAAATGAAATATGAAAAGTGGCAGCGTCAAACCGCTCTCTTTTTGGGCAGCCAGACAATTTCCCTGTTTGGCTCGTCACTTGTCCAATACGCGATATTCTGGTACCTGACCTTGGAAACGCAATCCGGCGTCATCATGACTTTATCGACCATTTTTGGCTTTCTGCCGACTTTCTTCATCTCTCCTTTTGCCGGGGTATGGGCCGACCGCTATAACCGAAAGCGCCTGATTGTCCTTTCCGATGGCATCACCGCGCTCTCGACATTGGTGCTCGTCCTACTGTTTTTGGCGGGGCAACGTTCGATTTGGATCCTATTGGCGACATCGGCCATCCGCGCAGTCGGTGCGGGCATTCAGATGCCGGCGGTCGGCGCCATCCTGCCGCAGATCGTTCCGGAAAAGGAATTGACCCGGATCAACGGACTAAACGGCAGCGTCCAGGCCGTCGTCATGCTGATTTCACCAATGATCAGCGGCGCGCTTTACCAATTTGCGCCGATGGAAGGTATTTTCATGATTGATATCGTGACCGCGGCTTTGGCGATCGCTATCATGGTGTTCCTTCTGAAAGTCCCTACGCATGAAAAAGCCAGCCAAGAACAGGTCAGCAATTATCTGGAGGACATGAAGCTTGGTTTCAGCTACATCCAAAATCACGCCTTCATCAAAAGGCTGTTCCTGTATTTTTCCTTGGCTTTCCTGATGGCAGCTCCGGTATCGTTTCTTTCCCCGCTGCAGGTCGCGCGTTCATTCGGTGAAGATGTTTGGCGTTTGACGGCTATCGAAATCGCCTTTTCCATCGGGATGATAAGCGGCGGCCTCTGGATTGCGTCATGGGGCGGCTTCAAGAACCGGATCCATTCAATCGCATTTGCGATCGGGGCGATGGGCCTGTGCACTTTCGGGATGGGCGTGATCCCGAATTTTTGGATTTACCTCTTCCTGATGGGGCTTGTCGGTCTCGTCATCCCGCTCCTGAACGCGCCGAGCATGACGTTGCTGCAGGAAAAAGTCGAGGAAGATTTCCTTGGCCGCGTCTTCGGCGTCCAAAGCATGGTCGCAAGCTCGATGATGCCGCTAGGGATGCTGATCTTCGGACCGCTGGCGGACCGGATGGCAATTGAAATCCTGATGGCCGTATCGGGCGTGTTCCTGATGGTCGTGGCATTCTTCGCTATCCGCGACCGGGTCCTGCTGGAAGCCGGTAAACCGGAACCTTTGGACGGAGAGTAATCAACTGGATACGAAAAAACGAACGCGGCCCATCCAAATCGGATGGCCGCGCTCGTTTTTTTGTTTTATGTGATCAGAGGCCGCATTTCAGTTGCGCGCCGCAGTTTGTGCATGTGTTGCAGCCACCCAGATCTTCGACCGTACCTTGTCGGCAGATCGGGCAGGTGTCGCCGATTTCGTTGCCGATCGTGACATCGGTTGACGCGAGACTGGCTATCGAATCAACCAGGAAAGTTTTGTCCTTGTTGATTTTGACGTGCTCTTTCTCTTCCTCCAGTTTGGCTTCGTCATCCCAAACATTTTCTTCGGCTTTCAGCGTCAGCACTTGCGAGTCGCGGCTGCCGTCGACGTAGACCGTACCGCCCTTGGCTCCGCCCAGGTAAAGACGTTCGTAGATTTTCTCGACTTGATCGACGGTGTAGCCTTTCGGCGTGTTCACCGTTTTTGAAATGGAACTGTCGACCCAGCGTTGGATCGTCGTCTGCACATCGACGTGCTCTTCAGGGGCAAGCGTCATGGCGGTCGCGAAATAATCAGGCAACTGGTTCAAATCGGCATCCGGATGCCGATCCAGATATTCTTGGACGATATCCGCCTTCACTTCGATGAATTTGCCGAGACGCCCGCTGCGGTAATACGTGAACGAGAAGTAGGGCTCCAAACCGGTGGAAACGCCGGCCATCGTGCCTGTTGATCCGGTCGGCGCCACCGTCAATAAATGAGAGTTGCGGATGCCATATTTCAGGACGCCTTCGCGGACATGCTCCGGCATTTTTTTCATGTAGCCAGTGTTGATGAAACGCTCGCGCAGAATCTGCGTCTCTTTTCCGGTCTGTCCGACCAGGAACGGGAAGCTGCCGCGCGTTTTCGCCAATTCGATGCTTTCCTCATAGGCCGCCACTGCGATCGTTTCGAATACTTGATCGATCAGTTGCAGGCTTTCCAGTGAACCGTAACGTACACCGCAATAGATAAGCATGTCCGCCAAGCCCATGATCCCCAAGCCAATACGTCGTTCGCCAAGCGCTTGTTTTTTGTTCTCCTCCAGGAAGTAAGGGGTGGAATCGATGACGTTGTCCTGCATATGGATGCCTGTGCGGACAGTCTGTTCCAATTTGGCGAAATCGACCATCTGCAGGTCCTTGTTGACCATTTCGGCCAAGTTTACAGCGGCCAGATTGCAGACGGAATAGGCTGCCAACGGTTGCTCTCCGCATGGATTGGTCGCAACGACCTTTTGACCATAAGCTGTCGCATTCGTCATTTTGTTTGCGTTGTCGATGAAGAAGATGCCCGGTTCAGCAGCGTAAGTGGCGCAGACATTAATCAGGCGCCACAATTCGCGCGCATGGATGGTCCGGAAGGTGCTGACGGCATTGCCTGCAGCTTCCCACTCGCGGACATCGCCGCAGTTGGTCCATTCGGCATCGTAGTGCGCCATCTCTGCTTCGTTGTAGTGCTCCACATCCGGGAAACGCAGCGCATACTCCTCATTCCTCATCACGGCATCCATGAAGTCGTCCGTGATGCAGACGGAAATATTGGCGCCGGTCAGAAATTCGGGATTGTTGACGGTGTAGGTGCCTCCATCGCGCAATTTCTTCTCGGCTTCATGGACGACCGAGGCGTCAAAACCGCCATGCCCGGGAATGTGTTTGTAGTTGACGATGCCGGTATACATGTTGATGTCCTTGGACGAAAATGGCGTAAAATGCAATTTTTCCTTCGCCAACATGCGGATCTGTTCATCCTCAAAATTCTCGATGATGTAGCGAAGGATGCGCGGATTCTGCATCTTTGAAATGATGAATTCGAAGATGTCCGGATGCCAATCGGCCAGCATGATCATCTGGGCGCCACGGCGGGAACCGCCTTGTTCGACCAGATGCGTCAATTTGGCGATGTCGTCCATCCAGGAAACGGAACCGGAAGAACGGCCGTTGACGCCTTTCACCAATGTATGGCGTGGGCGCAAAGTCGAACCGTTCGATCCGACGCCACCGCCACGGCTCATGATTTCCATGACTTTTTTGCGGTGATCTGAAATGCCGCCGCGCGAGTCGGGCACGAAAGGCATGACGTAACAGTTGAAATAGGTGACATCGGTACCGGAGCCGGCGCCGTAGAGCACGCGCCCGGCCGGGATGAAGTTCAAGGCTTTCTGTTCTTCGTAGAATTTCAGGAACGCTTCATGGCGCAGTTCCGGCGTGATTTCGACCTCGGCCAGGCCATGGGCATTGCGCATCGCAATCTGTTCGTAGAAAAGCTCCAGCGGTTTGTCCAACGTCAGGATTCGGCGCGTCACGATGCCGCCTTCCTCGACTTCGAAATCATCGATGTTGTGCTGGTATTCCTCGGACACTTTGATGCGGACAGTCTGTTCCTTGTGGTTTACAGAAAGAACGGTTCCTGTTCCGCGGGCCGGATATTTCGGGTCCTCCTTGACAGTCAGAATCACGATATCGCCTTCGGACAGGGTCTCCTTGGTGGAATCCTTATAGGAGTAGCGATCCAACATGACGAGGCGTGACACGCCCTCATAAGTCACGTGCATATCCTCCGTAATCGGAAACACATGCGGGAACCGCTCGATGTCCTTGTTCAATTTTTCGAACCCTGCTTTAAATGTGGTCTTTGTTGCATCCACAATAATCACTCCCTTATCTATGGTGAAAACACTAGATGTTGTGCTATCTGATTGTTTCTCATACTATATATATTAATTCTGTTCACCAGATAAATCAAGGGGAACAGTCAGGGGGGGAGCATGCAAATGGATGAAAACGTTGTTTGGATGGAAGGGGATACGTTTATAAATATATATAGGCCAATAAGAAGAGGACGTTGTGCGTCGGGATAGAGTCGTCGGCTGATGCGGAGAGAATGAATGCCGAACAGCCGAGATAGGGCATGCATGTCGACTGTTCGGGAGAGAATGAATGCCGAACAGCCGAGATAGGGCGTGCATGTCGACTGTTCCGGACAAAACGAATGCCTTACAGCCAAGAGGGCAAGCAATTATCTGAATCCGAACACCCTAACAAATCCACCCCGCCCATAATGCGAAATAGTACCCAGTCAACCCTTCCGAAAGCTATAATAAAAGCAGTAAGAACAACAAAAGAAAGGAGCTCGAGCATGAATAATGATAAAGAACACTTCGCGGAGATGATCCGCCAATCGCAACGCATCGTCGCGTTCACGGGGGCGGGCATCAGCACAGAGAGCGGCATCCCGGATTTCCGTTCGGCGGGCGGGCTGTTCGATAGGCTGAGCGGCCGCCATTTCACTGGCGAAGAAACGCTCAGCATCGGTTTCCTGGAGACGTACCCCGAGCTTTTCTTCCGCAATTATGCGGCGCATTTCGATTTTTCGCAGGCGCTACCGAACGCCGCGCACCGCTTCTTTGCGGCGCTCGAAGATACAGGTAAAGATGTCACCGTCGTCACCCAGAACATCGACAATCTGCACCAGTCAGCCGGCAGCAGCACCGTCATCGAACTGCATGGAAACGGGACGAGATGGCGGACGTTCGACACGGCCGAACCCGCTGATGCCACCGCGATCAGCATGGACGCGCAAGGCATCCAGCGCGATCCCCAAGGCCGAATGGTGCGTCCCGATATCGTACTCTACGGCGAAATGCTCAATGAGGAGGCGATGGAGCGCGCAGCTGCAGCGATCGGCGCCGCTGACATGCTTGTCGTCATCGGCACATCGTTGGCCGTCTACCCGGCCGCGAGCTTCGTCCATTATTTCAAAGGCCCTTACGCCGTGTTGCTGAACCGGACGCCCGTACCGCAGTCGCTGACCTTCCAATTGGCCGTCAAAACAGATGCAGGCGTCTTTTTGGCAGAAGTCTGGCAAGAATTTTTTGAAAAATGAATAAAAAGGTGCTGAAACAAAAAGGGAATTCATGAAAGGGGAAGTCGTTATGTCGAAACTGAATCAGCTGGCGAAGTATTTGGTCTATTCTTACGAAAACCATGCGGCAGCCCGGTTCGGCGACAATGAGCTGAAGCTGCAGGCGCTGCTTTATTTCGCGCAGCGGGAATGTCTGGTTGTGGTAGGGGAGCCGCTATTCGAGGAAAGCTTTGAAGGCTGGGAAGAGGGACCGGTGCTCCCGGAACTGCATTTCTTCTTCGAGGAAGGCTACGATCCCTTCGAACCATTGGAGATGAAAAAGTTGACGGAGCGCGAACAATTCATCCTGGACCGTATTGTTTTTGACTACGGGCATTACGAAGGCTGGTATCTTGCGGATTTGGCGCGCCGCGAAGCATCCTGGCGCAACAGCAGAACGGCAATTCCGGCGGAAGAAACCGAACCAAACTTCCTGGAACTTGCGGATATCCGCGAGGATGCAAAAAAAGTGCGGCTGTATGATACGTTGTTTGATGTTTATCTGGATGAGTTGGAGGAATTCGAAGGGGCGGTGCTGGAACCATGACCGAAACACAAGATTACATCGGAGCCATCGTGAAGACCCGTTTTGCCTATCATGATCTCGAAACGGATAAAATCGCCTTCAAATCGCGCCCGTTCCTGATCATCGGTGCGGAATACGATAAGGTCCCGTGCGATTTAACGGCCTTTCCGATTTCGAAAATATCCGCCAGCCAGAACATCGATCCCGTCCACGACATCAAAGTCGAAAAGCAGCGCTACCCCAAACTGAGCCTGAATGCGGAAGTTTCCTACATCCGTGTACATAAAATCCAGACAATCCACAGCTCGCAGCTTGCGATTGGAATACTGTCCTCATTGAGTGAAGCCTACCCAGATCTCTATTCGGAGGTGAAGGCAGCTTACCGGGATTTTTCCGGAGGGCTATTCTGACTGAGTGGAGCCGCGAACCCGGACTGGACCATATCGCGGAAAAAAAACACCCCTGCATAGCGGCGGTCCATGATGGAGCCTCCGTTCTATGCGGGGGTGTTTCAAAAGGGTTTATGCAAACTCAGCGAAGTTCACTAAAGCTTCCAGTCTATTTTACGCCATTTCCCTTTGTCGGGAAAGCAGCGACAACAGTGCCTTCTGAACCACTGAAAACGACTTGTTTTGAAGTCACCGTAACAGTGATATCCAATACAGCAGCAGTTGCAGTAAGCTCAGCCAGGATGGCTTGTTTATCAGCTTTCGTAAGTTGATTCATGCTTTTTGCTCCACGTGCATTCACGATAGCTTGTGCATTATTTATGTGGACAATGATTTGATTCGCTTCTTCAGCAGTCACATCATTGGACCTTAAATAATTTTTTGCTTGCTGCACATAATTGGATGGTAAGTTGGTGGCTACCAAAGTTTTGATGATATCATTTTCAGTTGCAGCAGCAACATTCGCTTGCGCTCCGAAGAACAACACGAATGCAAACAAAAGAGATACAATAACTTTTTTCATATATTTTCACCTCCTTTCAATACATCGGTCTCCCGATGATGAATCAGTATTGTTCCATTTCGGTCGCATAGTCGCGATTTTGCCAGTAGGCCGCTCGCTTGGCTTTGCTGATCAAATTGTAGCCAAAAAGGCAGGCTATCCCCAAAAAGAAGACCAATACCCCCAATACCAGCAAAAATGTAGTGTAATGCATAGCCAACGTGCGCAGGGCGGTGTTGATATAATCCGTTGAAACAGTGATGCGCTGCGGAATCTTAAGACTCAATGCCACGATTGCCGGGATGATGACGAAGGCGGATCCGGAAACTAAGCCGCTGCCGATCCAGAGTAAAGAGCGGTGAGGCTGTCTCCAGTTCAAGCAGACGAGTGCCCCAGCGATCAAAAAGAAGGTCAACGGTACGAGATAGAAATAGGCAAGAACGGTTTGCAGCATATTCCGGAAGGTCTGGAATTGTGGGAAAGTAATGACGTTATCCAGATTGAACAGCATTGTGTGGCTACCGACAATGGCGGTGGCTTCATCAATGATAGCAGCAGTCTGCGCTTGCAAGCTTTCATCGAACGGCTGGTTGTGGTCTGCGGCATAATTCTCAACGTAAGCCGTCACGGGTTCCTCGAATAGGCTGCGAGCGGTCGTCGTTGCGTAAGCTGCGTCGGGGTCAATCAGATAGTTGAGCGCTTGTTCATTGTTCCTGCGGGCAAGCTGTTGCAGGCCATGTTGGTCCATCGCGGCTTCCACAAAGATTTCCTCAGGTATGGATGTTTCCAAGCTCAACGTCTTGAATTTAGCGGACAGGCTTTCCTCTATTTGAGTGTAGTAGGAGCTGTCCCCCAACTGCTGATTGAGGTCGCTTGCGTTCATCAGGATTTGCTTCATGAAGATGACTCCGATCAAGGCAATCACTACAAACATCAGGAGAAAGCTGAGAATCACTCTGCCGATTTTTTTTATGTTTCGCATCACGATGCTCCTTGAAAATTGATTTCCGACAGTGGCTTACCTTCGACCAATTTTGCGGTCACGACATATCTGTCAGGTGTGTTACCGATGTAGTCGAAAGGATAATAAGTGTACAAAGTTAAAATTTGCTCTTCGGAAGGTGCCAGAATACTTTCGTCGGTATTGCTCTTGATTTCGATGTTGCTGATTTCATACACGTAGGTTCCATAAGTCAACTCCAGGCGGATCTCATCACCGATCTGCGCTTCATCCAGCGTCTTGAAAACTGAATTGGTGTGCCCGGTGATGACGGTGTTTCCGATATCACCCGGAAAAACGGAACCATAATATTGGCCTGCACCATCTAACAATTGGGTTGCATCGTCGCCGACAAAAACAGGGGAGACGATGCCTGCCGCATCCACGCTCAACGTTCCGTATTCATCCCCATATTTTGGAAAAGAGAATGGGTCCACTGTAGTTGTCTCTTCCAAAATAACACTGCGGTCACTCAGATTCGTCTGAGCGATAGCGACCTCTTGTGGGAAAAACATCCGTGATATGTAAAAAGCGTAGGAGACATTATCAAAAAAAGCCAAGGAAAGCAGTGTAATGCCGGATACGAATAGCAGTACCGGGATGCCAATAAGCTTAGCGATTCTCCGCCGCTTTGCCCGATTTTTTTGATTTATTTTTTTTCCCATCATTCCACTCCATTCATTACATGATTTCTCGCTATTTGTTTTTTGTTGAAAAATACAAGGAAACAGAAAACGACGGTTTACTTTCGAATGTCATTACATTATTCCATGGGCAGCATGATTCCCAACGTTTATAGTCGTATAGGACTATAAACGACTTCTATTTTGGCGATGATATCTTCATTGCTGTCGCTAAGGAGTTCGGCGACGGCGCGAAATATTCCTGATTGGTGTATCTTTTCAATAAACAAAAGGCCGGCACCCCCATTTCGGGAGTGCCGGCCTTTGTCGGACAATATTAAAAGTTTTTAAGGAGAATGGGGGATTCGAACCCCCGCGCGCCTTTCGACACCTAACGCATTTCGAGTGCGTCCTCTTCAGCCGGACTTGAGTAATTCTCCATAAATGATATTATAACGCTTTTCGGACAATCAGAAAAGAAGATTTTGCAAAAATAACAAAAAAACAGCCACAAACTTCGGAATACTCGCTTGTTTATGACAAATCGAGAGCCTTCCAGCAAAATGAGTCCTTCCTGAACAGATTAAATTATGGTAAAATGGGACCTTGTGTACTCATTTTATTGTAATTTTTTACATACATCAGGAGGAATTTGAATTGTATAAACTATTGAATCACTGGTACAAGCTGAGCCTTGTCAAACGTATCATCGCCGGTCTGATCATAGGCATCATCCTTGGCGTAACGATTCCCGATGCAGCGCAACCGGTAACCATTTTTGGATCTCTGTTTGTCGGCGCGTTAAAAGCGATTGCGCCGATGCTGGTCTTTTTCTTGGTTGCATCCGCTATTTCACAGCACAAAAAAGGCCAACAGACGAACATGAAATCTGTCATTGTGCTCTACCTTTTAGGAACCTTCTTGGCGGCACTAGTAGCCGTGGTCGCAAGCTTCATCTTCCCGGTGACTTTGACCTTGGGAGCCGGAGCCGCGGATGTCACCGCTCCAGGCGGAGTTGTGGAAGTTCTGAAGGCGTTGCTCCTGAACATCGTGGACAATCCGGTCAAGGCGCTGTACAATGCCAATTATATCGGCATCTTGTCATGGGCCCTCATGCTCGGCTTCACATTGAAGAATGCCGCAGCGTCAACCAAACTGATGCTGTCCAATGTTTCTGATGCCCTTACGGAAATGGTCAGGATCGTTATTGCCTTTGCTCCTTTAGGGATCATGGGACTTGTCTTCGATGTCATCGCGACTAGCGGAATCGGTGTTCTGTTGGGCTATGGAAAACTGCTTGCGGTCCTGATTGGCTGTATGCTGTTCGTCGCTTTGGTCGTCAACCCGATCATCGTATACATCTATATCCGTTCCAATCCGTTCCCGCTCGTCTTCAGATGCTTGCGGGAAAGTGGCATCACAGCCTTCTTCACAAGAAGTTCTGCTGCGAACATCCCCGTGAACATGACGTTGTGCGAGGACCTTGGACTGGATAGGGACACTTACTCGGTATCCATTCCGCTTGGAGCGACCATCAACATGGCCGGTGCGGCGGTTACGATTTCCGTCCTTACCTTGGCAGCTGTAAACACGTTGGGTATCCCTGTGGATTTCGGGACTGCCTTTATCCTTAGCATCTTGGCAGCGGTCAGTGCTTGTGGAGCATCGGGTGTTGCCGGTGGCTCACTGCTGCTTATCCCACTCGCGGCCAGCCTGTTCGGCATCCCGAACGATGTGGCGATGCAAATAGTCGGTGTCGGTTTCATCATCGGAGTCCTGCAGGATTCATTCGAGACAGCCCTCAACTCATCGACGGATGTTCTTTTCACGGCAACTGCAGAATTCGCGAAACGACGCAAGGAAGGCAAGGTCGCTTAAAACTGAACAAGCCAACCCCTAAGCATGCTATTCGTCCCCTATCGGACCAGTGGCATGCTTTTTTCGATTGTCGAGGTTGCAGAGGAATCGAGGTAAGTGATCACAGCGGATGTATAAGCAAATTACAAAGGGATTTCCAAATCATTGGCTCCCTGAAAAGCGTAGGGAGTTTATGCGATTTTGTTGAACAGAAATTTTTGATAAGAATAGTTGCTCAAAAATATGCTATACTGGAAACAAGAATGAGGATGGACAAGTGAGTGCTAGGTACTTTACATCAGAGCACGAGTCGTAGGAGGTTGATTATGGGGGAAGAGAAGCAAACGGACATAAAACAGCTGAAAAGTCCGATCAATAAGGAAATCATGAACATCGCGTGGCCGGTTCTGATTGAACTGGTCCTGAGTTCGTTGTTCGGGATGATCAACATGATGATGTTGGGGAATATCGCGGACCATGCCTATGCGGCAGCTGCCGTTTCGGCGGTCGGGGTGACGAATCAGCCAATGTTCTTAGGGCTGGCCGTAGTGCAGGCTTTGAACATCGGAGGCACTGCCTTGATTGCCCGCTATTTCGGAGCCGGAAAACATGACAGGATGGAAAACGTCATGAAGCATGTCATGATCATCAGCATGATCCTTTCCGCCCCGTTAGCCCTGGCCGCCTTTGTCTATTCAGATCAGATCATGACCTTTATGGGCGCGCAGCCCGATACAGTCGAAGTCGGGAGGCTCTATTTCCGTATCACCTGCATAAGTTACCTGTTGCAATCCTTCAATTTCAGCATTTCCGGTTCCTTGCGGGGAATCGGCGAAACACAGATTCCGATGGGCGTGAATTTGCGCGCTAATTTCCTGAATGTCGTCGGAAATGCCTTGCTGATCTATGGACTTTTCGGGATTCCAGCTTTTGGCATCGAGGGCGCGGCGATTTCGACAGTCATCGCCAACCTAGTGGCCAACTTCCTGCTGATCCGTTACCTGCGATCCGGCAAGAGCAAGCTGAATTTTTCATTCGCTCATCCTTTCCATTTTTCGATGAAAACGATGAAAAGCTTGGCGAAAATCGGACTACCTTCAGCGCTGGAGCAACTAGTGCTGCGTTCCGGAATGATTCTGTTCATCCAGATCGTGTCGGGCTTGGGAACCGTCGTCTTTGCCGCCCACAACATCGGCATGAACATCCTGTCGTTGTCATTCACGCTCGGACAAGCCTTCGGTATTGCGGCGTCAGCTTTGGTCGGCAGGGCATTGGGTGCCGGTAACGCAAATCTGGCCGAAAAATATGCCTCGCGGACAGGTAAAATCGGAAGCCTGTGGGGTGCAATCCTCGGAGTGGCCTTCTTTTTCGGGGCCGAGTACATCGTCGGCTTCTATTCCACTGATCCGGAAATCATCCGGAATGCCGCAATCGCCATCCGGGTTGCGGCCATCACCCAGCCTTTCCAGTCGCACCAGCTGATCGTCGCGGGTTCGTTGCGCGGGGCAGGAGATACGATTTTCCCGCTGATCTCGACCTTTCTAGGAATATTGATCATCCGTGTCGCAGCTGCCACCTTCTTTGTGCAGGTGCTCGGACTCGGCATCCTCGGTGCTTGGCTGGCCGTCATGCTCGATCAGATCATCCGTTGGTTCCTGATCGCGATGCGCTTCCGCTCAGGGAAATGGAAAAAGATGAAGCTGGCCTAAGTTCATCCCCACAAAATTCAACAAACCTCAGCTAATCCGCCTCTTTCTGAAAAAGAGGCGGATTTTTTTCACATGCATTGCTTAAAAATGGTATACTGTTAAATGAGGTAGCGGTTACAAATCATCATCTGGTAGCCGCAAGAAAGAGGTCAATATTAAGGAGGATGAGCAGTATGGAAGGACAACTGATACTGATTCGGCACGGAAGCGCGGAAGAGCGTACGCCTGAAGGGGACGACTTCTACAGAAAACTGACGGAGGCAGGAGTGGAGGAACTGACTGCGTTTCTGCCCGACATCGCACCCTTACTGACCGAGAACGGAAACTTGAAGATATGGACGAGCCCGTTGATCCGGGCGCGCCAAACAGCTGAGTTGGTGGCTGAAGCCACGGCTGTCGAAGAGATCCAACAGCAGGAATTTTTGGCGACCGGCGATTTCGTAGCCTTCATGGATGCATTGAAACAGGAGGACGAGGGTTTCAATTTGGCGCTTGTCGGGCACGAACCGTATATGAGCAGCTGGACGAAAGAATTGATCGGTGCCGCGATTCCGTTCAAAAAAGGGGCGGTTGCATTGTTCACGGTCGATGTGACCGCGGAACCGATAGGCAATCTGGAGTGGCTTTTGGCGCCGGGAGAATCAGCGAAATGCAAACACGCAGAAGTCTCAGAAAAAAAACATGCGGCGGATAAGTATGAAGGGACCGCGGATTGTTATCAGGGCGAGGGCGAAGACACTTTGTACGCCGATATCATAAATGAACAGGTGGCAGGCGTTCAGCATGCCTATGCGGCTTACCAACAGGATCCGGTCGAACCGGAATCGGCGCATGCGCTACGCGTCGCGATCCGCCAACTGCGGGCTTTGTTGAATTTCAACAAAGCGAGCGGCGAAGAGAAATATTACCGGGAAGCGGGCGAAGACTGGCGTGACATCGCAACCACCTTCGGATACCTGCGCGAGCTGGATGTGCTGATGGAAGAATGCCGCGAACTGCGCGGGTTGTATCCGGATATGCTGGCCGAGGACGGCCAGGTCATGAGTTGGTTGATGGAAGGGCGTCAAGGCGAGCAGGACAGCATCCATGAATTGATCACAAGTGGCGCATTGACGGAACGCATCCTGGATGCGGAAGCCGCAACTGCCCATTTCCTGAAATCCATCAGTTTGGATGATGACCAGCAGAAAAAAGCGACAATCAAGAAAATTGAAAAGATGAAGAAACGACTGATGCGCAAGTGGGAAGAAGTCGACTTCTCCAACCATGAACAGACCCACAGCCTGCGCATCAACGCCAAGAAACTGCGTTATGCCGCGACCTACCTCGCTCCGATTATGGGCGAGATGGACAAGCAAACCATCAAAGAGATGAAGAAAGTCCAGACCGCACTCGGTACGCTCTGCGACTTCGACATCAACGGCCACCTGCTTTTGGAGATGGCCGATAAGACCGACGATCCCGAACTGCAGCACCACTTCAGAACACTCAGCGAACACCAATTCCAGCGCAGGGAAGCGATATTGAACGACGAAGCTGATTGAACAATTTAAGATTTTTTACTTAGGTCCATACTCGTTAGCGGGGTATGGATCTTTTTTTGCATTAAAAAATCCATTAAGATATAAACAAAACAAAAAAGATACCGATTACAAACAAAGGGAAATAGAAGCAGCATAGAAATGGGAGTGGGAAATTTGGAAGTAAGAGAAACTTTTATCAGCAATATCATGAGCCACAGTAAGAAAATAAATCTGCCAAAATTATTGAATTTTAAAAGTATCCGCATAAAATTGTTGGCTGGGTACTTCACTATCATTGCTTTGATAGCAATCTTAGGAGTCAACAGTTACGTGACGACGAAAGAGATCAATGATAACACGAAGGACATCATCGAAAAGGATATTATTGTTTTAGAAAGCGGAGAAGAGTTCAAATTTCTGATTTCTCAACGTATCGCAGTGGCGCGTGCGTACTTGATGACCGGCGATGTGGCCTTCAAGGACTTGTTTACTCAATTTACCGAAGAGAGCGACGTTATTAAAGCAGAAATACTGGCTCTGGACAATTCAAAAAAAACTGCCGCATTATTTGAAGCGAACGATCAGTGGGCAGAATTGATGGAATCGGAAGTTCTCACATCTTATCAAGCAGGGAATGCAGAAGCAGCCGTGCTGACTATGGTGAACGTTGCGGATCCTGTCGTTCGCGAGCAGATTGATTCAGTAAGCGGAATGTTGGAAAGTAAAGTCCAGACGATCGATAAAAATGGCCACGAGATAATCGCGAGAGGTCAAAAATCGCTGATGCTTGTTGTTGCACTATCCGGGGCTGCTGTAATTATGAGCATTGTGATTGCGTTCGTGCTTTCAAATGAAATCTCCGGTAAAATCAAGCTTATCAAGGAGCGTATGGGCTTGATCGCTGATGGCAGATTGAATGTCGAACCGATTGAAATAGCAGGACGAGATGAACTGGCTGAGTTGGCAATCGCGACCAATACAATGCATGAACAATTAACTGCAATTGTTGTCAATATCCTGGATTCATCTGAACAATTAGCAGGTCATAGTCAAGAATTGACTCAATCTGCAAATGAAGTGAAAATTGGGTCGGAGCAGGTTGCTTTAACCATGCAAGAATTGGCAACGGGATCCGAGGCTCAAGCGAGCAATGCCAGCGCACTTGCAAATGTCATGGAAACCTTCAATGAAGAATTCAAAGTTGTTAACGAAAACTCATTGATCATTGCGGATGCGTCTCGTCAAGTGATCGATCAATCAAACGAGAGTGAACAGTTGATGAACTTGTCCAGTCAACAAATGGATAAAATAGAAACAATCATGAAACAAGCTGTGGTCAAAATGCAATCTTTGGAATTCCAAACGCAAGAAATCACGGCGCTGGTGAGATTGATTCAAAATATTGCAGATCAAACCAATCTGCTTGCTCTTAATGCAGCAATAGAAGCGGCACGAGCAGGTGAACATGGTAGAGGATTTGCGGTCGTAGCTGATGAAGTCCGGAAATTATCGGAGCAAGTCGCTGTTTCTGTAAAAGACATTACCGGATTTGTCGGTAAGATTCAGACTGAGTCGAGAGACGTGAGTGTATCCTTGGAGCAAGGATATACGGAGGTTAAAGCAGGAGCGGAACAAATCCAAAGAACAACAGATGTGTTGAATGAAATGGAAAGTTCATTAAACAACATGATCCAGAATATTCTGCTTGTTTCAGACAAAATGTCCAGTCTGACGGAAAATACTGCAAGCATGAGTGTGGCGATTGAAGAAATAGCTTCCATTTCTCAAGAGTCTGCAGCCGGTGTCGAAGAGACTTCCGCAGCTACGCAGCAAATCAACAGTTCCATGGAAGAAGTATCAATCAATTCGGAACAGATTTCCGGTTTGGCAGAAATGCTGCATGCGATTGTTAACCACTTTAAATTCCAGTAATAAAAACTGATTCTCCCCGCCAAAGTGATTTTGGCGGGGTTTTTTTGAGCATAAATTCACTTTCCGAATAAAATCAAAGGGACTGTTGTATGAAGAACTGTAATTATGCCGAAGGACTAAATAATTTCAAAAGTATGCCGATTAAGATAAGAATACCAGAATCATAAATAGTATGAATCATATACCAAAAAATTGATGGGAGTCACATCATGAAAAAATTTATCGTGTTTATCTGCAGTCAGCAGCAATTCGCCATTCCAATTGAAATCATTGAGAAAATATTGCCTTTAGGAAAGGCAACCTTGATTCCGGAAGCTTCACCATACGTCAGTGGTGTTATCCAATACGCTGAGACCACAATGCCTATCGTCGATCTGAGCAAGCGGCTCTTCGATAACGATATGGAGATTACGGAAAACGTCAAAATCATCGTAGTGTCCGACAATGAATTGAGATTCGGAATTGCGGTGGACAGCGTCGTTTCAGTCAGTGAATTCGATGAAGAACTTCCGACAGTAAACGGCAATGTCGAAAATAAAGTCCAATATATCGAGCACCTGTTCAAGACGGATACAGACATCATCATCCATATCGACATCAATGCTTTGTTCCATCCTGATGGCAGGGAAGAGTTAGTTGCATTAAATGGATAGCGGGTCAAGTTCAAAAGGGGTTGATTACATATTTTGGAAAAGGAACTAAAGGTCGGGATTTCTGATTACAAAATCGGGGAAGCGCCACAGTCCTTGTTTACAATCGGGCTGGGGTCATGTGTAGGCATAGCGATTTATGATCCAACCACCCGTGTAGGTGGATTAAGCCATATTATGCTCCCCGACAGCAGCATGTTCAATGGGGAAAAAAAGATCGAAAAGTTTGCCGATTTGGCCATTCCGCATATGATTTCGGAGCTTACAAAAAAAACACCAAAAAGAAGGCTGGTTGCGAAAATAGCTGGTGGATCAAGCATGTTCAAAAACTCTTTGAATACGCCTCAAGCGAATATCGGATTGCGCAATGTAGCTGCTGTTGAAACTATTCTCAAAGAACAAGGAATCCCTATTCTGGCAAATCATACAGGAGGTTCAATGGGGAGATCCATGTTCTTCGATCTTCACACGCTTCAAGTGAAAGTTAGGATGGGGAATCGAGAAATTTTTGATCTATAAATTTCAACGGGGGGAACAGTAATGGAAATAAATATCTTATTAGTGGATGACTCAGCATTCATGCGGCAGATACTAAAAGAGAAAATAGCGGAAATCGATGGGCTGAATGTTATCGCGACAGCAAGGAACAGCCAAGAAGCTTTTCAAAAAATTAAGCAGTTCAATCCGGATCTGATCACGTTGGACATCGAAATGCCTGGGATGAATGGCCTGGAGACATTGAAGGTCATCAAAGCGAGTTGCGACATACCCGTGATGATGATGAGCTCCCTGAGCGGCAAAGAAATTACGATTGAAGCGTTGGAAGCTGGAGCGATTGATTTTATCGAAAAGCCCGCAAACATAAGAAATCAAGGGGAGTCTTTTAAAAAACAAATTGAATTTGTCATGAAGCAGTTCTTCAACCGAACCCAAGAGATGACCGCTCTCCGGATCAATGATGAGGGATCGATTCCAGCTAAATCCCGTCCAAATACAGTGCGGGCTTTAGTGATTGGAGCATCAACCGGCGGACCAAGGGCGCTTTTACAAGTGATGAAGAACTTGCCGGAAGGGATCAATGTGCCCATTTTTATAGTGCAGCATATGCCAAAGGGGTTCACTGCATCATTTGCACAACGTATGGACGCGGTTTCGCCAGTAAAGGTGATTGAGGCTTACGACGGCATGCCGGTTGAGGGTGGAAAAGCCTATGTAGCCCCGGGAGACTATCATATGACGGTGAAAAATCGCCGCATCCAACTGTCTCAAGCCGATAAAATTCATGGTGTGAGGCCAGCTGTGGACCATCTTTTCAGCTCAGCAGCCGAAAGTTACGGTAACCGTCTGATTGGGGTTGTGCTTACCGGTATGGGTAAAGACGGTACGGAAGGTCTAAAGAAAATAAAGACTAATGGAGGATATACCTTCGCTCAGGACAAAGAATCTTCCTTGGTTTTTGGCATGCCCGGCAATGCCATCCAGAATAAGGTGATCGACGAAGTAGTCAATCTGGAAGAATTGACAGATGCGCTAAACCAAGTACTAGGCGGGAGGAAATAAATGTTGGACTTTAACTGGTTTTATGCTTGGTCAGAAAAAACGTTGCATTTGAATTTGATAGCATACAAAGAAGGGCAATTACAAAGACGGATTGAGACCATCATGAAAAAATCCGGAGCAACCGATTTGAAGCAATTTGCCAAAATGATTGAAACCGATGAAAATATAAAAAAGAGTTTTTTGGATTATATCACAATAAACGTGACGGAATTCTATCGCAACAAGGAAATATTTGAGGAATTTGAAGAAGTATTCATCAATAGACTTTCCTCGAAATTCAAAGCCTTGAAAGTATGGAGTGCGGCCTGTTCGACGGGAGCGGAGGCTTATTCGATCGCTATGATTCTGAAAAAAAATAAGCTGACTGCGAACAGCAAGATAATCGCCACAGATATAGACGAAACCATTTTGTCAAAAGCTAAGGCTGGAACGTACTCCAAATTGGAAGTGCAGAACGTTCCTCCCATGGAAAAAAGACTCTATTTTACCGAGCAGAACAACCGATATGTGTTGTCGGATGACATCAAAAAAACGGTTCATTTCAAAAAACATGATCTGATTCTGGATTCCTACGAAAAGGGCTACCATGCCATTGTCTGCAGAAACGTCACAATCTATTTCAAGAATGAAGTAAAAGAAAAGATATACCAAAACATCGCGGATTCGCTAGTGCCTGGGGGATTGTTCTTTATAGGCGCTACGGAGTCTGTCTACAAACCTGAACAATACGGGCTAAAAAAAGTAGCTGCATTTCTGTATGAAAAGGTGTAAATAAGTAAAGCAGCGGACTACGAGAGGAAGGCTGGGATTCAATGGACGATAACAGTAAATACAGGGAACTCTTCTTTGAAGAAACCGATGAACATCTGCAAAATTTGAACGACCAAGTGATGGAGCTGGAAAATGATCCGGAAAGAGTCAGCATTTTGGACGAGATTTTCCGTTCCGCGCATACGCTTAAAGGCATGGCGGCTACTATGGGCTATACAACCATGGCCGAATTGACGCACAAAATGGAAAACGTGTTTGAATTGCTCAAAACGGGCAAGCTAGCTGCAGACGAAGGGATCGTTACGTTGATCTTCGATTGTCTGGATATGCTCTCCGCCATTGTGGAAGATCTGAGAGCTGAGAATGAAGGGGAGCAGGATACTACAACGCTCAAAAACAAATTGGACAATCTTTTGGCAAGCACAAAAGCAGCACCGAAGGATGAGACAGTCAGCGAAGCCAATTTAAACGAGACGACGATTGATGATTCAAACTTTGCATTGGAAAAACTTGATTCCTCAGATATTTCGGTCATCCGCGATGCCCACGAGAAAAACTACCATGCATTTTTTATCAAGGTCAGTCTCGATGAAACCAGCATGATGAAGAATGCCAGAGTTTATGTGGTCATCAATAAACTGGAGAAGAGCGGAGATATTCTTTATTCCGATCCCGATGTTGTGACGATGGAGAATGAAGACTTCGGGAATGAGTTCACCATCGTCTACCTGACTAAGACAGAAAAAACGGCTGTCGAAGAACAGATTCTGGAAACCAGTGAAATAGACGGCGTAATCATTCAAGAAATAACGGCAGAGGCCCTCAACGCAGAGACTGCTGTCGTCGAAGCAGCTATTCATCCTGAAGCAGATGAACAAAATGCAGAGACCGAAACAAAGCCAACAATTATAGCTAAGCCGAAACAAGCCACGAATCATAACAACGCGATGAATCAGTCGATACGGGTTGATATCGAGAAATTGGATTCCTTTATGAATCTTGTGTCGGAATTGGTCATCTATCGTACACGATTGGAAGAGATCAGTGAGGATCTGCAAAGGTCCGAACTGCGGGAGCCATTGGAACAAGTGAGCCGGATTGCGACGGATCTCCAAGAATTGGTGCTCAAGATCCGCATGCAGCCCCTCAGCGTTGTCACGAATCGGTTCGGCAGAATGATCCGTGACTTGAGCAACGAATTGGAAAAAGATATTGATCTGGTCATCGAAGGCGATGATACAGAATTGGATAAGACCGTCGTATCAGAATTGGGTGAGCCACTCATCCATCTTCTGAGGAATGCTGTGGACCACGGAGTAGAAAAACCTGAAGCCAGAACGGCAAAAGGAAAGAACCCTAAAGGAACGATCCGGATAACAGCTTACCAAGAAGGCAACAGAGTGTTCCTGACGGTATCCGATGATGGCAAAGGTGTGAATCCGACAGTCATCAAAGAAAGTGCTGGCCGAAAAGGGATCGAAACCGACCATTTATCCGATAAGGAAATCCAACAATTGATTTTCCATCCAGGCTTCTCCACTGCAATAAACGTGACCAACATTTCCGGACGGGGAGTTGGCATGGACGTTGTGAAGCAAAAAATCAATGAGTTGGGCGGTTCGATTGAGATCATCAGTGAAGTCGATAAAGGAACCGAATTCCGAATGAGCTTGCCGCTGACATTGTCGATCATTCAAGCTTTGCTTGTTACAGTTGGAACGGAGCAGTTTGCGCTGCCGCTGGGTGTTGTCAGAAAAGTGATTCGCCCTGAACCGGAAGAGATTGTCCAGACGCACACCGGTGAGGTATACTATTTTGAAGACGAGACGATTCCGGTCGTTCGCCTGCAGGATAGTTTGGATATCCATACCGGAGTGGAAGAGAAACCTTATCTGATAATCGTAAAAATTGATGAGCGCCTGTACGCTTTGGCAGTGGATAATCTGATCCGTCAACAGGAAATTGTCATTAAAGAACTAGGCAAAGAGCTGAAGACTATCAATAAGTACCTGGGAGCCACCATCATGGGGAACGGGAATATCATCTTGATCCTGGATATCACCGCAATATGCAACGAAAGAAATGTGGCTGTCTATGTATAAAGATTATTCAGAGATGCAACTGGACATCATAACCGAGTTTTTTTCGATAGGCGGAGGGAATGCAGCGACAAGTCTATCGCAGTTGATCAATCACCCTGTCGTAATGACGGTGCCATTGGTGGAAACAATGGACTATTCCGAATTGTTTGAAGGGATCATGTCCGATGAGAGCAGCGTGAATGCTGCAATTACAATGATTCATGGAGAACTGGAAGGCGCGTTTTTGTTTGTGATCAGGGATGATGAAGCCGACAAACTGGTGTCATTGATGCTGGGTGAGACACAGGGCGATCATGAAATGGCCGCGTCCGCTTTTATCGAATTGGTCAATATTATCGTCAACACCTTTTTGAATGCAATCTCGCAAGTGTTTGATGTGACCGTGACGACAGGCATCCCATTCATGATAGAAGACATGTTTGGCGCAATCATCAGCAGCATCTACATGGAGCAAGGTGTATATGAAGAAAATCTGTTCATCATAAAGAATGAATTTTCTTATTTGGGAGAACGCCTGGATGCATCCTTGTACTTTATCCCAAAGCAAGGCGTTTTAGACGAATTATTAAATGGAATCACAACTGAAAAGGAGAATTGATTATGGCGAAAAGTGTAATGATTGTTGATGATGCAGCATTTATGAGGATGAAACTGAAGGACATTCTGGAAAAGAATGGGTATAGTGTCGTAGCGGAAGCACAGAATGGCATCGAAGCGATCGAAAAATATAAAGAAGTGCGTCCGGAAATTGTGACGATGGACATCACGATGCCGGAAATGGACGGGATTGAGGCCTTAAAGGGAATCAAGGTGATTGATGCAAATGCGAAAGTGGTTATGTGCAGCGCCATGGGCCAACAAGGTATGGTAATGGATGCCATTCGGGCAGGGGCGGCGGACTTTATCGTGAAGCCTTTTGACACAGATCGCGTCATCAAAGCATTGGATAAAGTCATTTGATCAGGAGGGCAACATGCAAATAATCGTCTTTACTTTAAAAGAAAAGTATTATGCTATACCTACTGAAGATGTCGAAGAAATAGTCAAGGAAATGCCTCATACCCATGTGCCGAAAGCCCCGTCCTGGGTGGAAGGATTGATCAATATCCGTGGAAATGCCATCACCTTGATTAATTTGTATAAATTACTTAGTAACACTAGTGAAACAGAAGAACTGTGTTACAATAGTATCATCATTTTGAAGAACAACGATAAAAAAGTTGCTTTTGCGGTGGACTCTGTTGAATCTGTTTCGGAAATTGATTCAAATGATATACAAATGACTGACTACGCGAATGCAAAGGAAGTAGCAGGCATCATCAGATTAAACAACAAAATGATCAGTCTAATAAGTATGGAAGCATTATTTTCTATAAATGAGGGGTAAGCGTGAGTAAAGTTCTATCTCAACAGGAAATAGATTTATTGATGGAAAGTGTGAAAAGTGGAGAAATTGACACCGAACTAGTAGAGGAAGCGGAACACGTTAAGATCAAGACATACGATTTCAGAAGGCCGGCACGGCTCTCGAAAGAATATATGACGACTTTAACGATGTTGCTCGAGGAATATGCTAAGATTGCAAGTAATTTAATAACAACTCAAGTGCGTTCAAATGTTACGCTGCGGGTTGCATCGATCGAACAAATCAGTTTTGATGAGTTTTTGCATTCTATTCCTTACTTTACTTTGATGGGTCTATTCCGATCAGAGCCACAAGAGGGTATGCAGATTGTCGAAATCAATTCTCAGGTTTGTCTGCAGTTATTGCAGCTGTTATGCGGCGGACCGGATACAAGATTATCTGATACAGGCAACAGCAAAGACAGCTTTACGGATATCGAGATTGCCATTTTGGAAGAAGTGGTCGGCAATTTTGGGCATGCACTGCAATTGGCCTTCAGGGATATCGTAGAGTTGAACGTGAAGATGGAAGCAATGGAAACGAATGCACAGCTGCTGCAGACGATGTCCCCCAATGAACCTGTCATCATGACTACGTTCATCATTGAATTGCTGGAGGACCAGACATTCATCAATTTGTGCATCCCGTATGTCTTTTTTGAGAGCATGTTGGAGAAGTTGAGTTTTCGTAATTGGTTCCATTCAGGCCGCACCACGGATCCTTCAGACAAAGATAATTTGACTAAAAATCTGCAATCTGTTCCGGTGGGCGTAGAGGTTTTGCTTGGGAAAACGATCGTATCGATGGATAGTTTTTTGCAATTAGAGTTGGGTGATATCATCACCTTGGATAAACCCACACACGAGCCATTGGTCATGTCCATCGAGAATCTGCCAAGTTATTTGGTGAAGCCTGGTGTACTGGGGAATAAAATGGCGGTTGAGGTATTACACTATATCGGAGGAGACATGGAGTAAATGAGCACGGAAAAACTAACACAAGAAGAAATCGACCGCATGATGAGTGAATTAACCCAAGCGCCAGTTGCCGCATCCACAACCATCAGCCAAATGGAGAGCGACATCATCGGGGAAGTCGGTAATATCTCTATGTCCCAAGCGGCTACGACATTGTCCGAAATTTTAGGTCATAAAGTACACATCACAACGCCCCAAGTATTCGTCAAAAGTATCCGTGAGGTGATAGATGCTGCGGTTAAGCCTAAAATCATTACCTCGATCGGCTTCAAAAAAGGTTTGACGGGGAATAATCTCTTGCTGATGGATGCGCAGGACTCCGTGATCATCGCCAATTTGATGATGGGTGGTGACGGCCAAGTAACCAGTTCGGAATTAACGGAATTGGAATTGAGCGCGGTCGGTGAAGCCATGAATCAGATGATGGGATCTTCCGCAACGGCCATGGCGACCATGCTGGGGAAAATGATCGATATTTTGCCTCCGGAAGTGCATTTGGTAGATGATAAAGAACAATTTAATGTCGATATCGGTGTGGATAATTTGAACGCAGATGTCTGTCTGATCGCATTCCAACTGGAAGTGGAAGGCATTCTCCAGAGTGAAATTATGCAAGTGTTCACAATGGACGCCGTCAAAGAGATCACTGAGATCATGTTGGCGGATCAAGGAGAAGTGCTTGCTCCAGTCGAACGGAAGCACGAAGAGCGGCCCGCGCAACCACCTTTGCAGCCAGCAGTAGATGTGGTTCCGATTCAAAAACCTGCTTTTCAAGAATTGCATAAATCCGATAGACAACATCTTCCGCAAAATTTGGAGCTGATACTGGATGTCCCGTTGGAATTCAGTGTGATGCTGGGAGAAAGCAAGAAAACTATCAAAGATATCCTTTCGTTAGGGACGGGCTCCGTTGTGGAACTGAACAAACTGACGGAAGAACCTTTGAGCATCTACGTGAACGGCAAGCGGATCGCTGAAGGCGAAGTTGTGGTCATCAACGAGAATTTCGGTATCCGCATCACAAACATCCTGAGCAAAGAAAAACGCATCGAAACGCTATAGAAAGCAGCACCTTTGGAAAGAGGCGCTGCTTTCTTTCTATTTATCAATCATTCCGTGGGCTTTTTCTGGATTTTGACTTAACTTTTCAGCAAAGTGGTCGACAATAGTGATGTGGATACAATAAGATAGATACATACTAACCAGTAAAAAAGGAGTGAGTTGCATGAAAATCGGCAACGGCTATAACAGTTACCTGAAAGCAATCCAAAAGGACACAACCCATAAAGAAACGATCAAGACTGAACCGCTTAAACCAAGAGTAAATGAGGCGGCGGTAAAAGTCGAGATTTCCGAAGAAGCGAAACGCTTGGCTGAAAAGACAATCGCTAGCGCCCCTAGCGCCAAAGCCCAAGAGATAAAAGCAGCCATCCAAAATGGCACGTATAAAGTAAGTGCGGAAAACATTGCAGCGGGCATGATGAAAGCAATGGAAGAACAAGGAGCTGGCTCGGAATGATGGAAACCAGACAAAATGGCTTATCCTTGTTGCTAGCACTCAAAGAAACCTTGCAGCGCGAAAAGCAAGCTCTGATGGCGAATGACAGTGCCGCATTCGAAAACATTGTCACCGAAAAACAGGCATTTTTAAACCTATTAAAAGAAGCTTCTTTTGAAGACTGCGACCGTCTTACTGTCGAAAAAGAAGCAAGTGAAATAAAGGAACTGCAGGAATGCAACGTTTTGTTGACAAGACAAGCAATCAGTTATCATGACAGCGTTTTGGATGCTTTAAGCGAAGGGATGGAAAAAAAATCCCGGACGTACTCCAAGAAAGGGCAACTGTCCCCTGCCAAAAATGCAGGTCTGTTCAATCAATCAGTGTAAGGTGGAGGTAGCATGGCAGGATTATTTGGAGTACTAAATGCAGGAACGAACGGCATGAGCGCAGCGCAGGCGGCGATGCAGACAACAAGCAACAACATTTCAAATGCAAATACGGATGGTTATTCCCGACAACGGGTGAATTTGGTAACGAATAATCCTTACACGCTTTCTGGAGTGGGCCAACTCGGAACAGGCGTACGCATGGAATCCGTCACACGTGTCGTCGACGATTATTTGGTGAAGCAGACTTTCACGGAAAATGGATCTTTGGAAAAATTCACGCAAAAAGCTGATGTATTGGGCCAATTGGAGTCCGTTTTCAACGAACCTTCCGAAACGGGACTCAACAATAAATTGACCGATTTCTATGAATCCTGGAAATATCTGGGGAATAATCCGGAACTGACGACATCCAAAACGATGGTCAGCCAGCAGGCGCAGACATTGACGGATACGGTCTCGCATATGGGCGCGCAATTGGACACCCTTCAGGAAGGCACCGTTCAGGCAATTTCCAAGAAAGTCTTGGACTTCAACACGAAAGTCGAGCAACTGGAAGCAATCAACACGCAAATTTTTTCCGTGGTCACAAAAGGCGAAATGCCGAATACCTTATTGGATCAGCGGGATCAATTGGTGGGAGAACTCTCAGGAATCACTTCGGTGGAAGTGAAGACGGATGCTTACCAACGGACTTTCATCAGCATTGAGGGCGAAGAAATTCTCGGAGCAAATAAGCGCCAAGAATTAAGTGTAGCAATCGGAGCTGCTTCCGGAGACGGAACACGCATCTCGACCAACGGCAGTACCTCGAAAACGGTCGAATCATCCGAAGCTTTCCCAGCCGGAACGCTGTTGCTTCAGAAAACTGCTGAAGACGGTTCGGTGCAATTTACGGAACTAGCCAGCAAGAGCGGCCATATCAGTGGTTCCCAGGAAGCGCTGGTCGAAATCGATCGAGGCATCCAGGAATTGAATCAGCTGGTCTCGACTGTGGCAAAAGCGGTCAATTTGGTTCATAGCGACAATGGAACCGGGATTCCCTTTTTTGATTTGGGCGATGATCCGGATAAGGTCATTTCCAACTTCAAAGTGAATTCCGCCATCACGGAAGACCCAAGCAAGATTGTTTCAGGCAAATCGCTAACGGGCCAGATAGCCGGTGACGGCACCCGGGCCCGCGCCATTGCCGACATCCAATCAGCCGTGCTCAGCTACACTTCGGAAGAGCCGCTCGCTTTTGATGCGGACACGATGAAGATTACAGCGCAGCCAAATGGCACGACTACAGCGGATGCGTACAATGACATCATCACCCGAGTGGGGATTTCGAAGCAACAGGCCGACTTCATGATGGAGAACCAAAACGAAGTGGTTTCCTTCCTGGAACAACGAAAGAGTTCCATTTCCGGTGTTTCCATCAACGAAGAAGTCGTCAACATCATGAAATTCCAAAGTGCGTTTCAGGCAAACGCTAAGGTGTTGGCCGTCACCTCCGAGATGCTGGACACTTTGATCAATCGGACGGGGGTATAGACATGCGCATCACGGACAGAATAACATCAACGAACATGATCCAAAGCATCAACCGAAGCCAAGGCAAGTTGGAAAAATACAACAACCAATTGTCTTCTATGAAGGAAATCAGCAAACCATCAGACGATCCCCTTAGAGCTTCGCAAATCATGAATTTAAACAACAGCTTGATCCAGAATGAGGAGTTTTCCGTAACGATTGCGGACACTACCGATTGGACCAACATGCAGGATTCCGCTTTGGAAAATGCCACCAATTCACTCAGACGGATCACTACGCTGATCCAGTCGGCTTCCACCGGAACGATGTCGGATTCGGACCGCCAAGCCGTGAAAGCCGAAATGGAAACCGAAATCAGCACATTGGTCGACTCGCTGAACACAAATTTTGGCGGCAAGTATGTCTTCTCCGGTATGAACACGACGACCAAGCCGTTCGAAATCAGTCGGGATACTGCAGGGGCAATGACCGGTATCCAATATCAGGGGACAGTTGACGGAACCGATGCAAACGGCAATGTTATCCCAGTAAAAGCTGATTTATCCCGCACAATCGCGACAGGCGTGGATGTCTCGCTGAAGACGGATGGCAGACAGCTTATGAATGAGCAGGGAACTCCTGCAGAAAAAGACGATCTCGGCACCTTCCTTACGGATGCGCTGAAGGCTTTGGATGCCAATGATACCGAAGCTCTCTCAGGCATACTGCTGGCTCGTTCCAACGCAGAGACGGAAAACGTCGTCAATATGCGGACCGAAATCGGCGCCATCTCCAACCGGCTGAAATCCGCCCAAGAGCGGAACACTTCCGAAAACATTAACCTCCAGTCGATCCGTTCCAACAAGCAAGATGTTGATCTGGCCGAGAAGTATATGGAGTTCACGATGGAACAGCAAGCTTTCCAATCGGCGTTGTCGATGGGCACCAAGATTCTCCAGACCAATATTTTAGACTATCTTTAGGATAGTCTATTTTTTTTTTGAAATTCAGCAAAATAATGCTTAACTATTTCAGAGCCGCTCCGA
The DNA here is from genome assembly GCF_003052295.1 of Trichococcus paludicola. Lineage (GTDB taxonomy): Bacteria > Bacillota > Bacilli > Lactobacillales > Aerococcaceae > Trichococcus > Trichococcus paludicola. The sequence goes on from NZ_QBLC01000003.1 coordinate 264,002, forward strand.
TTATATAGATATAGGCAAGGCCTTAACAAAACGAAAACACACTAGGAGGAAATACACATGAGAATCGGAACAAATACAGCAGCAACGAATACATATTCAAACTTGAAATCAGCTAACGCTTCAAAAGCAGGTTCATTGGCAAAACTGTCTTCAGGCTTACGCATCAACAAAGCCGGAGACGACGCTGCCGGACTTTCCATCTCGGAAAAAATGAAGAACCAAATCAGCGGATTGACACAAGCAACACGCAATGCACAAGATGGCATTTCCTTGATCCAAACGGCTGAAGGCGCACTGTCAGAAACACACAGCATTCTGAACCGTATGCGTGATTTGTCTGTCCAAGCTGCCAATGAGACAAACAGTTTAGCTGATTCAACTGCAATTAAGGGAGAAATGGGTGACTTAAGCAAGGAAATTGATAGAATTGCTAAAACTACAAAATTTAATGAAAAATCTTTATTAGATACAGCAGATAAAACATTTGTGTTACAAATTGGCGCAAATGTGTCAACAGACGATTCTTTGACAGTTACTATTGATGCAATGGATGCATCAACCTTAGGCGTGGGTGCCTTGGATGTCACAACCACTGCTGGTGCTACTGGCGCTATTACAGCGCTGGATACAGCAATTAAAACTGTATCAACTCAACGTACATCCTTAGGAGCAAATCAAAACCGCCTAGACCACACTATCAACAATCTTACCACTACAAAAGAAAACTTGTCTGAAGCGAACTCACGTATCACCGATGTGGATATGGCTGAAGAAATGACTTCATTCACGAAGTCAAACATCTTAGCGCAAGCAGCAACCTCTATGTTGGCGCAAGCGAACCAAATGCCGCAATCTGTACTTTCTTTGTTACAATAATAGCTTTAGATCAAAGGCCGGCCATATGGCTGGCCTTTGATTGCTTTATAGGGCCAAAAATATTATCATGTCGTAAAGCGGCACCATGCAGCTTCAATAATTAGAACCAGAACCCAACAGCCAAGCTGTACGGAACGGAGTGAAAGAATGAGTGTATCCAACAGTTTAAATTTTTTGGGATCCTATTCAGGGATCACTTCTGAAACAATCGATTCCTTGATTGCCGCGCAATCCGGTAAATTGACCCAATACAATAACCAAAAAGAAACATTGACCAAAGAAAAAACAGCCTGGTCGGATATCCAAACCAGATTAACGAACTTGAATACAAAAATGGATGCATTGATGGATCCAAAAAGCTTTTTTTCGAAAAAAACTACGAGTTCCGATGAAACAAAACTCGCGGTGACTGCCGCAACAAACGCCGTACCTGGCGATTATACGATTGCGATAGAAAGACGGGCGACCGCTTCCCAGCTGCTATCGGGAGAAATCCTGACGACAGGGCAAACCTCGACCTCGGCTTTGGGATTTGAAGGCACTTTTAAGCTGGCAAGTCAGGATACGAGTGAAATTGGCTCAAGTAGTCCAACGACATTGAAACAAGCGGATATTACCGTTACCAGTACAGATACCTTGAAGGACATCATTATCAAGATCAACGCAACAACGAAAGATAGTGGTATTTCCGCCACCATCATCGATGGACGCTTGTCGCTTACCGATGCGCAGATGGGCGATCGCACGATTTCGGCGACAAGCACAACCGATTTGGCTGATAAACTGGCCTTAAACCCTGCCGCGCCCGGTGCCGCTAAAGCCACATTAGCAACCGGAAACACAGCCAAAATTATCGTTAACAACATGATTACGTTGGAACGGAATACCAATACCATCACGGACGCGATCGAAGGCATGACGCTCAATCTGAAAGGGACCACTTCTGGCTCTTCAGTATCCGTATCTGTTGCGGATGACACCGACAATACCCTGAAGGTCGTAAAGGATTTCGTCGAGCAATACAACTCGACAGTGAGCTTCATCACCGAAAAACTGTCGGTCGGAAATCCTACTTCAACAACTAACGTGTCGGGAGCACTTAGCGGTGACAGCACATTGATGCGTCTGCAATCCAGCCTGAGACAAATGCTGACCGGTGGGGTGGCAATCCAAAAAATAAATCCTACCGACCCGAACGAAACACAAAAATACGATTTTATCGGTTCTCTCGGCATTTCTGTCGATCGTTTCGGCAAAGCCAGCATCGATGAAACCAAACTGAAGGAAGTCATCACTAAGGAACCTGATCGGGTTGCCGGCTTCTTCAGCAGAAGTATTACGGTCGACGGGACCAGTGAAAAGAAAAAAGTTGGTTTGGCGGAAAAATTGCAGACTGTAGTAAACAGCTTTGTGGATTCCAAAGATGGCATGATCACCGCCAAAAATAAGACTTACGATAAAGCGATGGATGACATCGCCAAGAAAATTGAAGCATTCAATGTACGGATGGAAGCGCAGCGAGCGCGCTACGTCAAGACCTTTACGGCTTTGGACACGGCGATGATGCAAGCAGAGTCGCAGATGTCCTACTTATCCAGCCAGTTGACGAGTTCCAATGACTAATGATCACGGAGGAAAGAAGGTGTCGTGAAAGATGCAGGACGCAGATTTCGCTAAGCAAAGATTGGATATTTTACTGGAAATGAAACAATTATTTGATTCATGGGACGGCACAGCGACACACGGAATCAAAGTGATCGAAAAAAATAAAGAACATATTGCTTCTCTGCAAATATTTGATAGCTTTGAAGACGTAAGTCCATTTTCCAAACCGGAAAATGAATTACTCATCAAGGTTATTCAAAAACAGAAATTAGTGATGTATACTTTAAGGAACAGTAAAGAAGAATTGCTTCAGAAAGCAAAAAAAGTGAATCAAAAAAGCCGCATCATCGAAAGCTACATAAACATGAAGAAAACGCCGGTTTTTGTTGATAGAGGCATGTGAATGGGAGAGAAAAATGTATAACCGAAATAAGCAGAATGTTTATCTACAGAATCAAGTCATGACGGCAACGCCAAAGAAATTGATCATCCTGCTTTATGATGGCTGCATCAAGTTCATGAACTTGGCGGAACGGGCGATCCTGGACAAGAAAATGGAGGATGCGCATATCAATCTGATCAAGGCCCAGAACATCGTTATGGAACTCAAGGGGACATTGAATTTTGAAGACGGGGCAGCAATCGCTGAGGAACTTGATACGATCTATGGCCATCTCCACGCAGCACTGATAAAAGCGAACATCGACAAAGATGCGGAGCAAGTGAAAAAATGTTGCAGTATCATGCAGAATTTGAGAGCATCGTGGGTTGAAGTTTAATTAAAAATGATTGTAATAGAGTATGCATCGCGCATGCTCTATTTTTTTGGGTGCGCCCGGCAGAAGGATAAGCTGGTTTCACCTTCTTGTCTTCATAGTCCTATACGACTAATTGGATTGAATTGTATTTTTCTTCTTTATAATTTAGTTAACAAACAGTCTGTATTTGAAACCGTTATTTTTGAGTTGAATTTCACACTTTTTTCATGTAGTGTATCCATAGAGAGAACCCCAATCTGACATGGTTGTGTTGTGGTGACTTAATCATGTCAGATTGGGGTTCTTTTTGTATGCCCACTATCCTTTCAGAAAATAGTAGCAATTATATTTTATACTTGCAAAGTGAATGTGGTGTATAATGTATAAGCTTGATGAAATTTGTGTGACTAAAGTGTGAACAAAACGGTACATAGAGCGGGGATAATGAATGAATGACATAAATTATAACTTGCTGAGAAATGCATTAAATGCATCCTCTATGCGGCAAGAGATTATTTCGAGTAACATCTCGAATGTTAACACAGACAATTATAAAGTGGGGCAAGTTCAATTTGAATCGCTTTTAAGTCAATCAAACAATAGTTTGGAAATGGAACAAACGAACGATTTGCATATTGGGTTCGACGATTTGACCCAAATTGATCCGGTGGTGACAAAAAGGACGGATACTGCTGTCAAAGAGAACGGAAACAATGTGGATATTGATATGGAGATGGCGAACCAAGCTCAAAACAGTTTGTACTACAACGCGCTTGTAACGCAGATGAATGCAAAGTTGGGCCTTCTGAATACTGCTATATCCAGTTGATAAATGAAAGGGGTTAAAAGAACGAATGTCTATTTTTGATTCGTTGCACATCAACTCAAGCGGCCTTAGTCTGGAACGATTGAAGTTGGATGTCATATCCACGAACATAGCGAATGTCAATACGACTCGAACGGAGGAAGGCGGTCCGTATTTGAAGAAGTCGGTTTCTTTCGAGGAGAGCATGAAAAGGACAACGACTCCCGGTCTTAACGGTTCGACAGAAAAGAGCTTCGGCGTGCGCCCAACTGCAATCGATTCAGATGAAACGGCAGTCATCAGGGAGTACGACCCGACACATATAGACGCAGATGAAAATGGATACGTCATCAAACCGAATGTGAATATGGCAGACGAGATGGTGGACATGATGCTGACGATGCGTACTTACGAAGCGAATGCTACTGCTTTGGAAGCAAGTAAAGACATGCTGAAGCGAGCGCTGCAAATTTCAGCTGATTAATCAATAAATGAATGAATGGAGTGTCACATGGCTATCAGTTTACCAATATATAATTTAGGCAGCAGTCCCACCATCAGCAATCTTACATCTGAAATCAGCTCGTTAAGTGGAACGACGGGCATTCAGAACCAGAGCGATCCAGCATCGTTTGATAATCTTCTCGGAAAATCGATGACACTGCTGAATGAAACACAGAATGCCTCCGATGCTGCAACGCAAAGTCTGATCATGGGAAACAGTGAAAACCTACATGATGTCATGATAAAGGCTACTGAAGCGCAGTTGGCTCTTGATTTGGCAGTACAGGTCAGAAATAAAAGTTTGGAAGCTTTCAATGAAATCAAAAATATGCAATTTTAATGATAAGCAAGGGGAATAAGCAACATGAATCAATTGAAGAGCACAATGGGGGCGATTCGAGAAGGATGGCTTGGTCTCAGCACTCCAAAGAAAGCAGGGCTGATCACAGCGCTCCTTTCAATCTTTCTTCTTGTTTCAGGACTCTCTTATTATTCCCAACGCGTGGAATACACAACTTTATTTTCCGGCTTGGAAGAGGCAGATGCAGGCATAATCGTAAATGATCTGGAAGCAAAAGCGATCTCTTATAAGCTTGAGGATAACGGGAGAACGATTCTGATCGATGACACACAACTTGATAAATATCGGATTCAACTGGCTGTCGATGGGATGATGCCGGAGACCTCGACAGGTTTCGAAATTTTTGATGAGACGAGCATGATGGCTACGGACGAGGACCGCAACATCATGTACCAACGGGCTGTGACAGGGGAATTGGAACGTGCCATCACCTCTCTCCAATCTGTTGAGTCAGCCAAAGTCATCTTATCCATTCCGGAAGGAAGCGTCTTTGGGACGGAACAACCGGAAGCCAGTGCATCCGTTGTGATCGCGACGAAGGGAAATCAACAGTTGTCTTCTGCCACGATTCAAGGGGTAGTTTCCTTGGTGTCTGGTGCGGTGGAAAATTTGCCGGCCAACAACATCAAAATCGTCGACAAAAGCGGGAATGTCTTAGGAAATGTAGCATTAGCTGGTGCGGATGAGTATTCTCCTGAGCTGGTGAGCCGCTACAGCGCAATCGTGAGCAGCTACGAACAGCAACTGCAACAGAAATTGCTGGCAGCACTCGCGCCAATCTATGGAATGGATAATCTCTCCATTGCTTTGACTGCCGAGATGGATTTTGATTCCTTGGAACAGGAAATTGTCGATTATGGAGATGCAGCGATCCGAAGCCAGAATGTTGCAGCTACCGGTGGAACCGTCGATGTGAATGAAGCGGCAGGTGAGACCGCAAATGATAACACGATAAACGAAGTCATCTCGGAAGAAGACGGTGGACAGTCATCCTACGAACAGACAATCAATAATGAGTTGGATTCGACAACCACTGTCCGGGTAAGTGCCCCTGGAACGATAAAAAGGGTAACAGCGACTGTCATCTACAATGGCACTTTGAGCAATGAACAAAAGATTCAACTTGATAATATCACAAAAGCAACGATCGGATTTGATGCAGGACGGAATGATAGGGTCGAAATCGAAGGAATTCCATTTATTGCGCCGGAAGATCCAGCAGAATCGATTGTCGACAATCAGACGAGCTTTGCCTTTTACCTAAAAGAATATGGCTTGTATATTGCGGCGGGCATAGGCGGACTGTTGATTTTGTCTCTGATCGCTTTCTTTTTCCGCAACAGCAAGGAAAAGAAATATCGCGCGTTTGATGAGGAAATGGCTAATGCAACACGCGTTGTAGAGGAGAAAAATATTCCTCAACCACCTTCTGTGAACAATCAAGAGGATGATTTGTTTGATTTTACTCAAAATCCTAAGTTCCAGAGGGATGCAAAAATGAAGGTTTATGCGAAAGAGAATCCGGAAATGGTCGCGGATATGATAAAAATATGGATGAAAGATAAGTAGGTGTTATATAAGTGAGCGATGTAGCTGGAATCAAGAAGGCAGCAATTTTGCTTATCTCATTAGGAACAGAAACCTCTGCAGAAATAATGCGGCAACTGCCTGAAAGTTATATTCAAAAAATAAGCTATGAGATAGCAAACATTGATTATGTCAATCCAGATGAAGTAGACGAAATCGCTACAGAGTTTTTGGAAATGGCGCAAGCGAGAGAATATGTCTTGGATGGCGGGGTAGAGTATGCCCGCAACTTGTTGAATATGGCATTGGGTGCGCAGCGAGCAAAAGAAGTCATTGACATGCTGAATCAGATCCAATTACGGGAACGTCCTTTTGATATAGCCAGAAAAGCCGATCCGCAGCAGTTGACGAATTTGCTCCTGCACGAGCAGCCTCAGACAGTAGCGTTGATCCTTTGTTACATGCAGCCGGATAAAGCGGCGATGATTCTGTCCCAGTTTTCTATAGAAAAACAAGCAGAGATTGCGGAAAGAATCGGAACGATCACGCGCACAACGCCTGCAGTAATAGAAAAAATCGAAAGAGTGATCGAGACAAAATTCTCGAGCTTTGTGGATAACGAAACGGAGTCAGTGGGAGGAGTCCATACGCTGGTTGAAATCCTCAACTCTGTAGGGCGTAGCACGGAGAAAAACATCATCTCGATGCTGGAGGAGAAACAACCTGAATTGGCTGATGAAGTCAAAGCCAATCTGTTTACGTTCGAAGATATTGTCGGCTTGGAACGTGGAGATGTTCAAAAAGTTCTGCGTGAAGTGGATAATGACCAATTGGCATTGGCGCTTAAAGGCGTATCTGAAGACATCAAGCAATTTATTTTCCAAAATCTGTCCAGTCGTGCCGTCGAAACGCTGCAGGAAGAGTTGCAGTTTATGGGGCCGGCGCGCTTATCTGCTGTAGAAGAAGCACAGCAGAAAGTCGTGGCAGTCATCAGAAGGCTGGATGAAGTCGGCGAGATATACTTAAGAAGAGGTGAACAAGATGCCGTCATCTCATAACATCATTAAGTCGCACCAATGGAAGTCGGATGAAACGACTTCAGATATCGATACAAAATTATCCTTGAGCCAAAAAGCGGCATTGCTTTCCGCCAACAAAAAAGGGATGAATGAAAACCGACAAGCCGATACCGCCACCCCTTTCGCTGCTCAAGCCGATCAGATCGGACAGCTTTTGCTGGAGGCCCAGGAAGAACGACAAAGTGTCATTGCCCAAGCCGTTGAAGAAGCAGACCGCATCAAGCAGAAGGCAAACGAAGAAGGATTGCTGCAAGGGAAAGAAATGGGCATGCAAGAAGGTTTTCTAGCCGGCTATGAAAAAGGTCGGCTAGAGGGATTAGCGACAGTTTCCAAAATCCGGGTAAGCCTGCTGAATCAACTGAAAGAAACCGATACACTTGTATCGGCCTATTATAAAGATAATAAAGAGGCGATCATTGATCTGGCTGCGCAGATGGCAGAACAAATCGTGCACCATTCCATTGATAGGACGGATGAAAAAATCATGCTTCTGCTCAATCCAATCCTAAAAAGAATGGAAAAAAACGAGCCATTCATTACGATTACAGTGCGTCCGGAAGATACTGGAATGGTCAAATCAAAAGTAACCGAACACGAAGCGGATGAATTTACAGCGCGTTATATCGTGTTGAGCGATGACACGTTGGAAAAGAATGGCTGTATCATAGAGTGCAGCCGTTCCATCATCGATTTGCAGATAAAGAAACAATTGGCTGCGATTGTCGCAGATTTGAATGTTCTGGGAGACAATAGCCATGTTTGAAATTCCTTTTGAAACCTATCATAAACAAATCAGAGGAAAAAAATTCTATCTAAAGATGGGTAAGGTGAGTCAAGTCACCGGAATCATCATCCGAGTAGAGGGTCTGGACGCCTTTATTGGTGAAGTTTGCGAGATTCAGATCAGGTCGACCGGAAGCACAGTCCTAAGCGAAGTAGTCGGCTTTGTGGATGCAACAGTGTTGCTGATGCCGCTTGATGAAATCGATGGAATAGGACCGGGCTGTTTGGTGCGTCCGACCGGAAAGACGTTGCAGATTGAGGTCAGTGATGAGCTGCTGGGCACCACACTGGATGGTCTGGGAAGACCGATGGACCAATCAAAGCAACTGAATGGTGTTCCGTTTAAAGTGAACAGAAGCGCACCAGATCCATTCAGACGCAACAAAATAGAGCAGGTCATACCTACCGGAATCAAAGCGATCGATGGGCTGCTTACAATCGGTGAGGGACAGCGTGTGGGTATTTTTGCGGGTAGTGGGGTCGGGAAAAGTACCCTGTTAGGGATGATCGCACGATACTGCGAAGCGGACGTCATTGTGATTGGTCTCATCGGAGAGCGTGGACGTGAAGTGTTGGAATTCATCGAAAAGGATTTGGGTGAAGAAGGCTACCGTAAATCCGTGGTCGTCTGTGCTACTTCAGACTCTCCGCCGTTGGTCCGGCTAAAGGGTGCGTATGTTGCCACTGCGATAGCAGAGTATTACAGGGATCAAGGGAAAAAAGTGATTTTGATGATGGACTCCGTGACACGTGTCGCAATGGCACAAAGGGAAATCGGATTGGCTACAGGGGAACCGCCCACCTCGAAAGGGTATACGCCGTCAGTGTTCACCGTCCTTCCGAAATTATTGGAGCGAAGCGGCATGTCCGAACATGGTTCGATCACTGCCTTCTACACCGTCTTGGTTGAAGGAGATGACATGAACGAGCCCATCGCAGATGCGGTCCGAGGAATTTTGGACGGACACATCATCCTTTCAAGGAAAATTGCCGCAGAGAATCAATATCCGGCAATCGATGTTCAAAATAGTGTGAGTCGTTTGATGAAAGATATTGTTCCGGAATCCCACAGCCGTGCAGCCGGAATGCTGAAAGAGAATATGGCCATTTATGCAGAAGCGAAAGACTTGATCGATGTAGGTGCCTATCGGAAAGGGAGCAGCCCTGAAATTGATCGGGCTATTTTGGTTGCGCCTATCATCAAAAACTTCTTGAAACAGCGTGTGGATGAACCGCATTCTCATGATGAAATTGTGGCTACTTTACAAAATTTGTTTAAATGATCAGAAAATCAAGGTGATATCAGGTGAAAAAACATAAGTTCTCAATGGAAAAAATTCTGGAGTGGCGAATCACAGAAGAAGAGAACGCAAGGAAATCCGTTCTCCATGCCCAAAATCAGATGCAGCAGCAGCAACAGCAACTCAGGCATCTGGTTAATGAAAATACGAAATTGAAACATGAACAAATGAAGTTGACGGAGATACATACTTTAAGATATAACCATCACCTCAAAGGTCTGATCGACGAAAAAATAGTCATTCAAAAAAATGCTATCGATCAAGCGCAAAGTGACATGGAGCAGCTTCAAGAAGCGTTGCTACAAGCACACAAAGACCGCAAAATAATGGAAAAATTAAAAGAACGCGAAAGTGTGCAGGTGCTTGCGCAAGTAAAAAGTGAAGAACAAAAGGAGCTTGACGAAATCGCTACCCTACAGTATAAAAAAAGTTACTTTTAAGTCGATATAGTATAGGGTGGGTATCGAAAGGAGGTGAAAAATTGATTACTGGTGCATCATCCGGAATTTCAGCGCAATTTCTCAATCCGGCTCAGTCATCTGCCACAAAAGCAGACGGTATAATTTTTGACAGTGTTTTATCCGGCTTGATCAAAGCCAAGGAACCAGCGACTATCATGCAAGAAGAGCCATCCGTCTCCGCGGAAACGGAGGATTCGCAAGAGAGCACTGATCAGGAGGCAACAGAACAGGGCTATTTGAATCTCTACCCCTACAGAATCCTTCAGGATGGGAAAGCTACGGTATCAGTCAGGAATGTTCCGACAGATGAAGAATCAGATCAGACTGGAACGTGGCTCGTCAGCGTGGCCGAGAAACAACAAGTGATAACAGAGAAACTTGGCTACGCTGCGCCCACAGAAACGCCTGTACTACCTGAAGAGATTGAAGCTAAATCGCACATGGAAAGCTTGCCTGTTTCTTCCGTACAGGAAAGCAGCCCGCCTGAGGAATCCTTGACAAACTATCCGGACGGATCAGCAACAGATGAAAAAGCAGATCAGACAGGAACGGGGCTTGTCAGCGTGGCAGAGAAACAGTCAGTGACAACGGATAAATTGAACTACGCTGTGTCCACAGCGAAAACGCCTGCACGACCTGAAGCGTTTGAATCTAGGGCTCACATTGAACAATTGCCTCTCTCGGACGCCGCTATCACCACCAGCGCAAGCGGATCGCAAGAGGATGAGCAGGTATCCATTACAGAACGCATAGGGATAAGCGAACACGGAGAAAAAAAGCACTATCCGACCACGGTTGATATGCGGAAACAACAAGTTGATTTTAATTCGGGAGAACCTGAAAACCTCTTCGAACAGGAAGCAGAGAACAACTTGATTTCTGATGAAGAACATAATCTAGACTTACCGGAAGCAGCGGGAAAAACACCAAATGTAAATGAAAACAAAGCACTGATGAATCAGGGACCAGTTATCCGTGAACTGGCCACAGAGACTGTGTTTGGGCATAAGCCGTCAAAAGTGACTGCATCTCATATCGAAGACATCCAAAAGACGATCGAAATGCAGATAGAAAAAACGCCCGTGTTGGGTACCACAGTCGTGAAAATACTTCTTACTCCCGATAATATCGGGGATATCCATGTGCAGCTGATCAAAACGAAAGACAGCATCACTGCTGTCCTGCATGTCCAGGATGCCGAAACGAAGGGGCTATTGGAGGATCAATTGCCACTATTGATGGAGCCGTTCAAACATAGCGTTTCTGAAAGTCCGCTAACACTTACGGTTGTTGCTGACCCGAGTTTGGCTTTTTCATTTTCAGAAGGAGCTGATCCAGGCCATCGAAAAATGGAACGGCAAGAATCCAGAAAAAGAACATCAAAAGAAAAGACAGAAACAAAAAAAAATCCAACAACGAAACAGTCATCAAGAGGGCTGAGCGTATTGGCATAAAGAGGAGGTGAACAGAAAGTGGATATCACATCAAATTTTACGATCGGATCGACGGAACAGCTGATCAGCAATAAAAGCCAAAGCAATTCTGATCTTTCCATGGACGATTTTTTACAGATCATGGCTGCAGCCATTAAAATGCCTGCCATGTCAGAAGAAGGCGGGGGAAGCAGTGGCGGCTCCACCGATTACATGGCTCAAATGATCCAATTCAGTACAATGGAACAGTTGAAGGATTTGACTGAATCATTGAACACGACCATGTTGATGACCCAACAACAACAGGCATTAGCAATGATCGGGAAAACCGTTACTGTGACTGGGGAAGCAAGCATCGTCACAGGAGTAGTGGATAAGGTGAAATTTTCAAATGGATTTGCAACGCTGATGATCGGCGGAAAGGACTACTATTTGAATGACGTACAGTCGATTGGAGAGTAACCGGATGGACATAAGAGCGAATACCGATATCAAGAGGGTTGAGCCACTCCGACAAAACAGTAAGAATCAACAAGTATCAAGAGAGTTCCAAACAATCATGCAAGAGGCGCTGAGCCAAAGCAAAGATGACAAAGAGTTGAAGATTTCCAACCATGCTCAAAAACGTCTGGATCAAAGAGGATTCTCATTGGAGGGTGAAGATATGAGTAATCTGAGCCAAGCGATGGATGAACTGGATGACAAAGGTTCAAAAAATTCTTTATTATTTTATAAAGATATGGCCTTGATCGCAAGCATCGACAACCGCACGATCATTACCGCATTGAATCAAAATGAGTTGGATACAGTGATGAACATCGACAGCACCAAGTTCATCAAAGATTAAAAAACGGCCGGACCGATAAGGAAGCCGTGCGATCCTTGAATGACAGATAGGATCAAGATGTTAACTACTAGGAGGAAATCAAATGTTAAAATCATTATACTCTGGCGTTACAGGCATGAAAAACTTACAAACAAAGATGGATGTAATCTCGAATAATATAGCTAACGTAAACACAACCGGATTCAAGAGCGGAAGGGTACGTTTTGAAGATATGATCAGCCAATCAATGGCGAGTGCCCAAGAAGGCGTAAATGCGAAGCAGGTTGGATTAGGCGTTCAAACAGGCGCCATCGACACCATCATGAACGGCGGATCTTTACAGGCGACAGGAAGAGAACTGGACTTCGGGATTGAAAATGGCGACAGCTCATTCTTTGTAGTGAGTGGGGATGGTGGCGTCAACAATTACTATACCCGCGATGGGGGATTCTATCTTGATGCCGAGAACAATTTGGTGACGAGTGCTGGTTACAGTGTGATGGGGGTCAACAATACTGAAGGTGATGGAACCGAGACGCTGGAAAACTTGAGTGTACCTGCCTATATCCAGGTCAATGCTGACGAAACGATTACGGCAATCGACAGTATCCCGGATGGAGCAACAAACGTGTTTGGTTTGAAGAGTCATTCAGTTGACAGTAAAGGTGTCATCACAGGTAATTACGGAAATGGCGAATCTTATGTGATCGGACAAGTGGCTATGGCTAAATTCGCTAATGCCTCCGGATTGGAAAAAGCAGGCGGCAATCTGTACGTTGAATCAGCAAACTCTGGAACTCCCAAACTAGGTTTTCCCGCAGACGATGGTTATGGCGTTATCAGATCAGGCTTTTTGGAAATGTCAAATGTCGATCTTGCGAATGAATTCACTGAAATGATCATCGCCAACAGAGCCTATCAAGCTAATTCCAGAAGCATAACGACCTCCGATTCGATGTTGGAAGAGTTATTGGCATTGAAACGCTAAACTTCAAAAAGAAATGAGGAAAGCCCATGATAGCTTTAACCAGTGTTTCAGGCGAGGCGTTTTTTCTAAATTGTGACCTGATTTACCGTATCGACGAAGCGTACGATACGATAATAACCTTGTCCGATGGTCAGCACATTCGTGTGAGTGAACCGGCAACCAAAATCGTAGAAAAAATTGTGGACTATAAAAGAAAGATTTATCTTGCTTTACCGGAGGTTGGAAAATGAAGAAAAATCCGATCCCACCATTGGCCCTTGTCATTGGAGTAGCTTTAATCATCTGGTCCATTAATCAGGGCGGAAGCATGGGTGGGTTTATTGATGTACCGTCTTTAATCATTACATTAGCCGGCTCGTTCTGTGCCTTGCTGATCAGCTTTCCGTTTGCTGCTATAAAAAACATTCCAACAATAATCAAAAAAGTGATCGGAGCTCCCAGTGAGAACAAAAATGATCTGATTGAAAAATTCACAGAACTCTCTCGTCTGTCCCGAAGCAAAGGGATTTTGACTTTGGAACAAGAAATCAGCAAGATAGATAATTTGATCTTACGAGAGGGACTTCAGATGGCAGTGGATGGTATGGATCCTGCCGACATAAAAAGCATCATGGAAATAAAAATCGATAATATGGAAGCCAGACATGGCGTCGGCCAAGCCATATTCCTGAAATGGGGAGAGTTGGCTCCTGCGTTCGGTATGATCGGCACCTTGATCGGGCTGATCAATATGTTAAGCCAATTAAATGATCCCAGCACAATCGGCAGCGGGATGGCTGTCGCTTTGATCACCACTTTCTACGGAAGTTTTTTTGCCAACCTGCTATTCATTCCGATTGCGACGAATCTGAAGATGCAGACCGAAGCGGAGCTGGAAGTTTGCGAAATGATCATCGAAGGCGTGCTGTCGATTCAAGCCGGGCAAAATCCTCGGACAATCGAACAGAAATTGAACGGCTACTTGGATAACAAACCTGTGAAAAATAAAAACAAAAATAGGAATACGAACGCTGCTGCTGTTCAAAGCGAGGTAAATTAACCTATGAGTAAACGGCGGAAACGAGGTGCCGAATCAGGTGGGGGCGCCCCGGAATGGATGACAACATTCTCGGATTTGATGACGCTTTTGCTGACCTTCTTCATTTTGTTGTACTCATTCTCCAGTGTCAGCAATGACAAGTTCACCCAAGCCGCAGATTCTTTGCAAAATTCTTTTGTGGGATCCGGGCAAAAAAGTATTTTGACTGGAGGACAATGGATACCTGAGAAAAATGATCATGCAGCAAGCGGAGATTCCGCATCCTTATCAGAAGCGGAAGAAGCTGCTGTTCAAGCGGTAAAAGCTGAAGCTGCTCGGGCAGAGTCCTTGGCTGCAGAAGGTCAAACAATGATAGCGGTGGACCCGGAAGTCGTCAAAATGTATCAGGAAGTCATCGATTTTGTCGAAAAAAATGGATTGTCCGAAGAAATCAGTTTGAGTATGGATGCTGATGGTGTCTACATGAACGTGAAGGCAGCGATCTTGTTCACGCCGGGCAGTGCGGTTATTACCGAAAGTGGCACGGCGGCTTTACAAAAAGTGGCAGAATTGATCGGGAATTTTGAAAATAAGATCATGATAGAAGGGCATACGGACAACGTTCCCCATCATGATCAAAAATTTGAGAGCAACTGGGAGTTATCTGCAGGCAGAGCTCTTGCTGTGCTCAGGCATTTGGCCGAGCAGCAAAATATTGACCCCGCACGTCTAGCCGCTGTCGGCTATGGAGAATACAATCCGCTTGTCCCTAATGACACGGCCGAACAGCGTGCTGAAAATCGAAGAGTCAATATTGTGTTGGTCTACGAACCGGAGGGAGCAGAATAATGGAAAAAGAAGCACAGTTGCCCAAGAAGCAGAGCGTTCCGAAGCTTGTTCTGATAGCTGTCATTTTGATGGTTTTAATGGTCGGCGGAGGAATGATCGGTTCTTTGATGACGAACGGGCTAGCAACGGAATGGATCGCTAACTTCAACAAAAAAGATGCGGAAACCATCCTTGTTCCGCAAGAGGAATTTCTGGTGAATTTAAAATCCAATGATGGCAGTCTCGATGATTTTTTGAAAATCGAAATGTCCGTAGAGACAACTGATGAGGACAATGGAGCCATTCTGACCGAAAAGGCGGCGATTGTGCGCGATGCGATCATCAGCGTTCTCAGGAGTAAATCTACAGCCAATATTTTGGATGAAGCAGATGGAGCCCTGGTCATCAAGCAAGAGATCATCGCCAAAATCAATCAAAGTTTGGGCTCGGAAATCGCGAGTGATTTATACATTACAAATATCGTCATGCAATAGCGAAGTGGAAGGTGTGCGTCAAGGAAATGGAAAATGAACTGTTATACATCGGGAAAAGTTTTATCGTGTTGATTTTTGTGATTTTTGCGATAAATTATCTGTTGAAATTATTGGATCGATTCGTCAACAAGAACGGCAAATACATCACCATGATAGAGCGTGTTCCAATGAACCGCACATCGTCGCTTTGTATCGTTAAAGTCTCGGAATCCTACTATTTGATGAGCTGTACAGATACAAAGAATGAGATTTTGAAGGAATTGAACATTGAAGACATCAAGGAAGAAAAGACTGTTTTGGACATCGCGCAGCATAAAAGATTCCGCCCGGCCAGCCCAGTGGTTTTGGATGAAGTCGATGAGGGTGGCAGAATTTCACGAAGAGGGATGAGAAAATAGGATGGTGAAAAAAGGGATTGTCACGAGCGGCGTTGGATTGTTATTTCTGACATTTCCTCAAAAAGTTCATGCGGCGGAAATCGTAGACACGGTTCAAAATGCTCTGGGCGGGACATCGGATGCTGTAAAAATGTATGTGTTGATAGGTCTTCTGAGTGTCATACCGGCATTTTTGATATTGACTACGTGTTTTACGCGGATCATCATTGTCTTTTCTTTTTTGAGAAGTTCGTTAGGCACACAGCAAAATCCTCCCAACACTGTCTTGATAGGCTTGGCGGCCTTCTTGACATTTTTTATCATGAGGCCAGCCTATACGGAAGTTTACCATGAGGCGGCGGTTCCGTTGATGGAGGATCAGATCGGCATCGAAGAGTTCTTTTATATAGCAGAGGACCCGATCCGGGACTTTATGCTTAAGCAGACGAGGGAGAAGGATCTTACCCTCTTTCTGGATCTGCAGGGGGATGACATGCCAACCAATACGGGAGATGTAAGTTTGCTCAGTCTCATTCCGGCCTTTGCGATCAGCGAATTGCGGACGGCCTTTACGATCGGGTTTTTGATCTTCATTCCCTTTCTGGTGATAGACATCGTGGTTGCAAGTATTTTGATGTCCATGGGGATGTTCATGTTGTCGCCGGTAATGATTTCGTTGCCGTTTAAGTTACTTCTGTTCGTCTTGGTGGATGGTTGGTATTTGGTCGTTGAGTCGCTGGTATTAGGTTTTCAATAGGGGTGCATGAATGTCGATAGAAAAAGTTTTAGATGTTTTGAGAGAAGGCTTCATGACCATTCTGATAGTTGCCGGACCGACGCTGGCCATCGCCTTGGTGGTAGGCTTGATCATCAGTATTATTCAAGCAGCAACACAGCTGCAGGAACAGACATTGAGTTTTGTTCCAAAAATATTGGCCGTAATCGGAGCCTTGGTTGTGTTCGGCAATTTTATGCTGAACGCATTGATCGCTTATACAGAAAAAATATTCGAGTTGATTGCTGGATTGTGATGGCTAAAGGATGCTGATTACATTACAGAAACTCATATTGATCTTTATGCGGATAGGTTCTTTCGTTTTTATAAGTAAGGGATTTTCATTCAAAGGTGTACCAACTGTTGTGAAGATTGCCATTTCTTTGGGCTTGAGTTTGCCGGTTTACATCATGATACCCGCCATGGAGTCCGAGCTGGGTTTGGTGCAACTGGCGCTTTTCGCGCTGAAGGAATCCCTGGTCGGGCTGGCGCTAGGCTATATCACAAACCTCTTCTTTTATGCGGTTGAGATAGCCGGGAATTTTGCCGATTTCCAGGTCGGGTTTTCGATGTCGGCCGTCTTTGATCCTGCTTTAGGGTTCCAGGCTTCTTATTTCGGGAAAATATATTATTGGATGGCGCTGTCCATCTTCTTTTTTACGGATATGCACCATCATGTCTTGAGGGCATTGGTATCCGGATTCGCGGTTTTCCCCATCGAAGCGTTTTCCGTAGGGGATTTTGGAGTGAAAGGGATTGTCACTCTGTTCTCGATGATGTTTGAGATAGCGTTGAATCTCTCGGCCCCTATCGTTATTGTGGCTTTGTTGACGGAAGTCGTTTTGGGAGTTCTCTCTCGGACTGTGCCTCAGATAAATGTGTTGATGCTTAGTATGCCTTTAAAGATTCTGGTCAGTATGTCACTTATGCTGGTTCTGTTGCCTAATTTGATGGACAGTATGACAGAGATGCTGCCGTTGATGGTGAAATACATGACTGAATTTATCCAGTCACTAAGCTGATGAAGAGGTGATCATGTGAGTGAGAAAGATGGAAAGACTGAAAAACCCACCCCAAAAAAGCTGAAGGATGCCCGAAAACGTGGAGAGATAGCCAAGAGCCAAGAATTCAATTCCGCCTTTACTTATATCATGTTCATGATGTTCGCGATCGCGCTATCCACGCACGCCCTTCAATACGGGTATGTTTATCTGAAAAGTGAATTTGCGGTTGTTTATGATGTGGGTGGCCTTGAAAATAATCTCAATGATATCGGGATGAAGGCTATCTTATACATATTCATCTTAGCGGGACCTTTCTTAGGGATTGCTTTTATAGGGGCTTTGATTGCAAATATCATCCAAACAGGATTATTGTTCTCAACAGAAGCCCTAAAATTTAAAATGAGCCGACTGAACCCAGTGAGTGGTCTTAAAAATATGTTCAGTAAAAAGGCGCTATTCACTTTGATCAAAAATATTCTTAAGATGATCCTGATTGGTTACGTCTGTTACATATCGTTCGAAAAATCGGGTTACTACATCATCAACTCATCTGCAGTTGGAACCGAAAAACTCTATTTTTTGATTCTGGAACTTGTCAAAGATATCAGTACGAATCTTGCCATCTTGTTGTTTCTTTTAGGGATGGTGGATTTCATCTATCAAAAATATGACTATAAAAAGAATTTGAATATGACCAAACAAGAAATAAAAGATGAATACAAAGAATCAGAAGGCGATCCTTACATAAAATCATTAAGACGTCAAAAATATAAACAATTTAGTAAACAAATGCTGAAGGATGTGGAGTCTGCGACTGTCATCATCACAAACCCAACGCACTTGGCAATTGCCGTGCGTTATGATAAAAAACGCGACCAGGTGCCCGTAGTCGTCGCCAAGGGTGCAGACTATGTGGCAGAAAAAATCAGGGAAGCAGCTTCAAAAAATAATATTCCGATTATGGAAAACAAACCAGTGGCACGCGCCATGTACCGATCAGTTGAGATCGGCCAGCCGATACCATTGGACTTTTATGAAGCGATAGCTGAGATGATTGCGTTGATCTATCAGATCGATGAAAGCAACAAGAGGAAAATATAAGTGAGAGAAAGAGTGATGTAATGGCTGCACAACTAACCAAAAAAAATCGGAATGCTTCAGCGTTTATGGATGTAGGGATTGCGACGTTTGTAGTCCTCATTTTGGCAATGATCATTATTCCATTACCTGCACCACTTCTTGATTTACTGTTGATTGTGAATCTAGCCTTGTCCATGACGATCCTGTTGTTGACGTTATTCACTAAAAATGTCCTGGAATTTTCAACTTTTCCGACGCTCCTTTTACTGACGACCATGTTCAGGTTGGGGCTGAATATCTCTTCAACGCGGTTGGTTCTGACTGAGGGCGATGCTGGCAAGGTTATCGATACATTCGCGAATTTGGTTGCCGGAAATAATATCATAGTCGGTGCCGTCATTTTTATCATCATTTTCATCATCCAAATGATCGTCGTGACGAATGGTGCGGGTCGGGTATCGGAAGTATCCGCACGTTTCACGTTGGATGCGATGCCAGGGAAGCAAATGTCGATCGATTCGGACTTGAATTCCGGTCTGATCAATGAACAGCAAGCAAAGCAACGACGCAACGATTTAGAGCGGGAAACACAATTTTTTGGGGCAATGGATGGTGCAAGTAAGTTTGTAAAGGGCGATGCTACCGCCGGAATCATTATTACCTTCATCAACTTGATCGGTGGAACGCTTATTTATTCTCTGCAACAAGGCATGCCCATCATGGAAGCGTTGAATAAGTTCGGGAGATTGACAATCGGAGATGGTCTGGTCAGTCAGATCCCTTCCTTATTGATTTCAATCGGTTCAGGTATTTTGGTCACAAGGTCCGGAAACGCAAAAACATTCGGTACATCACTGATACCGGAATTGATGTCCAGTTCAAAGGTACTCTATCTGGTTTCCGCTATTTTACTCGTGTTCGCACTATTACCAGGGTTTCCAACATTCACCTTTTCAATGATGGCGATACTATTGGGCGGGTCGAGCTATCTTATCCAGCAAAATGAGACGAAAGCACAATTTGAAAAAATAACCGAAGAACAACGCATTCTGGCAGGAGAGCGGATGCTTCAAAACCAGTCAAATGAGGAAACGGTCACTGCCCATCAAGTGGATCCTATATCCATTGAAATCGGCTACGGTCTGATCGCAATAGCTGATGAAACAAAAGACGATAATCTGATGAACCAAATACATAGCATCCGAAAACAGTGTGCCACGGAAATTGGCATTCTATTGAAGCCAATTCGCATCAAAGATAATCTGCAACTGAGCATGAATCAATATGTAATCAAAATTAAAGGGAACGTCTACGCACAGGGTGAGTTGTATATGGATCGCTACTTAATCTTGTCGCCAGGAGATACAGAGTTTGCTTTTAACGGTATCGCAACAAAAGAGCCATCGTTCGGGCTGGATGCCATGTGGATAACTGGGGATGATCGGGAAATGGCAGATTTGCAAGGGTATACGGTGGTAGACCCACTTACTGTGTTCGTTACACACCTTAAAGAAACCATTTTTCAGCATAGTCAGGAACTGCTCGGCAGGCAAGAAGTGAAGCAACTATTGGAAACGCTGAAAGAAACGCATAACGTTGTCATCGATGAGTTGATACCGGATATCCTTAGATTGGGTGAAGTGCAAAAAGTGCTTCAGAACTTGCTGAAGGAAAATATACCGATCACCGACATGGTTACTGTATTGGAGACGTTGGCTGACTATGGCACCACGGTAAAAGACATTGAACTACTGACGGAATACGTCCGTCAAGCACTGAAGCAAACCATCGTGAAAAATTATTTGGATGAAAATGCAGTGCTGAATGTCGTTACGATCCATCCAAACACTGAGGAAATGCTCGGTAAAAATATCCAAAAATCTTCATCGGGATCGATTCCACTGATTCAAGGAAATAATGTCACAAAATTATTCGACAGCATAAAGAAAATCCATAACCATCTTGAAGCTGAGGGAAGACCGCATGTCCTGCTGGTGTCTCCAAAAATAAGACCCTCTTTAAAAAATCTGTTGACATTTAATTTTCCGGAAATAGCCGTATTATCTTTGAATGAAGTACCAAACGAAATCGCAATCGAATCAGTCGGTATGGTTGAGGATATTGCTATTTAATTTCACTCGAGGGTCAGTATACAAAATGAATTTTCAATCACCTGAAGATGGGAGCGGGATATGCAAAATATAGAGGACAGAGAAGCCACCATATTGAAGTACGTGCCTCTAGTCGAAAAAGTAGTCCGACACATTGGATTGAGTAATTCTGATTACGAGAAGAGCGATTTGGTGAACATCGGTGTCATCGGACTCATGGATGCCATCGATAAATACGATGAAGACAAGAAAGTCCCTTTTGAAAATTATGCATTTATTCGGATCAAAGGGACCATAATCGATGAGATTCGTCGTAATGGTCCGGTTTCCCGAACAGGGATGAATAAATTAAAGGATTACAGGCTGGCAGTGGAGTCGCTCCAGCACAGTTTAAAAAGAATTCCCACCGAAGAGGAAATATGCCAAGAACTTCAGATCACTTCCAAACAATTAGGCCAAGTATATGATACGGCGTCTTATCTAGCTACGCAGTCATTGGAAAAAATGATCTTTAATGATGAAGGCAGTGGCGTGGAATTGGGGGATATGCTCGTCGATACTCATGCCGTTTCCGTTGAGGAAGAATTGCTGAAGAACGAGCAGATGGGAGCATTGAAGGGCGCAATCGGTCGCTTGAAGGAACGCGAACAATTGATTCTGCAACTGTATTATGTGGAAAAACTGCCGCTCAAGGAAATTGCCTTCATACTGGAAGTTTCCGTCCCCAGAGTTTCTCAGATCCATGGGAAAATGATATTGAAAT
Organism: Trichococcus paludicola; assembly: GCF_003052295.1. Classification (GTDB taxonomy): domain Bacteria; phylum Bacillota; class Bacilli; order Lactobacillales; family Aerococcaceae; genus Trichococcus; species Trichococcus paludicola. Next base: position 285,759 of record NZ_QBLC01000003.1, read on the forward strand.
TGAAAGAAGAAATGAGGAGGGAAGAACTTGATTAGAAGTTTGGATACAGTTGGCCATCAGTTCAACTTATTGCAGAAAAAGCAAGAAAACCTGAGCACAAATATCGCCAACGTGAATACCAGCGGGTACAAATATCAAGAGCTTGTCCAAAGTACAACTGAAACTTTTCAATTTGGGAATAACTTAAACGGTCCGATGCTGAATCAGCAGAATCCGATTGATGGACTGAATTTCGGAAATCAGATAGATACAGCTTACCGCAATCTGAGCCAAGGTGGCATTAAGGGCACGAATTCAAGCAATGATTTTGCTCTGATGGGGGATGCTTTTTTTACAGTTCAGATGCCAAACGGTGGACAAGCTGTTACAAGAAACGGCAATTTTGCGGTTGATGCAACGGGCAATCTGACTACTCAGGAAGGCTACTTGGTGCTCGGCAGAAACCAAGCTGGACAAATAGCTACCATTCCAGCAGGCAGTGTGCCGTTTACTGTCGACCAGACAGGAAATGTCAACGCTACCGGCGTCCGTTTTTTGTTGACGGATAATGTGGAAGCAGAAAACCTTCAATCAATTGGGGATACGTTATTTTCTTATCAGGCAGGGATGACAACGGACGATGACACGCTTGTCCTTCAAAAATATTTGGAAACTTCCAATGTTGACATGACAGATCATATGGTCCAAATGATGCAGCTGACAAGAGAGTTTGAAGCGAATCAAAAAATACTGCATGCTTCAGATGAGACGTTAAGCAAAGCAGTCAATGAAATCGGAAAAGTGTAGGAAGAAGGAGATAGACAACGATGAGTCTACCGATTAATATATCCAAAACTGCCATGAAAGCATTCCAGACAGGGATGGATAATATTGCGAATAATATTGCGAATGTAAATACTAATTCCTATAAAGCAAAAAATGTGAATTTCCAGGAACTGCTAGTCAATAATCAAACAGAAAATCAAAACTTGTTATTTTCTGAGGGGGTTGGGGATTTAGCGATTTCGACTGGGGTATCGAGCAATGTTTCCGGAATGGATCTTTCCCAAGGAAGTCTGGTCGAAAGTGCTGGCGATTTTCACCTGGCGATTTCCGGAGAGGGCTTCTTCAGAGTCAATGATGAGAATGGGAATGTCTTTTATACGCGGGATGGCGCATTCCAAGTGGGGCCGGATGGCGTGGTGACCAACTCAGCAGGGAATACCCTCGCAATCGAGCAAAATCTGTTGCCGACGCTGGATCTTACCGATGGGACCGTTTCGATTTCGGACAATGGCGAAATCTGGGTAGGAAGCAAAGGCGCTGCGACATTGGCGGGAAGGATTCCACTGTTTTATCCTGCATCTGCTGATGCACTAGTCCCGGCCGGAGAAAATCAATATGTAGTGGCGGAGGGGACGCGTATGTATTCCTCTGCAGAAGGTTTTACGTTGGGAGGCATCCAGCAAAACTTTTTGGAATCATCCAATGTCGATTTGGCAGCCGCATTCACCGATATGATTGTGACCCAACGCGCTTATTCAATGAACCTGAAAGCAGCGCAAACTTCAGATGAGATTATGGGTGTCATAAACGGATTCAAGAGATAATGTAGTAACGTGAAGGGATCTCCTGCGGGAGCAAAAGATGGAGGAAGAGAGAGAAGATGGCAATAATCGAAGTGGCTGGCGTAACAAAAGAATATCCTAGGGGCATCAAAAGTCTGAAGGATGTATCGGTTACCATCGAAGCAGGAGAGTTTGTGTATGTATTGGGCGCCAGTGGATCAGGGAAGTCCACTTTCATTAAATTACTTTATCGGGATATCAAACCCACAAAAGGAACGGTGACAGTTTGTGGACACAATGTCGGCAAAATGAATAATCACGTCATACACCATCTGCGGCGGGAAATTGGCATTGTGTTTCAGGATTGTAAATTGTTGGCTGGCAAAACAGTTTTTGAGAATATCGCTTTTGCGCTGGAGGTCATGGGAGAAGATAATGAGGCTATTTCGGATAAGGTACATCGCTCGCTTGAAACGGTGGGGTTGGCGGATAAAGCAAACAGTTATCCAGACCAACTGTCCGGCGGTGAAAAGCAACGGGTTGCGATTGCACGTGCTGTCGTACATTCTCCGAAAATCATTCTTGCGGATGAGCCTACAGGGAACTTGGACCCGCGGACTTCTCTGGAAATTTTCCGTTTGTTCTACAGAATCAACAAAAGTGGAACAACTATCCTGATGGCCACGCATGACCAAGGCATCATCGAAAATTTTCGTTTCCGGATTCTCGAGATGAAAGATGGCTATCTAATAAAAGATCAAGAGAAGAAACAGCAAAATACGCTTCAGTATGATTTCAAACGAAAAGAGTATTTCATCGTATAATAAATGGTGTTTTTTGATCCATAAAAAAGTGAGAGCTGTTGTGCATTCCTTTGCGCAGCAGTTTTTTGTTTATATTGATAAGCAAATTTTGTTATGGGATTTCCAACAAAGCACTATTAAATTTTCACAAACATTGCCGATTTAATGTTAAGGGCCTAAGTCATTCTTTTTGGAATGAAACAGGTAAGAAACAGTAAAGGGAAGTGAAAGAAGTGCAAGCATCAAATACAGCAGCAACAAGCGCAAAGTCAAAAACGAAAAGAAAATTTAAGATCCAATTATTGCAGTTTAAAAGCATCCGTACAAATCTACTTGTAGGATTCTCAATCATTGTCGTGGCTATCTTTTTGCTTGGATACAATAGTTACAATACATCCAAACAAATAAATGAGGATACTGACCGTATCGTGAATGTCAGTGTTCCAATTTTGGAACAGGCTGCTGAAGTCAGTTATTTAGTTGCAAGCCGTATGTCAGTTGTAAACAGCTATCTTTTATCAGGAGATCCGATCTATTTGGAATTGTTTGAAAACTATACCCAACAAAGTGAAGCTATCCAAGTCAGTATTTTGGAGGCCAACGGCAACAAACAGGTGATTGTGGAATTATTCGAAGGAATCGATGAATGGACCCGGATCACGCGAGAAGAAGTCATCAACGTGTATCAAGCAGGCAATCAGGAACAAGCCATAAATACAATGTTTGAGAAAGCAGAGCCACTTGCGATTGAAAATATTGGTGCCATGGAAGGAGCTCTTGATGCCAGAATTGCTTCTATTCATGAAGAGGGGGAAGCTGTTGTTGCCCATGGAGATCGAGCAATGAGAGTGACCTTCATCGTATCCATATTTGCATTATTGCTGAGTATCGCTATCGCATTATTGATTTCTTCCGATTTGATGAAGCGTATCAAGCTATTGATGGACAAAACAACCGAACTGACACAAGGAAAACTGAATGGAGAACCTATCGACATCAAACATTTTGACGAATTAGGCAAACTGGGTGATGCGATCAATCAAATGCAGCAACAGTTGAAAGCCATTATTGTAAGCATTTCAGAAGCATCACATACACTTGAGGAGAACAGTAGGGACCTCCATCAAGCTTCAAAAGAAGTGAAGATAGGCACTGAACAAGTGGCTATCACAATGCAGGAATTGGCGACAGGATCTGAAACCCAAGCAAGCAGCGCCAGCAACTTGGCGACTGTCATCGACGTCTTCAATGATGAGTTCCAAGCTGTTAATCGGAACACCATTCAAATTGCAGAAGGTTCTAAAGAAATCCTTGCAAATACAAATCAAGGCGAAGAACTGATGCAAAAATCAAGTCTGCAAATGAACATAATTCAGGACATCATGCAAGAGGCTGTCGATAAGATGAATATTTTGGAAAATCAGACCCAAGAAATCAACAAATTGGTCGGACTTATCCAAAATGTAGCGGATCAAACGAATTTACTGGCTTTGAATGCAGCAATAGAAGCCGCACGAGCTGGAGAACATGGCCGCGGCTTTGCGGTTGTAGCCGATGAAGTCAGAAAGCTGTCTGAACAAGTCGCCACTTCCGTCATGGACATTACAGGTTTTGTTGACACTATCCAAAAAGAATCAAAAAACGTAAGTTCATCCTTACAATCGGGCTATACCGAAGTGAAGTCGGGTGCTGCCCAGATTGATAAGACGAGCAATACATTCAATACGATGAAAATGCAATTGGACAGTATGGTGACGAATATTTCCGGCGTAACCAATAATTTGGCGCTGTTGGCTGAGAATACAAATAACATGAGTACGTCCATCGAAGAGATTGCTTCAATCTCGGAAGAATCCGCTGCTGGAGTCGAAGAGACATCGGCTGCCAGCCAGGAAATCAGCAGTTCCATGGAAGAAGTTTCGATGAATTCAGAAAGAATCGCAGGCCTTGCAGATCTGCTGAATCTGTTGGTCAAAGAATTTAAATTTTAATCCAAAAAACAGAAAACTCTCCAGTAAGCCGCTCAAGCTTACTGGAGAGTTTTTATCTTCATCAATTGTGAAGGGTTCATTCACTTATTCAATATAGATAGCCTGGCTGCCGAATTGCTCCCAAGAGGCAATGAATGCACTTTTTTCAACAGGTTGGTTTTTTTTGCCATAAGGATCATTTACGTAAAAAAAGGTATCATCATAGCCAACTACAACGACACTGTGCTCATTATAACTGATGCTGACTTCCCCGGTTGGCGTTTGCCACACTTCCATATCAGCTACTGGGGCATAGCTTGTGCTGGTGATTGTCCAGACTGGGTATCCTTGATTCAAGGCATCAATCACAGCCTCAAATGGGCTGCCGGTGATATCCTTTATGCGATCTGATGACACGAAATTAGAAGCTAAGATAGCTATCGGTCCATGGTAGACACTGAAACCAGAATTATAACCGGTAATGTCCCCTACGAAAGCATCGTTTGGGTTGCCGCGCAAGCCGTTTTCATAAATGATCGGAACAGAAGGGAGCCAAGCAGCGACATCATTTTTCGATACATCAACGTTGTTGTACTGCAGTATCATTGTAAGCGATGTCACCTCGCAACCATTATATAAAACAGGATGATCCATTTGGTTCAATAGAGGGACATCCAATAATACTTCTTTTGGAGCTTCTACTACAGCTGCCTGGTTATCCAAAACAGATGCACTTTCTGGGGGTGCAAGCCGGATGGATAATGTACTGACGATAATAATTATCAGCAACCCTCTTTTGAAAAGCGTTCGTTTCCGCATAATTAGCCTCCTTCGAGTAGTGATGTATTTATACAGTGCAAACAAACTGTTTGCACAATGCCAATGTAATAACTTATAAACCAAAATTAGAAATACCTGTATAATAGTCGGCAGCAATCGAATAAAGTTAACCCGTTCTCCCAAAAATTCGCTGAAACAATAGAACCGAATCAAGCATGGCACGATCTTTGAGAAAGGAATGCTCCCAAAGAACAGCTATACTTATTTTGTTGACTCTGCTATCATAATAATTAGATTGTAAGTGTATACAGGAAAGGAGGTGTTTCAATTGGGAACAATGAAAGATGTAGCTGCTCTAGCGAAGGTTGGCGTCGGTACCGTATCGCGTGTGCTGAACAATTCTGGAGCTGTAAAAGAATCGACCCGCAGAAAAGTGGAAGCGGCGATGAAAGAGTTGAATTATATTCCTAATGCCTATGCACGCGGCCTGAAGATGAACAAGACGCACACGATCGCATTGATCATTCCGACAATCTGGCATCCGTTTTTTGCCGAATTTGCCTATTATGTGGAGCGGAATTTGTCTGAACATAAGTACAAGATGCTGTTGTGCAACTCTGATGTCAGCAATGACAAGGAACTGGAATATATTCAGATGGTTCAAGAAAATAAAGTGGACGGCATCATCGGCATCACCTATTCGGATTTGGATAATTTTGTCTCGTCGCATTTGCCTTTCGTCACCATTGACCGTCATTTCAAGGAAGAAACGGTCTGTGTCACTTCGGACAACTTTCATGCAGGCCAGTTGGCTGTAGCAAAGTTGGTTGAGAAGGGTTGTAAAAAACTCGGGTATATCGGAACCCATTCACGCTTTCCGAGCGAGACGACAAAGAGAAGAGAAGGCTTTGTAGCGCAAGCTGAGCTTATGGAAATTCCTTATGCCATCTACGATGGGGAAGACCCAGTTATGGAATTCAAGCAGGAGATACGAACCTTTCTCGAAGAAAATCCGGATGTGGATGGCGTATTTGCCCACACAGATTTTATTGCTTTGGATATTCTGGAAGTTTTGGAAGAAATGAATCGCAAAGTGCCGGAGGAAGTGCAGATTATCGGATGCGATGGCATCAAGATGGAAGCCGGTCGCAGACAGATCGTATCGACAATCCGTCAGCCCGTTGACTTGATGGCCAAAGCCGCAGTCGAAAAAATCATCCAAGTGATCGATGGCGAACCCGTCAAAACGAAGATCACTTTGCCAGTCCATTACGTAGAAGGACCGACAACAAAAAATGAAATTTTAAAATAATATGTTTTTGGTATTGACAGAAAACGGTTACTGAATTATTATATGTTTAAAGCAAAAACATATTTTTTTGAAGCAAAGTGGAAACGTTTCAATTACCCATTAAACGTTTCCCTATTTTTGAAATCGCGGGCAGGCTGATGATTGATCAACCGCACCGATTTCAAAAGTAGCATGCCGATTCTTCAAAATTTATTTTTTTGAACTAAAGTGGAAACGTTTCAATTATCGAGCATGAATCTTTCCACATTTTTTTGAAGCAAAGTGGAAACGTTTCAATTTCCAAAAGGAGGAGTTAGATCAGTCATGAAAAAAAGCCAGACAAGCATCAAACCAAAGGGCACACAAACAAAATGGGAATTCATCAAACAGCACCGAATGCTCTACTATATGCTGTTGCCGGGACTGTTACTCACACTGGTATTTAAATATTTCCCGATGTACGGCATTCTCTTGGCTTTCAAGGATTACAACCCGCTGCGTGGGATCATGGGAAGCGAATGGGTGGGAGTGGAAAACTTCGTACAGTTCATCGACTCACCGAACTTCTCAGTGTTATTGGAGAATACGCTCAAAATAAGTATTTACGGACTGGTCTTGGGGTTCTTCCCGCCGATCCTCTTGGCATTATCCTTGAATCATCTGATCAGCACAAAATGGAAGAAGCGATTCCAACTGATTCTGTATGCACCGAACTTTATTTCCTTGGTGATTGTTGTGGGGATGCTGTTCATGTTCCTGGCCGCAGATGGCCCCATCAACGGATTTATTGAAACCATCACCGGTTCGCGGATCACGTTCATGACCGACCCGAATTATTTCCGGACTTTGTACATCCTATCCGGCATTTGGCAAGGAATGGGCTGGGCATCGGTCCTCTACACAGCCACACTGGCAAACGTCAGCCAAGATCTGATCGATGCAGCTCACATGGACGGCGCCAATATCTTGTACCGGATCTGGTACATCGATCTTCCGGCGCTACGCCCGATCATGGTCATCCAGTTCATCCTTTCTGTCGGGGGGATCATGAACGTTGGTTATGAGAAAGCTTTCCTGATGCAAACATCTATGAACCTACCTGTTTCGGAGATCATCTCGACCTACGTCTACAAAGTCGGGTTGCAAATGGGGGATTACGGATATTCAACGGCAGTCGGGTTATTCAATACAGTCATCAATGTCATCTTGCTGTTGGCCGTAAACATGATAGCGAACAAAGTAAACAATGATGACGCGGCTTTATAGAGAGAGGAGAACAAAATGATAACGTTGACAAAATTTGACCGCAGCGTCCTGCTGCTGAACCGCATTCTGATAGGGCTTCTGGTATTGATCACTCTATCGCCGTTGCTGTATGTATTGATTGCTTCCTTCATGGATCCCTTCATTCTCCGCTCGCAAGGCCTGAGTCTGAATCCTGCGAATTGGAGTTTGGATGGCTATAATCGGGTGCTGAAGGACCCGGCAATCATAAGAGGTTTTGTGAATTCGATTTTCTATTCGTTCACTTACAGTGCATTGACCGTGGGGGTATCGATCTTGACTGCCTATCCTTTATCAAGAAAAAAACTGGTAGGCAAACGACCGCTAACAATCTTTTTTATAATCACGATGTTCGTAGGTGGCGGGTTGGTTCCTACTTATTTATTAGTGAAAAACCTGGGCATGTTGAACACCGTCTGGGCAATTGTCCTTCCAGGCTCAATCAATGTTTGGAACATTATCTTGGCTCGGACGTACTTTCAACAATTGCCCGCCGAGTTGGAGGAGGCAGCCATCATTGATGGCGCGAATGAACTGCAGATATTCTTTAAGATCATGCTGCCATTGGCGAAACCAATCATCTTCGTATTGTTCCTCTACGCTTTCGTGGGTCAGTGGAATTCTTACTTCGATGCCATGATTTACCTGAATGATGCGGACCTGCAGCCACTCCAAATTGTGCTGCGAAAAATACTGATTCAAAATCAACCACAACAAGATATGATCGGATCGGCGACTCAAATGGCGGAAATGGCCCAGTTGGCCGAACTGATTAAATACTCAACAATCGTCATCTCCAGCTTACCGCTTCTGATCATGTATCCATTCTTCCAGAAGTACTTCGATAAAGGGATGATGGCAGGTTCACTCAAAGGTTAGGCAATACGCAACACAAAATAAATACACTATAAAGGAGAAATACAAAATGAGAGTAAAATACCTTGGCACAGCACTATTATCCACAGCAACAGTCCTGACTTTAGCAGCATGCGGTTCTTCCGGCGGGGCCTCTTCCCCCGATTACGAATTGACCAATGTCTCGTTCCCTTTGGAGGAAGAAGTGACCTTGAAGATGTCCACTTCCAGTTCTCCGTTGGCACCGGCTGATCCGAATGAGAAGTTGATCTTCCAGCGTTTGCAGGAGCAATCGGGCGTGCAAGTCGAATGGAAAAACTATTCTTCGGATTACATTGAAAAAAGAAATCTGGACATTTCCAGCGGCGACTTGCCTGATGCCATGTGGAATGCCGGCGCCAGCGACTACGATCTACTTTCTTGGGCGGAAGACGGCATCATCATTCCCTTGGAAGACCTGATCAATGAACATATGCCGAACTTCAAAAAGGTATTGGACGAAAACCCGGAATACCTGGCCATGATCACAGCGCCGGACGGCCATATCTACTCGCTGCCATGGATCGAAGAATTGGGCCAGGATAAAGAGTCCATCCATACCGTAAATGATATTCCGTGGATCAATGTGGATTGGTTGGAAGCATTGGGCTTGGAGATGCCGCAAACAACGGAAGAATTGATGGTTGTATTGGAAGCATTCAAAACCCAAGACCCCAACGGCAATGGCAAAGCGGATGAAATCCCGATGTCCTTCATCAATGATGGCGGAAATGAAGACATGAAGTTCCTCTTCGGCGCATTTGGCATCGGCGACAACGATGATCACTTGGTAGTCAATGATGACGGCACAATCGACTTTACTGCCGACAACGAAGAATTCAAAAATGGCGTCACTTATTTCAACGAACTGTATAATAAAAACCTGATCGATGTGGAAGCTTTTGAACAGGATTGGAATGCCTACGTGGCGAAAGGGAAAGAGCAACTGTTCGGCGTGTATTTCTCATGGGATAAAGCCAACGTTTCCGGAGCGAACGATTCCTACGAGCCGCTTCCTGCGCTGGCTGGTCCGAGCGGAGAAAAACACGTTACGCGTACGAACGGCTTCGGATTCAGCCGTGACCGTTTCGTCATCACAAGCGCCAACAAAAATCTGGAATTGACTGCCAAATGGGCAGATCAAATGTACGTGCCGATCCAATCTGTGCAGAACAACTGGGGTACTTACGGAGATGAGACGCAGCAAAATATCTTTGAATACGTTGAAGCAACCAAATCATTGAAACACCTGCCGCTGGAAGGCACTGCACCGGGCGAATTGCGCCAAAAAACAGAAGCTGGCGGACCTTTGGCAATCTTGGATGAATACTACGGAACTGTGACGACGATGCCGGATGATGCGCAATGGCGTTTGGACATCTTCAAAGACACGTACTTGGCTGATGTTCATAATCAATTCAATTATCCACGCGTATTCTTGTCATTGGAACAGGCAGACCGGATTGCTCAAATCGAAGCGGATTTGATGCCGTTCGTCAACAGAAAACGTGCAGAATGGATCGCTAACGGCAAAATTGCCGAAGAATGGGATGCCTATGTAGAAGAGCTGAACCGTTTGGGATTGGAAGAATGGATGCAGATCAAACAAGATGCTTATGATACATACCTATCAAACAATAAATAACCATAAAGAAAATAAAACAAATCCAAGAAATGAGGGGTAGCGTGAGCATTCAAAGTCAAGTGGCCTATTCAACAGAGCGGGCCAACCGATACATAGCAGAAAATAAAGGGGCGGTGAATCCACTTTACCGGAATCACTACCATGCATCACCGCCAGTGGGCTGGATGAACGATCCGAACGGCTTCGTCCAGTACCAAGGGGCGTACCACCTGTTTTATCAATTCCATCCCTATGATGCGAAATGGGGCCCGATGCATTGGGGCCACATGAAGTCGACGGACTTGATCAATTGGGAAGACTTGCCTGTCGCCTTGGCGCCGGATCAAGCGTATGACCGGTCCGGTTGTTTCTCAGGAAGCGCCATTGAGCGGGACGGAAAACTGTATCTGCTTTATACAGGTGTGACCGAAGCCAATGAAGAAGGCGTCCATCACCAGGTGCAGTGCCTGGCGGTGTCGGAGGATGGTCTGCACTTCGAGAAAGTGCAGCAAAATCCGGTCATCCCGGTTGCGGCTTTACCGGCAGATGCTTCCCAGATCGATTTCCGGGATCCTAAAGTTTTCGAACACGAAGGCATGTACTATACGGTAGTCGCCTCCAAGGCTGGCGACGAGACAGGGCAGATTTTGCTTTACCAATCTGCTGACTTGGTGGAATGGGAGTTTGCCTCCGTCTTCCTGAAGGGGAACAAAGAGCAAGGGATCATGTGGGAATGCCCGGATTTCTTCCACTTGGATGGGAAAGATTGCCTGATCTTCTCGCCGATGCAATGGCCGCAGGATGGGGACGACTATCAGAATCTGAATGCGTCGGTACTGGCTGTCGGCGAGGTGGATTGGGCGACGAAACAGTTCCACCCGGAAAGTTATCAAGAATTGGATCACGGTTTGGATTACTATGCTCCCCAAAGCCTTGAGGACGACAAAGGCAGAAGGATCTGCATCGGTTGGATGCAGATGTGGGGAAGAAATTTCCCGACAGATGAGCTGGGCCACGGCTGGACAGGATCGATGACGATCCCGAGAGAGCTGAAATGGGAAGATGGCAAGTTGAAGCAATATCCGATCGGCATCGTAGCGAACAGCGGCAATCAGGGAGAAATCAGCCCGGTGATCACGATGGCAGATGCCAAAGAAACAATCCCTGGTATCGCAGGGGATTGCGGATTGCTGACGCTGAAAGTGGACACGTCCGGATTGGAAAAACTGTCCATCCATCTCCGTGAGAACGAGAACGAAAGAACCATAGTCTACTATGACAAAGCAAAGAATGAATTGGGAATCGATCGATCCGCAAGCGGCATCGAACTGAAGGGGGAGGAAGCACACCCTCCTGTCAGCCGGAAAGTAGCATTGCCCGGAAAGAGCGATCATCTTGAACTCGCCATTTACTTAGACCGTTCGTCGGTTGAAGTGTTTGAGAAAAACGGCGAAGCGGTCATGACCGCGAATGTTTATCCTACCGAAAAAGCGACAGGCATTTCCTTTGAGTGCAGCGGCAAAGCGGTATTTGAGGAAGCAACTTTTACGCCCTTCATTTAATCGGGTGTGCAGTTAGCTGTGCCGGACAAATATTTTAGGAATGAAGGAGACGTTATGCGGAGAGTTTATACGATTGGAGAAATACTGATTGATTTTTTCCCGAGTGAAATCGGCGTACCCTTGAAAGAGGTCCAAAGCTTTACCAAGCAGCCGGGAGGTGCGCCGGCGAATGTGGCTGTAACGGTCAGCCGCTTGGGTGGAAATGCGAGTTTCATCGGCAAAGTGGGCCAAGATGCCTTCGGTGATTATCTAACCGATGTCCTCAAACAGAATCAGGTGGATATCCGTCACCTTTTCAGGACCGCTGAGGCAAACACGGCGTTGGCGTTTGTGTCGCTCCAGGAAAATGGGGAACGCGAATTTAGTTTCTACCGCAATCCCAGCGCGGATATGCTGTTGGACAAGGAAGAGCTGAATGAGCTTGTTTTCAGCGCCGAAGATATTCTGCATTTTTGCTCGGTCGATCTGATCGAAGCACCCGTAAAGTATGCGCATCTTGCGGCTCTGGAAAAAATGCAGCAGGCAGGCGGGACAATCGTTTTTGATCCGAATGTCCGCTTGAATCTCTGGCCGGATCCGGAAATGCTGAAGCAAACGATCCAGGAATTCCTGCCATATGCGGACATCCTGAAAATCAGTAATGATGAATTGGCCTTCATAACAGGCAAAGATTCAGAAGCTGATGGGCTAGCGGCATTGCTGAAGACGGAGCCGAAATTGTTGATCTATACAAAAGGTGGCAAGGGAGCGGACCTGTACTTCAAAGGTGAGAAGGCCAGTGTTGAAGGAATCAGCGTCAAAGCGGTTGATACGACAGGAGCAGGTGACTCGTTCATCGGTGCTTTCCTCTATCAGATCGCCGGCAAGGATGCTTGGGAAGACTGCAGTTTGGATGAAATCCGCGAGATGGGCACGTTCGCCAATCGTGTGGCAGCGTTGGTGACGACGCGACCAGGCGGCATGCAATCCATCCCGACCATGCAGCAAGTGTTAGGGTTAGAAGTATAATAAATGCAGCACTGAATTTATGCTCAGAAATAACCTGCAAAAACCATGTTAGCGGGGAAATCAGTTCGAATCACAGTCAGAAAACCCGCCAAAAACTGACTTGATGGGGAAATTGTCCACAGTAACCTCAATATTTCCCATCAAAATCACCTTCACGGGGAATCTCGAGACGAACTCGAACCCAAAAACAAACAATTAGACACTCAGATCATCAAACCACAAGAAACCGGGTTGCCTCAAACGAGGCAACCCGGTTTCTTGTGGTTGAGTATCAGTTGAAGACATTATTCCCCTAATATCTTCATGAACTCCGCACCGGTGATGGTCTCTTCGACCAGCAGGTGGTGGGACAGCTCATGCAGCTTCTCGCTATTTTCGTTCAATATGGCAATGGCTTTTTCGTGGGCCTGCTTGATGATGTCCAGCACTTCGCGGTCAACCTGCTCGGCCATCCCGGCGGACACATTCATGGAAGTGTCGCCGCCCAAATATTTGTTGGTCTGGGTTTCAATCTGCATCATGTCGAACGTGTCGCTCATCCCGTAGCGCGTGATCATGGCGCGCGCCATCCGGGTCATCTGCTCGATATCGTTTGACGCCCCGGTCGTGATGCTCCCGAAGACGATCTCTTCTGCGGCGCGACCGCCTGCCAGCGTCACGATTTTATTGAACAATTCCTGTTTCGTCATCAGCGATTTTTCGCCTTCCTCGATCTGCATCGTGTAGCCCAAAGCACCGGAAGTACGCGGAATGATTGTGATCTTGTGGACCGGCGCGGATTCCGTCTGTTTGGCCGCTACCAGCGCATGGCCGATTTCATGGTAAGAAACGATTTCCTTTTCTTTCGGAGAAATGACCGCATTTTTGCGTTGGTAACCGGCGATGACGGTTTCCACTGATTCTTCCAAATCACTTTGGGTGACGGCGTTGCGGCCCTCACGGACTGCCCTCAGGCCACCCTCGTTGATGATGTTCGCCAATTCGGCACCGGAAGCACCGGATGTGGCGCGGGCAATCGTATTGTAATTGATGGAAGGATCCATCTTGTAGTTCGTTGCATGCACTTTCAGGATGGCTTCGCGTCCTGCCAAGTCCGGTAGTTCGACCGGTACGCGACGGTCAAAACGACCCGGGCGCAGTAGGGCAGCATCAAGGGATTCCGGACGGTTGGTGGCGGCAAGAAGAATGATGCCTTTGTTGGCTTCGAAGCCGTCCATTTCCGCCAGCAGTTGGTTCAAGGTCTGCTCACGCTCATCATTACCCCCGCCGAAGCTACCATTATCGCGTTTCTTACCGATCGTATCGATCTCATCGATGAAGACGATGCAGGGGGCTTTCTCGTTGGCTTCCTTGAACAGGTCGCGGACTTTGGCGGCACCGCGTCCGACGAACATTTCGACGAATTCGGAACCTGAAATGCTGAAGAACGGCACATCGGCTTCGCCTGCGACAGCGCGGGCCAACAAGGTTTTACCGGTTCCGGGAGGTCCGACCAGCAGGATACCTTTCGGATTCTTGGCACCGATATCTTGGTATTTTTTCGGTTGATGCAGGTAATCGACGACTTCGCTAAGCGCTTCTTTGGCTTCGTCCTGTCCGGCTACATCCTTAAATGTTTTCGAATCGCCTGCCTTCACGTAGACTTTGGCATTCGACTTGCCGAATGACAATGCGCCACCGGCTCCGCCGCCCATCCGTTTCGCCATCTGTTTCCCTAACAGGCTACCCAATCCCCAGAACAGCAGGAGCGGTAAGACCCAAGAAACCAAGATGGAAAGGATCGGGGAGGCTTCAGTCGGGATATCCTTGCTGAAGGTCACGTCGGCTTCCTCCAGACGGGTGACGAGTGTCGGATCATCGATCAGGCCAGTGATGTAGACTTGTTTGTCGCCCGCGTCATCGGTCGCGACGAAGGTGATCTGGGTTTCCTCCAGTTTGACTTCGGAAACGTCACCCGTCGATACCTGGTTCAGGAACGTGCTGTAAGTCACTTCCTCCACGCTTCGGTTCATATAGCTAGGCAATACAAAATAGTTCAGGAACATCAGGACGCTCAATGCCATCAACAAGTAATAGGCTGTCGTTCTGCGTTTATCGGGGTTTTCGTTGTTCAAATTCACATTCCATTTTCGATTGTTTTTATTTTTGTCATCTGCCATTTATGTCAGTTCAATCCTCTCTTTGGTGTTCGTTCATTTCCTGTATTAAAAGCTGCAGTTCCTTGATGCCGACTGCAATTTTTTCAAGCCGCTCCTCGGACACGCCTTCCATCAGCAAGCAGTATTTGCTTTCAATATCCTGCTCCATTTTCTGAAGGATCGCTTGGCCATTCGGGGTGAGTTTCAGTGTGATGAAACGTTCGTCGTCCGCGCGCCGTTCCCGCGTCAGATAGCCTTGCTGTTCCAGCTTTTTGCAGATTGTGGAGACGTTGCCGTTGTTCATGTCCATCACCTTCGCCAAACGGTTGAGTGACAGATCTTCGCTCAGCTTGATTTCCATCAAAATCCGCAATTGCAGCGGGGTGATGCAATAGTCTTTAGCGACCGGGCACATCACGGTATCCTTGGAAACTTGGATGGTCCGCATCAAATCCCAGATCTCTTTTTTTAAAAAATCAATTTTCATTTTGAAATCCGCTCCTTTTCCGGATAATAGTTGTGATGTAAAAATATTTTAAATCAAAACTATTATTTGTGCAAGCGGTTCAACTTGTTCTTAAGCAAATCCTAAAGGTTCATCCTCAGCAGGAATGATGTGAACCTACTATAGAGCTAGTGTGTGAAGAAATCGTGAAGATGCTTGAAATAATTTCATAAGAAATGTTTGCGGCGTGCGCCGCTCTTCGGAGGAGAGTAGCCGGAAGGGGCTTCAGCTCCGACGAGAGCGCCCTCGTCGGAGGAACGCTCAAAAAAATTGCCCCAGCTCCGAGGAAGCCCGTCTCCCCGGAGGTGAGCACCCGGAATGCGGGGCGAACTCCGGCGAAGCCTGCGTTCACCGGAGGAAACAAAAAAACGCACGCAAGCGATTCAGCGGGGCAGCCCCCGCGCGCTTGCGTGCGACAAAACATTCTAGTGGATATTTATTTGGTACAAAATAAAAGCTTATTAATCTCTGAAGCGATTCGCGTATCTAAGCAGTCCGTAAATAATAATTGCAACTACTGTCCCACTGATCAAAGCCAATATCGGATGGACTTGCAGGAAAGCAAAATAGAAAAAAATAGTCGTGATAAGAAAAACGCCCAAACTAATGAAAGCAATTTTTTTGTGGGTCATTTTTTCCTTGTCCTCCATAGGACCACTTACATTCACAGACAGAACAACCAGCGTGTATGTACCTATCGCAAAGACGGCCCAGAGCGGGTTGCCATATGTAAAGACGCCGCTTGTATCTTGTGACTTGATAATTTGATAAACCAGAAAAATCAGGATCGCTAAGTTTTGAACTATCCAAGCAATGCGTATGTTCATCAGATTCCTCAGGATAAGCCGTTCATCTTTAATTTTTTTCATTTTCAGTTGCTCCTTCCAATTGTTCGATCCAAAAAACGTCATCCAATGTTTTGTTGAGTGCATAGCAGAGTTGAAGACAGAGTTTGAGCGAGGGGTTGTACTCGGATTTTTCTATAAGACTTAAGGTTTGCCTTGTAATCCCCGCATAGTCTGCAAGTTCTTTTTGTGAAAGATTTTTCTCTATTCTGAATTTTTTCACATGATTTTCCACCGGGCAGTCTCCTTGTCGTGTAATATATATCTTCCGTATATGTAAAATATATATTACTTTTTCTGTTTGTAAAGTCATTTCAAAAGACCATTCATAGCATAGCTACCGTGCGAATGCTTCCTGTTGCCGCCGCCGCTGTGTATAATGAAAGAGAGAAATCTTGTGATTACGAAAAAAGGACTGATGATCAGTATGAAAGCATATAAATATATCCAAACGCCGCTGGGGAAATACTTGCTGGCTGAAAACGGCAAGGGCATCACGTTTCTGGAGCATGTTGCATTGGAATTGGATCCGCGGATCGAGAAGGAAATCGCGGCTGGAGAAATGGTTGAGGCGGACACGCCGTTATTGATGGAAGGGGAGCGTCAGCTGCAGGAGTATTTCAATGGTGAGCGTCAGGAGTTCGAGCTGCCTTTGGATGCAGCCGGTACGCCTTTCCAATTGAAAGTGTGGGAAGCCTTGCGCCAAATCCCTTACGGCGAGACGCGCAGCTACAAGGAAATAGCCATCGCTGTCGAAAACCCGAAAGGCGTCCGCGCAATCGGCATGGCCAACAACCGTAACCCGATATCGGTCATCACCCCTTGCCACCGCGTCATCGGCACGAACGGGAAACTAATTGGGTATGCCGGTGGGTTGCATTTGAAGGAATATTTGCTGAATCATGAGACAAAGGTTGCAATCGAAAATGCCACTGTCTAAGTTGAGTTCTGAATGATTGGGAGAAACGATTCTCAATTAAACAGCTGATTCTCAATAAGATGAAAATAAACGTACATATGTGCTTTCGTAAGATCATGAGGAAACAGTACCTGAAGAAACAGCTTCAGGTTGCGAACAATGAAAAATCAAATTAGAAATGCAAAAAGAGTCCGGGACAACACGTTCCGGGCTCTTTTATTTGAATAGACTTACGCGATACGCAAATGAAGCAATGAAATATTGAGGATAAATAAAATAAACTTCTGACTAACTAATTAGAGGTTTGTTTGTAATCGTTATCATCATAAGTTAAACCTATGATTTAGATAAAAATGATTGATTGGATATTTGGTTAACCAGAATTTATACTTCAGATATCAAGTTGAGTAATGAGCAATCAATAGAACTGCAGTCTATATGAACTTGTTACTAAAAAGGATTCAACTGGATAACCACAAATCCATGGATAATTGAAAACGCAAACATTTGGAGGGACGATATGTTAAGAGAGCTACAATGCAGCATCTTTCGAGGCGGCACAAGCAAAGGTGCATTCGTAATGGAAGAAGATTTACCGGAAAACAAAGAGGAACGTGATCAGATCCTGTTAAAAATCATGGGCAGCCCTGATCAACGCCAAATTGATGGTTTGGGTGGGGCAGTCTCCACGACCAGTAAAGTCGCCATCATTTCAAAAGAGACTGCAGAAGATTGGGACATCAACTATACATTTGCGCAGGTTCAGATCGATAAACCTTTTGTCTCCTATGCAGGGAACTGCGGGAACATTTCATCTGCTGTAGGAGTCTTCGCACTTGAAAATAATCTGGTGGATATTACCTCCCCAATCACGACTGTCAGGGTATATAATACAAACACAAAGAAAATCATTCACGAGCATATCCCTACTCCTAACGGAGAGATCACCTATGAAGGCGACTTCAGTATCTCAGGTGTTCCCGGAACTGGCTCGAAGATCGAACTGGAATTTTTGAATCCGGAAGGTTCCTTCACCGGCAAATTGTTGCCGACAGGGCAAACCAAAGACGTGCTTGAAATCGAAGATTACGGAGATGTCGAAGTATCGATCGTCGATGCGGCAAACCCGTTGGTGTATGTGAGAGCGGGAGATATCGGCTTTATCGGATCCGAAACGGCAGCCGTGATCGATGCTGATCCAGCGAATCTTGAACTGTTGGAAAAAATCAGGGGAGAAGCAGCCGTCAAAATGGGCTTGGCTGATAAATGGGAAGAAGCCGCTACGGTGACGCCGGGAGTGCCCAAAATGACGATCGTGTCAGCAGCGCAGGATTTCATTACCGACAGCGGGAAAGAAATAAAGGCATCCGAATATGACCTTTCTATCCGGATGATGAGCATGCAGAAAGCCCACAAAACCATCGCTTTGACGGGTGCTTTGTGCACAGCCGCAGCCTGCGCAATCCCGGGTACCATCCCGAATGAAGTGTTGGGGAACGAAAATGTGAAAAATGAGCTCGTGCTTGGGCACAGCGACGGCCTCATTTCCGTAGCCATGAAGTACAAGAACGAAGATGGAAAAATCAAAATTGAATCCGTATCGAGCCACAGGACCGCGAGAAAAATCATGGTCGGTAAAGTCTACTATCAAGGATAGAAATAACACAAAGAATAGGAAGTGTTGAAATGTTAGCATTGTTAGGCTATGGAATGATCATTACCTTCATGGTTTTGTTATTAACCAAGAAAATGTCACCTTTTGCAGCATTAATTTTAGTTCCCGTCGTTTTTGGTTTAGCTGCAGCATTTATAAGTGGAACACCACTTTTGGAAGTATTTGATTGGATTTTTGGAGGGTTGTATTACTCACTTGATGGGGATGGGAAACTTATCGGTAAAGGTGTAGCCCCAACGATTACCTTATTGCTGTTCGCCATTCTTTACTTCTCGGTTATGTTGGACGTAGGTCTATTCGACCCATTGGCTACGAAGATGATCAAATGGGCAAAAGGCGATCCAATGAAGATTTGTGTCGCTACTGGTGTTATCTCTTTAATCGTGTCACTGGATGGTGACGGGACAACAACTGTGCTGATCGTAACGACAGCGGTTCTGACGCTTTTCAAGAAGATGAGGATGAACCAGCTTTACTTGGCGGTAATCATCGGATTCTGCAACTCGGTAATGAACTTAGTCCCTTGGAGTGGACCGATGGCGCGTGCGATGCCGGTGCTGAACTTGACACCGAAAGAATTCTTCGTACCCGTTATCCCAGGTATGATCGGTGCAACATTCCTGGCATTGTATATGTGCTACTACTATGGTAAAAAAGAGCGCGCTCGTCTGGGCTATGAAAAAGGCAGCGGCATCATCCATGACAGCGACTTGGAACACATCATTAAAGAAATCAACGAAAAAGATGCGTATTTGAAACGCCCTAAATTGATTTGGTTCAACTTTTTGCTTACCGCGGCAATCATGACAATGTTGATCATGGACATCATCAATGGCGGTATCCTCTTCGTGCTTGGTACAGCTATCGCGTTGCTGGTCAACTACAGACAGTTGAATCTGCAGTCTTCCCGTCTGATCGCAAATGGTGGAGAAGCATTAGGACCAGTGAGCTTAGTTTATGGTGCTGGTATCATCATGGGTGTCCTGAACGGCAGCGGCATGAGTGCAGCCATCGCACAACAAATGGCTGGCATGATTCCGGAAAACATGGGTGCCTACATTCCATTCTTCCTGGCTTTGATTTCTTTACCAGGGTTGTTCTTCTTGCCAAATGACGCTTTCTACTTTGGGATCCTGCCGGTATTGGCACCAATTGCTTATCAATACGGTGCAACACCGACTGAAATCGGTGTCGCTTCCATGATGGGTCAAGCCATCCGCTTTGCAAGTCCATTAGTGGCATTTCTTTATGTTTTGGTTGACAGAACAGAGGTCAGCTTTGGTGATTACTCAAAAGAATACCTGAAATGGGGTCTTCCAAGCTTTGTGATCCAAACGGTTATCGCCATTCTGATCGGTGCGATTCCGCTGCCTTTCTTGTTCAATTAAGCATCAAACGACTTCTCGGCAAAGGTCAATCAAGGTTCTGATGTAAGGAGGCAGTTTTCGCCCTTTTCGGTAAGCCACAATCATATCGGCATAATGTGGCTTACCCTCGAAAGAGAAGAAGCGCGGAGCATTGCCGAATTTCAAGTGACGGATATGGGTTTCATTCAAAAAAGAGATGCCATATCCCGTCATCGTCAGATTGACGGCTGTCTCGATATTCCGTGTATGCGTCACTTTATTGGGGACGAAATGATGTTCCGCAAAAATCGCTTCGGCGATCTGGCCGGTACGCTGATCGGGGAAATGCAGAATGAACCGATCCTTTTTGAACAAATGCAGATCAATGGAAGGGTAGCTGCTGTTCGGATTAGGCTTCCCTTGGTCGATGCAAGGATGCCCTGACGGCACAGCCAACAGGATCTCTTCCGACTTGATGATTTCGTAGTCCAGATTTAAAGCGTGATGCGGCATGTTCATGATTGCGATATCCGCTTCTCCGTTGTTGATTTTTTCTTCTACAACTTTGGAAGACTCTTCAAGCAACTCGACTTCGATATTCGGGTAGATTTCATTGAATTTCGGCAAGATATCAGGAGCCAGATAAGAACCCCGCATAAAGGGAATGGAAACGCGCAGACGGCCGATTTTGTTGTCCAGTATGTGGGAAGCTTCATCGTAAAAATTTTCGCGCATGCGCAGAATCTCGATTCCGGCAGCTAAAAAACGTTCACCAAGGAAAGTCAGTTCATATTTCTTTCCGATTTGATTGAAGACTGGGAATCCCAAGCGGGCCTGCATATTTTTGATGTACATGCTCAATGAGGGTTGTGAGATGTATAGAGACTCAGCTGCCCTTGTCAAACTGCCGCAGTCGTTGATCGCCTTCACGTATTCGATATCTTTCATTTCCATAGAATCATCCCCTTATCATAAGTTTTGATTATGATATACATAAAAAATATATATTTCATTTATGTTTATTATAGGGATACAATCACACTAAGTAAATACAAGAATATAGAAATTGGAGAGGTACTATACTATGAACAGCAAGCAGAAATCAATTAAAACCATCAATACAAATGGGAAGGAGTATAAGTACTACGATCTGAAATCACTGGAAAATGAAAAAGTGACGATCGCCAAATTGCCATATTCCATCCGTGTTTTGCTGGAAAACTTGTTGCGACAAGAGGACGGCAACGTCATCACCGAACAACACGTCCTGTCCTTAGCCAACTGGAAACCTGTAAACGAAGTGAAAACAGAGATCCCATTCAAACCATCCCGTGTCATTCTGCAGGATTTGACAGGCGGAGCGGCGATCGTGGACTTGGCAGCATTGCGTTATGTGACCGATAAATTGGGTAAAGATTCCGCAATCATCAATCCGGACATACCGGTGGATTTGGTCATTGACCATTCCGTTCAAGTCGACTACTCAGGATTCAATGATGCTTTCAGAATGAACGCGGAAATTGAGTTCGATCGGAATCGTGAGCGTTACGAATTCTTCAGTTGGGCGGAAAAATCGTTTGATTCCTTCAGTGTGGTGCCGCCAGCGACAGGGATTGTCCATCAGGTGAACTTGGAATACCTGGCGGATGTCGTGAAGGAAGCCGAAGCCGATGGGGAAACCATCCTCTACCCGGATACTTTGGTCGGAACCGATTCG
Organism: Trichococcus paludicola; assembly: GCF_003052295.1. GTDB lineage: Bacteria > Bacillota > Bacilli > Lactobacillales > Aerococcaceae > Trichococcus > Trichococcus paludicola. The sequence goes on from NZ_QBLC01000003.1 coordinate 307,667, forward strand.
CACACCACGATGATCAACGCTTTGGGTGTCCTTGGTTGGGGCGTCGGCGGCATCGAAGCCGAGGCAGGCATGTTGGGGCAACCGTGCTACCTGCAACTGCCGGATGTCGTGGGAGTTCGCTTCACAGGCAAACTCCAAAACGGGGCAACGGCAACTGACTTGGCTTTAAAAATGACCCAAGTACTGCGTGAACGGAAGGTAGTCGGAAAGTTTGTCGAATATTTCGGTGAAGGTTTGAAAAACCTGACGATCGCCGACAGATCGGTCATTGCCAATATGGCACCGGAATACGGTGCGACCTGCGGCTTCTTCCCGGTCGATGACGAAACATTGGGCTATCTGCGCTTCACCGGCAGAGAAGATGCGAAAGTGGACAGGATCGAAACCTATGTCAAAGCGAACAACCTGTTCTACAATGATGCAATCGAACCAGAGTATTCAGAGCTGATCGAAATCGAACTTTCAATAGTGGAACCAAGCTTGGCAGGTCCGAAAAGACCGCAGGACTTAGTGAAGCTATCCGATGTCAGCAAAGAATTTAAAGAGGCATATGCCGCACCGATGGGGAATCAAGGCTTTGGGTTGGAGGCAGCCGATATCGACAATAAAGTGACGATCACCTATGAAGACGGCTATCAAGAAGAGATGGAAAATGGAGCGGTATCCATCGCAGCCATCACCAGCTGCACGAATACAAGCAACCCGTACCTGATGCTCAGCGCCGCTTTATTGGCCAAAAATGCAGTCGAAAAAGGATTGACCGTCAAACGCTATGTCAAAACATCCATGTCGCCGGGGTCGAAAGTGACGGCGCGCTATTATGAAAAATCGGGCTTATTGCCTTACCTGGAAGCATTGGGCTTCAACATCATCGGCTACGGCTGCATGACGTGCGTGGGCAACTCCGGACCGCTGAGACCGGAAGTCAGCGAAGCGGCCAAAGAGGGCAACATCCTGCTTTCGGCTGTATTGAGCGGTAACCGCAACTTCGAAGGACGCATCCATGCGGAAGTGAAAGCTGGCTACCTGGCAGCGCCGCACTTGGTCATCGCCTATGCTTTAGCAGGAAATGTCAAAGTGAATCTGGCCACTGACCCGATCGGTACAGACAAAGAAGGCCAGCCTGTCTATTTCAAGGACATTTTACCGAGCAACGAAGAAGTCCAAAAAGTTGTGAATGAATCGGTTCTGGCGGATATGTTCAAAGAAGAATATCGTTCCGTATTCGATTCAAACGACTTGTGGAACAAAATTGAATCTGCAGATAAACCAGTCTACGATTGGGATGCCGATTCGACCTATATCGCAAATCCGCCATACTTCGAAAACTTCCAATTGGAAACAGAGCCGATTACGACTCTGAAAGGATTGCGTGTTTTAGGGAAATTCCAGGATTCGATCACAACCGACCACATTTCACCGGTTGGAGCCATCGCAATGAAGTCTCCGGCTGGAAAATATCTGATGGAGCATGGCGTGAAACCGAAGGACTTCAATTCGTATGGCAGCCGCAGAGGACACCATGAAGTGATGGTGCGCGGTACCTTCTCGAATATTCGCCTGAGAAACGCTTTGGCTGACGGACTGGAGGGTGGATTCACCAAATATATCCCGACCAACGAAATCATGCCGATTTTCGATGCCAGCGTGAAATACAAAGAAGATGGCACGGGATTGGTCATCCTGGCCGGCGACGACTATGGGATGGGATCTTCCCGTGACTGGGCGGCAAAAGGCGCCAGACTGTTGGGCGTCGATGCGGTCATCGCGAAAAGTTTCGAACGGATCCACCGCTCCAACCTGATCATGGTGGGTGCGCTCCCGCTGGAATTCCTGAAAGGTGAAGATGCGGAAACGTTAGGATTGACTGGATTGGAAGAGTACGCGATCGCGATCACGGATGAGGTAAAACCGAATGAAGTGATCACTGTGACAGCACAAGCTGCGGATGGAACGGAAAAAACATTCCAAGCTATCGCAAGACTGGATTCTGAGATCGAGATCGACTACTACCGCAACAAAGGGATTTTGCCGATGGTGCTCAGAAACAAGATCAAATAGGCTTTTCTTAACTTGCTACTTCGAGTAAAACTATAAATAGAAGAAGCCGGCCCCGACTCCGGTTTCCAGAATACGCAAAAAGCAGGCCCGTAACAGCCTGCTTTTTGCGTATTTTACCTTTAGCAGACCATTTTTGGAGGACGATGGCAATTTCAACTCTACCGGAGTTTGAGGTTGGTTTGATTGACTAATAAGAATGGGTACCTTATAATATTATGTAATAATAAATATTACGTGTTACGAGGTTGCTGCTATACTGCGCACTGAGGAGTTGTGGGAAATCATGGTAAGGATAAACCGACTCGGTGAAGTTGATGGCTGGTACAGCATCGACAGCAACCAGGTTCAGCCAGATGAGTTATTGCATCACTATTTAGCCGATTTAGACGCTCAAGACGACATCAAATCGCTAGCACTATACAACTTTATTATCGCTGTTTTGGAACAGATTAATGGCTATGATTTTGATTGGTGGGATAACTTTACAGTTCCTAAAGATAAGTCAATCGCTATTCGGGTTAGGGGACATGAGGTGGAGATGAGTCTAAGGATCATCCAAAAGTTGAACAATAAGCAACTCTCAACAGGCAATCGTATCTATGAATTTCGTCTGGATTTGAATTCACGTTTAAAGGGAGCTAAGCAAGAGATTTTTGGAGAGACTGATATCATCTTAAGGGGCGTTTTTCAGCTAGGTCAGGAAATGGTTGAGATTGGCGAAACATATTCATACAATAAATATGTTGTTGGCGTATTTGACAAGGCGTATTCTAACTCTTCGTTTACGCCGTCGAGCTACTCTGGACAAAGAAATGTTGATAAGACGGATATAATGGCATTGGCTCTGGATGGTTCCGTAGAGATACAAGATATGATCGAACAACTGGAAAGGGATGATACTGATGGGTAAGGAACATCTTACTTCTGAGCAATATACTGAGTTGAAGCCTTTTAAAGACGAGAAGAGCAGGTACGACGCTCCTTTTGGAAAACAATCTTTGGAAATGCAACATTTCATGGCGGCATTGGATGTTTCCAGAGAAGAGTTGATGAAAGACTACGCGATTGATGAATTGCAATTAAAAGAATTTCTATTTGGGACACCCGAAAAATCAGCTGAAGGTAAATTTTTTTACATCTATTATGATTTAAAGAACAAAGTAGATGAACAGAAGCAAGCCAGCAATAAGAAAGCCTTGATAAAACTATTGAATTCCGGCAAAGCATTTGAGAAAAAGATTTTTTATAAATTATTCAGGACCGTATTAGGGATTACTCAGAAAGAGTTTTCGGAGATTGTTAATATGAACATATCCACCATCAGGTCGTGGGAGCAAGGGAAGTCTGCTGCTTCGGGTTCTTCACAAATGTTGATCTATATGGCGTTGCCTGAAGAGGTCAAGAAAGAGTTGGAAGTCAATAAAAAAGCAGAAAACTGTAGGCCTTCTGCTGAAGTAAGGGTATTTGAAGGGACCATTCGAAGTCCAAGAGGGAAAGCTATAGTCAGAATCAAAGGCGGAAGAAAAATAAACCGCTCAAAATCTAATACAATACAAAATTTGGAAAAAGTCTCTGAAATAGTCAAGGAATTAAACTGAAAAAGAGGCAACCTCAATTTTTGAGGTTGCCTCTTTTGTCATTCCACATATAAAGATAATTTCTTCTCGATGCGTGTCTGGAAAGCAGCGAAGACGCTGCAGACCGCCCAGTAGATGAGCGCGACTAGGATGTACATCGTCATATAGTCGAACTCGCGGCCGCCGACGATTTTGGCGTTCTGGAACATTTCCGGAACGGTGATCATCGCCGCCAAAGATGATCCTTTGATCAGGTCCAACAGCACATTGCTCATCGGCGGAATGGCAATCCGCAATGCTTGCGGCACGATCACTTTCCGCATAATGAATGACCATTTCAGCCCCAGCGCATAGGCCGCTTCCCATTGTCCGTGGTTGACGGAATTCAACGATGAGCGGATAATTTCCGCACTGTAGGCAGCCGAGCTCATACTGAAGCCGATGATGGCCGCCGTGACGGCAGTGAATTGGATGCCGATGAACGGAAAGCCGAAGTAGAGCAGGAACAAAATGACCAAAGTGGGGGTTCCCCTCATGAAGGAGATGTAGAGCCGCGCCAGCCAGCGCAGTGGTTTCAACTTGGCCAGCTGCAGGAGGGCAAGGAAAAAGCCAAGCAGCGTGCCATTCACCATGCTGGTCAACGCGATTCCAAGTGTATAGCCCATCCCTTTCAGGACGTACGGGAGGCTGTCGAGAGCCAATTCCGGATTGAAGATATACTGCCATTGGATGCCTGACATGTCTTGCCCACCTTTCTATTTTACGGTTTCTATTCTACTTCGCTTACGTCGATCACAGGGAAATCATATTCGATCTGTACGGTCACATCCGCACCGTCGTAGAATTGTTTCGACAATTCCGCCAAAGTGCCGTCCGCACGCATTTCGTCCAAGGCTTCGTTGAATTTATCGGTCAATTCGTCATTGCCTTTTTTGATGGAGAAATTGGTTTCGGATGGGTTGTAGAAAATGTCATGCACTTTTACAGGAATATCCGGTAAAGCGGCAGTCGCCAATTTTTGTGCGTAATAGTCGTTCAGGATAACGTCTGTCCGTCCGTTCGCTACGTCAGAAAGATACATATCGTTTGTCGCGTTGTCGTAGATTTTTTCTTCCGCTCCGAAGTAACGCGCGACTTTCATGTAAGTTGTCGTTGCCGCACCGGCAGCGATTTTGCCTTTCAAATCTTCCAGCGTTGCGATGCCGGAATTATCGGATTCGCGGACGACCATGGCTCCGAATGAATATTTGTAAGGGGTCGTGTAATTGTATTTGTCGGCATTTTCACCATTGCGGTCGATCCCGAATGCTGCAACATCCACTGCGCCGCTGTTGACGGAAGTAAGCATGCCGTCCACGCCCATTTCTGTGAATTCCACTTCCACGCCGATGCGCTCAGCGATTTCACGGAGGATTTCCACCTCGTAACCGGTCAATTCGTCGGTTTCCTTGTCGTGATAAGAATTAGGGTAAAGCGTTCCAGAAGTGGCTGCCTTCAAAACGCCGGCTTCCTCGATCTTGTCCCATGCTGTTTCTGAATCAGTTAACACCGCTGTATCAGTAACGCTGCTGTCGGTTGTTTCGCCGCTCCCGCAGGCCGCCAAAGTCAAACCTAGTAATGCTGTCAAACCGCCAAATAATACTCTCTTTTTCTTAACCATCCGTGAAACCTCTCCTTTTTCCTCGAATAAGAACTAGACATAAGATAGCATGTATCCGGGCTGAAAGCAACCGTTTTATTCATAAAAATAATACAGTTTCACATGCTGTTATAAATAATTTTCAACGGAAAGATTGAACAAAATGAGCATGTCTTGTTGCGTGGTTCCGAACATTCGCTTGAGATGTTGGTACAGTTCGCAAAACAGTTTGTGAAGTGGGGAACAGCTCCCGCAATATGCAACGAAAGTTACTGAAAAAAGAAAAGCCTGTAAGTTGTCCGATAAGCAGCAAGAATCGGACAACCTCCCAAGCCCCCCGTAGGAAAAACAAAAAGACCCGGATCGGTATCAATTACCAATCTGGGTTTTTCATGTCTGACTATCAATAGTAGTACTTTTAACGCACGCCGCGGATGTTCTCGGCATCAAAGCTGAACAGGAAGCCGTTTCCGGGCACATCCAGCTGCATCCGCTCGACAATGGCAGCTTCAACAGCAGGAGCAACAGTGGAAGTGACGAGGTTCATGATGATATCCTTGCCGGTGTCCAGTTCGATTCCGAACACTTTCCGACATTTTTCCGCAAAAGCACCAGTTCCGTGGAAAAGGGTTCCACCGCGTGCACCTGCCGCTGCCGCTGCTTCGACGACTTCGTCTCCCAAACCGGCGGGAACAATGGTAAAGAAAGCCTCATGATCGGCAAACGGATGGGCGTCCTTTTCGTCCAGATGCAAGCGTTCACCGTGCGTACCCATCAAGTGCGAAACCGGACTTGTGAAGAGGATGCCGCGATTCGGCAACTCGAAATGGAAGAGTGAGCTGATGTGTTCGATTGTGGGCTGCGTCTTTTCTCGCGCGCAGACCATAAAGAGGATCTCTTTTTTAACTTCATAAAAACCGATGGTGCGCAATAAAGCGCTGGAAACCGTTCCGGAACCATGCATGATGGTCCCACCAGTAATGCCGCATTTTTTCGCTTCTTCAAGCACTCGGCTGGCTTTTCCGATGTTGACGACGACAAAAATGATATCGTAGAATCGTGTATTTTCAACTTGTTTGGTCAATCAAAGACCCTCCTTTACACTGTTGCGCTGGTAAATGGCGCCTAACAATTGCAGCGAGATGATCGGCATCATTGCCACCATCGCAATCATCCCAAAACCTTCCAAGAGTACATTAGCATCCGGTGTGATTTCCGCGACCCCTTGGATGAACGCCAGAATGAAAGTGGCCGTCATCGGTCCTGAAGCAACGCCTCCCGCATCAAAAGCGATCCCGACGAACAGCTTCGGAACTTTATAGGAGAGTGCAAGGATGATCAGATAGCCGGGGACGAGATAGTGCCACAGTTGCAGCCAAGGGACGAGTACACGCACGACCGACAACAGGACGGCCAGCCCGACTCCAATGGATAGGAAACCCAGCACGATACCGCGCTTAACATATCCAGTTGTAACATCTTCTATTTGATGCGTCAATACATATACTGCAGGTTCCGCCAAAATGACCAATACCCCCAGTACAAATCCGACGACCAGAACCGGAATGGAGCTGTCCATCCCGGCGATCAGCATGCCAAGTTTGCGTCCGACTTCCATGAAACCGGCATTCACTCCGGTCAGGAAAAGCACCAACCCGACAAACAGATAAGCCATACCTAAGAAAATACGACGGAAAGCATGCTTCGAGAGTTTTTCATCCGCAAAGAAAACATGGTTGAGTAGGAAAATGATCAATATCGGCGAAACGGCCAACAAAATTTCGCCTGCGATCTTCGGCAACTCATACAGGAAAGGCGCAAGCCAGGGGGTTACAGTAGCCGTGCTGGCAGGTATCGAGCCCGAGAGCGGTTCATCGGAGCGGACGAACAAACCCAGTATCAAGACGGCCAAAATGGCGCCGGCTGATGCGATCCCCACCAGGCCGAAGCTGTCCTCTTCAGCTGATTGCGTCCGCCGGTTCAGGGATGCAACCCCAACCGCCAATGCCAACATAAACGGTACGGTCAAAGCACCGGTGGTCGATCCCGAGGCATCAAAAGCGATGGCGAACAGGTCGTTTGTGCTGAAGTAAGCCAAGCCAAAGATGGCGAGGTAGAGGAAAGTGAACGCTTTGTTCAGCGGATAACGGTAAACAATCCGGAAAAGGCCGATCGTCAGCATCACGGCGATGCCGACAGAAACGACGACCAAGAGCAGATTTTTCGGATACATGCCGTTCGTGACCTCGGAGACTTGCGTCGCTAAAATATGCAGATCCGGTTCTGCGATCGAGATGAAGAAACCGAGCACAAGCCCCATCCCGAGCACGTATTTCATGCTATTACTGCGGGCCAAGCCTCTTCCGAGAAATTTCCCGATCGGCGTGATGCCGAGATCAACTCCGAAAAGGAAAATGGACAGGCCAATGATGATCAATAACGCGCCGAACAAGAACCGCTGCAGGTCGATTGTCTCGAGCGGCGTTAAAGTGAAGTGGAGCAGGACGACAAGCGACGTAATTGGCAGTACGGACTGCAGGACTTCCCTTAATTTTTCTGTAAATATACGCATAGATTCATTCCTTTCCTAGTGATGTTATAATGTTGAAGAGTAATATTCATACATTAAACATAACATGACTACTATGAAATAGGAAGTAAAACAAACCGGTTTGAAGGCCATCGGGCAATATCCCGATGTTCTCAGAAAATTCTTGTTGTTCCGACGGCTACAAGAGCCAAACGTTTTACTTTGACGGAAGCGCTCCAAAGCATTAGAATAAAGGAAACTATAGGGTTTCATGAAGGATGATTAATATGAGCATAAAAAACAAACATCTGCTGAAGACTGCCGTTTTGGCGGGCGCAGCGGCCTATCTGCATCTCCAAAATACTTGGATCCAAAAGACCGAGTACACGATTCCGGTCAAAAACTTGGCACCGGAAAATGAAGGGCTGAAGATTGTTCAGATTTCGGATCTCCATCTGCCGAAAGAGAAAATCGACTTGAACAAACTGATCGACATGGCCAAAGACGCGGATCCGGACTTCATTTTCCTGACCGGCGACCAGATCCAAGGTGATGAGACCTTTGACCCAACGGTTGTGGAAAAACTGTTCCGGAAATTGGCGGGGATTGCGCCGACCTATGCCATCAACGGCAACCATGACCGTCATTCGCCTATGTTCCAAATTGCGTTGGATTTGTACAAGAAAACAGGGATCCGATTTCTGGACGATGAAGCAATCAGCGTTCTGGCGAAAGGCAGAAAGCCTGTCGTCATCATGGGTTTGAGCGACAAGGGCTCGGCCATCCAGAAAATTACGAAGGACTTCCTGAAAAAAATCAAGCTCCGCAAAGATTGGCAAGGGCAAACGCGCCTGTTGCTGGCGCACCGGCCCGAACATTTTCTGAAGTATCACATCGATCCGGAGAAGACAGCCGATATCACATTCGCCGGACACGCGCATGGTGGGCAGGTCCGCATCCCGAGATTGGGTGGCCTCTATGCGCCGGGACAAGGGCGGATGCCGCAGCATACCGAAGGGGTCTATCTCTTGCCGACGGATCAAGAAAAGAAACTGGTCGTCAGCCGCGGTCTGGGCAGATCTTCTTTCCCGTTCCGTATCAACAACCGTCCGGAAATGGTCGTCGTGACTTTGACGAATGGCTTGGTTTCCAAAGCACGCTAGGGGCACTCGTTCTAATCATCCCCGAAGCGGCGAGGGAAGAGCGTTCCCTCCGGTTTGTTATGAAAGCGCATTAATAATTTTTGTGTTTCTGGCGGAATTGCGTTACACTTAAGGTAATAAGTAGAAGGAGTGTGGGTTATCATGGTGAAGAGCTTAATGGACAGAATGCCTCTGAATGATGGTTTTACAATCCCCGGAATCGGATACGGCACTTGGAATGTGAGCGATGATGAAGCGGAAGAATTAGTCTTCATGGCCATCATGCGTGGGTACCGCCTGATTGACACAGCCAGCATGTATGGAAATGAAGTCGGCGTAGGCCGCGGTATCCAAAAAGCGATCAACGGTGGCATTTCCAGAGATGATATCTTCGTCGTCACCAAAATCTGGAAAGACGACATGGGCTTTGAGAAAGCAACGGAAGCGATTCGAGCAAGCTACGACCGTCTCGGACTGAAATACATCGACTTATTCCTGATTCATTCGCCTAGCGAAAGTGACAGTGTCAATGCTGAAACCTGGAAAGCCTTAGAAGATGCCACAGACTCCGGAATCGTCCGCAGTATCGGTGTTTCCAATTTCATGCGCGGCGATCTGACACAGTTACTGGAAAATTGCCGGATCAAACCAGCAGTAAACCAACTTGAAATTAACCCTTACAACAATATGGAAGTCGTCGATGACTTCTGTTATGACAACAATATCGTGACCATGGCTTACAGCCCATTGGCAAAAGGCCGGGTCATCTCGGAAAGCAAAGTCATCAAAATCGGTGAAAAATATGGCAAGACGCCGGTGCAGGTTGTATTGAAATGGTGTGTGCAACGTGACCTCATTCCTATTCCAAAAACGAAGGATGCCGATCGCATGAAAGAAAATATCGACATCTTCGACTTCACCTTGACCGATCAGGAAATGGAAATGATCACGCGCATCCAAAAGCCAACTAATTTCGAAAAAGGCCACCAAGACCACAACTTGGGTAAACGCATCGGGTTCGATACAAATAAGGCTCTTAAAACGCATAAGACTGCTGATACGCATAAGACTGTTTAATGAAAAATGATAGAGCTGGGGACTTCCAAGTCTCCGGCTTTTTTAGGTTGTAACCATGTATTCATGAAAACTAGAGGTCCCATTTCTATGCGAATGTCTGAAAAATGGTACAATAGCTGTAAATACTTAGAATAAGGATGGATAGGATGAATTTTTATTATGACGAAGAAGCAATCCGCTATCTGAAGGCCAAAGATCCGATTTTGGCGGACATCATCGACCGGATCGGGCCGATCGAACGGCCGATCGATGCGGATCTGTTTTCAGCGCTCATCAACAATATCGTCGGCCAGCAGATTTCGATGAAGGCCCAAGAGACCGTCTGGAAAAGGATGCTTGCTGCTTTCGGAGCGATCACGCCGGAGAATCTTTGCCGAGCGAGCATCGAAGAAATCCAGCAGTGCGGTTTGTCGACCCGTAAAGCGACCTATATCCGTGAGGCGGCCGAAAAAGTCCTTTCCGGCGAATGCGACCTGGAGGCGCTGAAGGACATGAACGATGAAGAGGTCATCGCCGAACTGTCGCAACTGCGCGGCATCGGCAAATGGACAGCCGAGATGCTGCTGATCTTTTCGATGGGGCGTCAGGACGTGCTGAGCTGGGACGACCTCGCCATCCATCGCGGACTGCGGATGGTGTACCATCACCGCAAAATCACGAAGCCATTGTTCCAGAAATACAAACGGCGTTACGCGCCATACGGTTCGATCGCGAGCCTCTATCTGTGGGAAGTGTCCGTCGGCGTCTTGCCAGATCTGAAGGACTATGCGCCGCTGACGGAAGCCGAAAAGAAAAAACGCCTGAAGCAGCGCCAACAATTGAAACGGGCGGAAAAGCAACTTCTATAATGGTACAACGCCAGCATCCCATCTGCATCGGGATGCTGGTTTTACTTCTATTGCGGTTTGCAGTAACCGGACGAAAGCCCAACCCACCCGAAAAAAAACGGTCATTCTGCGCCTTAAAAAAATGGTATCGCTAAGCAATCCACCCCCGATTAGTGTAGAATAGGAATAGAATGTTCAAAAGAAAACAGTGAGTGAGGGGATAAAGCCATGATCAGATTAGGCATCATCGGAACGAGCAGCATTGCGCATGCATTCGCGACAGCGGCTAAAGCATCCGGACAATTTGAAATAAAAGCGGTTTACAGCCGCACCCAGTTTAATGCCCAGAGTTTTGGCGAGGGCTACGGCGCGGATTTATTCGTCACTGAGTTGGATAAATTCACAGCCCTGGAGGAAGTGGATGCCATCTACATCGCATCGCCGAACAGCCTCCATTTCGAGCAAGCTATGTCGGCCATCGCGAACGGCAAGCATCTTATCGTCGAGAAGCCGGTCTTCTCGAACACGAAAGAATGGGAGGCAGCCTTCTCTGCAGCGAAAGCCAACAATGTCTTCCTATTTGAAGCAGCCCGCCATCTTCATGAACCGAACTTCGCGCTAGTCAAGAATGAAATCGCCAAATTGGGCGAAATCGACGGCGCCAGCTTCACGTATGCCAAATACTCCTCCCGCTATGATCAGGTCTTGGCCGGCGAGGAACCGAACATCTTCTCGCTCGCTTTTTCCGGCGGGGCGCTCTCCGATTTGGGCGTATACTTGCTGTATGCCGCCATCGCTTGGTTCGGCGTGCCCGAGGAAGTCGATTATGCCGCCAAGAAAATCCAGACGGGCGTGGATGGAGCCGGCACATCGCTGTTGAAATATCCATATTTCACAGTCAGCCTGCACGCGTCGAAAATCTATAATTCCTTCGCTGATTCGGAAATCTACAGCGGCAAAAAAACGTTGATTCTCGATGGCGTCAATTTGATCCAATCTGTCGAACTGGTGGACGGCGACACTAGCGAACGTTACCAATTAGCCGAAAAAGCTTCAGGACATTTCATGGATGACGAAGTCCGTGCATTCGCGCGCGTCTTGAATGATCCGGAAAATCCTGATACTATAGAAGACTATGAACGTTGGACGCAGATCAGCCGAGACGTCAACCGAACAATGGAAGCTTTGCGCAAAAAAGCGGGCATCGTTTACCCAGCGGATTTAGTAGTTAGGCGAGAACCCTCGTGACTTTAGTCATGAGATGAATCGCCGTTCGGGTTTAGGGGTACCTTTGGCACCTTAAATTTCGACATATGACTTTATAAAATTAACTATTAAGCCTGTTTTAATGGGGAATAAGCAATAACATATGACTTGTTGGATAGATCATATTTATTGTATAATATTCTTGTGAGGTGATAGCTTTGGTAGAAGTCAAACACGGTCGAGGTTATGTGTATTCCCTACAGTTCCATTTGGTTTGGTGTGTGAAGTACAGACGTAAAGTTCTAGTAAACCAAATAGAACAATCGCTCAAACAAATCGTACGAGAAATCTGTGCTGAACAAGGAATTGAAGTGGAAGAAATGGAAACAGATAAAGACCATATCCATCTTCTCATTTCAATGAAACCTCAACACTATATACCGTCAGTAGTTAAAACGCTCAAAGGACAATCAGCAAGACGACTGTTTAAGTTATACCCCGAAATTAAGCAATACTTATGGGGTGGTCACATGTGGAATCCTAGTTATTTCATTGCGACAGTCAGCGGAAAAACAGAGGAACAAGTGCGGAAATACATCCAAAGCCAACCACAAAAATGATAGGAGGTGAAACCAATGTCAGTAGAAACAGTCAATCGCGGTTATGTGTATAGCGGAGCACCAACATCTGATGAAACAGAAAGCTACTTCCGTCAATGCTTTGGTGCAGACCGCTTGATGTACAACCTTCATGTAGCTCATTTGTATGAGTATCTTGAAAAGAATGGGCACACCATCGGTGATAAACTTCCTACTTTCAAAGAAATGGTAATGCCGACAGTCAAAGAATTCAAGCAAACCCGTATGAATGAGGAAGGCAACAAATACCTTTATGAAGTGGATGCATTCGCTTCGAACGAAGCAAAGCAACATTTCAATAAAGCAATTTCCCTATTCAACAAGAACGCCTTCAAAGGACAATTCAAGAAGTCTGTCCTTAAGCGTCAGAAAACTCTTGGTATTGAGCCTACTTTCCGTGACCTTAAAGGGATGCCGAAATTCCATTCTCGCAAGAACAGCAAGCTAAGCTATACCACATTCAACCAAAACGACAACATCTTCATTGGTGAGAACAATGTTCTTCATCTCCCGACTGCCCAGAAAAGTAAGCTGTCGGAAGTAACAATCAAATTGAATATACATCGTCCCTTACCGACGAACAGTCGTATCAAGAACGTGACGATAACAATGAACGCTCAAGGGAAGTTCGAAGTATCCATCAATGTTGAATTTGAAATGGAAGTCGAAAGCATTGGTATCCCTGCTGTTGAACGTATTCTTGGACTGGATTATTCACAAGCCAATTTCTTCGTAGATAATGAAGGTAAGAAAGCCAATTACCCACACTACTATCGAGATATGGAAGAACGTTTAGCAAAAGAACAGCGTAAACTATCCCACATGGTAAAAGGTTCTAAACGATGGAAACGTCAACGTTTGGTGGTAGTGAAACTCCATATGAAAGTTGCGAACCAAAGGAAAGACTGGCTGCATAAGAAGGCCTATGCCCTCGCAAACCGTTATGATATGGTCGTAGTTGAAGACCTTGACCTTCGTGCGATTGGACAAACCCTGAAGTTGGCGAAAAACCAACAAGATAATGGGTTCGGCAACTTTCGTCTATATCTCAAGTACAAACTTGAGCAACAAGGGAAGTATTTTGTGAAAGCACCGAAAAGCTTTGCTTCAACACAAATCTGTTCTGATTGTGGCGTGAAAAACACAGCCCTGAAAGGCGATATTACCACTCGTGAATGGACATGTAATAATTGTCATGAATGGCACGATAGAGACCATAACGCCGGATTGAATCTACGCAATTATGGTATCCGTTGGATTGATGAAGTATTATTGGCACCATCATTGGTGGTTGCTTAATCATAGAAACAGGTTTGCTTGGTACCTGACAGTTCCTCTCGCTAGGATCAAAGGGCGTGTCAATTGATGCGTAGTCCGCTGTATACAAACCAGAGCCTCGCAAGAGGCTCGCAAGCCCGTAACTTCAGTCATGGGTTGTTGACATGAGGCGTAGGTCAGTCGGATGCTTCCGCGCGAGCTATGCACCGCAGCCTAAAAACAGGCTGCATTATAAGAAATGAGGAAATAAATGATGATGATGGAAGAAATGGCAATGCCATTCGAGAAATACTGGAACGAGATGAGTTTTCAGTTGCCGACACCAATCCAAGAGAATGTCTTCAAACCGTTGATGGAAGGCAAAGATGTCGTCGGCCTATCGCCGACCGGTACCGGTAAAACCTTGGCTTATGCCATCCCGTTGCTGCAAAAAACGGATGCCAGCAAGGAATTGCAATTGTTGGTGCTCGTGCCTTCGCAGGAATTGGCGCACCAAGTAGGGCACGTTTTGGCGGAATGGGGTTCCCTGAAAGACTTGACCGCGCAAGTGATCATCGGTGGCGCGAACGTAGGCCGTCAAATCGACAAGTTGAAAGAAAAGCCTGAAATCGTGGTCGGAACACCGGGACGATTGCTGGAATTGGCCAACCAGAAAAAACTCAGACTGCACAACATCAAGACGGTCATCTTAGATGAAGCGGATTACTTGATGCAGGAAGAGCATCTGAGTGCCTTGCGCGAGTTGATAAAAAAAACGCCGGGATCCCGCCAGATGGGTTTCTTTTCGGCTACCAATAGCGAAAACCTGAAGGATATCCAGAAATGGTTCAACACGGAGCCGCTTTGGTTCGACACTACCAAGGAAGGTCAATTCATGGACCAGACTGTCCATGGTTTCATCGAGGCGCCGACGCGGAAGCGTGCGGAAATGCTGCGCCGCTTGGGCAACCTGGAAGGCATGCAGGCGCTCGTTTTCGTGAATTCCACGCAGGAACTTGATTATTTGGCGGGAAAACTGCAGTTCGAGGGCATCAATGTCCGCATGCTGCACAGCGATTACGGCAAGGCGCAGCGTAAGAGCGCCATGGATGAATTCCGCAAAGGCAACGCGACGTTCCTGCTGACGACGGACGTTTCCGCCCGCGGGATCGATATCCTGGATCTGCCGTATGTCATCCATTACGATCTGCCGCTTTCGAAGGAAACTTACCTGCACCGCTCCGGGCGTACGGGCCGGATGGGCAAAAAAGGGGTCGTGCTGTCCTTGGTGAATGACCGCAACAGTCGCGATATCAAACGCTTCGCACCGCATCCTGATGAAGTAAAAGAATTCTTCATCTACGGAGGTGAGCTCGTCAACGAACTTCCGAGCCGCGAATCACGTGACGCCATCCGCGATGCGCAGAAACCGGCCGCAGCCAAAGCAGCCAAAATCCAAAAAAAAGCTGCCTTGAAAGAGGAAGAGGCGTCCCCAACAATACCAGCCAAGAAAATCAAAAAGAAAAAAGTCCGCACAAAAACGCTGAAAAACAAAGGCGCACGCCGCAAGCCAACAGAACAAAAGCCAACTGAATAACTGAAGAATTTTCCGCATTCTGCCGGAAGGACAGCCCCAAACCGCGCTTGCGTAGGCTGTCCGCGGCGGCGTGCGGATTTTTGCATTTTTTTGAATGCGGCCGGACCTCCGGCCAAGCCGGCTGTCGCCGGAGGACAGCACCCGCAAACTGTACTCAGCTCCGGCGAGGCCGTCGCCGCAGGAGGAGCCCGGTAACATCGTATCTCTCCTCCTGCGGCGCATCCCCTGGCCGGAGCAGACACTCAAAATGGGGGCCGTAACCCCGGCCAGCCGGGCGACCCAGTCCCACAAGTCCACGCGGCTCGCCAATCCGCGAGCCCAATAGCCAGATTTTCTCCCCGGTCCGTTGCGGCGCCCCCCTCACACCTGTATAATCAAAGACAGAGAATCATTTTGTATACGGATACGGAACAAAGTCCGCTATGCAGCACAAGAAAGGGGTGGACGCTATCCATGGTCACCATCAATGACATCGCCAAAATGGCCGGTGTGGCGAAGAGTACCGTTTCCCGCTATCTGAACGGCGGGGCGGTCAGCGAAAAAACAAAGGCGAAGCTGGATGAGATCGTCGCCGAGAACGACTATAAACCGAATAAATTTGCCCAAAGCCTGAAAGCGAAGCGCACGCACATGGTCGGGACGATCATTCCGCGTCTGAATTCCTTTGCGACGAATGAAGCGTTGCGGGGCTTGGAGAACAGTCTGCGCCTTTCCAAAAACCAACTGTTGATCACGAATGCGGATCAGAGCCGCGAGCGCGAAATTGAAGCCATCTCCACCTTGGCGAAGCAGCGCGTCGACGGCATCGTCTTCTTCGCGGCGGCCATCACGCCGGCTCATGTGAAGGCGTTCGAAGATGCTGATGTTCCCGTCGTCATCGTCGGGCAATCGCATCCCGATTTCCACTGCATCATCCATGATGACGAGAAGGCGGGCCATTCGGTCGGGGCCTACGCGGTGGCGAACGGGCACCGGAACATTCTTGTCTTCGGGGTCGACGAATCCGATAAAGCGGTCGGGGTGACCCGTCGCCACGGCATCGAGCTGGCTTTCGAAGGCCACGACATCGACTATACCTTCGTCAAAACGAGCTTTGCCATGAAGGACGCCTACGAGAAGGCACTGGAAATCCTGCCGCAATCAAAAGCGACTTTCGTGATCGGCGCGACCGACAACATCGCGATCGGAATCATGCGCGCAGCCCACGAACTGCAGATCGAAATACCGGATCAGCTTTCCTTGGCGGGTTTTGGTGGTTACGAAATCACCGAAGCGGTCTATCCGCGCATCACAACGGTCCATTATCCTTTTCAGGAGTCCGGCGAACTGGCGGCGAAAATCCTGATGGAATTGATCTTGAAAAAAGAAGTCGCCCAGATCCAAACATTGGATAATGAGCTGTTGATCAGGGAATCGACCCAAAAAAATGATCAGCCATAGCATATGCAAGAATCAATAAACAACAAAAAACGACACCCAAGCAAACTAATGCTGGGGTGTCGTTTTTTGAGCCGTCCGCAATAACACAGAAAAAATACAAATCCCGAACCACCGATCCTAAAACGCCCAAAATGGATAGCTCGCATGTTTTCTCAGTCTTTTTCATTGTAACCTTTAATATTTATATGGTTGACATAACTTTTTGCATATGTAATTATTGATGCAAGTACAATATCAGAATGAATGGAGAATGATGATGAGCGAAAAAGAGACTGTATTATCCGTAAAAAATGAAGAGCGGGCCAGCAGAAGACTGACAACGAAGGAAATGGTCCTGTGCGCCTTATTCGCTGCACTGATCGCAGTCGGCGCCTTTATCCGCGTGCCGGTTCCGGTTGTGCCGTTCACACTGCAGTTCCTTTTCACGATGCTGGCTGGTGTATTGCTGGGCGGAAGGCTCGGGGCAATAAGCGTGTCGCTATATGTCCTGATGGGGCTGGCCGGTTTGCCTGTGTTCGCTGAAGGCGGCGGCATCGGCTATATTCTGAAACCGAGCTTCGGGTATCTGATCGGCTTTTGCGTCGGCACCTATGTGACCGGTGTAATCGCGCATAAGGTGACGCAGCCGTCGTTCAAGCGACTGTTACTGGCCAGCTTGACCGGCCTCGGCATCGTGTATGTGTTCGGCCTGATCTATTATTACATCATCTGTAATTATGTCATCGGTGCCCCGATTGCGATGGGACCGCTGTTCCTGTACGGTTTCCTTTTGTCCGTGCCGGGAGATATTGCGTTGTGCATCCTAGGCGCGTCGCTCGGAAAACGGCTGATTCCGGTCATCAGAAAAGGGCTTTAGAAAAGGGAGGACAGTGGAAATGACGACAATGGAAATATTCAAAAACAAGCTTTACGCCGGCGGACGCCTCACTAAGGAGGAAGCTATGGCTTTGACGGAAGTGCCGCTCGAAGAACTATGCGCAGCCGCCAATCAGGTGCGCGAGCATTTCTGTGGAAATGTGTTCGATGTCTGCACGATCATCAATGGCAAGAGCGGAAAATGCTCGGAAAACTGCAAGTTCTGCGCCCAATCCCGCTATTACCGCACGAAAGTGGATGCCTACTCGCTCATCGGATCGGAAACGATTGTCGAACAAGCCAAATACAATGAAGAGCGCGGCGTGCTGCGTTATTCCATCGTGACCTCGGGCAGGGCCTTGTCCAGCAAGGAAGTGGACAAGGTTTGCGAAAGTCTGGAAGCCGTCCAAAAGGAATCGGACATCGCGCTCTGCGGATCGTTCGGGCTTTTGGAGGAAACGGAATTCGCCAAACTGAAGCAGGCAGGATTGATGCGCGTCCACAATAATCTGGAAACTTCGCGAAGGAATTTCCCGAAGGTCTGCACGACCCACACCTACGACGACAAGATCGCCGCCATCCGTGCCGCGCAACAGGCCGGTCTGACCGTCTGCAGCGGCGGCATCATCGGCTTGGGCGAAACGATGGAGGACCGCATCGATATGGTCATCGACCTGCGCGAAATGGGCATCCGCTCGATACCGGTCAACCTGCTGAATCCCATCCCGGGCACGCCGTTCGAGGAAAACGAAGTCGTCAGCGATGACGAGATGAGCCGCATCATCGCGATTTTCCGGATGCTGGCTCCCGATGCTTATATTCGGTTGGCCGGCGGAAGGGGGCTGCTTGGGGATAAAGGCAGACAGTGTTTCCTTTCCGGCGCCAATGCGGCTATTTCCGGCGATATGCTGACGACGGACGGCATCACGATTGAGCAGGACATGCGCATGCTGAGCGAACTCGGTTACGAGGTGGTCCTGAGCGATGACTGATGGAAAAGGGTTGTTCGTCACTGCGACCGGCACGGATGTCGGGAAGACTTATGTCACGGCGCTAATCGTCAAAAAATTGCGCGAAGCCGGTCATTCCGCTGGATATTACAAGGCAGCGCTCAGCGGAGTCGAAAAGACAGCGGCAGGCTTCCGCGCGGGGGATGCGGGATACGTTGCGGATGTCGCGGGGATCGCCGAAGATGAAGCCGAGAATTTCGTCTCTTACGTCTATGAAAAGGCCGTATCGCCGCACTTGGCTGCGAAGCTGGAGGGCAATCCCGTCAAAATGGCGGTCGTGATGGCCGCCTATGAGCAAGCGCTGGCCAGATACGACTACGTGACGATGGAAGGCAGCGGCGGCATCGTCTGCCCGCTCCGCTACGACAACGATGCGCAGCTTTTACTTGAGGATGTCATCACGGCTTTGGGGCTGGGCGCACTCGTCGTCGCGGATGCCGGCCTCGGCACGATCAATGCGACCGTGCTCACGATTGACTACATGAAAAGGCGCGGCATCCCGGTGAAAGGGATCATCCTGAACCGTTATGACGCGGCCGATGCGATGATGCGCGACAACAAGAAAATGGTCGAAATCCTCACCCGCGTGCCCGTCATCGCTTGCGTGAAAAAGGGTGAAGCAGCCATCGACATCGATGCAGCGACGCTGGCGGTATTGTATGGATAGGGGCGGTCGCATGGATTTAGTCGAAAAGGATCTGAAATACATCTGGCACCCTTGCTCACAGATGAAGGATTATGAGGAGCTCAAGCCGATCATCATCGACCGGGGCGAAGGGGTCTATCTTTATGACAAAGAAGGTAAAGCCTACCTTGACATCGTCAGCTCGTGGTGGTGCAACTTGCTTGGTCACTGCAACCCAACGATCAATGAAGCGCTCATCAACCAAATCGGGCGGCTGGAGCATGTGATTTTCGCAAACTTTTCCCATGAACCAGCGATTGCCTTATGCGAACAACTGATGGAAATCATCCCGGCCGGGCTCTCGAAGTTCAATTTTTCCGATAATGGATCAGCGGCAGTGGAATGCGCGCTGAAGATGAGTTTCCAGTACCAATACCAGACCGGACACAAGGAGCGGACAAAATTCATGTGCCTGACGGAGGGCTACCACGGCGAAACTTTGGGTGCGTTGGCGGTCGGGAGCATGGATCTGTATGCCAAAATGTACAAGCCGATGCTGATGGACACAAATCAGATCCAGGCGCCGGATTGTTATCGTTGCCCGTTCCAGAAAAATCGGGAGAGCTGCAATTGCGAATGCTTCGACTACGCCGAAAAAGCTTTCGTGGAGTACGGAGCCGAAACCTGCGCCATGATCGTCGAGCCTTTGGTGCAGGGCAGTGCGGGCATGCGCATTTATCCGCCGCTGTATCTGGAAAAATTGCGTGCACTCTGCGACCGCTACGACGTCCTGCTGATTGCCGACGAAATCGCGACCGGATTCGGACGGACCGGCAAAATGTTCGCCTTCGACCATGCCGGCGTCAGCCCCGACATCATGTGCGTCTCCAAAGGGCTCACCGGCGGCTACCTGCCGATGGCGATCACGATCACGACGGACAAAATCTATGATGCTTTCTATGCCGAATACAGCGAAGGCAAGGCTTTTATGCACAGCCACACCTACAGCGGCAATCCGCTTGGCTGCTCCGCGGCGCTGGCGGTCCAGAAGGTGCTCCGCGAAGAGCGGATCCTCGAAAAAGCCGTGATCCGCGCTCACTATCTGACCCAGCGCCTGGACGAAACGCTGCTGGATCACCCGAACGTGGGCGAAATCCGCCATATCGGCCTGATCCATGCCATCGAGCTGGTGACCGATAAGCAGGCGAAGACCGGTTTTGATGCGGATTTGCGAATCGGTTATCAGATCTACAAAAAGGCTTTGGAGAAGGGGCTGATCCTGCGCCCGCTCGGCAATGTGCTCTATTTCAATCCGCCTTTGACGATTACCGAAGCCGAACTGGAGGAAGCAGTCGTCCTCTGCTCCGAGGCCATCGCGGCAGTCCTCGGCAGCTAGTTGTTGACGGCATCCAAAACCGCACATGGGACGGGATAGCCCCGCCAGTCCTCTCACCGCAATATCCTTTTGAATGCAGGGAACGAAAGGGACCCTCTGTTGATTTATTGTTTTTCCAAATTGATTTAATAATTTAATTGTGAATTATTATATAATAAGTGGATATTGCGTTAGAGGAGGAAAAGAAAAAATGAATGATGCAAGAGGGTATAAAAAAGTTTTGGCAGTTCTGGGGGCATTCACCCTATTGGGACTGAGCGGCTGCGGCCAAGAAGAAACGGTGGCAGCGGAAAGCGGCGTCCTAACGAAAACGGAACAGACTTCTGAAGCGGTAGTTGAAGAAACAACCGAACCAGCCACTGAGGAACAGTTGGATTACGAGAACCAGGATGAATGGGACTTCGAATCCGGCGAGATGCAATCCCCAATCAATATCGAGACGAGTGCAGCAGAACCGATGATCACGGACGGCTCCCTGACATTGGATTATGCGGAAGAGATCATCGATGTGGTCGACAACGGGCACAGTATCGAAATTGAAGACGGCGGCCAAGCGACGATCGCCGGACGCAGTTTTGAGCTGAAGCAATTCCATCTGCATTCCCCGAGTGA
This sequence comes from Trichococcus paludicola, assembly GCF_003052295.1. GTDB lineage: Bacteria > Bacillota > Bacilli > Lactobacillales > Aerococcaceae > Trichococcus > Trichococcus paludicola. The sequence continues at coordinate 329,156 of NZ_QBLC01000003.1, forward strand.
GCATACTCTAAATGGGGAAAATTTCCCGATCGAGCTGCATTTTGTCCACAAGGCACAGGACGGACGCTTGGCGGTCATCGCGGTCTTCTTTAAAGAAGGCGCAGAAAATGGGGCCTTTCAAGCGATTTTGGATGATGTGCAGGCAAACGAAGAATCTGCTGTTGCGAGCGGACTCAGCCTGAATGTTGCTGAATTGCTTCCAGCCAACAAAAGTTATTACCATTACCTAGGCTCCTTGACGACACCGCCGCTTACCGAAAATGTCGAGTGGTATGTGATGGCGAATCCTGTTGAGGTATCCGCGGAACAGATTGCGGCCTTCAACGAATATTATGAAGGCAACAATAGAGAAGTCCAACCATTGGGCGAACGTTCCATTTTGAAGTACGAAGAATAGCAAGCCTTTTTCAAAGTTCCCTCTCCCCGATTCGTATTGGGGCAGGCGGAACTTTTTTCAATTCCCAGCCCGGAGTCAAAGAAAACCGTAACGCGATTACAAAATACAGAAAGATCGGATGCAATGGCATTTTTTTGTTATAATTGAAGGAAAAACGCGAGCAGGGGGAACGTAATGGGGGAAATAGCAGCAAAAGCCGCATCACTGATTTTGATCATCGTGATCGGCTACGTCATCAAACGGATTGGGTGGGTAAGCGCGGATGATTTTCCAAAATTTTCGAAAATCGTTCTGCGGATCACGTTGCCCTGCGCACTGATCACCAGTTTCAACACGTTCGACATCACCTACAACTTGTTATTTTTGACCGCAATCGGCCTCCTCGCTAACTTGGTCCTGCAAATCACCGGCTATCTTGTGAATCAGCGGAAAGGCGGCATAGCGCAAGCTTTCGGAATCATCAACCTCGGCAGCTACAATGTCGGGGCCTTTGCGATGCCATATATTGCCGGATTGATGGGCCCGCAGTCGATCATTTTCGCATCCCTTTTCGATGTCGGCAATTCTTTCGGCGCTGCCGGAATCGGCTATGGTTGGTCCCGGTCGGTGGCGGATGAGAAACAAAAAACGACTTTAGGCGGCTTCCTCAAGCTCATGTTCCTTTCGCCGCTGTTCGATACCTACTTGATCCTGTTGCTGATGCGCCTCTTCGGGTTGCAATTGCCGGATGCAGTCATCACCTTTACGTCAACTGTGGGCGGCGCCAATACTTTCCTGGCGATGCTGATGATCGGTATCGGTTTGGAATTGGGCTTGGATGCGCACCGCTTTAAGCTGGCTTTCAAATACTTGGCCATCCGCTACGGCTTTTCGCTGATTTTCTCCATCCTGACCGTGCTCTTCCTGCCGGTCTCAATGGTCGTGAAGACGATCCTCTGCATGCTGTTCTTTTCGCCGATCGCATCCATGGCGACTGGATTCACCGACGAAGCGGGCGGGGACGTCGAAACCTCCGCCTTCATGAATTCCGTCTCCATCTTGATTGGAATCTTCGCACTGCCGCTCGTTTTGGCGGTCATGGGATAAAAAATGTTAAATGAAAAAAAATCAAAACCATCCGTTCCTGTGTAGCGGGTGGTTTTTTGTTGGGCGGAATTTGTTTCCTCCGGCGAACGCAGGCTTCGCCGAAGTTCGGCTCACATACTAGTCTTGTCCTCCAACAAGGAGGTGCCCGCAGGAGATGGATACCGCGAGCTACCATCGTGCTCCGGTGAGAGGCCTCTCACCGGAGCAGGGGGCTGCGCACTCTGCTCAGCTCCCAAACAAATTGTTCCAGAAGAGGCTGCGTTCCAGGGAAAGTCTACAGCTCCAACAAAAGTCATCACCGCCAGCAAAAACTGGAAAGAAATGTTGGCAACCCCGGCTTTCTATTTGTTGATCCTGATGTTCGCGATGGGTGTCTTTTCCGGTCTGATGATCGCTTCGAATGCATCGCTGATCGGGCAGTCCATGTTCGGTTTTTCGAGCGCCGCCTTCGTCGCTCCGAAAGTGACGGCATCATTGGCTGCTGCGAACAATGGTGACTTCACGAAAGCCTTCTATGTCGCTATCGCTGTCGTCCTGCTGGGACTGGGCTTGAGCCTCGTCTATGCACTCAGGAAATCCGCAACCAAGCTTGCTACGGAAACTGTCCGGTAGAAACTTCATTGAAAATAGCCCGCGTTGAGGAGTGATGTTCTCTAAAACGCGGGCTATTTTTCTGAATGAAAAGGCAGAGTCGCACGCATGTCGAGGGTTTAACTCAGGAAAGAAGCCCAAAATGTTAGCGCTTAAAGCAAAGGAGTCTTATAATGGGAATGTAGCAGATCATTTTCGCATCCAAACAATCTGATGCAGCAATCTTCGTCTGAGGGTCCCTATCGGAATGGATCCCGTCGTCAGCTCCCGTAATTTTCCTAAGGAGGCTGTTTTTTATGGAAAAAAGAATAAGGATTTTATCCCTCTTTGCTCTAGTCATGTTCGCGGGTTGTGCGGACACAACGATTTCGGGCCTGGATGGGGAAAATACTAGCAAAGTGAGCTCCGCCCAAGCCGTCAGCGAGGCAGAAACAGGTTCTGGAAATGAGGCTACGGAAGGCGGTAAAGCGCTGATTTTCGCCGACGAAGATATGGAACAATACGTCCGCAAGCTGATCGGCAAAGAAGAGGGTGAACTTTCACCAATCGATGTCGAATCGGTCGATGCACTCTATCTGGGTAACAAAGATATAAATGCCATCGACGGGATCGAACACTTTACGAATCTGCGGACACTCCACTTGAACCAAACAGAAGTCAGTGACATCAGCGCTCTGGCAGGGTTGACACAATTAGAATATCTAGATATCAGCCATTCCCGTGTAGAAGATGTTGCCGCATTGACAAATCTGACTAAGCTCAAGACACTGTACCTCAACAACAACAATTTGGAAGACATCAAACCATTGGCTGATTTAAAACAGATGGCGACGCTCTATCTGAACGACACCTCCGTCGCTGATATCCGTCCTTTAGCTGGCATGGAAGGGCTCCAATCGCTTAACCTTCGCAACACAAAAGTCGAGGGTATCGTTGCTTTAGCGGAATTGATGCAGCTGCGCTACCTGAACCTTGGCAACACGCAAGTCACTGATATCACAGCCATATCTGGATTGACGCAGTTGACCATCCTGCAACTGGAGAACACGCCGATCAGCGACGCGGGGGCCGTAGCAAGCATGGCGCAATTGATGACACTGGACTTGAGCGGTACGGAAATCAGCGACGGCAACGGACTGGTGGAACTCGGAAACCTGTTGACACTGGACCTGAGCGATACCGCCATAAGCGACCTCATGCCATTAGGCAACCTGGCGAAGCTCACCCGTCTGGATCTGAACAATACCCCGGTCGAGGACATCGGCAGTTTGACGGGTTTGACTGAACTAACGCACCTCGAAATAAGCGGGGCGCAAGTGAGCGATTCTGGATTGTTGGCAAGTCTGACAGAATTGGTCTACCTCGATCTGTCTAAGAACAGGATCAGCGCCATCGACAGTTTGGCTAATCTGGCCAAAGTCAGACATCTGAATTTGGCCGATAATCAGTTCAGCGACGCCACGCCCTTAGCTAACCTGACGGAGCTTTGGTACCTTGATGTGAAGGGGAATCCAATCAGCGATATCGCGCCTTTGACGGGCTTGGCAAATTTAGGCAAGCTCTACATCAGCGGAGCAAACGTCAGCGTCGAACATCAGGCACAGCTGCAGGGCGCACTGCCGGGTTGCGACATCTCTTGGAACGATTGAGCAGGGTGAACCAGACCACAAATCATTATCGCAATCCGAGAACGCACAAGTATCCTGTCATCCGGGATGCTTGTGCATTTTGCTGATTCATTTTTTGCAGGATTTTTTTTATAAAAACGCTTGACTTTATCTTTGAAAGGGTTTACTATTCATATCAAGAGGAACCGGTTTCACCAACATGAAAAACCTGCTCCTTATCATTTTAAATCGGAAAGGAACCGGTTCCGAAATGAAATGAAACAAAGCTTTTATTGCACTTATTCTTAGGCAGAACAGATTAAAGGGAAGAGGGAGAAAAAATGGATTACAAAAAGATTGCAGAAGAATTGTTGACGGACATCGGTGGAAAAGACAACGTACAGGCGGCGACGCACTGCGCGACACGACTACGCTTGGTTTTGAAAGATGAAAGCAAAGTCGATCAAGCGGGCTTGGATGAACGCGACGAAGTCAAAGGGACTTTCTCAACGGCTGGTCAATACCAGATCATCCTGGGATCCGGGATCGTCAATGAAGTCTACAAAGAATTCATCAAAATGGCCGGAATCGACGCCATGAGCAAAGAAGAAGTCAAAACAGCCGGCACGCAAAAATTGAATCCGATCCAACAAGGCGTCAAGTTGCTTTCGGATATCTTCGTACCGATCATCCCGGCCATCGTAGCTTGTGGTTTGATGATGGGATTGAACAACGTATTCACGGCACAGGATTTGTTTGTTACCGGAAAATCGCTGATTGAAGCTTATCCGGCCATCGAAGGTTTTGCAGCGATGATCAACACATTCTCTAACGCGGCATATGTCTTCCTTCCAGTCCTGATCGGTTTCAGCGCAACGCAGAAATTCGGCGGCAACCCATACTTGGGAGCTGTTTTGGGGATGTTGATGGTCCACCCGGATCTTGTCAATGCCTACAACTATCCAGCAGTCTTGGCTGCAGGCGAAGTGCCTTTCTGGGATATCTTCGGATTCGAAATCGCGAAAGTCGGTTACCAAGGAACAGTACTGCCGATCTTGTTCGCATCTTACATCTTGGCGAAAATCGAAACTTTCTTGCACAAACGCGTGCACACATCATTGGATAACCTGGTCACACCGCTGTTCGCTATAATTAGCACTGGCTTCCTGACTTTCACTTTGGTGGGACCTCTGACGCGCACACTCGGCGACGTGATGACAAACAGCCTAGTATGGTTGTATGACACGACAGGTGCCATCGGCGGAGCCATCATCGGTTTCTTCTACGCTCCACTGGTCGTTACCGGTATGCACCACAGCTTCATCGCTGTTGAAACGCAATTGTTGGCTGATATCGCTAAAACAGGCGGTACATTCATCTTCCCAATCGCCGCTATGTCAAACGTGGCTCAAGGAGCTGCCGCATTGGCGATGTTCTTCATTATCAAGGAACAAAAAGCGAAAAGCTTGGCTTCCGCTTCCGCAATCTCCGCTTACTTGGGGATCACTGAGCCTGCGATGTTCGGTATCAACCTGAAATACCGCTACCCGTTCTACGCAGCGATGATCGGTTCCGGCGTCAGCAGCGCGTTCATCTCCTTCTTCAAAGTCAAAGCGATCGCAATGGGCGCAGCCGGCCTGCCGGGCGTCATCTCGATCAAACAAGAAGACTTGTGGATCTACGTTTTGGGCATGCTGATCGCAACACTCACGACAGTATCCATGACCTACGTCTTCAGCAAACGCGACTGGACAAAAAGCGAAGCGAAAAAAAAAAATGAGGAACAAGTTCATTCAACTCTGAATAAGGAAACACTGTGACCCAATCGGTCTAATTTCCGATAGGCAGGCTTGGACTGCTGGACAGAGGACAAATTTGACAAGGAAAGGAATAAACGATGAAAGTATGGACGCGCGAGGAGCGCTATAAACAAACCTCGGATTATTCCGATAACTATCTGGAAGAATTGGCGAAAAGGGTGGCGCAGTCGCCCTTCCGCCAAAACTACCACATCCAACCGAACACAGGCCTTTTGAACGATCCGAACGGCTTCACCTATTTCGACGGCAAATGGCATCTCTTTTATCAATGGTTTCCGATGGGCGCGGTCCACGGCTTGAAGCATTGGTTCCATCTGACTTCGACGGACCTCGTGCAATGGAACGAAGAGGGCGTCGCGTTGTTGCCTGACACGGCGTATGACAGCCATGGTGTCTATTCCGGCAGCGGTTTCGTCAAGGACGGCCAATTGCACATCATGTACACAGGCAATGTCCGTACGGAAGAATGGGAAAGGGTACCCAACCAGATTGTTGCCCGTATGGAAGAGGACGGCAGCTTCACGAAGTTCCTTCCGCCTGCCATCGCCGGCAAACCGGATGGCTACACTGACCATGTCCGCGATCCGAAAGTCTGGGAGCAGCACGGTATCTATTACGCCGTCATCGGTGCCCAACGCACCGACGAAACCGGCACAATCCTGATGTACCGTTCCAAGGATGCCTTGGAATGGGAATTGATGGGTGAAGTCGATGCCGGCTTGCCGGACTTTGGCTTCATGTGGGAATGCCCGGACCTGTTCGAAATCGACGGCAAAACGGTGATGCTGTTTTCGCCGCAAGGACTGGAGCCGGAAGGCGACCGTTACCAAAACATTTTCCAGACCGGTTATGTCATCGCTGATGATTTCCGGATGGATGAGCTGAAGTTGACGCATGATGGCTTCCAGGAACTGGATGCCGGCTTCGATTTCTACGCCACCCAGACCGCCGAAAGCCCGGATGGCCGCCGCATCTTGACGGCTTGGATGGGTTTGCCGGATGTCGCGTATCCGACCGACAGCGAAGACTGGGCGCACTGCCTGACGTTGCCGCGCGAACTGTCCATCAAAGAAGGAAAACTGATCCAGCAACCGGTCCGCGAATTGGTGACCTTGCGCAAAGAGAAAACTGTTTCCGACGCGGGCTTGTTATTTGGCGAAAAGACAATTGACCGTGCTGGTGCAAACTGCTATGAGCTCCAATTGGATCTGGCTTTACCGGTGTCAGCTGACCACGGTCTGGTAACGTTGGATCTCTGCGAAGATGCAGCTAACGGCAAACGTTTCCGCATCACCTTGGATCCATCAATCAAGAAAATCACAATCGACCGCAGCCGCTGTGGCATCCCGTTCGCCGAAGCTTTCGGCACGACCCGCACGCTGGCGGTCGAACAGATGGATACAGTCAAGCTTCAGATATTCGTTGACACCAGCTCCATCGAAATCTTCATCAACGATGGCGAAGGCACCTTCACTTCACGCGTCTTCCCGCAAGCGGGAGAAACCGGCCTGTCGCTCGCGGCAGGCAGCACAATCGATTACAGCCTCGAACTTTGGGAATTGGCCTGAAGCAACAGGATATGATAGTTGAACGCACCACCCGTTTAGCTCTGAGTGCAGAGCTAAACGGGTGGTGCGTTCTTTTGCGTTTGGGGGCGGAGGCGCTCCCCGGACAGTTTTACTAGGCAAATAATATAAAAAAACGCAAGCATCTGTTTATTATTCGTAAACTGAGGACTGCCTTGCTATAATTAGTTTAATCAAGTAAACTTACCAGGGAATTGCTTGAAAAAAAATAGTAAAGGAAGATGAAAACTTATGATAAGAATCAACAAGAAAATACAGTTGATGTTGGGTTTATTTTCCGTAGGATTACTGGCGGCATGCGGTAACGGTAACAGTAATGGGAGCACCAGTATGGACAGCACCGAATCGGGCACAGTTTCGACGGGAATTGAAAACGCTTCCTCCAATGCTCTGAGATTGACTGCAAGTGCCGATATTCCCACCATGGATATCATAGCAGCAACGGATTTAGTCAGTTTCACAGCTATGAACAATGCCTTTGAAGGGCTATACACGCTGGATTTAAACGGAGAAGTCGTGCCGGCTTCCGCTAAAAATATGCCAGAAGTCAGTGAGGACGGGCTGGTCTATACTTTCACGATCCGGGACGACGCCACGTGGTCGAATGGGGAACCAGTAACCAGCGCGGATTATGTATATGCCTGGAGAAAAATGGTCGATCCAGCAATGGCTGCCGGCTATTCGTACATGTATGACGGTTTGATAAAAAACGCGACTGAAATTCTGGCCGGTGAAATGGACCCTGCAGAATTAGCGGTGGAAGCCATCAGTGAAAAAGAGCTGAAAGTTACCTTAGCCCAACCGGCTCCTTATTTCCTGGATCTTTTGTCCATGCCCTTTTTCTTCCCGCAAAATCAAGCATATGTGGAAAAACAAGGCGATGCCTATGGGGCGAGTTCGGACACGCTTATCTATAATGGCCCGTTCATGATGACCGACTGGAATCAGGCAAAAGGTGGCAGCTGGACGTTCACTAAAAACGATTCGTATTGGGGCAAGGAAGAGATTGCTTTAAATCAAGTCATTGTCCAAGTCATGAAAGAAACTTCGACAGCTATAAATCTGTATGAGGCGGATGAACTGGATTATGCAGCTTTGAGTGGGGAGTACGTAGCTGCCAATAAAGCGAATGAAGACTATCATTCTCAAATGAATACAACGTCAAACTTCATTGAAATGAATCAGGAAATTCCTGCGCTTGCGAATGAAAACATTCGTGAAGCTTTGACAAAATCTCTGGATACTGCCAATTATACTGAAAATGTCTTAAAGAACGGGTCAGTTCCTATCTATGGATATGTTCCAAACGGTTTGGCAGCGAATCCTGCAACGGGTGCAGATTTCCGTGAAGACGCGGGAGACTTGACTAGTTACAACTTGGAAGAAGCTCAAACGGCCTGGGAAAAAGGCCTCAGCGAGTTGGGGGTCGAAACCATTTCCTTGGAATTGATGACGACTGATTCGGAAGATTCCAAAAAGTTTGCGGAGTTTTTCCAAAGCCAATTGCAAGGGAACTTGCCTGGTTTGACGATCACCATTCGCCAAGTGCCTTTCAACGTTAAACAAGACAGCTTGCGCAATGGGTCCTTCCAAATGGGCACAGCTAACTGGATTGCTGATTTTGCCGATCCCGTGAATTATGTCGAGCGGTTCCACTCGGATATCAACCGCGGAAATTATGATTTTGAAGATGTGGATATACTGATTGAAACTGCCAAAGCAGCTTATGATGATGAAGAAGCGCGTTGGGATTTACTGGTCGAAGCGGAACAAGTTGCGATTGGGGAGCATTATGTTCAAATTCCCACTTATCAATCTGCTGGAGCATACTTGCTGAAAGACTATGTGAAGGATCTGTATATTCCAGTATTCGGCCCCGACAGCTATCGCTATGCTTCCATAGAAGAATAAACTGGAGTAGATCGGATGCTTTAAGGGATAAAATGGATTGATGAACCAGATACCGGTGAGGAGCTTATGCCTTAAGGTATCTGGTTCTTTTTGATGGGATAAAAAAAGGCTAGTTTTTTTGTTATACTGGATTGGACAAAAACTTTAGGAGTGGATCCGTGCGTGGTAGATATTTCCAAGTTATTTCAAGGTAAGGAATTGAGCGAATCAGATCAGCAACTGTTGACCTACATCATCAGCAACATGGATACCGTTTTGCAAATGGGTGTCCGCCAAATTGCCAAAGAAAATTACACCTCACCGGCAAGTGTCATCCGCTTGTCCAAAAAGCTAGGATATAAAGGCTTCATTGATTTGTATTATCACTTGTTGCCGCTTGTTAATGCCGAAACAGTGCCTGCAGGAACCTCGGAAGATGAATTTTTCCAACTGGATCATGCGCTCGTGCTGCAACATAATTCAATAGAGGATATGGACGAGTTCATCGGAAAAGTATTGAGTTTGGACGGGAAATTCATTTTCATCTATGCTGCCGGTTTTTCGGCGATCGCAGCAGAATATCTCTACAAAAAACTGTTGCTGTTGGGGAAACAAGTCATCCTTGCCACCACATTGGATTCCATTGGTGTGTTGGAGAATAATCTGAAGAACATCGGGGCTTTCGTAGCCATTTCCAAATCGGGAGAAACGCAAAGTGTCATCGACAAAGTGCTGAAAGCGAAGAATGCGGGCATTTTTACAGTAGCCTTCACGAAGGAAACACCCAATCGCCTCGGTGAATGCAGCGATCTGAATTTTAAGGTTACCGATCAACACAAGCTCGATGACAGGAATCTATTGCCCAATACTTTCTTTCCCTTTACGTTGCTGCTTATGGAGTATCTATTGAGCCGTTACCTGAAAGAAATCAATGAAGTTGATGAACAGACAGAAGAAGGCAAAGCTTAAAAAGCATGGCAACAGAAGCAAACAGAATAGTCAGTGAAACGTGTTTCGTCTTTGCGGAACACGTTTTTTAACGTCATGAAAGCCTTTTATTTCCGGACGATTCTCGCTACACTGTAAACATCTTAAAGAAATCATATATTGGAGGGAAACAAATGAAAGAGAGAGTCATGGATACGATGCAGAAATTTTCCAAAGCGATGTTTATTCCCGTTTTAATTTTACCGATAGCGGGTATCTTGATCGCCATCGGAAATCTATTTACCAATGCACGCCTGTTGGAAGTTTTACCGTTTTTAGACAATCCGGTCACAACCGGATTCGGAACGATATTATCCGGATCGCTCGTTTCCATTTTAGTGAACTTAGGCGTCATTTTCTGTGTCGGCTTGGCTGTTGGATTAGCCAACAAGAAGAAATCAGAAGCAGGATTTATCGCTCTGCTCGGTTATCTTGTCTTCATTAATGCCATGAATCGTTTCATGGGTCTGCAAGGCATGCTTGTCGAAGGTAATCTGCAGGGGACCGGTCAGACGATGGTCTTAGGTGTCCAAGTGTTGGATATGGGTGTTTTTCTGGGCATCTTCCTAGGAGTGGTTACCGCGATTGTTCATAATCGCTATGCCAACAAAGAATTCAACAATGCATTCCAAATTTATGGCGGCACGCGGTTTGTCTTCATCGTCTTGATTCCTATCCTTGTGTCCTTGAGCATTTTGTTCACTTACATCTGGCCGTTCTTCCAAGGAGGAATCAGCAGTTTAGGAACCTTGATCAATCAAAGCGGTAACTTCGGTGTCTTCCTCTATGGTTCGTTGGAACGTTTGCTTATCCCGACCGGACTGCATCACTTAGTGTACACGCCGTTCTTATACACAGAACTGGGCGGTATCGCTGAGGTCGGAGGCGAAATTTTTGAAGGAGCACGGAACATCTACTTTGCTGAAATTGCAAATCCGGATGGCGGATTATTAGCGCCTAGTGTCATCTGGGATGCACGCGGTATTTCTAAAATGTTCGGACTGATTGGTGCTTGCCTAGCGATGTACCATACAGCCAAGCCGGAAAATAAAGCGAAAGCGCGTGCCATTCTGATTCCTGCAGCAGCGACTTCTTTGATTGCTGGTGTAACAGAGCCAATCGAATTTTCCTTTATGTTTGTTGCTCCCTTATTATTTGTTGTACATGCTGGTTTAAGTGGTTTGAGCATGGTCTTGCTGAATGTTCTGAACGTGCGGGCAATAGGGCCAAACGGATTAATAGACTTTTTGTTATACAATGTGCCGCTGGGAACAGAACGAACAGCGTGGCCAATGTATATTGTCGTCGGTTTATTCTTCTTTGTAGTGTATTACTTCCTGTTCCGCTTCTTGATCACGATGTTTAATTACAAAACGATCGGTAGAGAAGAGTTGGGATTAGAAACACGTTTGTATTCGAAAAAAGATTATCAATCGAAGAGCGCTAAAGCAGGAGCACCCGCAAATGAGTTGGGAATGGCGCATACTATCGTTGCTGCTCTCGGTGGCGAAGCGAATATCGAGACGGTTACGAACTGCTACTCGCGCTTACGACTTACTTTAACCGATCCTGAAAAAGTGAACGAAGGGATCTTGAAGAATGAGACCGGGGCCAGTGGCATCATCAAGAAAGGCCAAAATGTTCAAGTCGTATATGGTTTGCAGGTGAACAGTATTCGTAGAGCCGTTGATACAGTATTAAATAGAGAAATTGTAGAAGAATAAATTGAATTCAAAAAGTGAGGATGAATTGTTTATGAAAAAATTTTCTGTAGTCATTGCTGGCGGTGGCAGTACGTTTACGCCAGGAATCGTGATGATGATGCTGGATAATATAGATCGTTTCCCGATGCGCGAATTGGTGTTGTACGACAACGATGGAGAACGTCAAGCCGTACTGGGTGAGGCCCTGGAAATCTTATTGAAAGAACAGGCGCCTGATTTGAAGTTCTCCTACACAACCGATCCAAAAGAAGCGTTCACAGATAAAGATTTCTGCATGGCGCACATCCGGGTCGGAAAATATGAAATGCGCGAAAAGGACGAAAAGATTCCGTTGCGTCATGGCGTGATTGGCCAAGAAACCTGCGGACCCGGTGGGATAGCTTATGGTATGCGCAGCATCACAGGAATGCTGGAAATCATCGACCACATGGAAACCTACTCGCCTGATTGCTGGATGCTGAATTATTCAAATCCAGCTGCGATTGTGGCAGAAGCCTGCCGTGTCCTGCGCCCAAATTCTAAAGTGCTGAATATCTGTGATATGCCGGTAGGAACGTTGCGCAGAATGTCCCAAATCATCGGAAAAGATCCGCAAGACCTGGAAGTCCGTTACTTTGGATTGAACCACTTTGGCTGGTGGACTAGCGTGAAAGATAAAGAGGGTCACGAGTATCTTGATCAGATTCGCGACTATGTGGCAGAGAACGGGTACTTGACCCAAGTTGAAGTCGACACGCAACATATGGATCAGAGTTGGCAAGAAACGCATAAAAAAGCAAAAGATTTATTAGCAGTCAATCCGCGTTATTTACCGAATACCTATTTGAAATATTATTTGTACCCGGATTATGAGGTGGCGCATTCCGATCACAACTATACGCGTGCCAATGAAGTAATGAATGGTCGGGAAAAAGAAGTCTTCACTGCTGCACGCACTATCATCGAAAAAGGAACCGCCGTAGATGGTGCATTCCATATCGACAGCCATGCCTCCTTCATCGTGGACTTGGCCCGAGCGATTGCGTTCAATACGCACGAAAGAATGCTGATGATTGTGGAAAACAATGGCGCCATCGCCAATTTCCCTGATGATGCGATGGTGGAAGTGCCTTGCGTTGTGGGGAATGACGGGCCGGAACCATTGGTACAAGGGAAAATCCCTGCATTTGAACAAGCCTTGATGTTCCAACAAGTGACGGTCGAGAAATTAGTAGTGGAAGCCTATGTCGAACAGAGCTATCAAAAATTATGGCAAGCCTTGACGTTATCGAAAACAATCCCGAGCGCAAAAGTTGCTAAGGACATTCTGGATGACTTGATTGAAGCCAACAAAGATTACTGGCCAGAATTGCACTGATCGTAAATGAAGCCCGACTTGCATGTAGTGTGAAAAACGTCACCTGAAAAATAACTGATGGAAAAAGGATTCCTGCTCTTTAAGAGACGGGTATCCTTTTTGCGTGTGCAAAATAGAAGCTATCAGCGCGAGATTGTATTTATGTTGAAAGTGTGAAATAGCAATATACAGATTCTGTAAACAACTGTTTTAAAAAAAATTTGGATTCCTCACGGTTACCTTTAGAAAGCATGTGTAACCGCATCCTTTTTCACGGGAATTTCACAAATAATTCATTTTTGATTTGCATATCCGCGCCATAGCTGGATAATAGTGGTTATACCTTTGTGATGTAACGAAATTATCTTCAATTTATATTTTCGGAATAAATGAAAATGTAACACTATATTTGTACATTATGGAGACGCACAATCGGATTCGGGATTTCATTCCCATTACGAAACAGAATCCACACATACAGCATCGAAAATTTGAGAGGAGAAATGAACTTGCCGAAAATAAAAATAGAGAACGTAACGAAAATATTTGGTAAAAAAGCAGATAAGGCTCTGGAACTGCTTGAACAGAACAAGAGCAAGCAGGACATCCTGCGTGCCACTGGGGCGACGGTCGGAGTCAACAACGTCAGTCTTTCCATAGAAGAAGGTGAAATCTTCGTCATCATGGGGCTTTCCGGAAGCGGAAAGTCGACACTTGTGAGGATGTTCAATCGTCTGATCGAACCGACGAAGGGGAACATCCTGATTGACGGAGAAAATTTGTCAATCATGGACAAGAAGGAATTGCGCCAAGTCCGCAGGGAAAAAATGAGTATGGTTTTCCAGAACTTCGGCTTATTCCCGCACCGCACCATATTGGAGAACACCGAGTACGGTCTGGAAGTGCAAGGAGTCGCAAAAGCGGAGCGCAAGGAAAGAGCGCAACAGGCTTTGGAAAATTCCGGTCTGGGCGACTACAGCCATCAGTATCCTAACCAATTATCAGGTGGGATGCAGCAGCGGGTTGGTTTGGCCCGTGCCTTGGCGAATGACCCGGAAATTCTGTTGATGGATGAGGCCTTCTCGGCTTTGGATCCGCTGATCCGCCGTGAGATGCAGGATGAATTATTGGATTTGCAAGCAAACGTCAGCAAGACCATCATCTTCATCACCCATGACCTGAATGAAGCTTTGCGCATCGGTGACCGAATTGCGCTGCTGAAAGACGGGGAATTGGTCCAAATCGGTACGCCGGAAGAAATTTTGACCAATCCGGCAACGCGCTATGTTGAAAAATTCGTGGAGGATGTCGACCGTTCGAAAGTACTGACTGCCGAACACATCATGAAGCGTCCAATCGTCATGAATATCGAAAAACATGGTCCGCTCTTCGCATTGGAATTATTGCGCCAAGAAGGGATTTCTACGATCCTTGTGGTGGACAATCGCCGCAGACTGAAAGGGTACATCACTGCCGAGGACGCTACGAAAGCTTTGAAAGCCAACACTACTAGAGTGGATGGCATCCTCAGAGAAGATATCCCGACCGTCTCCAAAGATACTACCTTGAGCGATATTTTCCCAATCATTCATGATTCAAGCTCGCCGGTCGCTGTCATCGAAAACGACAGATTGGTGGGTGTCCTTGTCCGAGGAGCTGTCATAGCTGCTTTGGCGGGAGAAAGTGAGGTGTCCGTAAATGGATAATCTATTGAATTTCATACCTGAATTACCGGTTGCCGATTTTGCTGAATACATCACAGACAAGACCGCCGATACATTCAGTTTCCTGTTCGATCCGATCAAAGAGTCTTCGCAGACATTGATCGATCTGATGACCTCAACGCTGACTGCCATCCCGGCAGTCATTCTGATCGCATTAGTGGCGCTATTGGCGTTCTTTGCCTCGGGTAAAAAATTCGGGCTGGCCATCTTTTCTGTCGTCGGACTCTGGTTCGTTCATAACCAAGGGCTCTGGGAAGACTTGATGTTCACCTTGACGTTGGTCCTGTTTTCGAGCTTGTTGTCCGTCTTGATCGGAGTGCCTTTCGGTATCCTGATGGCGAAAAACAAAATCGCGAACAACATTATCAATCCGGTCTTGGATTTCATGCAGACGATGCCGGCTTTCGTTTATCTGATCCCGGCCGTAGCGTTCTTTGGAATCGGCATGGTTCCTGGGGTGCTTGCGTCACTTATTTTCGCAATCCCGCCGACCGTCCGCTTCACGAATCTGGGGATCAGACAAGTTTCCATCGAATTGGTTGAAGCAGCCGAATCATTCGGCAGCACCGGCGCGCAAAGGTTATTCAAAGTCGAATTGCCGCTGGCGAAATCCACGATTATGGCCGGCATCAACCAAACCGTTATGCTGTCCTTGTCGATGGTCGTCATCGCTTCGATGATTGGTGCACCCGGATTGGGCCGGAATGTCCTTTCCGCTTTGCAACGCGCCAAAATCGGTTCCGGTTTCGTGTCCGGGTTGGCCTTGGTTGTGCTTGCCATCATCATCGACCGCTTGACCCAGAAATTCAGTAAAAAAAGTTCAACATAAAGACTAAATCGTTCCTAATTGCCAAAC
Organism: Trichococcus paludicola; assembly: GCF_003052295.1. Lineage (GTDB taxonomy): Bacteria > Bacillota > Bacilli > Lactobacillales > Aerococcaceae > Trichococcus > Trichococcus paludicola. The sequence goes on from NZ_QBLC01000003.1 coordinate 344,760, forward strand.
AAAAAGGAGAGAAACATACCCATGAAAAAATCAACAAAACATAACTGGAAACACCTCGGACTTACCGCCGGATTGGGCTTAGGAGTCACTCTGATCGCCGCCGGATGCGGTGCGACAGAAGATAAAGTATCCATGGAAGACACAGTCGGCAAAGGCCAGGAAATCGAACTGGCTTACGTCGAATGGGATGACGCAGTGGCGACAAACTATGTCGTTGCCCAAGTGTTGGAAGACCTTGGTTACGATGTGACGTTGACTCCTTTGGACAACGCGATCATGTGGGAAGCCGTCTCCACAGGCGAAGCGGATGCTATGCTGAGCGCTTGGCTGCCAGGAACGCACGGTGCGCAATTGGAAGAATACGGCGATAAGATGGTCGACTTAGGCGGAAACCTTGAAGGCGCGAAAATCGGTCTGGCCGTTCCAACCTATATGGATGTCGACTCTGTCGAAGATTTGACCGATCAAGCCGGCAAATCCATCACCGGAATCGAGCCAGGCGCAGGTATCGTGGCAGCTGCTGAGCGTGCCATAACGGATTACTCGAATCTGAGTGATTGGGCAATTGAAACGTCCTCATCCGGCGCAATGACCGTCACACTCGAACAAGCAATCGAAAATAAAGAAGACATCGTTATAACAGCCTGGAACCCGCATTGGATGTTCTCGTCCTATGACCTGAAATATCTGGATGATCCCAAGGGAACTTTCGGCAGCGAAGAAACGATCCACACGATGGCACGTGAAGGACTCGAAACCGACATGCCTGAAGCTTATCAAGTATTGGATCAATTCCACTGGACCATCGAAGATGTCGAAGCCTTGATGCTTCAAATCTATGAAGGCGAATCAGCCGAAGACGCTGCTGCAGCCTTCGTTGAAGCCAATCCGGATCTAGTCGCAGAATGGACTGCCGGCATAGCCAAATAACAGAATGTTGAACACTAGCAGGAGCTGCTGCCTCATTCCGAGGCAGCAGCTCCTGCTTTTTTGGTAAAAGCAGCCTGGGTTGTTTGGCTGTCCGATTAATGGGTGTTATCGGACAACCATCGAACCGAACGTGCAGCGGTTGTCCGATTCATCGACGTTATCGGACAACCTTCGAACATTTGATCCAAATGTTCAAAGCGCAATGGTGAGACGCGGAAACTGGACAACAACATGGAATTTATTCATTTCACGCAAAAAACGAAGACGAACAGCATCCGCATGCTGATCGTCTTCGCTTTTTTGCGTTCTTTTGAACATTTTTTCCTATCCTATTCTTTCGTGTACATTTCTTTATCCGACAGCACGTTCTGTTTGCCCAACAACAGATTTTCGAAAAACATTTTCAAGGACTGTTTATCCTGTTTCTCGCCCTGATAATAGTAGAGCACGAGGGCATTCCTGAAGTAGGCGGCATGTTCGCTGAAGAGCGAATAGTCGATATGTAGCCCTAATTTTCTCAAATATTGGATACCGAAAACGGCGACCGTTCGGGTATTTCCTTCCCTGAAAGGATGTACTTGCCAAATATCTGCCAAAAATGCCATCGCATGCAGCGCTTTTTGCTCGTTGCTCAGATTTCTGTACGAGAAATTCTGTTCTTTTTCAAAATCGTACGCCAAAGTATCCTGAATCATGAAATGCGAACTGTATTGGACCGTCTCTCCATCGAGCACAGGCTCTTTCTTGGTGATGTTCACCGCCCGAAACTTACCCACAGGAATTTCTTTCGTGAATGCATCTGTGAACAAGTGTCTGTGGATGCCCAACAGCGTGGAAGGGGAGAGCAGGAAGTGATTTTCAGCCAACAATTCCGCAATCCGGAGCGAAGCGATGTCCGCCTCGACCGTGTTTGCATCCACCTGTGCTTCCCGGTGATAATCCGAAATTTCGCGATAAATGGCGTCGTATCCTTTTTTTCCTTCTATATGTTCGTAGGCCAGCTCAACCATGTACTCGGATGGGCTGAGGCCATCGACTTTTTGCAGGCCGAACGCAGTCTGCCAAAGCGCCAATTTAATCTGAGAAGGCAACTCGTTCTCGGCCACATCGTAGGTGGGTGGTAATTTGCCTTCGGGATAGTCCATAACCATGCCCCTTTCAATTGGGAAAGTAACGTGCTTTTAATGATTATACAACTAATTCAGGAAAGTTGCGCTGAGTCAGACGCCCAATTTTTCCTTCAAAGCTTCTGTCAGTGTCAACGAAAAATTGATGCCTTTTTCGATGCCGAGTTCATTCAAATAATTTGGAATCGTCAGCGTCTTTTTCACGACTTTGTTGTCACGCTGGGCTTTATATTTCTTAAAATTGATATCCACAAGTGTCTTGATCTGAGTGTTATTTTGTTGATAGGCGATTTGATCTGGCAAGGGTAGCGGCTCATTTTGCTCCAGTTTATCGATGACGGCAAAGCCGATATAATCCCTGGCCATCGTGATCGCTTCCGCCAAGTCTTTCCCTTGTGTGTAGCCATCCATATCCGGTATCTCGACGAAATATGGATATTCCTCGACCAAATCGACGGTGATGTAGATGGGATAGATGTATATTTTATCTTCAATCATGAGGGTTCCTCCTGTAATGACTGCATTCCTCTATATGATTGATTGTACGTGTGTTATACGTGCAAGTCAAATTTGTGCTGCACTGAATTGCCTATATCCCGAACAAAAGCGAGGACAGCCAGCCCCCTTCAGCTAGTTATCTTCGCTTTTTTGCGTTCTTTTAAACATTTTGTCTTTTATTTATTAGGTAAACTTCCGAATATTCTCCCAAACTCGATCCTATTTACGGCAGATTTCCTCACATGCTTCCACTTCATAACCGCCAAAAAACTCTTTCGCAATCAAAACATGTCAGTAAAGCTGACGCGCATTCCTGGGAACTGGCGTCATTTTCTGTAATGGCGCTTAAATATATCGATAGTTATTTCGCCTCATTCCACCCATAGCAAACTTGAAAGCCCTCACAATTATCCAGAAGAATAAGTCAGTTTCTTTTCAGAAAAACCTTACATAACTGACAAAGAACAAGAAATAAGCCTCGTTGTAAGCGGAATATTTTTCGGATGAAAGCAGAAATGTCACAAATGCTATCATGAAATTAGAGCTTTTTATTTACGATGAATCCGAATCCCCGTATTATGGGGACATATTAGAAATTGATTAAAAGAAAATTCATCGGGAGGGAACAGCATGACAGTGAACGCAACATGGAATACAACGGAAGCAACAACTTTAACCGGAGAAGAAGTAATAGCGATGGATCAACAGTACGTGATGCGGGCCTGGTCGAAGCAGGGACAGGTCGCGATGGCAGTCGAAAAGGCGGAAGGTATTTATTTCTGGGACTATGAAGGCAACCGTCAAGTGGACATGTCTTCCTTATTGGTGAACGCGAACATCGGTCATCAGCATCCAAAAGTCGTGAAGGCGATCCAGGATCAGGCTGCAAAGATGTGCTTCATGGCACCGAGTTATGCGACCGATGTGAAGTCTTTGTTGGCGAAGAAACTGGTCGAGCTGGCCGGCGGGGATATGGCGCGGGTGTTCTTCACGAATGCCGGAGCCGACGCGAACGAAAATGCAATCAAGATGGCGCGGATCGCGACGGGCCGCACAAAAGTTTTCAGCGGCTACCACAGCTACCACGGCGCTACGCTTGCCGCTTCCAATGCTTCCGGAGATTCCCGCAGGTTCGCAGCGGAAATCGGCGGCGCGAACGGTTTCGTGAAATTCTCCAATCCTTCTCCTTACCGCGACAATCTTCCATTTGAAACCGAAGAGGAACTGACGGCTTTCTATCTGAAGAAATTGAGTGAACAGATCCAATACGAAGGCCCGTACAATGTGGCGGCCATCCTCTTGGAAACGGTCATCGGCGCGAACGGCATCATTGCCTATCCAAAAGGCTATCTGGAAGGGGTGCGCAACCTCTGCAACAGCTATGGCATCGTGATGATCCTCGATGAAGTCATGGCCGGCTTCTACCGGACCGGGACAGCCTTCGCTTTCCAACAATATGGATTCACACCGGACATGATCACCTTCGCCAAAGGGGTGACATCAGGCTATGTGCCGCTGGGAGGCGTGATCGTTTCCGAGTGGATCAGCGAATACTTCACCGAAAATCAACTCCAATGCGGCTTGACCTACAGCGGCCACACCTTGGCTTGCGCGGCCGGCTTGGCGACTTTAGAAGTCTACGAGGACGAAAACATCGCCGCAAACGTCGAAAAGATCGGTACACTATTGAAGGGCTACTTGGAAGAAATGAAAGCCAAACACCCTTGCGTCGGGGATGTCCGGACTTACGGCCTCTTCTGCGGGGTGGAGCTGGTGCTCGACAAGGAAACGCGCGAGCCGCTTGTACCGTTCAACACGCCGAACCGGATCATGCCGGCCATCTACAAGGAACTGAAGGACCGAGGCTTCTCGACTTTCGGCCGCGAAACGACGATCAGTGTCTGCCCACCGCTTACGATCACCGAAACAGAGTTGGCTGAAGTACTGCCGATCTTGGATGAAGTGCTGACGCTTGTCGATGAAACCTATATGTAAAATGCGCCGGGTGCTGGCCGCACCACATTTCAAAAAATTATCTTTCAGAAAATCTACTAACTAATGAATAAAACAGCCTAAAGGGGTGGAGCGCATGCTAGTGAAAATTGAGGCCATCGTGAGGCCGGAGAAGACGGAACAGATTTTGGCGAAACTCGCTGAGAAAGGGCACACCGCCGTGACGCGGATGGACGTATACGGACGGGGGAAACAGGCCGGCATTCATATCGGCGACGTCTTCTACGACGAGCTGCCGAAGGAATTGCTGTTCCTGGTGGCCGAAGCAGCCCATGAGAAAGAAATCATCGACGTCATCACCACCCAAGCGCGCACAAGCGATTTGGGAAATTACGGCGACGGCAGAATATTCGTGCACGCAATCGAAAATGCCTATACGATCAGTAGCGGCGCAGAAGGACTGTAAAGGTGGGAATTGTATGAAGGAAGTGACAGCGATCATTCGCCTGAACAAGGTGACGGAAACGAAACAAAAACTGGCTGCAGGCGGCTTTCCGGGTTTCACTTGCCGAAAAGTCTTCGGACGCGGCAAGAATCCGCTGATAGGGAGAGACTTCCGCGAAGCAGTCGGACACAGCGTGCTGATGCCTAAACGGATGTTTACGATTGTGACGGAGGATGAGAATGTGGAAAACGTAATCGGCATCCTACTGGCGGTCAACAGCACCGGCCAGGCGGGGGACGGCAAGATTTTCGTGCAAACGATCGCCCGCGAATATCAGGTACGCCGCGCATGAAACAGTTTAGGCGAAAAGAGACCAAGGAGGACAATTTTATGAAGAAAGCAGATACGCTCACAAGCGATGCACTGATTCCCGAGCAAAGCACGTCCGCGATCGCGGTAAAGAAAAGACGAAAGAGGATCCAGCCGGAAAAAATGATCACCATCGGCACCGTCGCAGCGATCATGGTGCTCTGGTATGTCGTTACCGCGCTGGGGCTGGTCAGCCCGATGCTGCTGCCAAGCCCATTGGCGGTTTGGACGGCCTTCGTGGAGATCCTATTCAACGGCTATAAAAGCTACTCCTTGCTGCAGCACATCGGTACCAGCTTATGGCGCCTGCTCAGTGCCTTCGGATTGGCGATCATCGTCGCTATTCCGTTGGGATTGCTCAGCGGCTACAACACGAAGATCAAAGCGGCCTTGGATCCGATCATCAACTTCTACCGCCCGCTGCCGCCATTGGCTTACTACACTTTGTTGGTCATGGGGCTTGGGATTGGGGATGCTTCGAAAGTCGCCTTGCTGTTCTTGGCAGCCTTCGCGCCGATCTACGTCAGCTGCGTCTCCGCCGTTGCGAAAGTCAACACAGACTTCATCAACAGTGCGAAAACGGTCGGCGCCAGCCAGACCCAAGTGTTCTTCCATGTCATCCTGCCTTCTTGCTTGCCGGATATCCTGACGAGCCTGCGCACCGCACTCAGCGTCGCCTATACGACCCTCGTTTCGGCTGAAATGGTTGCGGCCATGACCGGGATTGGCTGGCTGGTCCTGGATGCCAGCAACTATCTGCGCAGCGATATCGTTTTCGTCGGCATCATCATCATGGGCATCACCGGCATTCTTTTGGATAAAATCATCGTCATCGTACAAAATAAATTTGTCCCTTGGGCAGGAAAATAATCGGAGGCTTTTATGAAAAAAAACCACATGTTCTCTAAACTACTGTTCTTATCTTGTTCCGCGCTTTTGTTCGCGGCTTGCGGAGGCGCCGACAGCGCGACCGATTCTTCCACCGCATCAGCGGATGGCGACCTGCCTGATAAAGTCATCATTGCAACTCTGGAAATGCCCAATGACGAAGGCATCGCGAAAGCGGAAGGTTATTTTGAGGATGAAATGGGTGTGCCGATCGAAATCGTCCAATTCGAAAGTGGCAAAGCGATCAACCAAGCCATGGTTTCCGGCGCCGTCGACTTCGGCTTGACCGGTTCGGGCTCGGCTGTATTGGGCATCGCTTCGGGCATCCCAATCGAAATGATCTGGATCCATGAAACGCTCGGTTCCGTGGAATCGTTGGTTGCCAAGAACGAGCTGAACGCTACCTCCCTTGAAGATTTGAAAGGCAAGAACATCGGCGTTCCTTTCGCCAGCACGGCCCACTACAGCCTGCTGCGCGCCATCACGGCCAGCGGCTTTGAGGAGACTGATTTCACCTTGATCGATCTGCAACCGTCAGACATCTTTGCGGCATGGCAACGTGGCGACATCGATGCCGCCTACATCTGGGAGCCTACCCTCAGCGAATTGCTGACTGACGGCACCATCGTTCTCCACAGTGGAGATGTAGCCGAAATGGGATACATGACAGCTAACGTCGAAATCGTCCACAGCGAATTCGGTGAAGCTTATCCGGATATTGTTGCTAAGTACATCGCTGCCGTCGATAAAGCCGTAACGCTTTACCGAGAAGATCCGGATCAAGCCATCTCCATCATCGCTGAGCAATTGAACATCACGGAAGAGTCCGCTAAGCTGCAAATGGAAGGTCAAAACTGGATTTCCGCAGAGGAACAATTAGATGCAGCTAACCTGGGGACATCCGATGCAGTCGGCGCAATGGCCGCTACGATGAGCGACATGGGTCAATTCTACCTGGATCAAGGCAACATCACCGCATCGCCGAGCGAAGCAGATTTTGCTGAAGGCATCAACACAACATACATCCAAGCTTACTTGGATTCGAAAGAGTAGGGGGAACCAATTATGCAGAGGACTTATGAAGGAAGCAACGGAAAGACAGTGGTAAAACTGGAGGATGTCGAACTGGTCTACAACAGCGAAATCGGGACAGTGACGGCCTTGGCCCAAGTCAATCTCGACATCCAAGAAGGCGAGTTCATCTGCGTAATGGGACCATCCGGCTGCGGCAAGAGCACGCTCTTGAACATCATCTCGGGCTTCATGCAGCCGACTGACGGCCAAGCCTTGATGAACGGCAAGCCAATCGAAGGGCCGGATTGGCAGCGCGGGGTAGTCTTCCAGTCGCCACCGCTCTATCCGTGGCTGACGATCAAAGAAAACGTCAATTTCGGCTTGCGCATGCGCAACATTCCGGAAAAGGAACGTGAGGCGATCACGGAGGAATACCTGGAAATCGTCGGACTTACCGACTTCGCCAACCGCAAGCCCTATGAACTATCCGGCGGGATGAAGCAACGCGCTTCCTTGGCCAAAGTACTGGTCAACGAACCGGGCATGATCCTGATGGACGAACCGTTCGGCGCGCTAGACGCCCTGACCCGCGACAAGATGCAGGCGCTGATCCGCCGCATCTGGATGAAGAACCAAAGCACCGTCTTCTTCATCACCCATGACGTGGACGAGGCGTTGTCCTTGGCGACGAAAGTCATCGTCATGTCCAGCCGCCCCGGCCGCATCGTGAAGGTGCTCGACACCGACTTTACCTACGACATGGACGGCGCCAACAGCGAAAGCGCCCGCTACTCCAAGCAATACATGACGATGCGCGAATCGATCCTGAACGTCATCAATCAAAAAGAAGAAGTGGCTGTGTGATATAATACCGCTAGACAATGAAAAATAATCCGAAGGGCAGACCGAGAAGGCGCGCCTTTCGGATTACTGTTTAATAGAGAAAAAGCTACTGGAGAAAGGGTGCATGGAATGGATTGGAATTATCAACAACCAGTGAAAATCATATTCGGAAACGGCAAAATTTCCGCCTTGAAGGAGGTCATCGAGGAGCTTGGAGAAACGGACGGCATCCTGATCTGTTCGCGTTCCTTCCGCAAATCCGGATTGGCCGACAAAGTCATCGCGGAAGCGGACGGCCTGCTGACCGCCGTCTACAGCGACGTATCGCCAAATCCTGAGGTGGACGAAGTCGATGCCTGCGCCGAACTGATGCGCGAGAAGGGCGCCAAATTTGTGGTCGCTCTGGGCGGCGGAAGCGTGATGGACCTCGCCAAGGCCGCCGCGACGATCGCTACGGTGGACGAGTCGATCAGGCTCTACCATGGCACCGGCAAAGCCTTGCCGGAAACATTCCTGCCTTTGATTGCCGTGCCTACTACATCCGGAACCGGCAGCGAAGTCACGAGCGTCTCGGTCCTGTCCGATCACGCAACCGGCAAAAAAGCCCCGATCTTTTCGCCGAACTTCTTCCCGGCCTATGCCGTCGTCGATCCGGAATTGACTTACACTTGTCCGCCGACCGTGACCGCCTGCTCCGGGATCGATGTCCTTTGCCAAGCAATCGAAGGCTACTGGAGCGTGAACCACCAGCCAATCTGCGACGCGTTGGCGATCCATGCCGCCAAATTGGTGTTTGAGCATCTGCCGATCGCCTACGCGAACCCGACAGACGTTAAAGCGCGCGAAAAGATGGCCGAAGCCTCGGTCATTGCAGGCCTTGCCTTTGCGCTGCCGAAGACGACATCTTCGCACGCTGTTTCCTATCCGCTCACGAACTTATACGGTATCCCGCATGGCGAAGCCTGCGGTCTGACGATTGATTACTTCGCCCAGGTGAACGCCCAGTTGGAGCCGGATGATCGCGTGGCCGCCTTCGCCAAAGCACTCGGTTTCGTCGATGCTCCTGCGATGGCCCAAGCCATCAAAGCGTTGAAAAAACAGATTGGCTTGCGGACGGATCTGACGGATTTGGACTTGTCCGATGCGCAAGTAGATGAATTGGTCCAGCTTTCCCATCACCCGAACCTCGAGAACAATCCAGTCAAGATCACGGATGATATCCTCTATGATCTGTTCGGGACATTGACCAAGAAAGATATGTATGTGGAGCAGCCGTAACCGGCTGTTTTTTTCTTTTGACTGATGCCGGAAATTCGGGGCATTTAGGCCCTACCTCCGGCGAGGCCCTGCTCGCAGGAGATTGGGAGTGATTGGAAGTTCCTACCTCCGATGAGGCTCCGCTCGTAGGAGGTAGGAACTGGTCGAGTATTTTGAACTCCGGCGAAGACCCCTCACGCCGGAGTTTGCCTGAGGATAATGTTTATTAGGACTAAAACACACGGTGCGAACATAAAAACATCCACTGGACTGAGGAAAATACAATCAGTCCAATGGATGTTTTTTTCATTTCATGCTGCTATTGACACGCTGATCAGATCATCAAAGCAGCACCGTCATCAGGATGATGAACGTCACGATGGAGAGGATGACGTTCAGCGAAAGAAAGTTCAGGATGAAGCTTTTGTCGGGGCAATCGCCTTCGATGAAGACCGGAATAATGAAAGTGGGCGGGCAGATGAACATGGTATAGACGGCCATCTGAAACAGCCGGTCCAAGCCGAGCAGTCTGTCGATGACGAAAGTGTTCAGCAGATAGGCGAACAGGAGCATCATACTGATCCTGAGCAATACCGCCGGGAGCGGCACCAAAAGCTGTTTCAGATCAAAGTGAAGCTCATAGCCGATCACAATCAGAACAAGCGGCAAAGTGATGTCTGCGAGCATTCCCGCGGCAGCCACCAAGGCGGAGGTCACAGGGTTCGTGTGGAAAAACGTCCGTCCGCCAAGCAAAGAGACCAGGATTCCCAAGAACATGGTTATCAGGAAAGGGGATTTGACTATATGTTTGACCTGATCCGTCAGGCTCATCCTTTTTCTGCCCGTTTGGTTGCAGCCGACTTTATCCAAAAATGTCGCGAGCACGATGAAGATGAATAACAGATTGCCGATATCGAGGATGGCCAATCTGTACAGGTGCTCGGCGCCAAAAGTGGAGATGAAGAGCGGATAGCCAATGATGCCGGTGACGAAGCTGGAATAGACGGACGGGAAGAACGCATTGGGCGATTTCCACATTTTTTTGAACAAAAAACCCATCGAAAAAGCCAACAGGCAAGCGATAAAAACTGCAACGGATCCCCATAAATAGTCCGCTTGCAGATCGGCATCCAACAAAATCAGAAATAAAAGGCAAGGCAAAGCCAGATTCATGATCAGCTTCTTCATGCCTTTGACGACATCGGCGCTGAGGAAGGCCGACTTCTCCAGAACAACCCCTGTCGTTATCAGAGCGATCACGGGAAATGCCTTCAAGGCAATGGTTATGATATCGTTCATGAAAAATATCCCCCTTCGTCAACTGGAAATGCACTTTTAAAAGATACCTGATGCGATAGTCCGTAAAGCGGCGAAGGGATGGCTGTAACAGTATAATCGCTGCGGACTTCCGCAAGACCATTTGTTTCTTCACTTGTATTGTGCGCCCAATAGAGCGGGTTATGCAAATGATATGACAAGGAACGGCCACCCGCATTCGCAACCTTTTTGAATGTCGAGGGCTTTTCATAGTGACCAGAATCATTCCGGCGTATAATGAATACAAGGAAACGAAAGTCAGAACAACAGACCTAACCTTTTGCTTTTCGTAAGGAGGTTTATGAAAAATGAAAAGAAAAATTGCTTTATTAGGGACGTTGACGGCAATTGCCGTATTATTAACCGCCTGCGTACAAAACGGAACTGCATCCGACGAATCAAGTAGCATCGCCGCAAGTAGCCAAAGTGAACTATTCGAGTCAACTGTTGGAAGCGGTAGTGAAGCATCTGTGGAAACTGACACAAGCATAGCCAGCACCCATTTGGCCGATCCATATTTCGCGATTTTTGCTAGCAAACAGTATGTGGCGCAATACCATTTCCAAGAGTTCACAGGGGATAAGCTGGAGGACCGGTCGATGACAGTCGCTGTTGACGGGGCGGATAAGGCAATCCGGATAAGCGGGGAGAATACAGACATGACTTACCTCACTTTGAACGGGTTGGCCTATGAAATCAATCACCTGAAACAGACGATTGCGCGGAATGAAGGTGCGGATCCTACTGAAGAAGCGAAAGATGACGGCATCATCGAAGCGCCGCCGTTCAAGGACATCGGCAGCACGTATGTGGGCAGTTGGGAGGATGAAAACCTCATCTATGAAGAATACTACGCCGCAAATGGCGACCGGATGTTTTATTATTTCGAGGGCAATCTCCTGCAAAGGATCCGCTCAGCTTCCGGGGAAAATCAGTTCAATCTCGATGTGATCGATATGAGCGACACCGTAGCACCGGAGTATTTTGCCCTTCCAGAGAATTATGAAATGCTTCCGTGAACATAAAAGTATAAAAAACATAAAAAGCATCATGGCCTTCAAACGTTGAAGGTCGCGATGCTTTTTGCATTCAGAATACGCCTCAAAAATATGGCCGGGAAAAGTCCTAAAATTAGCGTGCCGAATCAGGCGGACTTATAATGGAGATGAACGATACTCCATCAAGCGCATAATTATTCAACTTCCCCAACCATCCATTCAATATCATCTCGCATACCGCTATCATCGCAAGCAAATCCACGAGAGAAGATGGTCTACTGTGAAAAAAGCAACGAAAGTCTTGGTCGGCTGTAGTGTCGCTGCAGCAATCTTTTTCGGTTTCCGTCAGGCGGGTTTCTCATCTTTGACTGCTGTATTGGAGTCTCGGCTGAGTCGGTGGGTGATGTTTGGGGATGAAACATACATGACCCCGGTCTACAACGGAGATTATCGCCTGATATTCGATGAGAATTTTGACGAAAGTCCGCTCAATCCTGCCATCTGGAATGACCAGTATCTCGCCTCTTGGACGCCGGATATGGAGGCCGCGCGTGCCATCTACGAGGTGGAGGACGGCAATCTGAATCTGATCATCAATGAAGATACCCAGCCGTGGAATCCCGAATTCGACGGGACCGTCCGCACATCCAGCGTGATGACAGGGAACCGGACTGGGCTTCATGAATTCAAGGAGGGCCTGGAGGTACGTAATGATATCGAGCCATTTATGGGTTTCATTTCGCAGTACGGTGTCTTCGAAATCCGGGCGAAAATGATGAATAGCCTCGGCAATATGTGCGCCTGGTGGCTCGTCGGGATCCAGGACACACCGGAACAGGATGTGGAAGTGGATGTCTTCGAGAATGCCCTGAATTTCGGCAATGTCGTCACGGCTTCGCTTTACGCGCACCGGGACCCGGCAGCGTGGGAGCAGCATTTTATTTATGATGTCGACGATGCCGATTTGAGCAATGAATTCCATCTATACACTTTCGAATGGACTCCGGAAGGCTTCGTTTTTTATTTCGATGACGAAGAAATCGGGACGTTCCAGGCAGAGGTCGCCTATCCGATGATTTCCATCCTGTCAGCCTATGAAGGCCGCGAAAATTGGTGGGTAGGTCCTTTCGACCCGACCGCGCTTTACCCGAAAGTGTTCCAGATCGATTACATGAAAGTCTGGAAAAAGGTTCCGGAAAACTTTGAACAAGTCGATAAACTGAAAATCGTCTCCCAAGATGAAGCGACATTCACGCTGGAAGCCGGCCAATATGACATCGAGAACAGCCAACTCGTTGGGTTCCCGTCCTACGTCACCCTTCGTTACAATGACGGTACCGATACGCAGCAATGGGTCAACTGGGAGGAACTGACACCCGCCATGCTCAGTAAGCTCGACAAACCCGGTACCTTCGAAATCAAAGGGGAAATCATCGGCCAGCCAGAAGCAATCGTGGGCAATCGGAAAGCAATCATAAAAATAATCGTCACTCAAAACGAATAAATCACCGGGATTACACAATTTTTAAAGGCTCTTTGGGAGAGGGGTGAATCCGATGAAGCTGCTGCTGTCAAAGGCTATGGAAGTGCTGTATGCGGTCCTTCCCATCACGGTCATCGTTCTTTTGCTGCACGCAACCTTGACGCCGCTTGCTGACTTGCAGCTCGTCCGCTTCCTGATCGGCGCTGTGCTGATTGTCTTCGGTCTTTCTATTTTTCTTTTTGGGGCCAATTTGAGCGTAAGCCGCATCGGCAACGCCATGGGGGCGACGGTTTCAAAGCCTGACGACCTCGCATTTTTGGCAGGTGCCGGATTGGCCCTTGGTTTTATCATCACGATCGCCGAACCTGATCTACATTTCCTGGTAGAACAGCTTGATTGGCTCACATCCGGAGTGCTTATCAAGTGGGGAATCATATTCGCCGGAACGTTCGGAACGGCCATGTTGCTCTCTTTGGGGCTGGTCCGGATAGCTCACAACCTTTCACTCTACAAGATGCTGGCACTGCTGTATGCCGCCGTTTTCCTGTTGGCATTTGATGCCACTAACGCGACGACCGGTGTCATGGCGATCCCGTTCATTCTGGCGATCGCGTTGGGAAACTCGCAAGTGAAAAAGGCAAATGAAGATTCCAGCAAAGGCGGTTTCGGCTTGATCGGTGTCGTTTCGATTGGTCCGCTCTTCTCAGTGATGGTCATGGACCTTTTTGGAAACAGCGGCGCAGAAGCAACGGTTCAAACCGCAACGGGAAATTCGGATCAAAATGTGCTTGCTCCCTTTATTGGCCAACTGCCCATCACCGCTAAGGAAGTTATGGTCGTGTTGCTGCCGATCTTTTTGATTTTTCTGCTGATCCAGTGGATTTCTTTTGACATGTCAAAACAGGATGAAAAGGGAATCCTGTTCGGGCTGATGCTGACGTATGCGGGCTTATTCCTTTTCATGCTCGGTGCCAACGCCGGGTTTATGGAGGTAGGAAAGGCTGTCGGATACGGCGTTGCCTCTCTGGAAAATAAAGGTTATCTGGTCATCATCGGCTTCGCGTTGGGATTTGTGAATGTCCTGGCAGAGCCTACAGTTCACCTCCTGTCCCACCAAATCGAGGAACTCACTGATGGCTTCCTGAAAAGAAAGGTTGTACTGGCGGTGCTTTCCGTGGTAATCGGCTTAGCGGTGGCGCTCGTGATGGTCGGGATTGTTTTTCCCGACATCCAGCTATGGCACTATTTGCTGCCCGGCTATCTGCTCGCCTTGACGCTGACCTATTTCGCCCCGACGCTTTTCGTCAGCATTGCCTTCGATTCTGGAGGCGTCGCTTCGGGCCCAATGACCGCGACATTCATCTTGTCCTTCATCCAAGGTGCAGGCGAAGCTATGGGAAGGGAGAACCTGTTGGCGGAAAGCCTCGGCATGATCGCGCTGGCGGCAATAACCCCGCTCATCGCCGTGCAGGTGCTGGGAATCCTCTTTAAACGCAAATCCCGGGAAAAACGATAGAGAATAAGCGGGTAAGGATTAAGGCTTTCGGCTGAACGAGGAGCGGAGGATGCCAATCAGTCGATGCCCACGCGACATGTCAACTGAACGAAGAGTGAACAATACGAAATAGTTGAGACAGGGTATATAAGTCAGCCTCACGCCCATAGGAAACCCAAAAACCCGCCAACCCAACTCTATAGATAAAAGAATATACCAAAAACAGGCAGCAGCCTCTCCAATAATGGATGAGGCTGCTGCTTTTTCGCAATTATATACCTTTTGTGCCCCTTAATAATTAATTCTGAGTAGTAATATCCAAATAAAACGCATCGCCATATGTATCATCAAAAAACCGAAAATAAATTTCTAGAATCCGAAAAAACTCTATATTTATATTTATTAAAGAATGATAAAATTGAAAAGTATGATTTTCACAATCTATCTACAATTTTGGATGCGCTCAGGAGGAGAACAATGAGAAAAGTATTGCACAAAGTCAAATCGCAATGGATAGTTTTGGGTGTGTTGGGTGCGACGGTCGTCAGTTTGGGCACCGCCGATGTCCGACAAGTATCAGCAAGTGAAATCGAAGGAGCAAGTGCTTCGGAAACCCTTACGGACAGGAAATTGGGGACAGCGGATGTCATTGTGGAAGCAACAGAAAAGGCCGCGCATATCGGGTTGGATCATGCGATCAGCACTGCAACCACCGATGGGACAGCGACTGTTTTTGTTCATTGGAATGAAGATGGAACGATTACCGTCACGGTTAAAGACCTGAATGGTAGCGTTCTCTATTCCGATTTATTGGTGGATAGTGAAGGTGAAAATACGATTAAAGTCCTGACAGCTAATCAGGATTATTACACAATTAATATTGCTGTTAAAGCCGCAACAACTGAACAAACAACAACTGCTACAGGGCCGATTGAACAAGCCGTTCCAGAGGTACAAGCCGAAGTGGATGCGACTGAAGAAGTTGCTGTCAAAGAAAATAACTACGCGAAAATCGTATCGACAACGGAAGTGGATTACCCTGCCGTTATCGCGCGTGCCACAGACGCGATCAACACCGCGCCATGGGGAGTGCAAGGCTATCAAACGTTGGCTTCCAGCGCGGATTATGCTGGAAAAACGGTGGACGTGACGAAAGAACAAGTGACCGATTATGGCGTGACTTGGGCTTTGGTCTCTCTTAATGGGAAAGAACTTGGCTGGATCGCGAAAGATGCTTTGACGGTCCAAACTTATGCTGCCATCACTTCCGAAACCGTTGTGGATTATCCGGCAACGATTAGACGTGGTACGGACGCGATCAACTTGGCGCCTTGGGGAACGAAAGGCTACCAAACGATTGCATCGAGCGCAGCTTATGTCGGGAAAACAGTTGACGTCATCAAAGAACAAACAACGGACTACGGAGTGACGTGGGCGCAAATCTCCTTGAACGGCGAAGTGCTGGGGTGGATCGCGAAAGATGCGTTGGCCGTTCAGACTTATGCGGCAGTCGTTTCCGAAACCGTTGTGGATTATCCTGCCACAGTCAACCGCAATTCAGACGCCATCAACACAGCGCCATGGGGAGTCAAAGGCTACCAAACACTGTCTTCAAGCGCAGCCTATGCAGGACAGACTGTCGAAGTCATCAAAGAACAAGTGACGGATTACGGCGTAACTTGGGCACAAATTTCGCTGAACGGCGAAGTGCTGGGCTGGATCGCCAAGGACGCCTTGAGAGTCCAAACTTTCGCGCAAATCACCAAAGAAACCGATGTGGATTATTCCGCAACCATCAGCCGTGATTCCGACGCGATCAACACAGCGCCATGGGGAGTCAAAGGCTACCAAACATTGTCTTCAAGTGCTGCTTTTGTTGGACAGACTGTTGAAGTAACAAAAGAACAAACAACGGATTACGGCGTAACCTGGGCGCTTGTTTCCCAAAACGGCAAAGAATTAGGCTGGATTGCGAAAGACGCATTGAAAGTCCAAACTTACGCCCAAATCACCAAAGAGACTGCGGTAAGCTATGACGCCATCGTCAACCGCGATTCCGATGCGATCAACACAGCACCGTGGGGAGTCAAAGGCTTCCAAACATTGTCTTCAAGCGCAGCATATGTGGGACAGACTGTCGAAGTAACAAAAGAACAAACAACGGATTACGGCGTAACCTGGGCGCTTGTTTCCCAAAACGGCAAAGAATTAGGCTGGATTGCGAAAGACGCATTGAAAGTCCAAACCTACGTGCAGATCACCAAAGAGACCACGGTAAACTACGCCGCCATCGTCAATCGCGATTCCGATGCGATCAATACGGCACCGTGGGGAGTCAAAGGCTACCAAACCTTGTCTTCAAGCGCTGCTTATGCAGGGCAGACAGTTGAAGTCACGAAAGAACAAACAACGGACTACGGCGTGACGTGGGCGCTTGTTTCCCAGAACGGCAAAGAGTTAGGTTGGATCGCTAAGGACGCTTTGAAAGTCCAAACCTATGCGCAAATCGTTTCCGAAAACGAGGTAGCTTATCCTGCCTTGATCAACCGCGGCACAGATGCCATCAACACGTCGCCTTGGGGCACGAAAGGTTATCAAACGAACGCATCCAGTGCCGATTATCTAGGCCAAACGGTTGAAGTCGCGAAGGAACAAACGACCGATTACGGTGTGACTTGGTCCTTGGTTTCGCTGAACGGCAAAGAGTTAGGCTGGATCGCGAAAGATGCATTGACCGTAATGGAAAGAACGGTGGAAACCGTTGTTGCGAAAGAAAATACAGTGGCTTACCAAACGGTTAGTGAAGAGGATAATACGATTCCGACTGGCGAATCACAAGTTGCTCAAGCAGGTGCGGATGGCTACGATACGGTAACGTATGACGTCACCTATGTGAACGGTGTGGAAACGAACCGAGTGGAAGTGAACCGTACGACAACTGCTCCAGTGAATGAAATCGTCAAAGTCGGTACGCAAGTGACGGAAGTCAAAACCGAAACAACTACTGAAAATAAGGTCGCCTTCTCTACGGTTGAAGAAGAGGACAATACCATCCCAACCGGCGAACGCGTGGTTGTTAAAGCAGGTGTTAACGGTTACGATACGGTAACGTATGATGTAACGTTCGTGAATGGTGTTGAAACCAACCGCGTTGAAGCAGACCGAAAGACAACAGCTCCAGTGAATGAAATCATTAAAGTGGGGACACAAGTAACGGAAGTCAAATCCGAAACCAACGTCGAAAAAGAGATTGCCTACGCAACTGTCGAACAATTAGATAACACGATCCCGACTGGTGAACGCGTTGTTGTTAAGGCAGGCGCGAAAGGCTACGACACTGTAACTTATGACGTAACCTATGTGAACGGCATCGAAACGAACCGCGCAGAAATTAGCCGCGCAACAACCGCGCCTGTAGCTGAAGTCGTCAAAGTGGGTACGCAAGTGACGGAAGTCAAAACCGAAACAACTACTGAAAACGAGATTGCCTTCGCTACAGTCGAAGAAGCAGACAACACCATCCCAACCGGCGAACGCGTTGTCGTTCAAGCAGGTGAGAATGGCTACGATTCGGTAACGTATGAAGTAACATTTGTGAATGGCGTTGAAACAAACCGCGTTGAAGCAGACCGCAAGACAACTGCTCCAGTGAATGAAATCATTAAAGTAGGCACGCAAGTCACTGAAGTGAAATCCGAAGCGACTACTGAAAACGAGATTGCCTACGCAACTGTTGAAGAATTAGATAACACGATCCCAACCGGAGAACGCGTTGTTGTTAAGACCGGCGCGAAAGGCTACGATACTGTAAGCTATGACGTAACCTATGTGAACGGCATCGAAACGAACCGCGTGGAAGTGAGCCGCAAAACAACAGCCCCTGTAGCTGAAATCGTCAAAGTCGGTACACAAGTTACAGAAGTCAAATCCGAAACAACTACTGAAAACGAGGTAGCCTTCGCTACAGTCGAGGAATTCGACAACACGATCCCAACCGGAGAACGCGTTGGTGTCCAAACAGGTTTGAAAGGCTACGACACTGTAGAGTTTGATGTTACCTATGTGAACGGCATCGAAACGAACCGAGTAGAAGTGAGCCGCGCAACAACTGCGTCTGTATCCGAAATCGTAAAAGTAGGCACACAAGTGACGGAAGTGAAATCCGAAACAACTACTGAAAATGAAGTTGCCTACGCAACCGTTGAAGAATTCGATAACACGATCCCGACCGGCGAACGCATTCTTGTTCAAGCAGGCGTTAAAGGCTACGACACTGTAAGCTATGACGTAACCTATGTGAGCGGCATTGAAACCAACCGCGTAGAAACGAGCCGCACAACAACAGCCCCTGTAGCTGAAGTTGTCAAAGTGGGTACGCAAGTAACGGAAATCAGATCAGAGTCCGTTCATGAGAATGCTATTCAATATGGCACACAAGAACAAGCAGATGCTAACCTCTTTATTGGTGAAAGACAAGTAATCCAGCAAGGCTCCGAAGGTTATGACGTTGTTTTATATGATGTTACCTATGTCAATGGGGTTGAAGCAAGTCGCACTGAAATTAGTCGTGAAACGATTGCACCAGTTGAAGAAATAGTCAAAGTGGGCACAAAACAAGCAATCGCACAAATTGGCGGATTCAGAATCGAAGAATTATCTGTTGATGCAAGCGGGGTTTATGAAGGCTATAACAGCAAAAATGTGGTTTTAAGAATGACTGCTACTTCAAAAAATGCAAACATTACATATGCGTATGTGAACTATGAATCAGCAAATGGCTATTCTGATCAATTGCAATTTGTAAACGTAGGTAATAATGTATTCGAAGCAACGATACCATTTTCATCTTACTATACGCATGCTGGTCTATACCAAATCGGTCTGATTGGGGCTTCTGATTCTGCAGGCAATACGTGGGTCATCTTCCCAGAAGGTCGTGGTTCAGGGCTGAACTACACAAGTGCTGATTTGAGCGCAGCTGATTTTACTATTAAGGAAACAAGCGGACTTGCCTCCGTAGCAGGGGTCACTTTAGAATCGGTAGCCATTAATAATCCTGTCGTATACGTGGGTGAATGGTCAAGCAACAAAGTGACTATGAAAGTGAAATCAGATGGCGCACCAATTTCAAGTGCTTCAATTACATTCACATTACCAAACGGATGGGATAATAGTTGTGATTTCGTATATGTAGGGAATGGAACATACGAGGCTACCGTTGAGTGTTTCCCAAAATTTTATTTTGCAGGAGCAGGATCATACGGAGTAGAATCCATCAATATATATGATGTAAATGGAAATGTATTTATATTCTTCCCTGAAGGATATGGAACGGGGCTAAATTATGATAGCGGTGATTTGAGCGGAGCTTACTTTGAGGCAATCAACAGACCAGTAGTCACTACAGAAACTATTGCTGAAGCAAATCCTCTTCCTTTTGAAACAATCTATCAGGATGATCCGAATCTTATGGTTGGTGAAACAAAAGTGATTCAATCCGGCGTATTTGGGAATGAAACACAATACTATACAGTAACCTATACAGATGGCATAGAAACAGCCCGAATATGGTCTCATTCAGAATTGGTTTCAGCTCCTTTGGCGGAAATTATCGCTGTTGGTACAAAACAGCCTCTTGCTCAAATTGGCGGATTCACTTTAAAAGATTTGTCAGTGGAATCTGACATTGCCTACGCTGGCGACTGGGAAGACAGTAAAAAAGTCACAATGAAAGTGTCAGGAACGTCTGCAACCATTCAAAGTGCACACTTCAACTACAGATTACCGAGCGGAGGATATGGACAAGAAGATTTCGTATATGTTGGAAATGACACTTATGAAGTTGCAGTGCCAACTTACTTCTGGGGAGCAGGATCCTACCAGACCGATTCGATCTTCCTGATTGATTCGAATGGGAGTTCTTGGGTGATCATGTCAGAAGGCAATGGAGCTGGTATGAATTACACCAGTGCAAACTTGAGCGCAAGTGATTTCGAGGTCCTTCCTGCTATTGCATCTGTCGGAGGCGTCACATTAATCTCAATGGATCTTGAGGATAATGTTATCCATGAAGACGATGGTACTACCAACAAACTGACCATTAAACTCAAAGATAATGATGCAACAATATCAACGGTATATATTTCATACACTCTTCCAAACGGATTCACCAAAAGATTTGATTTTGTAAACGTTGGAAATGACATTTATGAAGCGACAATAAACCAGCCATACTTCAGTTATATCGTAGGTGCTGGTAGTTACAAGATTGAGTCTCTTTATGTAGGAGATGTTAATGGAGATTATGTAATATTCTTCCCGGAAGGTAACGGTTCAGGTCAAAATTACACAAGCGGTAATCTGAGTGAAGGAAACTTTGAAGTGCTAGCGACACCGAAAAATACCATCGAAACGACTACAGAACCAATTTCTTTTGATACTGTCTATCAAGATGACTCCAGTATGCTGATCGGAGAAACGAGAGTAATACAATCAGGGGTGGCTGGGACAAAAACTAATTATTATAACGTGACCTATTACAATGGTGTAGAAACTAGTCGTGAATGGACCCATTCAGAAGTGACCACAGGACCAGTGAATGAAGTAGTTGCGGTTGGAACAAAAAGCGAACTGGCTGATACGGATACTACGAAACCAATAATAGATCAAGCATCAGTTAAAGTGTCGCAGACAACTGCAACAGTAGGGGATACAATTACCATATCGGCAAAGATTACTGATAATGTGGAAGTAGCAAAGGTTCAAATAGTATACATGCTAACAGACTCAAGTATGGTTTATTTAGATATGACTAAAAATAACGACACTGGATTGTATGAATGTGTATTACCCATAACAGACACTTTGCGAGCTGGTTTGTGGAATAATTTTCTATTGAAGGCGTATGATACATCCAATAATGTAACAGGATCAAGTACAAATAACGCAAACTTTACGATTGTTGACTTAATCTAGACAATAAAAAGATAAAGAGCAAACAAAAATAAGAGCACCCTCCATCACAGTTTACTGGTGGAGGGTGCTCTTGTTTTTCGCTGAAAAGGATTAGCTGTCATTATTCATTTTTGTTATCCGAAAAATACCCGTATCAGCGCAATGGCCATAACGACTTGCACCGCGCCCACTGTCAAGCCGTACAGCAGGGCTTTGGGGCCTTCTTTGATGATGTCGGCGAATTTGACGCGCATGCCGATTGCGGCGAGGGCGGCGACTTCGAATTGGGTGCTGATGGCTTTTGAGACGACCAGGACGCCGTCTGGGACGCCGATGAAGCTGCGGATCAGGAAGAGGATGACAAATCCGGTCAGGAACCATGGGACGCCATAGGAGATGGCAGCTGGGCTGGCGGACGCGCTCGCTCCGGTGACCAATCCGTCATCAATCCCTGCGCTCTTTTTGCGCGTGAACAAAGGCTCTCCTTCGTTCATATTCATGCGCCCGTACAACACGGCGACGGCGATGATCAAGAGCACGCGCATCAGTTTGAAGACGGTCGCCAGGGTTACGACTTCGTCATTGACGAGTTTTGCTGCGGCGACGACTTGGCCGACCGATTGGACGGTTCCGCCAATCAGGGCGGAGGTGCGCAGGGTGTCGCTCCCGTAAAGGAAGGCTCCCAAAAGCGGTAGGGCAATCATCAGCGCGGTTCCGGTCAGGTTGACGATCGTTATCGAGATGCCTTTATCCTTGTTGTCGGCCTGAACGATCGGCGAGACGGTTCCGATGGCGGAGGAGCCGCAGACTGCGTTGCCGGCACCCATCAGCAGAGAGAAGCGTTTGCCGAAGCCGAAGTATTTGCCCAGATTGTAGGTGACGAAAATCGTCAGCGACATCTGCAGAATGATGAAGACGAAGCCTTTCAGTCCGGCTGATTTCAGTACTTGGAAATCCAGGATCAGCCCATTCAGGACGATGGCGTATTCCAAGAGACGTTTTTCGGAAAATTTCGTTCCTTGACCCAGTTCCGGCCGGTTGAGGAGCGTGTTGCCGAGCAGCATCCCAAGCAGGATGGCGATGAGTGCGGCGCCGAGTGCCGGCAGGAAACGGGCGAGAAATTGGCTGACCAAGGAGATGAGAATGCTGACGGCGAGGCCGGGCAAAATCCCATCGAGTTCTTTTTTGATTGCATTTATTTTCATGAGTGTTAAGCCCCTCCAATATTATTGCGTTACAATAAATCATTTTACCTGAATTTGCGTATAAATGAAAATATGGCATTAGTATCAGCCGAACTATGCTGGGATGCGCCATTCCTCAGCTTTTCGTGATGCTCAAAAGTAAAACTAACTTTTCATTAACAATAAATCTTTGACAAACGTGGGGGAGTAGTGTAACTTACTATAGGGACTTTACGATAGAAGACATTTTTTGCCTTCACGTCCGTGTCTGTGTAAAGCGATTCCCAAAAGGATTGTGCACTAACAGAAAGAGGGAAATAGATATGAAAATTTTTGATTATGAAGACGTACAATTAATTCCGAATAAGAGCGTCGTGCAAAGCCGATCAGAATGCGACACGACTGTCGTACTTGGTGGCCGCACGTTCAAATTGCCGGTGGTGCCTGCGAACATGCAGACTATCCTGGACGAAGAACTTGCTGAAAAGTTAGCCAGAGAAGGTTATTTCTACATAATGCACCGTTTTGATGAAGCGAGCCGTTTGCGGTTTATCCAACGTATGCATGAAAAAGGTTTGTTTGCTTCCATCAGTTTGGGGATCAAAGAAGCAGAATTCGATTTCGTAAATGAATTGGCGGCTAAAAAAGCCGTTCCTGAATATACAACAATCGACGTGGCGCATGGTCATTCCGATGAAGTCATCCGTATGATCAAACACGTCAAAGCAGTGATGCCGGCAACATTCCTGATTGCCGGTAACGTAGGCACTCCTGAAGGCGTCCGTGAATTGGAAAACGCCGGAGCCGATGCTACAAAAGTAGGGATCGGACCTGGTAAAGTATGCACTACCAAAATCAAGACCGGTTTCGGTACAGGCGGCTGGCAATTGGCAGCCGTTAGCTGGTGCTCGAAAGCAGCAAGCAAACCGATCATCGCTGACGGCGGCGTCCGCACAAACGGAGACATCGCCAAATCGATCCGTTTCGGCGCAACAATGGTTATGGTAGGCTCGTTATTGGCAGGCCACGACGAGTCACCGGGCGAAACGAAGGAAATCAACGGCCGCTTGTACAAAGAGTACTTCGGCAGTGCTTCCGAATACCAAAAAGGCCAACGCAAAAACGTTGAAGGCAAAAAGATCCTGACGCCTTACCGCGGAACGATCGCGGACACTTTGAACGAAATGCGCGAAGACCTGCAGTCATCCATCTCCTACGCAGGTGGAAAGGACATCGCTGCAATCCGCAAATGCGACTATGTGTTGGTTAAGAACTCCATCTACAACGGCGACAGCAACCAAGGCATCATCGAAGCCGGCCGTAGTTCTTACGGCGAAGGCGATACCATTCTTTAAGCAAAAATGTAAACAAAAGTAGGCCCTCAGCGGCGCCCGGAAACTACCGGATGACGCTGGGGCCTATTTTATTGCGGCAAAATCAGAAGGAAAAGGCAGTTGTTAAATTCGTTTTCAAGTCAGAAATTGATTATTGTCTAAACAGACAAGGATTTTTTGGAAGGTGCATTTGTAAGAATATAAAGTATATATCAACAAAAAACAATAGTTTGAAAATTCCGGAGGTTGCCATCTATGTTGGCTATATTTTGTGAAGTTTGTGCGATTTTTAACAAAAGAAATTACAAGATAGCTATGAAAATCGGATCGCTCAACGAAAAACAATTTTGTATTTTCTACGGAAAGGGTGTAATATTATTGAACTTCATTCGATCGTTCGGCTAATATAACGACCAAGTTTTTCCTAACTAAACAGTAAGTAAATTCAATATACTAATTTATTTTTATTGATGTAGCAACGTTTAACTAAACTTGTAATTTCATAACGTTCAATATTGGCTGACATTCTCTTTTTTTTTTTGGGAACATTAAAAAATAGATAAAAATGCATACGGGTGCTATACTTACGTTAGTGAGAGAGCTCTTACTAACGTAAGTAACATTTGTTTGAATCGCAATATTTCAAAGTCAATTGCACAACAAATATTTAAGCAATCGCTGGAGGTAGGTTCTTATCAATCAATCACTAATGGAGCAGTCTGAAGTTTCGCTTCTGTCTATCCCGTAGCGGAAACCCTCCCCGAATTACCCCATCTTATTATAAATGTTTGATCGCAATACATACCTCACCTTTTTGAATGAACGAATATGATTTCCTCGCTACATTTTTTAGGGTTAAGCTGATGGGCTTAGCGGAAACACGCTGAAGGAACTAACAACTGCGAACAGTCTGGGGCCGGAGTCCGAATCCGGTCCTTTTCTATTGTTCCCATTTTATGGGTTTGCCGGAAAAATAAATTTTAAACAATAACTGTTTTAGGCAGTCTGCAGGTCAGGACACCTGTCCTAACCTTTTTTTATTTTTTTAGGGAAGTACAGAACTGCCTGTTTTGGATCAATGTGGAGAGTGCTTATCCTATAAACCAAAGCATATTAGTGGAATATTTTGCGGGCGCTTTTGCTACTTGCTCATGTTGAATATTCTTACTGGACAAGTTGTCATCTGAAGATAATTCCTTTAAAATAAAAGTATTAGTGACCAGCACTCCGATGGCTAAAGACAAAACTATAATTTTTTTCATGATAAGGACCCCTTTTCTAAATCATATTTCTCTTAATAATTACATTATATAGAAGAAATATGCTTTTTGAACTAATTAGTCGTATAATACTATTAAAAAGAAGGTGAAGCCATGGCGAAAGACTTCGGAGATGTTCTGAAAGAAATAAGGATAGATAGGGGGTATTCTCAACAATATGTCGCAGAAGGGATCATGGGGCAATCTGCGTATTCTAAAATAGAAAGAAATGAAATAGAACCTACTTTTCGAAAATGGTTGTCGATTCTTGAAAAGCTGAATGTTTCCGTAGATGAGTTCCGCTACATACTGAATAAAGAAAGTTTGACCACAAAAGAAAAGCTGATCAATGAATTTTTCTCGCTGAATTATAATTACCTTGATGATTTGAAATTGGTTAAAGATGAGATAGATGCCTACTTAGAAGAAGATGAAGACTTTTTGTTAAGAAATATTTATTACGCATGCGAAAGTTTGATCGCTTTAAATACAACCCAAAACGTTGAGGAAGCACAATTGTTTGCCAAGAAAATATGGGAGCGATTGGAGAAGTTTGATAGGTGGTATTTACTGGATATCCGATTAATAAACACCATTTTATTTATTTTCCCGATTGATGTAGCCGTCAACATTGGTGAAAGAGCGACCGAACAATTAATCCCTTACCATAATCTGAAGGAAGCTGAAGTTCTATTGATCAATGTAAATATTAATTTATCTGTTTTACTGATCGATGATAAAAAATATTCTGAAGCTCTTTCTTACCTGGAAAAAGTGATTCCTTTATGCAAAAAATATCAAAAATATAATCAACTAGCAATTGCCTACTCCAGAAAAGGGATCATCTTACATAAAACAGGGAAAATGGATGAAGGCTCCGAGTGCATACGGAAGGCTTACGCTATCTTGAACGCAATTGAAGACACAAAGCTGATAAGCGAATTAGAAAAAGAACTTTCGTATTATTTGGATATGGAAGACAAAGGTCCGCTGCAACTAGAGATTTCGCCGCAGGAATAGGGTACTCCACCTTAGCGATTTTTATAACATCTGCTCAGAAAACACAAAAAATCGGCCATCCAAATCCAATGGAGAGCCGATTTTTTTTTGCCAGGTGCCGATCGAATGTAAAACGAAAGACACCGAACAGTTAACAAAATCCGAATCAGTTTGCTGAACGCAAACAGGACGGCAACGAATAGCCGGCGCCGCCCGCATAAGTCGACGATTCGTAAAGAAAGTTATGTTCAACATCCGATAACACTCATCAAGAGTAAAAATTTCCTTTCCGATCGGTAGGTAGCTATAATAAGTGTGTATATTATTACAAAAAGTTAGTGCGCAACGTTTGGAGATCCAGAAGGAGGAATGAAGTATGGCTGAAATCAGTATTTTTGGCAAAGGGAACATGGGGAGTGCAATCGGGGGTAATTTTGAAGACGCCGGGAATCAAGTAACATACATCACAAAGGATACACCCGTTGACAAATTTGGGGATATCGTAGTTTTGTCGGTTCCGTATCCGGCTATAGCAGGTATATTGGCTGCCCATCGCGACCTGTTTGCCGGGAAGATCGTCCTCGATATCACCAATCCATTGAATTTTGAAACTTTCGACAACCTCGTTGTGCCGGCCGATAGCTCAGCCGCTGCGGAAATCGCCAAAGAAATACCGGACGCGTCTGTCATAAAAGCCTTCAACACGAATTTCGCCACTACCTTAGCAACCAAAAAAGTAGCTGGTGCCCACCCAACTACAGTGTTGTTGGCGTCCGACGACAAAGAAGCCAAAGATAAATTGATTGCCGCATTGGAAGGCAGCGAACTGGCCTTCATCGATGCCGGCTTGCTGAAACGGGCCCGCGAGCTTGAAGCAATGGGATTCCTGCAGATTTCGCTCGCTGCTGCAGATAAAATCAGCTGGACTGGCGGATTCGGCATCTTCAAGTAAATATTGATCCAACACTGATACTATACTCAAAAGGATCGGATACCCGCGAAGGAAATCCGATCTTTTATTGACTAGTGTCGGTCGAATGCAAAGTGAAGGACGACGAACAGTCGACGAAGGTTGAATCAGTTTGCTGAACGCAAAACGAAAGACGCCGAACAGTCGACGTCCCCCTTATCAGTCCGTGATTCGAAAAGAAGGGGATGTTCAACTTCCGACAACCATCATGAAATGTAAAAAGAATCAACGCCAAGACAAACAAAACTTCCGACAAATTAATAAAATTGTCGGAAGTTCTTTTTTTTTATATGACGGCCCTAAGAGCCTTACGGACAAAAACACTGTAAACTAATATTTTCTGAAAAAACTGCTATAGCAAGCAATACACCACATTTTCAACAGGGTTGATACCTACGGGAAAACACTGTTTATCAAAACATTTTGCACAAATCTTGCACGGCTCAGACGACTCCAGAAAGCCCACCCGCTATCTGGGTTGCTTGGGAATCGCCTTTTTCTTTCATCTCTTTCAATAGATGGGCATTGGTTTGGCTTAAAACCATCACCGTATCTCCTAAACGATCCGCAACATACTGGACGTCCAATCCATGCTGCAACATGATACTGGCGTGCGTATGGCGTAAAGCGTGACTGGTGATCCGTCGGACGCCGGCTCTGTTGCACGCCTTTTGAAGCATGTGACTCACGCCCACTACTGAGATAGGCTCCATAAGACGATCAACAAAAACGAGGTTGTTCGGATTCTTGATGGGGCCAGTCAGCGATCGCTTTCTCACGTCATCGTAAAAAGGTTTGATGATTGCTATCGTTTGCGGGTCGACGGAAATCTTTCGCACCCTCTTTATTTTTGGTCGGGTTAAAATTCAACGTGTATTTATAATCCCAAGACTTTGAAATTTCAAGTGTGTTGTTTTCGAAGTCGAGACTATCGAAGGTAACCGCCATGATCTCGCCTATACGGGCGCCTGTTGCAAGCTGTAGGATACACATGTACTCAGCTTGATATCATCAAGCATCGCTTGCATGAGGCGCATCGCTTCATTCTCGTTTAAATATTTTTCTTCTTCCGGCTTCGGCGCACTGCCGGTTATCAGAATTTTGTAGGTCACGTCCGAAGGGATATCGCCATTCCGGAAAGCTTCCTTCAGGCAAGCACCAATCTCGTGATGGAGCTTTTTCACGGAACGGTACGATCGTCCAATCGCATATTCATTCAGGAACTTCTGGTACACCGTTTTGGTTACTTGTTTCAATTTGTAGCCTTGAAAATTCAGCTGAACGAAGATGCGCGTGTCCAAAACGAGGCGGGCCGGGTACAGGCAGAACTTACTCGTGCGGAAACCTTTGATGACTTAGTAGATAGTGAAATGATTGCTCAGAATGTTGCAACAAAATTGACTGAAAAAGAGTTAACATATGCGCCAAGGCTTGTTTCAGCCGAGCAACAGTTGGCGCAGAAAACCAGTCAAAAAAAATCTTTAGACAAAGAAATGCGAAAGCTGACAACAACACAAACTCAAAAAGTAATTGTGTCAGATAATTTTTTACGCGGTACGTCCGCATCATTGGGAACTGCCGATACAGGTCAAATATGGGGAATACTAGGTGGAACATTCGGTATTGACAGCAATCACGCGGCTCCGTCTTCCGTAGGAGCGTGGAATAAAGCGGTTATACCATCTGGAGTGTCTGACTGCGAAATTTCAGCAGTCTTTTATAGTTGGATTCCCCAACCTAGAATAATGTTTAGGGTTGTTGACACAAGTAATTACTGGATTTTTGGTTGGACCGCACCCGATAAGTTAAGTCTATATAAAATAGTTGCCGGGGTTGTAACTTCGCTGGGTGACTATACTTCGGTATTGTAACATTCTGTAGGTAGCGTTTTTAAAGTTGTTTTATTCGGATCTAGTATAAAATGCTACATAAATAATTATCTAGCTCTGCAAGCTTCTGACACTACTTTTGCAACGGCTACAAAACACGGCATATCAGGTTACGGACAAGCGGCCGGATTTAATAAATTTAAAATAAAAGAATCTATTAAGCCAATTTACCCGAACAATCTTATAGCAAGCGTAGATAATATGTTGGTTGCATATGACGGTAGTAATTTGTTCTTGAGCACAGATGGTGGACTTAGTTATACAAAAGAATTTTCCGTCGAAAATATTGAGATTATAAAATATATCCACTTGTTCAGCAATGGCAACATTTTATTTGCTGACCATCTTAAATGCTACTATTCTCACGATTGGATGGGCTACTACGAGTCGACATTACTAGCTCAAGATAATTCACCCTTTGTTCCCTACTCTCTAAAGGATAACTTTTCGTGCTATAAAAAAGGAAGCGTCAAACAATTAGTTGGTGGCGTGGAGATGCTGGTTTGGGGAAACTACTCAACAGAGTCTGGATCAGAATTTAATGATTTTACAAAAGTTTGGTATACAAAAGATTTTGGTGTTACCGTCAAAAAAGCTTACAACTTTAACACACCTACCACATTAAAGTGTCGCCATATCCATAACGTTGATTTTAATCCATCGGATAGCAGTTTTTGGATTCAAACTGGCGATGAAAATGATTACTTTGGCACAGTTATGACACATTGGTTAAAGGGTATATACGACCTGACTACAGACACATGGACGTTTATAGATTTCGCGAGCGGGATAGCATTTAAATCAACAAACATGATATTTAAAGACCCATATGTGTACTTTTCAAATGACAACTACCCAAACGGGGGGATTAAGAGGGCCCCCATCGCTACCATGGGAGATAGCGCTATGCATACGACGGTATTGACAACACCGAAATCATGCCACTATATGCTTATTAGACCTAGTGGGGATATCGTTGCTTTTCAAACGCGTGACGGCGGAGCCGAAATGCCAAGAACGATGTATTATACGCCTGACGGAATTAATTTTGTACGAATAGTTGGTAGTATGCCATATATTTTCGATTCTGGTGCTAATTCTCAGTATCAAAATTATTGGCCTATAAATTCAAACGGCAAAATATTGGCGGGTATTCAAAACCAAGATGCTCAAAATATTATTCTTTGGGATAAAACACCAAGTGTGTTCATAGATGATTTTATCAGAGAAAATGGATTTCCAAATGCGTTTAAATAAATACGATCAAATAAGAGGCTGGGACATAACTAGCTGAAACGAATCAAAAAAAGGTTCCAACCACC
>NZ_QBLC01000004.1 GCF_003052295.1 Trichococcus paludicola
GCCTGTAGTGGACTTTCACCACCAAGTTATCACCCATGCCGGGCGCACACAAAAAAAAAGCCGGGAGCGTGTCCCGGCTTTTCCTTATCTGCTATTAACCTTTGTAGGCTGCGTAGATGATTTCTTTCAATTCTGAGATCAGTGGTTGTTTAGGGTTAGCTGTTGTACATTGATCTTCGAATGCCAATTCAGCTAAACGGTCCGCATCGCGATCAAGCATTTCATCAGTGATGCCTTGATCCTTGAAGTTCATCTTGATGCCGATATCTTGACCTAATTTAGTGATTTCAGTAGCCAAAGCTTCTACCAATTCAGCAGTCGTGTTGCCTTTGAAGCCTAGGTAACGAGCGATTTCAGCGTAGTCTTCGTCTGCACGGAAGTACTCGTATTTAGCCCACAATGCATGTTTTTGCGGATCAAGCGCATTGTAGCGGACGATATGCGGCAACAGGATAGCGTTCGTACGGCCGTGGATCAGATCCCATTGTCCGCCGATTTTGTGTGCGATCGAGTGGGAAATACCCAGGAACGCATTCGCGAAGGCCATACCAGCGATTGTTGAAGCGTTGTGCATTTTTTCGCGGGATTCTTGGTCGCCGTAGTTGTATGAATTTCTCAAGTTTTCGAATACCAGTTTGATGGCTTGCAAGCTCAAACCTTTAGTGTAGTCGTTTGCCAATACGGAAACAAAAGATTCGATGGCATGCGTCAATACGTCCATACCAGTATCTGCAGTTACAGATTTAGGAACACTGTATACGAATTGTGGATCCACGATGGCAACATCCGGAGTCAATGCGTAGTCAGCCAATGGGTACTTGATGTGTGTTTCGCTGTCTGTGATAACCGCGAATGGCGTTACTTCCGAACCAGTACCTGATGTGGTAGGGATGCAGACAAGTTTCGCTTTTTCCATGTCCTTGATCTTGTAAGTACGTTTGCGGATATCCAAGAATTTTTGTTTAGCGCCGAAGAAGTCGCTTTCTGGGTGCTCATAGAACAACCACATCGCTTTGGCAGCATCCATCGGGGAACCTCCGCCGATTGCGATGATTGTATCCGGTTTGAAGTCGCGCATTTTTTCAGTACCACGGTTTACAGTGTTTGTTGTCGGGTTAGGTTCAACATCTGAGAAGATTGCGTAAGATACTTTGTTGTTGCGTTGTTTCAATTGTTCGATGACTACATCCACATAGCCGAATTTGACCATGCCGTCGTCGCAGACGATGAAGACTCTTTCGACATCTTTCATGTCACGTAAGTATCTAACTGAATTTTCTTCGAAGTAAACCTTCTCTGGCAATTTAATCCACTGCATATTATTTCTCCTTTTAGCAACAGTTTTCACGTTCAATAAATCTAATGCAGAAACGTTATGAGAAACTGAGTTTCTGCCGTAAGATCCGCAACCCAAAGTTAATGAAGCGATATTATTGTTGTACAAGTCACCGATACCAGCTTGAGAAGATGGAGAGTTGATAAGAACGCGGCAAGCTTTCATTTCTTTTCCGAATTGTTCGATCAAATCATTGCGGCGAGTATGCAGTGAAGCCGAGTGACCTAAACCACCCAAATCCAGCATTTGTTTGCATAGTTCGAAGCCATGCTCTGTACTGTCTGATTTCATCATAGCCAATACTGGAGATAATTTTTCTCTTGACATTGGGTATTCTGCTCCGACGCCCGGTAATTCAGCGATCAACAATTTAGTGTTTGCAGGAACGTTTAATCCAGCCAATTCAGCGATTTTACGAGCGTGCATACCGACAACATTCGGTCTCACGCCAGTTTTAGCATCATTCATCACGACGTCTTCCAATTGTTGAATTTCTTCAGGTTTAGCGAAGTATACATTGTGCAATTGGAATTCTTTTTTGACTTCATCATAGATTTCGCTGTCGACGATTGCAGCTTGTTCTGAAGCACAGATCATACCGTTGTCGAACGTTTTTGAAACGATGATGTCGTTTACAGCGCGTTTAACGTTTGCTGATTTTTCGATGTAAGCCGGAACGTTACCAGGACCAACTCCCAATGCTGGTTTACCAGTAGAATAAGCAGCTTTAACCATTGCAGCTCCACCTGTAGCCAATACGACAGCAACTTCTGGATGGTTGATCAATTCAGCTGTTTTTTCCATTGATACGCCTTCTACCCATTGGATACAGTCAGCAGGTGCGCCTGCTTTGATGGCAGCATCGTAAACAACTTTTGCAGTTGCAGCCGAACATTTTTCTGCGCTTGGGTGGAAAGAGAAGATGATCGGGTTTCTTGTTTTCATACAGATCATCGCTTTGAAGATTGTTGTCGAAGTTGGGTTGGTTGTCGGGATGATACCGGCAACAACGCCTACAGGAGCGGCAACCTTCATGATTTGATCAACTTTATTGTCTTCGATGATTCCGACTGTTTTATTTTTTCTGATTGAATGCCAAATGTTTTCAGCGGCATACATGTTTTTGATACATTTATCTTCATAAACGCCTCGGCCTGTTTCTTCAACTGCCATTTTTGCAAGTGGCATATGTTGCTCCATTGCAGCTAATGCCATTTCGTGGACGATGTGGTCGACTTGTTCTTGGGTATAATCTTCAAATAGAGTCAAAGCTTTTTGGGCTTTTCCAGTGTAGTTGCTGATTTCTTCTTTTGCAGTCATCATGGGTTTTTTCTCCTCTAAAACTACTTTTTCTTTACTCATGTGAGATCCTCCTAAAAATGTATGTTATCCTTTTCACATGCTTATTATATTTCATGGAATTTCGTTTGTAAAGCGAATAAATGTGATGTTCTTCACTTATTTTCCATACAGGCCCTGTAAGCGTGTTCAACGGATGTTTTTGTCTCTACTGGTTTTCACAAATAGTCATTGGAAACATTCTGTTTCTCAACCTTTTGATTGTGAAATTATTATCATTGTTCGGAATCCGCGCTGAAAAAAATTTTTTTGAGATAATTTTTATGACGAAAATATACATGGTCGTTTAACGTCCCTGTTCGATAGATTCCCGCATTATCACGCTGATCAATCTGCATAAATCCGCTTACTAATTGTTGAATCCGACTGAATCAGCGATTAACTTTGAATATTCAAGCGATAAGATTATTTTGCTCGATTCAAAGGGCTGAAATCGTCCCGGTTAAATGACGACATTTCAAAAATGGATCCTTAGGGCACAGATTGCACCGCAAACTCAGATTTACATTTACAAAAAAAGCACAATACTCTGAAGTATTGTACTTTTCGCGTGTAACGTTTCATAGGAAATCATCAAAATTCATTTCATCCAATGAAGAGACCTTATAGACTTGCGCTTCCAAAGCAACAAAGTCGAAGTAGTGGTTTACCGTCGTCTTCATGATATCCCGGATCTGTTGGTAATAATGGGGAGGGACAGTATGCTTCCAAGAAAATTCCTTGAAATAGCGATAGATATCGTCGACTTTGATGTTCTCGTAGCCCAGTTGATTGAACTCAGTTGCTTTCAGTTTGAACCAAGGCTCCAATTGAGCATATTGCTTCTCAGATATATTCGGCATTCGCCGTCCCTCCTTTCCGATGAATCAAATCGTGTTACTCTTCGCTTTTGTCTTCTTGTTCTTGCTCTGATTCGGTTGCTGAATAATCTTCGACAATCGCATCATCAGTTGTGATTGTGGCAACCTTTGAAATACGTGAAATAGAACGTTTTTCAAAAGTCAGGAAGATCCCTTCACAATCCAATACGACTGTGTTATCAGCGGAATTGATTTCTTCGACAATTCCGTGCAGGCCGCCGATGGTGACTACTTTATCCCCTGGCTTAATTTGACTCAGCATATCTTGCGTTTTTTGCGCTTGTTTCTTTTGTGGTCTGATCAGGATGAAATACATTACGCCGAACAGCACCCCATAAAAGGCAATCATGATTACTGTATCCATACATTTTCCTCCATCTGTGGATTATTTTTATCTATCATCCACTTTACCAAACTTTAGGATAGACTACCACCCAAAACCTAAAACTTCTTCGGATTTTCAACGTTGAAGCCATATTCTTCCACAAACGCTTCCCTGAATTCCAACAGATTGTCATCCATGATGGCTTGGCGCACATTTTTCATCAGGTTTATCAAGAAATGGAGATTATGATACGAGGTCAAGCGCAAGCCAAATGTTTCATCAGCTTTGATTAAATGACGAATGTACGCACGTGTATAGTTTTTGCAGGTGTAGCAATCGCATTTTTCATCCAATGGACGGAAATCCCGTTCATATTTCGCATTTTTGATGACCAAACGACCGCTGCTTGTCATACAAGTGCCGTTCCGCGCTATACGGGTAGGCAAGACACAGTCGAACATATCGATTCCGCGGATGACGCCGTCGATCAAGGAATCCGGCGCCCCTACGCCCATCAGATACCTTGGTTTGTCCTCAGGCATGACTGGCGTCAGGTAATCAAGCACACCATTCATCTCTTCTTTCGTTTCGCCGACCGAAAGTCCACCAATCGAATAGCCTGGAAAATCCAAGGAAATCAGTTCTTTGGCGCTCTGCAGCCTTAAATCCTTGTAGCCTGCTCCTTGGATGATGCCGAACAAGCCTTGTTGATTGGGCTTTTTGTGGGCTTCAAGACCACGCTCTGCCCATCTGGTCGTTCTTTCGACAGATGCTTTGATGTAATCATAGCTTTCGCTGTAAGGAGGGCATTCATCAAAACTCATGATGATGTCGGCACCCAGTTGATTTTCGATGTGGATCGCTTTTTCCGGTGACAGGAACATTTTCGAACCGTTCAGATGATTGCGGAAATGTACACCGGCCTCAGTGATCTGTCTGTTCTGGCTTAATGAGAAAACCTGGAAGCCGCCTGAATCGGTCAAGATCCCTCTGTCCCAATTCATGAATTTATGCAGGCCTCCTGCCTCTTCCACCAAGTCTGAGCCCGGTCTGAGCCAGAGGTGATAAGTATTGCTCAGAATGATCTGAGAGCCCATCGCTTTCAATTCTTCAGGAGCCATCGTCTTCACGGTGGCTAAAGTTCCTACCGGCATAAACATGGGTGTTTGAAAAGTGCCGTGGGGGGTGATGATTTCTCCCAAGCGCGCACCTGTATGTTTTTCTTTTTTGATAAGGCGATAACGAATCGCTGGTTCAGTCAATGTATTCACTTCTTTCTTATAGATATCCGGCAATCAGTATACCACAGTCGCACACTATTTTCTTGTATTCGCTACTAAAAAAATACAATCCGAAAGTTTCGGATTGTATTTTCTGATTCGTAAGAATATAGGCAAAAGCACGTTCACCAAGATTGAATCTTTTTGTAATCGGCGCTGATGGTTTTTGTCACTTCATCGCCGCCACCGCAGGGATATTCGATGCTGGCTGGCACCGAGTCCGCGAACAACGACAAAAGACGGCGCATATCCACCAACCCGGATTCCAGTCCGGATAAAACAATTCCGCTGTCCGTGATGGCAACGTTCTTGATGTGGATGTAGGTTACCGCTTCGCGCATTTGCTCTGCCGCGGCGAAGGGATCGCTATCGATGTAAACGAAATTGCCTGTGTCAAAAGTCAGTCCGATGTCCAATGAGGCTTTGCGGGTTTCTGCAATGAAACCCATCAGGACAGGCGGGCTACCCTTCTTGGTGCTCTGATCATTTTCGATCGTCAGATGGATGGGATAGGTCGTCAACAATTCGCGTAATTCTTCAGCCAACTTGGCTGTGAATCCCCGGAATTCCCCTAAAGTAAGTTTCAGTTGGACTGCGTTCAATAGGGAAGCCTCTTCAAAATAGTTGCTCAGCTGTCCGTTCAACGCACCCTCTGTAAACAGTTCTGCCGGGACGGAATAGAACACCTTCAAACCCAAGTCAGCGGCTTTCTGGGCTATTTCCTTCATTTCCGTTTTGCCGGACAGAATGTATTCTCTTCTGACTTCCACAATCGGGAAGCCCATTTCCTTGATTTCCTTCAGTATTTTTTTTTGTTCCACTTTATTGTCCGCAGCTCTGTGCATGTACGCTAAAGTGTTCAATCCGATCTCTCTGGGCATCCATCTGTCTCCTTCAATTTCCTATTTGTGGTCAAAGTCCGGCCTATCGAGTATTTCTTTGGCAATGACGGCTCGCATCAACGCTTTTTGATTGCCGGAATATTTTTTTTTCTTATGAATGGTGGATTTCTCCATTCTTTTGGCAGTCTTTAATTCCTTTTTGTCTTCAGAAAAGACGGTGAAGTCATCGGCCAACCCCACGGCAGGATCCATATTATAGTCCGTAAACACTTGTACTTCAACGGTTTCATCCGCAGGTTCCGTGTCCTTGTGGTCGCTGCCTGTTTTTGGCGGATTCGCGCGCAACAGCAACTGCCATAAATTCTCGCGGTTAACGAAAATCAGGATTTCCCTCCGCCAATTTCTGTTGGTCAAGATCCGGCTGACTTCCCGCAGATATTTTTCGGGCAGGCGCTCTTGGAAAAAACCATACACCTCTTCAGGCTTCAATGTAGCCAATTTTTTGATCAGTTGTTTCGCATTCTCATTTCCGGCACCGTCCAACGACTGGCGAAATGTCTGCTGCAGAGCAGCTGTTTGGGCTGTGCCCACTCGAAGTCTGGCGTTCTCCGATAGCCGGTTTATCCTCTTGACTATCGATAGGAGCACAGAGAGAAAGAACACCAGGAAAAGGATCGGCAACAGAATCGGTAATAGAAATGCTAGGCTAGTCATTCCGGTTCGCTTCTATCTGTCGGAAACTCCGAAATGCTGCTCCTCATTTCAGTATCCGCTATGATATTTTTCATTTTATAATAATCCATCACGCCTAGATTTCCATTGCGCAGCGCTTCAGCCAACGCCAACGGCACTTGCGCTTCGGCTTCGACCACTTTCGCCCGCATCCTTTGCACCTCAGCGATCATTTCCTGTTCTTCTGCGACCGCAAAAGCACGGCGCTCTTCGGCTTTCGCCTGAGCCACCCGCTTATCCGCCTCTGCTTGTTCCGCCTGCAGTTTGGCGCCCACGTTACGGCCGACATCAACATCGGCGATATCGATGGACAGTATCTCAAAGGCGGTACCCGAATCCAGTCCTTTTTTCAGGATCGTTTGGGAAATGGAGTCCGGATTTTCCAGGACGGAAGTGTGCATCTTGGCAGATCCGACGGTTGTGACGATCCCCTCTCCGACACGGGCGATGATTGTTTCTTCTCCAGCACCACCGACCAATCGTTCTATGTTGGCGCGTACCGTTACTTTTGCTTTGGCTTTTACTTCAATCCCGTTCATAGCGACACCCGCAATGATTGGTGTTTCGATAACTTTTGGGTTAACACTCATTTTCACTGCTTCCAATACATTACGGCCGGCCAAATCGATGGCAGCCGCTTTTTCAAAACCTAAATCAATATCGGCACGCTGCGCCGCAATCAGCGCGTCGATGACCATATTAACATCTCCGCCAGCAAGATGATGCGCCTCCAATTCATTTATATCAATTATCAGTCCCGCTTTTGTGGCTTTTATCATCGGCTGTACGATCATAGAAGGAACCACCCGCCGCAGTCGCATGCCGACCAGATTCGAAATTTTGACTTTCACTCCCGAAAAGTAAGCCGTGATCCATAGACCAACCGGCACAAAGCGGAAAAATAAAGATAAAAACAGTACGACAAACAATGCAATAAAGATGAGTCCTATCAATCCTTCTGTCATTTTCCATCCAACTCCTTGACTGTAATTTTGACCCCTTCAACCTGGATAACTTGAATCTGTTTCCCTTCAAATATAATCTTCCCGTCACTGACTACGTCGAGCACCACATCTCCGATAGAGACTTTGCCCGCAGGCCGCAGCGTCGTCGTTGCTGTACCGGTCATTCCCAAGAATTCGGAATAGTCTTTGCTGGACGAATACCCGCGCTCACGATTCAGGGATGTATCCAAAATCAATTTGCTGCGGTCCGGCAGGAATTTATAGCCTTTTTTCAACAGCACAGATGTCGCTATCCCGGAAAAGATGATCGCCAAACTGACATCCAGCACACTTTCCAAAATACGCTCATTGTTCAAAAACAGGCCTGCCACGACCATCAGGAAACCCGCGATCCCCACCAACCCAAAATCGGGTATGAACAATTCAACCACCAACAACATGATCCCGAACAGGAACAACAACAAAGTCAGCCAGTTACCGCTTCCGAAATACAGGAAATACAACAAAAAACTTAGGATGGCCGCACCTCCGAAGACATAATATCTCGAAGTGAACAGCATAAAAACCAGACACAGAAATCCAATAACCAAAAACAGCAAAATGAACGCCTCCTTCGGCTTTGTTCCGATAAAAGCAATAAACGGCCACACTCGTGAAGTTAAAAATAAGAAAATTTATATTATCATTTTACCGCAAATACAAAAATAACAAAAGGAAATCCCTTTCAGGACTTCCTCTCTGCGTACTGACTTGTCAAATTATTGTTGAAATTCAGCGAGATCGATGGTCTGGAATCCGACCTGATTGCCCACCAACGTCACCGTCACCGCCTGATTTTCATGGATATCGCCCTTTATGATGGCACGCGCCAAGGGATTCTCGATCTCAGCTGAGATGAATCTTCTGAGCGGCCGAGCGCCATAAATTGGATCGTAAGCATTATCTGCTATCCAGGCTGCAACCTCATCAGAAACGGAGAGCTGTATCTGTTTGTCCGCCAGCCGGCCGGATAGTTCCTTGACCATTTTGACGATGATCTTTTTGACGTCCTCTTTACTTAATGGCGTAAAGAGGATGGTATCATCAATCCTATTCAAAAATTCAGGCTTGAACGATCCTTTCAATACTTTCATGACTTCATTGGCCACTTCTTCCGGAATCGTACCATCGGACTGGACGCCTTCCAACAGGAGCTGCGATCCAATGTTACTGGTCATGATCAGAACGGTGTTTTTGAAATCGACTACGCGCCCCTTCGAATCGGTCAAGCGCCCATCATCCAATACTTGCAGCAAAATATTGAATACATCCGGGTGGGCCTTTTCGATTTCATCCAAGAGAATGATCGTATAGGGACTTCGGCGGACCGCCTCCGTCAATTGGCCGCCTTCTTCGTAGCCGACATAGCCAGGGGGCGCCCCGATGAGTCGAGAAACCGAAAATTTTTCCATGTATTCGCTCATATCGAGCCGCACCATATGTTCATCGGAGTCGAACAAATTTTCCGCCAAAGCTTTCGCCAATTCCGTTTTCCCGACCCCTGTAGGCCCCAGAAACAAGAAGGATCCGATCGGACGGTTAGGCGACTGCAGACCGGCACGTGAACGCAGAACGGCATTCGTGACGCTTTCCACCGCTTCCTCCTGGCCGATGACCCGTTTATGCAGCGTTTCCTCCAATTTCAGGAGTTTGTCCCTTTCGCCCTCAACCAGCTTCGTCACCGGGATGCCGGTCATCCGTCCCACAACTGTTGCGATTTCGTTCTCGGTCACTGATTCCTGGACAAGATTGCCTTCTTTATTCCTGCGGGTTGCATTCTCTTTTTCGAGAGCCGCCAATTCCTTTTCCATCTGCGGGATGCTGCCGTGGCGCAAAACTGCTGCCCGTTCCAGGTCATAGTCTGCTTCCGCATCCTCCAACTGCCTGCGCGCGTCCTCCAGGTCCTCCCGTTTGGCACGCAGCTTTTCGACCTCTTCCTTTTCGTTGCCCCATTTCATGCGCAATTCGTTTGATTCTTCGCGCAGATCGGCCAACTCGACTTGCAGCGTCGCCAATCTTTTCTTGCTCTGATCATCGGATTCCTTCTTCAGGGCCGCTTCTTCTATCTCCAGTTGCATCAGTTTGCGGCTCACTTGATCCAACTCGGTAGGCATCGAATTCATTTCCACTTTTATGTTTGCGCACGCCTCATCGACAAGATCGATTGCTTTATCGGGCAGAAACCGGTCAGTGATGTAGCGATCGGATAAGGTCGCTGCCGCCACAAGGGCATTGTCATGGATGTTGACGCTGTGGTGGATTTCGTACCGTTCCTTCAACCCCCTTAAGATGCTGATTGTGTCGGCGACTGTCGGTTCTTTCACCAATACCTTCTGGAATCTCCGCTCCAAGGCCTTGTCCTTCTCCAGATTTTGGCGGTATTCATCCAAAGTAGTCGCTCCGATACAGTGCAATTCACCTCTCGCCAGCATAGGTTTCAGCAGATTGCCGGCATCCATGCTCCCCTCGGTTTTCCCTGCCCCGACAATCGTATGGATCTCATCAATGAAAAGGATGATGCGGCCGTCGCTTTTCTTCACTTCTTTCAATACCGCTTTCAGGCGTTCCTCGAATTCTCCGCGGTACTTGGCTCCCGCAATCAATGAGCCCATATCCAACGAAAAGATCGTTTTGTCCTTCAGGTTATCCGGCACGTCTTTTTTCACGATCCGCTGGGCCAAGCCTTCCACGATGGCGGTCTTGCCGACGCCCGGTTCGCCGATCAGTATCGGGTTATTTTTTGTTTTGCGCGATAAAATGCGGATGACATCCCTTATTTCTTCGTCCCGGCCAATGACCGGATCTTGTTTCCCACTCCTGACCGCCTGCACAAGGTCTATGCCATACTTTTCCAATGCTTCAT
Source organism: Trichococcus paludicola (assembly GCF_003052295.1). Taxonomy (GTDB): domain Bacteria; phylum Bacillota; class Bacilli; order Lactobacillales; family Aerococcaceae; genus Trichococcus; species Trichococcus paludicola. The sequence goes on from NZ_QBLC01000004.1 coordinate 10,602, forward strand.
ACTGATCTTCCTGATTCTGCGAAGTCACTCGGTCTCCACCTCTCATATCCTTGATTTTTTCGGCGATGATTTTTTCAGTCAGGCCTTGATTTGCCAGAAATTTGGTCAATGGATGATTTTTCAGTGTCATCAAACTCAAAAGTACTGTATCCGTGGAGATGAAGTCATCCTTCAGCTCCGAACGCTTGCGGTCGGCTTCCAAAAAAAGGTTGTACAGATTCTGGCTGAATGTTTGTCCATACTGTACAGAAGTCCCTTCAATCACTACTGATTTGTCCAGTTCCTTATCAACGGCCGATTCAAATGCATCGACTGCAACCCCTGAATCAATATAAAAATTACGCGCAAAACTATCCGGCTGCAGAAATATTTTCCACAGATGCGCGACATCGATGGTCTGGTGCTTGCGCACCATGGCGATGCGTTGCGCTTCCGCAATTGCCTCCTGCAGTGCTGTCGTCATTTTTTCCATTTCCATGTTAGTACCTCCTCGAAATTCTACTGCTTTGGTGCTTTATAGGACAAGTATACGACCATGGTCAGAATTGGTCAAATTATAACGTAAAAAAAAAGAGCAACAAAGGAAATTTCCTTTGTTGCTCTTCTCATCATCGGATTCCAAGCGCGATGCGTGCATATCGGGACATTCTGTCTGTTGTCCAGGCAGGGTACCAAACCAATTTCACTTGCGTTTCGGTTACTTCAGGAACGCTTTTCAAAGCACGGTGAATTTCATCGGTGATGACATCCGCCAATGGGCAGCCCATCGTTGTCAGCGTCATTTTGATCAGGCAGAACCCATCCTGTTCCAACTCCACTTCATAGATCAAACCCAAATTGACGATATCTATTCCTAATTCAGGATCTATCACTTGCTCAAGCGCCGCTAAGACGCGTTCTTTTATGCTATCCAATTCTTCTTGCGAATATTGGGGATTTATTTCTTCAGTCATTGCATACACCTCTAACCTTTCAGGATTAATTTGATGATAACAGTTTGTGCGCAGAAATTCAATGTTAATATACGTTCCCCAAAAATACAGCCATTTCCTCAAAAATAGCGTAAGGAACCCGATGCCCTGCGCCTTCTGTGGTACGGAAGCAAATGTTCTCCGCAAAAGCTTCCTCGCTGATGGAGTTGACGAACTGAGCCATCTGTTGGTACGGAACGCTTTCGTCGGCTGTGCCGTGCCAAATGTAAAACGGCGTGTCCACGAGCGACTCCGGATGTTCTTTGAGGCTCAGGCTTTCAAAAGGCGCCATCAAGGATTTGACTTTCTCATCATCAATCGGCGGCAAGCCTTCCACCCAGCGGGACTTCAATGCCCAATAGGATAACCCAATAGGATCCGGACTGCCCATCAGGCAGGCTGCCGAATGGATCCATGGATATTGCGTCAAGGCGATGCAAGTGGTGATGCCTCCCATCGAAAGTCCTGTGACCGAAACCTTGTCTCTTTTTGCCAATCCCGCTTCGACGTAAAACGCTACAAGATCAGGAAGTTCCTTGATGTTTTGCAGGACTACCGACCAGAATTCTGCTGCCGGTTCACCAGCATAGGCTTCATCTTTGCGTTCACCATGACGATAGGCATCTGGAATGACAACCCGCATGCCGTTGCTGGCTAATGCATAGCCCGGCTCCAAACCTCTTTCCTTTTGGTTCGTGATACCATGGTAAAAGAACGCGAGCGGAATAGTCTTGTTTTTCTTGTCTTCCTCTACGATTTCCAGAATTGGTATATTATTTATGATTTTTCTTTCGATTACGATCAATTGGATCCCTCTTTTTCAGCTCTGATTGGCTGCTATAGGCAAAAATATTTTTCCAGATAGATGGCTAAGCCATCCTCATGATTCGTATGCATCGTTACATCGTCGGCAATACTCTTTAATGCCGCAATCCCATTCTGCATGACGACACCATGTCCGGCAAAGCGAATCATTTCCATATCGTTATCCTCGTCACCAAAGGCAAGAATATCTTCCCGCTTGATGCCGTAGTTATTAGCGACCACTTCAACGCCAAGCGCTTTTTGGACACCAGCGGATACGATCTCAAGACAAGGCATCGTGCCACCCCATGTGCGGATTTCAATGGAATTCCCATAACGCGCCAAAATCCGGTCACGGATGGCTTCCAAATTTCGTTCCTCCGAAAATACATTCATGGAAGTAGGATTTTCCGACAGCGTATCCTTAGAAGTGATTTGCGTCGCCAGCAAATTTTTAGGGAAATATTCGTTGGCAGGCAACGTTGCGGTGGATGCAAAAAGTTTATTTTTGCCTTCTACACAGATGAAATCGATTCCCATCTCTTCACGTTGTTCGATCAGATCCATCGCAAAATCTTTGTTGAGCGTCTTATGGTAATAATTGATCCAGTTGCTGTCATGGGGATTATGGCATAAGGCACCGTTGAAGTTCACCAACGGTGTGGTCATCTTGAGCGTCTCATAAAATTCTTTGCTGTTTCTGTAAGGACGGCCAGTTGCGATCATAACCAGGTGATTATCTTTTTGTAACCTTGCCAGCACATTTTTGGTCCGATCGCTCAACAACGACTGATTGTTGAGTGTAGTTCCATCCAAATCTAAAGCGATTAATTTTTGTTTCATAATTCCTCCTGCGGTTTCCGCTACAGAGACGAATACTCATTCGATCCCAAGAGACGGAAATTTGCTTTTTAATTCTGCTATCATGACCTTTGCGATATTCGATCCGATCACGAGCATTTCGTATAATGGTTTAACATCCGTTGTCGAGCGGCCCAAAAGTCGAAGGAAAATCTCGCCATCCCCCGCCAGGCAAAGTGTATAATAAAAAGTTTTGGTTTGGTTCAATTCATTGATCAGTTCCAACAGGTTCACTTTATCAGCATAATTATTCAGGTAAGCCAATTTTCTGTAGCTGATCTGAAAATCACTTTCGGCCTCATCTTTAGCGATGACTACACCAAACGGCAAGGAATGTTCTTTATCGAGATTGAATTTTCCTTGATACAAATACTGACCATTTTGGATGGGATGACTTTTCAGTGGCATGCCTTTTTCTTGGAATTTTTGATCAAGCGCTGCTAATATCGTCAAAACTATCACTCTTTTCATATATAGTGCTACAAGTATAGCACATTTTTCCCAAGAAAAACGTTTCTCACGGTATACAAAAAAGGTCCGGAACCGAAGTCCAGACCTTTCCGTATGATATGCGGAATATTAACGACGTTTTTCTCTGATACGAGCAGCTTTTCCGTGTAATGCGCGCAAGTAATAAAGTTTTGCACGACGCACTTTACCGAAACGAACAACTTCGATTTGAGCTACACGAGGTGTGTGCAATGGGAATGTACGTTCCACACCTACACCGTTGGAAATTTTACGTACTGTATATGTTTCGCTGATTCCGAATCCGCGACGTTTGATAACTACGCCTTCGAATAATTGGATACGTTCTCTTGTTCCTTCGACTACGCGAGCGTGGACGCGAACAGTGTCTCCTGGACGGAATGTAGGGATATCACTACGTAATTGTCCTTGTGTAATTGCTTCAATCAATGGTAATTGACTCATGTTTTTTTCTCCTTCCAACCGACATTCATACACAATCATTCTGCACAGCGGAATATCGTATTATGGAGCAGTCTCTCTGCTCACCTGTAGAATTCTACCACAATAATTTTGACGTGTAAAGTATTTTTCGTTTACATTGTTTGAATTTTAAAACGCACTATTGCGCTTAATTATCAGCCTTTTCTTCCAGCAGTATCTCCGCCAACCAGGCTTGCTGTTTTTTTGACAAAGTAATCTTTCCCAACATTTCCGGACGTCTCAGCCAGGTTTTGCGCAAAGATTCTTTTTCTTGCCAATCAGCGATTTTTTGGTGGTTGCCGCTGAAAAGCACCTCAGGGACGACATCCCCCCGGAAATCGCGCGGTCGCGTATATTGTGGATGCTCGAGCAAGCCGGTCGAGAAAGAATCAGTCTTGTTCGATTGTTCATTGCCTAATACTGCCGGCAACAGCCGGACTGTAGCGTCGATCATGACCATCGCACCCAGTTCGCCTCCGGTCAGAATATAATCACCGATCGAAACTTCATCCGTTACGTGTTGCTTGATACGTTCATCGAAACCCTCGTAATGGCCGCAGATGAAGACAAGGTGCTCTTCTTCGGCAAACTCTTCCGCCAGTTCCTGATTGAAGGTTTTTCCGGAGGGATCCAAAAGGACAATCCTTTTTTTGGTTTCAGGCGACTGGACCTCGATGTCCGTCAGCGCGTCCACGATCGGTTGCGCCCGCAGCAGCATGCCTGCTCCGCCGCCGAAAGGATAATCGTCGACGGAATTGTGTTTGTTTTCGGAATAATCGCGGAAGTTCGTGCAAGTGATCGAAACACGCCCGCTCTCGATCGCCTTTCCGATGATTGACTCGGATAAAGGGCCTTCGAACATCGCCGGAAACAATGTCAATACATCTATCTTCATCAGTCCATCATTCCTTCTAGAATGTGGATTGTGACTTGTTTATCTTCCAAAGATACCTTTTCCACTACGGAAGCGATATACGGAACCAATAAATCTTTACGGCCTGGTTGGGATACAACCCACACATCATTCGCCCCAAGCGGCAAGATTTCTTTGATGATACCCAATTCTTCGCCGGCATCACTGACGACGGACAATCCGATGATCTCATGATAATAGAACTCATGATCCGAAAGGTCCTCCAACTGTGTTTCGGAAACCCGCAGGATTCCCCCTCTGAACGGCTCGACCTCTTCGATCCGGTTATATCCCTCGAATGTCAGCATATTGAAATTCTTGTGAACGCGGTGGCTGGCTACCTTCAGAGTGATTGGCTCACTGTTTTCGCGGAACAAGTAGAGCGTAGCCCCTTTTTTGTAGCGTTCATCCGCAAAATCAGTGCTGGAAATGACACGCACTTCACCCTTAAGCCCTTGCGTGTTCACAACTTTTCCTACATCATAAAATTTTTCCATTTTTCACCTCTCCTTACATAAATCGCACTGTCAACGTTTCTGTACATAATAAAATAGAAGGGATAAGTGCTACAATTGTATCATCATCCGCTTCTATCTATTCGCTATTAAGTTAGGCATCCACCGAATGGAAACGACCGGATCCGCAATTGAAGCGGATTATTCGGCCCCTTCGATCACAAGGCGGACACGTTTTGTGCCTTTGGTTCTGACACTGTATACAATTGTACGGATCGCTCTGGCGACACGTCCCTGTTTCCCGATCACACGGCCGACATCCTCGACATCAAGATGCAAGTGATATTCCATGAACTCACTTGTCTCTTTGATTTCGATGGACATCTTATCATCGTGGACGATCAAAGGTTTGACAATTGCCAGGATTAAATCTGAAATTTCAGGCATTTAAACCACCCTTTTATTTAGCTAACTTAGAGTCGTGGAATTTTTTCATAATACCTTGTTGAGAAAGTAAGTTACGAACTGTATCAGAAGGTTGTGCACCTTCAGCTAACCATTTCAAAACTAACTCTTCGTCAAATTTAACTTCAGCTGGTTCAACAACTGGATTGTATGTACCTACTTTTTCGATGAAACGTCCATCACGTGGAGAACGTGAATCAGCTACAACGACGCGGTAAAACGGGTTTCTTTTAGAACCCATACGTTTTAAACGAATTTTAACTGCCATTTATATAACACCTCCATATATCTATATCTCACATTTTTATATATTACCAGTTTTCCATTTGCTTGTAAAGTGTTTTCTCTTTACACTTGAAATTATTTTTTCTTTTTCTTCTTTTTGTTCATCCGTCTGGCCATTTGTTGCATGGCCATCTTGCCCATCTTGCCTTTCGGGCCTTGTCCAAGGAGACCTTCCATCCCTGCAAAATTGCCTTTGGACATCTTGTTCATCATTTCCCTGGATTCGTTGAACTGCTTGATCAGACGGTTGACTTCCGCCAATGATCTTGCGGAACCTTTCGAGATCCGTCTGCGTCTGCTCTGCGACAAAAGTTCAGGGTTTTCGCGTTCAGCGGGCGTCATCGAAAGCACGATTGCCTTCATGTGGGCTACATCTTTGGGATCGATCTTCATTTTGTCCAGTCCCGGAACGTTGCTCATGCCCGGAATCATCTTCAGGAGGTCTTCAAGCGGCCCCATGTTGGTGACTTGATCCATCTGCTCGATGAAATCATTGAAGTTGAAGGTATTCTCACGGATTTTCTCAGCCATTTCTGCCGCTTTTGTCTCATCAAAATCTTGTTGCGCACGTTCGATCAGCGTCATCAGATCGCCCATGCCCAGTATTCTGGAAGCCATGCGTTCAGGGTAGAACGGTTCAAAGTCTTCCAGTTTTTCGCCTTGACCCGTAAATTTGATTGGCTTACCGGTTACGGAACGGATAGATAGCGCAGCCCCGCCGCGTGTGTCCCCGTCCAATTTGGTAAGGATGACACCGGTTATGCCGAGCTGTTCATTGAAGGATTGCGCCACATTGACGGCATCCTGTCCTGTCATCGCATCTACCGTAAACAGGATTTCTGTGGGATTGACGGCAGCTTTGATGTTCTTCAACTCTGTCATCAGCACCTCATCCACGTGCAGTCGGCCAGCCGTATCGATGATGACCAGATCGCGTCCATCGAGTTTGGCTTGTTCAACTGCCTGCTTCGCTATATCGACCGGATTTGCTTCGGTACCCAATGCATAGACCGGGAAATCCAATTGTTTGCCCAATGTCTGCAACTGATTGATCGCTGCTGGACGATAGACGTCGGCTGCGACCAGCATGGGGCGTTTGTTCTCTTTTTTCTTCATGTAATTGGCTAGTTTCCCGGCCGTGGTGGTCTTACCTGCACCCTGCAGGCCGACCAGCATTACGACAGTCGGTGGCTTGGCAGAAAATTGGAATGGTTCCTGCTGCCCGCCCATCAATTCCGTCAGTTCTTCGTTGACGATTTTGATGACTTGCTGTGTCGGCGAAAGCGACTCGAGCACATCAGAGCCCAACGCTCGTTCATTCACTTTTTTGACGAATTCTTTTACGACTTTAAAATTCACGTCAGCTTCCAGCAAAGCCAGACGTACTTCACGCATCATTTCCTTCAGATCGGCTTCCGTAATTTTACCTTTTTTGCCGATTTTGGTCATCGCGCCTTGGAGACGCTCGGATAACCCTTCAAATGCCATATTTGCCACTTCCTTACTGTTTATTCGTCTTTGTCATCCAGTTCTTCCAGATTGTTGATCAAGCTCTGCAAAGTTCTGTCTGCGGGATATTTTTCTTCGGCATAGTTCGCCAATTCGTCCAATTTTTTGTTTCGGAGGCTATAGTTTTGCGCCAATTTCAATTTCTGTTCATAATCCATCAGAATTTTTTCGGTGCGCTTGATATTATCGTACACTGCCTGCCGGCTGATCGCGAATTCTTCGGCGATTTCGCCCAACGAATAGTCATCGCCATAATACAAAGAAAGATAGCCTTTCTGTTTGTTCGTCAACAGGACATTATAGAATTCATAAAGAGTATTCATATTATTGGTTTTTTCCAGTTCCATCAGAATACCTTCCTTCTCGTACGGATTGTCAAGAAAAAAACTTTACACTTCATTAGATTACCGATTTTGCTAAGCTTAGTCAACCATAAATTGCACTGATGCCGTGTTGCCGCAGCATAAAAGTAAGGTCAGGCCGGCAATCGCAACGGGATTGCCGGCCTGACCATGCTTCTGTCGCCTTTTGCTTATGCAGCGTGCCTCATCGGAATGGGCAAACCGTTTCGTTATTTTTTCTCAAGCAGATCTTTAACCAATCCGTAGATGTACTGTTCCGGATCGAAAGCCTGCAGATCGTCCAAACCTTCGCCCAGACCAACAAATTTGACGGGTATATCCATTTCCTGGCGGATAGCCAGGATGACGCCGCCTTTCGCCGTGCCATCCAACTTCGTCAGGATCAAGCCGGTGACATCCGTCGTCTCCTTGAATTGTTTCGCCTGTATCAAAGCGTTCTGACCCGTCGTGGCATCCAGCACCAACAACGTTTCGGTTGCGCCGCCGGGGATTTCCCTTGCGATGATCCGATTGATCTTCTCCAATTCCTTCATCAGGTTCACTTTGTTCTGCAGTCTGCCCGCTGTATCGATCAGCAGATAGTCGTAGTTTTCTTCTTTGGCTTGTTTCAACGCATCGTAAACGACGGAAGCGGGATCGCTTTTTGCATCGCTCGTCACGACCGGAACACCGACACGTTGTCCCCAAACTTCCAGCTGTTCGATTGCGCCGGCTCGGAAAGTGTCTCCGGCCGCCAATAAGACGCTATTCCCTTGGTTCTTCAACTGATAAGCGTATTTACCGATGGTCGTCGTTTTCCCCACTCCATTTACGCCCACAAACAGGATGACGGTCGGCCCATTTTCATTTATTTTGATGGTAGGCAATTCCGTCTGGCCTTTTTCATAGATTTCGACCATTTTTTCGATGATGACATTCTTCACTTGTTCTCCGGTGCGCACGTTCTTCATCTTGACTTCATCCCGCAGCACATCCGAAAGTGCCAACGTCATATCAAAACCGACGTCTGCGGATATCAGCGTTTCCTCCAAGTCGTCAAAAAAATCTTCATCCACCTCCCTGAAGCCGGCGAACAGTTCATTCATCTTATCCGAAAAGCTTTTGCGCGTCTTCTCCATGCCTTTGTCGAATTTGTCGATGACGATCTTATTTTCTTCGGTTACCGGTGTCTGAACGACATCTTCACCTGTAAATGCGCGTTTTATTCGATCAAATAATCCCATTTGAACACTTCCTCTCTAGTGGCAGCCTGTTTTTACGCAAAGACAAATGTTTCGATTGCGTGTGCGACGCCATCTTCTCCGTTTGTCTTCGTGACGAAGCTCGCCCGTTCCTTGATTTTATCGGGGGCGTTGCCCATCGCGACGCTTACGCCCGCAAAATCCAGCATCGCCAAATCGTTCTCTTCATCTCCGCAAGCCATGACTTCATCGGCAGTGATGCCCAGATGATTGCATAAAGCCGCGATGCCGTTGCCTTTGTCGACTTCGGGATGCATGACTTCAAACAGAAGCGGACGTGATTTCATCATCGAATATTTGCTGTAGAAGTCCGCCGGTATTTTGGCGATCGCTTCATCCAAAACAGCAGGCGCGATACAAAAAACAACTTTATTGAACGCATGCTGTTCCTGAAAGTCTTCGATCTTTTTTTCAACGAACGGCAAGCTCGAGCTTTGCAGGCTCTTGTACAAGGACTCTCTGCCTTGCGGATACTCCGGTTCGTATACAGACTCCAGATCCAGCATGTTCATCGGGATGTTCAGTTCCTTGCTCAAATCATAGAGTTCCACGATCTGACCGTAGTTCAGCACTTTTTGGGAAATGATTTCCGATGTTTTATTTTTTTGGACCAATCCGCCGTTATAGGTGATTGAGTAATCTTCTGCTTGGAGCAGGTCCAGTTCATCCACATAGTCTTTGATGCCCATAAGCGGGCGTCCAGTGCAAAGGACAATCTTCACGCCGGCTTCCCGAGCGCGGTGGATTGCCTGTTTATTTGCTTCACTGATTTTTTTGTCAGGATTCAACAATGTGCCATCCAAGTCGAGTGCTATCAATTTAATCATTTATCTTCATCCCCTTAACCTATGTCTTCGTAATCTTCAAATTTGACTGATGCCAGGCGGGATACGCCGGAATCCTGCATGGTCACACCGTACAATGCATCCGCTTCTTCCATCGTGCCTTTACGATGCGTGATCACGATGAACTGGGTCAATTCGGTTGATGCTGCCAGATATTTCCCGAAACGGGATACATTCGCTTCATCCAAGGCAGCCTCCACTTCATCCAAAATACAGAAAGGCACCGGTTTGACTTCGATGATGGCGAACAGGAGCGCAATCGCCGTGAAGGCTTTTTCTCCGCCGGAGAGCAAGCTGAGCTGCTGGAGTTTCTTGCCTGGCGGCTGCGCGACAATTTCAATGCCGGTCTCCAACAGGTCATTCGGATCTGTCAGCTCCAACGTCGCTTTTCCGCCACCGAATAATTTCGGGAAGGTTTTTTCGAATTGCTTTTTGATCTGGATGAAAGTCTCTTTGAAACGCAAGCGGACTTCATCATCCATTTCGTTCATCGTGTTCAGAAGGTTCCCACGGGCAGACAGCAGATCCGTTTGCTGTTCCGAAAGGAAAGTGAACCTTTCGGAAATGCGATCGTATTCCTCGATTGCACCCATATTGATTGGGCCCAGCCCTTCGATGTCCTTTTTCAACTGTTTCACTTGGCGGGCTGCCTCTTCGGGCTCTTGGGTCAACTGATGGTCCTGTTTCGCGGCTTCAAAGCTGAGACCGTACTCCTCGCTCAAATGCGCAAGGTGATGGTCGATGGCGATTTCGTAGCGCCCAGCATTCGTTTCCAGCTTGGCGTGCTCACTCCATAATTTTTGGAGATTCTTATTTTTTTCGTTCTGTTCGGTTTCCTGAACGGCACGATTTTGTTCGGTTTGCTTTTTCAGCTCCCGCAACTGTCTCAAATCTGCATCGAATCCAGCTTTTTCTGCAGTCGTGGACTTCAGCTGCGTCGTGATTTCTTGGATGGTCAGCGTCTCCGTATCGGCCAGCTTGGCGACTTGATCTTGTTTGCCTTTCAGCGAGCTGATGGCTTCCTGCTCCGTTTGGATGCGCTCAGTCGACAGTTTCACGTCACGCCGCAATTGCTTTTCCTGCTCCTGCAGGACCGCAAGCTCTTGGTCTGCTTGCTGCCGGTTTGACTGGACGCCCTGCAGCAGTTTCAAGCGCTCCTCTTCATCCAAGCTGGATTCGGCTATATCCTTCTGAAGCTGATCGATTTCGCTGTTGAGGACGAGTAAATTTTGTTGGGCTTGGGCCAATCGCGTTTGTCTGTCCTCTTTGTCTTCATAAAACATGCGCTTTTCATATTCATGTGCAGCCGATTCTTTTTCTTTCGTTGCGATTTCAGCTGTCACTTGCTGCAGGGAAGCTTCCCTTTGCTGCAGTTCGAACTGTTTGATTGTCGCTTTTTGGCGCTTGTCATCCAGTTCCTCCTGCAGACTTTGTTGCTGCAGCGACCATTTCTCTTGTTCGCGTTTCAGCTGATTGTATTGGACGGACAACTGTTGCACATAATCGGTCAGCTTGTTCAGATTGTTTTTACGGGCCAATAAGGATGCCTCTTGTTGACGCCTTGTCGCGCCACCTGTCATTGATCCGCCGGCATGGATGACATCCCCTTCGAGGGTCACGATCCGATAACGGCTCTGCAATTTCTTGGAGATCTGCAACCCGTCCTGGATATTCGACGCTACGATCGTTGTCCCCAACAAACTGCTGACGATTGCCTTGTACATTTCCTCATGACCGATCAGCTCATTCGCGATGCCGATATACCCGGGGCTGGCTTCCAATGTCGTCCGCACAGATGCAGGCAAAGACTTGCCCTGGATGACTGTCATCGGCAGGAAAGTGGCGCGCCCCAAGTGTTGGGCTTTCAGAATGCCGATGCATTGGGAAGCCGTGCGTTCGTCCGCGACCACGATGTGTTGCATCGTGGCTCCCAGAGCGATTTCGATGGCTAGGGTGTACTTTTCAGGAACTTGGATCAGTTCGGCGACAGGCCCACGGATACCGGGAACGCTTTCCCTTCTCCTCAACATTTCCTTTACGCCTTGATAATAACTGGCATAGCTGTCATCCAACTCCTGTTGGCTTTCGCGACGGGCTTCCGCCTGCTGCAGATTCCGGGTTACGGTATCCAGCTCCGCGTTCAGTTGTTGGAGTTTGGAGACAAGCTGGAAGCTTTTTTGTTTGCAGTCCTGCAGTTCCGACTCCAGATTGGCATTTTCTTCCACAAACTGGACGTGTTCCTCATTCAACGATTGCTGTTTCGCCTTTAGTTGGCGCAGATTCTTCCTGATTTCGTCGCCTTTCGAAAGAAAACGGTGCTCCTGTTCGGTTGCGAGCGTCATTTCTTTTTCAAGATGGACGGTTGTGTTCCGGTTGCTGGATTGTTCCTGCAGCCTAGTGATGTAATCGTTCCGGAGTTGCTGGACAAGCTCCGCCTTATTTTGCGTCAGCTGGGCTTCCTTTTCGGAAAGGCTCGCTCTTTTTTCCGAAAGCTCTTTCCTCGCTTCCACTTTCGCCGCAAGTTCCGTACGCAAGCCTGCTAGATTGGCTTTTTCCGCCTTGATCAGCGCCTCTTTTTCAGCGATGATCTGTGCTTGCTCTTCTTGATTTTTTGACGAGTACATCGCCCTCTGTTGGAAGACTTGCTTTTGCCCTTCCAGCTGTTCCAATTTCTGGATGACAGTGACGTAGCCGGTCTGCAGTGTTTCCAACTGTTCATCGCATACATCCAACTTTTGTTTCAGTTGCTGCAAAGCAGTCTGCGTGCTTGCTAAGGACCGTTCTTCCGTGCTGATTTTCCGGTCGTACTCGCTCAGCTCGCGTTTGCTCGTCTGCCACTGCGCATTCAGGCGCTCAATTTCGGAAGCGGTCAAAGCAATTTCGATCTCGCTTAATGACGCTTTTTTGTCCTTGTACGCCAAAGCCGTTTTCCGTTGGGTTTCCAGGGGGGCGAGTTGGCTGTTGATTTCGTGCAGGATGTCCTCAATCCGATTCAGATGCTCTTCCGTTTGGGAGAGCTTCCGTTCGGCGCTCGTTTTGCGGTTTTTGTATCTGGCTACCCCGGCAGCCTCTTCCAGGATGATCCTTCTGTCCTCGGGTTTATTCTGAAAAATCTGTTCCACTTTCCCTTGCGAAATCATGGAAAAAGAGTCTTTTCCGATGCCCGAATCCATCAATAATTCCGTTATGTCCTTCAATCTGCATGGCTTTTTGTTGATGAAACAGTCACTGTCGCCATTGCGGTTGTATCTCCTGGTGATGCTCACTTCGCTGAATTCCAGCGGCAGGAATCCGTCCTCGTTGTTCAGGATCAGGGTAACTTCGGCAATATTGACAGGTTTGCGTGTCTGCGACCCGGCAAAAACGATGTCGTCCATTTTTTTCCCGCGCAGATTTTTTGCGGATTGTTCCCCCAATACCCAGCGGACAGCTTCCGAAAGATTGCTCTTGCCGCTTCCGTTCGGCCCTACTACTGCTGTCACACCTTCATCAAATTCGATCACGGTTTTGTCGGCGAATGATTTGAAACCCGACATTTCTATTCTTTCAAGATGCAAAGATAACATCCTTTCCGGTGAAACTTGCTTTTCATTTTTTTAGAGATTCCAAAGCATTTTGTGCCGCTTTCTGTTCGGCGGCTTTTTTGCTTGGGCCTTGTCCTTGGCCCATGACTTTTCCGAAAGCTCGCACTTCCACGTCAAACTGTTTTGCATGAGCAGGACCGTCTTCGTTCAGGAGGATATATTGGATATCCACGTCCCCATTTTTTTGCAGTTCTTCCTGAAGGCTGGTCTTGTAATCCATCACATGTGAAAAAGCATCCTCTGTTAACTTCATGATCATGACTTGGTTAATGAATTTTCTGGCAGCTTCGATTCCTTGGTCTAGGTATACGGCTCCGATGAATGCTTCAAATACATCACATAGCAAAGCCGGACGTTGCCTTCCGCCCATATTCTCTTCCCCTTTACCCAAACGGATATAGGAGTCGAAATGGCAGTCCTTCGCGAAAGCGGATAAGCTTGGCTCGCAGACGATCTGCGCACGCAGACGGGTCATTTTGCCTTCATGCCACGTATCATAGGTATGAAACAAATAATCGGAAATGACGACTTCCAAAACTGCGTCGCCTAAAAATTCCAATCGTTCATTGTCCTGCAATGCCAGATGACGATGCTCATTCACATAAGATGAATGGGTAAATGCTTCATGCAAAAGTTTCTCATTCCTGAAAACAATCGAGAAATCAATTGCTATTTGTTTGACTATTTTTTCCAATTCGTTCCCTCCTTTCCTTGAATGGACTCCTTGCTGTCAAGGTACTTTTGAAAATAGAGTCCTTTTTCATTATACGACAAATGCTTGCCATAAGCACGCAAATTTCGTTCTCGAACAGTCTGTCCGTTTTCATAAGAAAGAGGCTCAGACAAAAGTCCAGGCCTCTTCCTCCTTTCTGTTAAATAAACTGAGCGCGCTTTACCGGACTGGTTCTGCTGACGTCAGTTCGATGGTTTCCCAGCCTCTGGTTGCACCATAGCGGATATTGAAGTTCTTGACGCGGTTATTGACAGCAAAAATCTGCGTACGCCAGAAAGTGGGGATGACAGGAACTTCCTCAAACAGCAACGCTTGCCATTCTTGATAGATTTCCATCCGCGCATTTTCGTCCAAGGCAACCTCAGCGTTGATCTGATCCAATAAGGTGTCATTCTTTTCGTTGGTCCAACGGGTATAATTGAGAGAACTGGTACGACCAAACATTTCGGTCGGATTGGGATCCATGCCTGTCCCCCAGGTTGCTTGATAGACATCGATAGCCGGACTGTCGGATGCAAGCATGTCATGGAACTTCTGATATTCAATTAATCTTCCTGTGGCGAGCGAGACATCCAAACCGATTTCATGCCATTGCTGGATATAGTAGGCAACAACCGTCTCCGTAGCGTCTCCCCCTGCCACGGCCGCAAAGCTGATTTTGAGCGGCTCTCCGTCCGGTGTTTCCCGAAAACCATCGCCATCACTGTCCAGATAGCCGGCCTCATCCAGCAAGCCTGCGGCTTTTATAGGGTCGTAACTGAAGCCCTTTGACTCATCCTCACTGAATCCTTCAAACGCTGGCGGAATCATAGCGTTTGCCGGTTGCTGCAGCCCGTCGAATAGCACCGCGGCAACAAATTCATTGTCCAGTGCATATGCCATCGCTTGCCGCAATGCCGCATTCGCCATTTTTGAACTCAGATTAAGGCTGTTGTTGCCTGATTTAACATCTTGGGATCCTAATTTGAACCCGATGTAAGTTGTCGCCAATTCTTCTCTGCCCAGCAAGGTTATATTGTCGAAATCTTTGTAGCTTTCGTAAGAACTTGCCGGCATGACAGCGACGTCGTAATTTCCTGCTTCCATTTCGGATACGATTGTTGCCGACCCGACTAATTCAACAAGGATATTATCCAGTTTCGGTTTCCCTTTCCAATAATATTCATTGGCTTCAAAAAGGACCGACTCGCCCGGAACAATGGCCTTGACCCGGAACGGACCCGTCCCTACCGGTTGTTCCCGCAGTTGGGACGACCTCATCATATCAGCTACAGGGACACGTTCCAGTTGGTGCCTTGGCAGTGGTTGGCTCCACAAGGCTCCTCCTGCCTGCATAAGGGACGGATTCAATTCTTTGAAAGCAATGGTGAGGTGCGTATCATCCAAAACTTCGATACCGGCAATCGTATCTGCAGTGCCTTCATGGTATTCGCTCATGCCCACGATAGTCGCAAAAGCCTCTCCATAAAGGGATCCGGCATAGTCCGGATGCCCGATCACCTCATAGGCATACAGGATATCATCGACTGTAAGTGCCGCTCCATCCGACCACTTCAGGTTATCCCGTAATGTAATCGAAACTGTTTTTAAATTTTCATTGCGCACAAACGTGGCCATGCCATCTTGCGTAAGCTGAAACTTCTCATCATACGTAAAAATGGATTCATGGGAAAAACCCATGAGTTCTTCGTCGTAAGCATCTTCGGAAAAAACAGGGCTAAAAATACCTTGGAAGGAGGATTCGGCAACCAGAGCATATTTCAACACTCCGCCGGCAATGGCAGGAGCATCGCTGTTCATGACAGTATCGAATTCTTGGATGACAGCTGATGAATTGGACAAGTCTCCGTCCGTTTGCAATAAGACATCCTTGTTTCCGCAACCCGCCAACAGCGCAGCCAACAAGAACGGAACAATCATTTTATTCAGCATACCTCATCCTCCTTATTATCCTTGTATTTGTTTAGCATCTGCCGCACGCCGCAATGCTTGTCCGACATAAATGATGCACAACAACACTGCAAAGATGAGTGTGGATGCTGGTAACCATACCCATACATAATTTTCAAAGACTGTGGGGGAAATGGCATAGCGCAGCAGCTTGCCTATACTCGGCATGCTGTATGGTAACCCTAAGCCCAAAAAACTCAAACCTATTTCCATCCCGATATTCCTTGCCAAGGACATCGTCGTATTGATGATGACCAGGGAACTTAAATTAGGCAGGATTTCACGGAACATGATCAGCAAGTCACTTGTCCCTGCAGTTCTGGATGCCCGCACATAGCCATGTTTGGCCTCCGCACGCGTCCGGTTACGAAAAACCTTCGATTTCCCAGCCCAGCTGAATGCGCTCATAAGCAATATGAACGTAAAGAAATTGTATTCCGATACGATGGCTACCAGCACGAGAACCAATACACTTGCAGGAAGAACCATGATGGAATCAACAGAGCGCATAAGAAGGACATCCAGAATCCCCCCGTAGTAGCCTGAAAACAGACCCAATCCGATTCCGATAAATCCGGTCAAAACTGTCACGGCGGTCCCAGCCACTAGCGAGGTACGCGCTCCCAGCAAGAGTTGGCCCAGTATATCCCGTCCTGCTTCATCCGTCCCCAACAGATGGGTTTTCCCCGGCGAAGCATACCTGTTCAACAAGTCTACCTGCAGGACTTGACTCTCATCAAAAAAAAGAGAGCCAACAAAGACCAAAAACAAGAGCAAAACGAGCGTACCAAAAGCAATGACCGCAAACTTGTCTTTTCGGAATTCTCTTAGCATACCGCGGAAATCAACAACTATTTTGGTTTCCTCATTCACTTCGTGGCTCAAACGGTTCTCGCCTGCCGCAATGGAGGCAAGCTCCGTCTTCAACTCTTCCATTCTGCCTGCTTTCTTTTCTTCCTCCGTATTCAACATATCCCCCCTTCCCTCTTGCTATCTCATCCGGACGCGCGGATCCACAATGGTCAAAATGATGTCAGAAACTAACGTGCCAATCAAAGCGGCCAGCCCATAAATAAGCAACAGAGCCACGATGACACTGAAGTCGCGTGATTCTAAAGAACTGATGAATAATCGGCCGATCCCCGGGTAGGAGAAGATGTATTCGATAAAAATGCTGCTCCCTATGAAACCGGTAATGTCATAGCCCAACAGAGAGGTTACCGGCATACTCGCGTTCCTGAAGATGTGCCTCCGATACACCATGCTCTCCGGAACGCCTTTTGAGCGGGCTGTCAACACGTAATCTTCTTGTTTTGCCTCGATAATGCCTGACCTTAAACGTTGGATGTTGCCGGCGGATGCCGAGAGTGCAAAAGCCAGCGCCGGCAGCGCTAAGTGGTGGAGCCTATTCCAAAGAGAGGCAAATATGCTCTGCGTTTCCGGCAACAAGGGCATCCCCCGCGTCGGAAACAATTCCAGTTGAAATCCAAAAAGCCAAACCAACAACAGGGCAACAATGAAAATCGGCAAGGCAAAACTGATGTTGTTCAAAAAACGAATGACTTTATCACCCAAAGAACCATTAAAACGCCCTGCATAAATGCCAAGCGGAACAGCAATCAGATGCGACAACAAGAGTGAGGCCATTGCCAACCAGAGTGTGTTGCCAATCCTTGCACCAACCAGAACACCCACAGGCATCCGGTAAGTGTAACTGAGGCCGAAATCCCCGCTGAGCATATTTGAGATCCATTGCAGATACCGAACAGGCCATGGGTTGTCAAGAACTGCATTCGCTTGGATCGCATCGACGCTGCTCTGCTTCATCCCCGGAATGATCAGCCCAGTCAGAGGATCTCCGGGCATCCATTGAGCCAATGCAAACACCAACAAACTGAACGCCAACAGTTGCGGAATGATAAAGAAGAAGCGTCTCAGAATTCTGTTCCACATCGCTAACGCTCTCCTTTCGATGGTTTACCGGCAATCCGATGCGTTTCCGACAACGGGATCAAATCCCCGACGCGACCGTCCTTTGCCAGATAACTCCCCATGCTTTGTTTGTATTCTGATTCTATTTCCCGCCGCAGACGCTTGTGCAACTCCCGGTTGCCCGGATCCAGGTTCGGAATTGCGGAAAGGAGCCTTTTCGTATAGATGTGCTGCGGGTTGAGGTAGATGTCCTGCCTGTCCCCGTATTCCACGAACCTCCCCCGGTACATGATGGCCAATTCATCGCACATCTGCTTCACCACGCCTAGGTCATGGGAAATGAAAAGGTAGCTGAGTTTGTATTGTTCTTGGATGCGTTTCATGTAATTCAGCACTTGCGCCTGAACGGAAAGGTCCAATACCGAAACGGGTTCATCAGCTATGACAAATTTTGGCCGCAGGGCAACCGCCCTTGCCAAAGCGATGCGTTGCCTCTGCCCACCGGTGAATTCGTGGGGATACTTCCGCAGCGCATCTTCCGGCAACCCTACCATTTCCAGCAGTTCCAGCACGCGTTTTTGCTCTTCCTGCTGGGATAGCTGCTCAAAATTATGCAAAGGTTCGCAAATGATCTGACCGATTTGTTTTTTCGGATTCAGACTCGCACCCGAATCTTGAAAAATCATCTGGACATTGCGTTTGTGGGCTGACTTCCGCTTTCCTATCGCAGCGGTTACGTCAGTGCCTTCATAAATGATTTTGCCGGCAGTGATCCGTTCCAATCCGACGATTGCTCTTCCGACAGTTGATTTTCCGGACCCTGATTCGCCCACTAGACCGTAATTTTTCCCTTCTTCCAGGGACAGACTGATGCCATCGACGGCTGCAAGGCTCTTTTTGCTGGATAAGAAGCCGCTCTTAAGCGGGTAGTGAACCTTCAAATCTTTGATTTCCAAAAGTCCCATCCTATTCACTCTCCCCTTCAAAACGGAACGACTCATGGCACGTGCACCTGACAAAATGTCCCTTAGAAATCTCGTGCATTTTTGGTGATTGTTCATGAGCGGAAAAGGGAATCCATGGAATCCGTCCGGCAAAACGACAACCTTGCTTAGGCAATTGCTGCAAGGAAGGAACATCGCCTTGAATCACATACAGTTCCCCGGAATCCGTGTCGAGTGCGCTATTCGCTTGCGGCATTGAACGCAACAATGAACGAGTATACGGATGCTTCGGATCCGTGAATAGATCAACGACATCAGCTGTTTCGACAATCTGTCCCGCATACATAACGGCTACTCTGTCCGCAATTTCGGCTACGACACCCAAATCATGGGTGATCAGGATGATGCCGGCACCCGTGTCGTCCCTCACTTCGCTCAACAGATCCAATATTTGAGCTTGAACAGTGACATCCAAAGAGGTCGTCGGTTCATCGGCAATGATGATCGGCGGAGCACAGGCGACAGCAATGGCAATGCCGACCCGTTGGCGCGCTTCACCGGACAGCTCATGCGGGTAGCTTGCGGCTGTTCCTTCCGGATCCTCCACTTTAACTTGGACCAATAATTCGCTCACACGCAGTGAACGTTCCTCTTTTGTCATCCTGGAATGGTAAAGCAGCACTTCTTCTATCTGTTCACTTACCGTCATCAAGGGATTGAGGGCCGAAAGGGGATCTTGAAAAACCATCCCGATATCGTTTCCTCTTATGCGGTTATAAAGAGCTTCATTCAGATCGATGAGATTCAGGTTCTGATAGATGATCTCTCCCGAAATTCGGGTATTCGCCTTGTTGTGGAGTCCGACGATTGTGGTTGCCAGTGTACTCTTCCCACAGCCGGACTCTCCGACAATCGCCAAAATTTCATTTTTTTCCAGACTGAAGGAAACATCGTCCACTGCATCGTAATAGTTCTCCTGCATCCGGAATGCGGTGTGCAATGCGTTTATCTCCAGCAAAGGTCTTCCAAGTCCCATCGTGCGCCTCCTTCCATGCTTATATAACTAACTTGATGAAATATCTCCTAACATTATACGTTTAAGCACATGCAAAAACAACCGCTATTTCATTCACTTTTAATGCATTTCATATTTCTGCCATAATCAGCCTTCTTGGCCTGAAAAAAAAGCAACATTGGCATTTGAAAACCGTCAACGTTGCTTCTGTCGTTAAATTATTGCGATCCTTTTTTTTGAGAATCGATGTAGTCGACTGCATCTCCTACTGTGATTATCCTCTCAGCATCTTCATCGGAAATCTGTACAGCAAAGACATCTTCCAGTTCCATAACGAGTTCAACAATATCCAATGAATCCGCCCCAAGGTCGTTTTGGAAAGTCAACTCTCTCGTAACTTTTGCTTCATCGACACCGAATCGTTCAATAACCATCTTGGCTACTCGCTCAAAAGTATTTGTATCTGCCAAGCGTTACACCTCCATTATCGTTCCATAACCAATTACATCACATTTACTGAAAATATTTTGTAAAGGCTCACATCTATTTTACCCATACGCTAATCTTTTGTCTATATTTTTTTATTCCTGCTCAGTTTTGCTTACAGGCTGGGCATTCATTTCATCAAAGTGCTTCACGACGTCATCGATGACGTTTGAACTGATGATTTTGCGGATTTGCTTCACTGTGTGGTAGACAGCGATTTTATCCGCAGATCCATGCGTCTT
This sequence comes from Trichococcus paludicola, assembly GCF_003052295.1. GTDB lineage: Bacteria > Bacillota > Bacilli > Lactobacillales > Aerococcaceae > Trichococcus > Trichococcus paludicola. The sequence goes on from NZ_QBLC01000004.1 coordinate 31,150, forward strand.
GACGACCGGCGCCCGCAGTCCGAACAGCACGGCTCCTCCGTGCTTCGAATAATCCATCGTATCTTTGATTTCTGAAAAGGAATCCTTGATCAGCATTGCGCCGATTTTTGTCTTCAGGCCGCCTGAAAGCAATTGGGCTTTGATCAACTTCAGCAAGGCCATTGCCGTTCCTTCCATCGTTTTCAGCACGGCGTTCCCGGTGAAACCATCTGTCACGACGACATCCGCAGCGCCCAACAAAATTTCCCGCGCTTCAACATTGCCTGTGAAATTGAGTTCGGAGTCCTCTTCCAACAACACATAGGCTTTTTTGGACAGTTCGCTGCCCTTCGTCGCTTCGGAACCATTGTTCAACAAAGCGATCCTTGGGTTTTCGATACCTTGCACAAACTTGGCATAATACGAGCCCAAAAGGCCGAACTGGTAGATGTTTTCCGGTTTGCAGTCAGCATTTGCGCCTGCATCCATCAACAGGAATTGTTCATTCTCCTTTCCGATGACGGGCAGAATCGGCATCAAGCCGGGTCTGTCGATCCCTTTGATCCGGCCGATGATCAATAATCCGGCTGCCAAAAGCGCACCTGTATTCCCTGCCGAAAATAATGCGTCGGCTTCTTTATTTTTGACTGCTTGTGCAGCAAGCACCATCGAAGCTTGTTTTTTCCTGCGGATTGCCTTCACGGGTTCGTCGTCGCTCTCGATCTTTTCGGTCGTATGAATGATCGTGATTTTCCCATCTTCGGCATATTGATTCCCTAACGCTTTGCGAATTTTGGCTTCGTCACCAAAAAGCAAAAATTCTAAATCATTAAATTCTTTGGCAGCCATTAAAATGCCCTCTACTATTGCTTGGGGCGCAAAATCCCCGCCCATCGCATCGACAGCGATTTTCATAGATTGTATACCTCACTTTTGTTAGTTTCACTGTAATCTCTTCAACTTCTCTTTTTCGCGTTCGACTGCTTCCCGCAAACTTTCGTAGGCAGGATTGCTTTCAAAGTCTTGTTCGCGCGTGATTTGGATAGCGTCATTGTGCGCAATATCCAAGATGACGGCATCCCGCACGATGTCTCCGGATTTGAAATCTGGCAAGCCTGATTGTTTGTTTCCGAAAAGATCGCCTGGTCCACGCAATTCCAAATCGCGTTGACTCAGGTAAAAACCGTCAGTCGACTCCACCATGATGCGCATGCGTTCCTTGCCGTTATCGGTTTTCGGATCGGCAACCAGCACACAATAGGATTCTATGTCTCCCCGGCCGACTCGACCCCGCAATTGGTGGAGCTGGGATAACCCGAATCGATCGGCATCCTGGATGACCATCACTGTTGCATTTGGCACATTAAGACCCACCTCGATGACTGTCGTCGATACCAGTACCTGCAGCTCGTTGTTTTGGAAACGGCGCATGATTTGATCCTTTTCTTCGGACTTGAGTCGGCCATGCAACAGACCAATTTGGTATTTCCCTTTGTAATAAGCCGTCACGGCTTGATGCACATCTTCCGCGTTCTTGACATCCAGCGACTCGGATTTCTCGATCAGCGGTGTGATGATGTACGCCTGTTGTCCATTATCCATCTGTTTCCGGATGAACTCAAGCACATTTTCGATTTTGTCCGATTTGTTCCAGACGGTTTTGATCGGTTTTCTGCCGTCGGGCATCTGGTCAAGCACCGAAACGTCCATTTCGCCCATCGTGGTAATCGCCAACGTTCTCGGGATCGGCGTGGCAGTCATATATAAAACATTCGGGTTGTTCCCTTTTTCGTTCAGCTTGTGCCTCTGTTGAACACCGAAGCGATGCTGCTCATCAGTGATGACCAAACCAAGGTTGGCAAAAACGACATCCTCTTGGATCAGGGCGTGGGTTCCGATGAGGATATCCAAGCCGCCTCCTGCAAGCCGGTTCAACAATTCTTTCCGGTCTTTTGCCTTCGTACTGCCGGTTAGCAGGGCAACGGAGACATCAGTGTATTCGAACAGGCTCTGCAAGGTACGAAAATGCTGTTCCGCCAAAATTTCAGTAGGAACCATGAACGCCCCTTGGTACCCGCCCAGGACGGTAGCCATCAGGGCGACCACCGCTACGATCGTTTTGCCGCTGCCCACATCCCCTTGCAACAGCCGGTTCATTTCATAAGGTTTGCGCAGATCCCGGCATATTTCGTTGACGACCTTCTTTTGTCCATCGGTCAGTTCAAATGGCAAAGTCGCTATGAAACCCTTCAGCTTGTCCACATCATACAGGATCGGAATGCCTCGGTTATTGGTTTTCCGGCTCAACTGCAGCAATTGCAGGCGCACCTGGTAAAGGAAGAATTCCTGATAGATGATTTGCCGTCTGGCTTGTTCTGATTCTTCATCATTTTTGGGAAAGTGCATCGCTCGGATAGCTTCCCGATGGCTCATCAGATGATACGTCTGCAGCAAATGCTGCGGAAGAATCTCGGGAATGACCGGAGAATACAGCTCGATCGCCTGTTTGATCAGATTCAGGACGGTCTGCTGCTTGATCGTCTTATTGACGTGATAAATGGCTGCATAATCATCCTGTCCGTTCGAACTGCCGAGGATCTTCATCCCTGCCAAACTTTGACGTGCGCGTTCCCATTTCCCGAAGATTGCAACCTCATCCTCAAGCAGGATTTTTTGTTTTAGGTAAGGCTGATTGAAGAAGGTTACCGAGATGATGGCATCTTCGATGGCTAATTTGAATGATAGCCTGCTTTTTTTAAAACCGTAATGATGTACGACCGGAGCCGTCACGACTTGTCCTTTCAGCGTCACTTTGTCCGAATCCTCGATTTCGTCCAATGTTTTGACTTTTATGTCCTCATAACGGAAAGGAAAATGTGTGATCAGATCATAGATCGTATCGATGCCCAACGAATGCAGCGCCTCGACCCTCTTCGGTCCTACATGGGGCAACTCCCCGACTGGATCATAAATATCCAATTGCTTGTTGTCTTCCGTTTCCATCCGTTCGCCTCCTTTCTTCCGGGAGCAGGACAGTTTATCTGGCCAACCGTTTTTGAAAAAGAAAAGCCGAACAGAGAAACTCGTTCAGCTTTTTCAGATTATTCTACAGAAAGAAGATAACTGTATACCGGTTGATTTCCTTCTTGCACTTCCACTTCCAAAAAGTCATATTCCGCTTCAATGACCGACGCAATCTCTTTGCTTTCTTTCTCATCGCTGTCTTCCCCGAAGATGATGGTGACGATTTCGCTGTCATCCGTGATCATTTTTTTCAGGGTTTCTATCGTTGCGGCTTTTCTGTCCTTGTCGGCCGTCAGTATTTTTCCGTCGACGATTCCCATGAAGTCGTCCTTAGTGATGGCCAATCCGTCTATGACTGTGTCGCGCACGGCATTCGTGATCTGTCCGCTGACTACATTTTCCAGTTCGGCAGTCATGTTGGCTTTATTGGTTTCCAAGTTCTCTGATTCATTGAAGGCAAGCATAGCTGTCAGACCTTGTGAGATTGTCTTCGAAGCCACTACAACCACATCCGCATCAGAAACTTCGGCAGCCTGATCTGCGGCCATGAAAATATTTTTGTTATTCGGCAAAATGATTGTTTTTTCGGCATTTGTGCTTTCGATCGCTTTAAGGATGTCCTCCGTGCTTGGATTCATCGTTTGTCCGCCATTGATGATCGTGGAGACGCCCATGCTCTTAAACAGGGCATGCACACCTTCGCCGGCAGCAACAGCTATCACACCATAAGGAACTTTTTCAAGTTTCTTGGCGGGCGCATCAGCTTTTTCAAGGACTGCATCATGTTGCATGCGCATATTGTCCACTTTGATTTTCATCAGAGAGCCGAATTTTTGGCCATAGTTCATGACTTCCCCTGGATACTCGGTATGCACATGGACCTTCACGATTTCGTCATCCGCAACGACCAATAGGGAATCCCCGATTTCGTTCAGATGATTACGGAATGTGTCGTAGTCAAAGACGTCCGTCACGGTTTCGCCTTCGCCTAGTTTGACCATGATTTCTGTGCAATAGCCGAATTCAATATCTTCTGTCGCAATGGAGTGCGAAACATTATGATAATTTTCTTGGTGAGCGATTTCGGTTACGTCTGCTTGCGCGGTGACTTTGTCGGCGGAAGGCACTTTTTCTCCAGTCAATGATTCCAGGAAACCTTCATAAATGTATACAAGTCCTTGTCCGCCACTGTCCACGACGCCTACCTCTTTCAATACCGGCAACAGATCCGGCGTCTTGTCCAACGCAATCTGCGCGACTTTGAGTACTGTCCCCATCAAATCAATGATATCATCCGTGTGTTCGGCTTTTTTCATACCGGCTTTGGCGGATTCACGTGCAACCGTCAAAATGGTGCCTTCCACAGGTTTCATGACCGCTTTATAGGCTGTCTCAACGCCGTGGGAAAATGCTTCAGCAAAATCAGTTGTATTCAAGGTTGTTTTTCCTTCGATCGCCTTCGAAAAGCCACGGAACAGCTGGGATAAAATGACGCCTGAGTTCCCTCTAGCCCCCATCAATAAGCCTTTAGCCAAGTCCGATCCTAATTGATCTATTTTTGTAGCATTCGACAGCCTGACGCGTTCGGCTCCGGATGTGAATGATAGATTCATGTTTGTGCCCGTGTCTCCATCCGGAACAGGGAACACATTCAAAGAATTCACATATTCTGCATTCTCACTAAGACGTTCGGCGCCGATTGCGACCATCGCCTTAAAGTCTTCCGCTGTTAATTCAGTTTTCTTCACCTTATAATCCTCCTTCACCACAAAGCATGGTGATCTGTAATCTTTAGTCCTTTAATACTCTAACGCCTTGGACGAACACATTCACTGTATTCGCGGAAAAGCCCAACATCATTTCAAGATTATATTTGACTTGTGTTTGAACATTCCGGCAAATTTCAGAAATTTTTGTTCCGTAGAGTACAATGATATAAACATCAACAGCTACTCCATTTTCTTCTTGGCGAATCACGGCACCGCGTGAATAGTTCTCTTTTTTCAATATTTCACTGATATTATCTCTGATTTGATTTTTGCTGGCCATGCCGACCACGCCATAATTATCCGTTGCGGCGCCGCCTACTACCGTAGCGATTACGTCGTTCGATAAGTCAACCATCCCATATTGTGTTTGGATTTTAACTGCCATTTATAATAGCCTCCTTAATGTATGCACACAATCGTTAATTACAAATTATGATAGCATATTTTATACAAAAGAAATAACTTTTTGCGATTAAATTTCTTATTTCCGATCGATTTACGGCAATTTTGACTTTTTTTCGAAATATTTTCAGAGTTTTCTCATCTCCCGTTCCATCCTCTTTGAGGACGGCCAAATGCGAGTATTTGATGAGTGCATGATAAAAAAAAGAGCTGTCAAGTATTTTTCCTTTAAAACAGTTGCATTCACTTTTGAATTATGATAAATTAATCAAGTGTATGAATTGGAAAGAAGCTTTGCTTCTGTAACAGCAAAGGAGGAAAGAAAATGTCAAAAGAATGTTTCGTAACAGGACGTAAAAGCCGTTCAGGTAATAACCGTTCCCACGCTATGAACTACACTAAACGTACTTTCAAGCCTAACTTACAAAAAGTTCGTATCTTAGTCGATGGAAAACCTAAAAAAGTATGGGTTTCAGCTCGAGCTTTGAAATCTGGTAAAGTTGAAAGAGTATAAAAATATAGATGAGCCCCGGGACCACGCCATGATTCCAGCTCATCTTTTTTTATTACAGTTTAAAAAATAAAGGAAAGAGGCCCCGGCAAAATCGCGGCTCCTTTCCTTTATTTGCATTTGTCAACACTTTGGATGACGGCCAAAAGACCTGATTCAAAAGAAAAGTGCATCTCAGCCTCTTCAAACTCATTGCTGACCAAAGCTACCGGATAATCGTAATCTTTTCCATTCAAAGAATAAACTACTCCGGTCAGGGTCAATTTCTTGATTGGGGTCATGCCAATGAACGACAAATATTTTTTATCCGTTTCTTTTTCCAGCACATAACTGCCTGGCATGTAAAACCGCAAGGTATTATGCCGATCCATTAGGCTGATTTTGCCGTCCATCCCTTTCATGAGCGGATGGAACGCCAACCATAAATTGCTCATCAGATGGTCCAAACGCCCACCGAAGGCACCCAAAAGAATGATTTCCTCCGGCTTGAACGTTTCAATCGCATAGGCAATGGCGGCTTCAGTATCCGTTTCATCTTTTTGCGCCGGCAGAATGCGGCAGACGTGACTTTTCAGTTTGATGTTTTCCATTTCTGCTGAGCTAACGGAATCAAAATCACCGATGGCCGCATCGAAATGGGTAAGCAGTTCCGCAAGCGTCAACGCTCCCCTGTCCGCACCAATCAACCGATGGCTTTCCGAATAGCGGTGGACCAAGGCAGCGACATCCGTCTGGTCTCCGCCGACTACAATCACCACTTTCTCAGACCGCATTATGGCAAGCATCCTTCAATCGGCTGATGGCAGCTGCTGGATTTTCGTCGTCATAAATGTAGGAACCGGCTACGAATACATCCGCACCCGCCTGAATGCACTTGACGATCGTCTCATGTGTAATGCCGCCATCGACTTCGATTTCGTAATGATAGCCATGCTTTTTGCGCAAGGAAGCCAGCTCTTGGATTTTGTCCAGGGTGCTTTCGATGAAACCTTGGCCTCCGAAGCCCGGGTTGACGGTCATGACGAGCACCATATCGACATCGCCCAAAACAGGTTTGATGACATCTACGCTTGTGCCCGGATTGATGACGACGCCCGCTGCAATGTTTTCATTTTTGATCATCTGGATCGCCCCATGGATGTGGGCAGTGGCTTCTGCATGAATCGTGATGATGTCGGCGCCGGCCCTGGCGAAGGCCGGGATCAGATTTTCGGGTGTGTTTACCATCAAATGGCAATCCAACGGTAATTTTGTGTGCGGACGGATTGCCTGAACAACATTTGGACCCAACGTCAAATTTGCGACGAATTGGCCGTCCATGGCATCGATGTGGATATAATCGGCGCCAGCTTGTTCGACCAACTTGACGTCCCGCTCTAAATTCGCGAAATCAGCACTTAATATGGATGGAGCAATTTTCATTTTCACACACACCTTATCTCTTATTTTTTTTTATGTACATCGGTTTGCGTCCGACGATTTCCTCATGGAACTGCAGATAGTGTTCGTACCTGTACGGGGCAACCTCTCCGGAGGCAACTGCCTCTTTCACCCGGCAATTCGGCTCATTGATGTGCATGCAACCGCCGAATCGGCATTGATCGCGTAGCGCTTCAAAATCCGGGAAAAAAGAAGGCAGATCGACCGCTTCAATGTCGATCAAGTCGATTGTGCTGAAACCGGGTGTATCGGCAATCAGAGCCTCCCCAACAGGATGCAACTCGACATGCCGCGTCGTATGGCGACCCCTACCCAAGGCGGTCGAAATTTCGCCTGTCAGCAAATCCAATTCGGGCATCAATTGATTCAACAATGTGGATTTCCCGGCACCGGATTGGCCCATAAACACAGCCATCCCTTTGCCCATGGTCGTAACCAACTCCTCCAAAGAGGAAGCTCCCTCGGGATAATCCGATAAAATCATCGTGTATCCGATCGATTCATAGTAAGTTTTGTACTGAAGCATATCCTTCTTGGCTTTTTCATCCAACAGATCTATTTTTGTAACGTAGATGATGGGACTGATGTTGTTTGCTTCCAGGTAAACCAAGAAACGATCCACCAAATAGGAAGAAAAATCGGGTTCGATCGCCGACATCACAATGACGCCAAAATCGACATTCGCCACAGTCGGACGAATCAATTCATTTTTCCTTGGGTAGATGTCCAACAGAACACCCTCCGTTAAGTTGTCACTTTCGAAATCGACAAAATCCCCAATAAGCGGAGCCATGTTTTTCACGCGGAAGTTCCCTCTTCCTCTCGTCTGATACGTTTGACCGTCCACATATATATAATAAAATCCGCTTATTGCTTTCCTGACTTGTCCTTTTTGCAAATCGACAACGCCTCCTAGTTTAGTTCTTTCTCTCTATTCTACACTGTTCTACAAAAAAATGACAAACCATTTTGATGTTTGTCATTTTTGTAGCCTATATATTTCTATTGTTTAAGTTCCGAAGCTTCGTTGATGACTTCGCCATCTCTTTCGATCCGGTAAGAAGCTGAGTTGCCTTCCAGAATACGGAAATTCAATGTCACGACCTCATCCGCTGCTATATCGAACTCACGGAAAACGTCACTGAGGACATGATCTTCGTCCTGCACATAAATGACGATGTGGTTGGGTTCGTTGGTGGAACTACTGACGGCCGCATTGCTGTTGGCATTTTCGCTGCCTTGACTGTTGCTGCTCTCAGAAGCGGGTTGCGGTGCGGCTGCCGCGAGATAGGGAATCGTGATGGTACGGCTGAAGGAAACCACTTGCGGCTCTTCAGGACCTATCGAAATCACCACATTCAAGGCATCCCCAGATACAAATGGAGACCCGCCTGCAAGACTTTGGCTTACGACCAAGCCTGCTGCAATCGTATCTGAATAAGCTTCAGTGACCGTCAACGCGAGCCCGTATTGTCCTGCATAATCCTCGACGCTCTTTCTCGTATATCCCGATAGATCGCGCATAGTATAGGATTCATTTCCGTCACTCACCAGAAATGACAGCGTAGTTTCGCTTGGTTTCACTTCCGCGCCAGGCTCTAAGCTCTGGCTGATGATGTCGCCTTCAGCGACTTCGCTGCTGAATTCATGTGTCCTTTCGATCGTAAAGCCTTCTTTACGCAAGTCTTCCAGAACACTGTCATATTCTTGCCCTTCATAGTCGAGAAGCGTGAACAATTCCTCGCCCAGACTGATGACCAGGTCGATTTCATCACCGGCTTTAACGGATGCACCGATTTTCGGCGACGTTTCAATGACAGCATCTTCTTCGACTTCATCGCTGTATTCTTCCGTTATATTCCCCAATACCAATCCCGCATCTTCCAATGCAAGCCGTGCACTGGCTTGATCCATATCGGACACATCCGGCACAGTCACTGCATCTGCTTCCTGGTTATTGTAAAAGAAGAAGAAAAAGCTGGTAATCAGACTCAGCAGCAACACCACGAAGAGAACGAATGTCCATTTCTTTCGTTTTTTCTTGCCTCCAGCGACCTCCCGCCCTGATTCGTATTCGTGGATCGGTTCAGCTTTCACGGTTGTTGGAGGTGAAACAATCGTTTTATCGCTGTCCGCTTTGGCTACGACTTCAGCTGATAAAGGTGTGAGTACTTTTGTTTCCTGCAACAGCGACACTGGCATAAAAGGTGCTTCGTGCAAGCGCTCCTCATTCAAGCAAGTATCGAGATCCGCCATCATTTCTTCACAGGTGGCGTAACGATCTAGAGGTTCTTTCGCCGTGGCCTTCATGATGACATTTTCCAAACTTTGAGGGATCTCCGGATGATTCTCCCGAATGAAAGGCATCGGTTCCTGAAAATGCTTCAGGGCGACGCTGACAGCTGATTCTCCATCGAATGGGACCGCCCCGCTAAGCAATTCGTACAGGACAACTCCTAAAGCGTAGATGTCTGATTTTGAAGTGGCCATACTTCCTCTGGCTTGCTCTGGAGACAAGTAATGGACGGAGCCCAATAGCGTATTCGTCTGGGTGATCGATGTTTCCGATAGTGCAACAGCAATTCCGAAATCGGTAATTTTGATGCGGTCCTGATTATCGATCAGAATATTTTGTGGTTTGATGTCCCTATGGATGATCCGATTTTTGTGGGCCAACGCCACAGCCGACAAAACTTGGTGCATGATATGGATCGACTTCTCCGGCGAAACCCTGCCTTGAATGTCGATATATTTTTTCAAATCCGTGCCATCGATGAATTCCATCACGATGTATTGCACTTCATCTTCTTCATCCACATCATATACACCTACGATGTTCGGATGGATCAATTGTGTGGCTGAGAGGGCTTCACGCTGAAAACGGCGCAGGGCATCCTTATTGTCACGGAAGTCAAAACGCAACACTTTGATGGCGACCGGACGATCTAAAATCAGATCATGGCCCAGATAAACGTTCGCCATCCCGCCGCTTCCGATATGACGGACGATTTTATAGCGCCCGCCTAATTTCTTTCCTGCCTCCACATCGGTTCCCCCTCTCTATCAGTAAAATCAGCCAAAAGTACTGTGATGTTGTCCAAGCCGCCAGCCGCATTCGCTTTATCGACCAAAGAAAGGACTTTTTCTTCAAGCGGAAGCCATTCCTTCAGCATCTGGGCAATTTCTTCATCATCCATCATGTTGGTCAAGCCATCGGAACAAAGAAGCAACAAATCACCCTGCACAAGCGGCATGGCCATGATATCGATATCCAGTTTCCTGGAAACACCCAAGGAACGCGTCAAAATGTTCTTTCTTGGATGATGCTGCGCTTCTTCCGGGGTTATTTCCCCTGACTTGATGAATTCATTCACCAAGGAATGGTCTTCCGTGATTTGACGGAGTTTATAATTTCTGTAGACATAAGCCCGACTGTCGCCGATATTGGCAATAATGATTTCCTTGCCTACGATGGCCGCAGCCACCAAGGTCGTCCCCATTCCATCCAGGTCACTGTAATCCAATGATTTTTGAAAAACCAGATCATTGACGCGCTGGATGTTGGCGATCAGCCAACGGGACAATTCTTCGCTATTCGTGAAACGGGATCCCTTCCAAGCTGCACCCAGGTGGGATACCCCCATTTCGCTGGCGACATCACCAGCCTTATGGCCACCCATGCCATCGCATACGATCATGAGCGATTGCTGGGCTTCATTCACGAAATAACTTACATAATCTTGATTGATTGCTCTATTTTTGCCTCTATCACTTTTGAAGGCTATCTGCATTCTTTCCCCTCAATTCTTTCTTAATCATTTACCTTTTTACCATACAGCTGATGAAGAATCCATCAGTTCCATAATCATGCGGATATATCTGCACAAATCCTTCAGGAGTGAAAGATTTTTTATCCAAAGAATCGGAGTGTATCGGGACGATTGCAAATTCGGCATGATTTTCAATGAATGTCTGGACAGTCATTTGATTCTCTTCTTTAGTTAGTGTACATGTACTGTATACCAAACGTCCACCTTTTTTTAACAGGGAACTGACGGAGTCCAGTATCAAAAGTTGCTCTTGATGCAAGTCCAAAAAGTCCTGCATATTTTTCACATATTTGATTTCCGGCTTTCTGCGCATCAAACCCAACCCAGAACAGGGTGCATCCACGAAGATGGCATCAAAGGACTCCGGTGCAAATGCTGTGCCTGCTTCTTTGGCATCCATCACGCGGGTTTCGATGCGATCGGCTACGTGCAGACGCTCGGCATTTTGGTTGATTAGGCTTATCTTGTGCTCATACATATCCAAGGCGATGACTTTGCCGTTTTCCGAAGCCGAGAGATAACTGGCCATGTGCGTCGTCTTCCCACCCGGTGCGGCACAACTGTCCAAAACCAGAAAATCCTTTTCCAGCTCTCCTACCGGCGCGACCAACTGGCTCGATTCGTCCTGAATCGTAAGGATGCCCTCTTTGAACAGCGGGGAGTCAACGATTTTCCCGCCGTGAATCCGGATGCCCGAAGCTGAAATCGGACTTGGGACCACATCGAAACCATCTGCTTGCAACAGCGCAATCGCCTCTTCCCGGGACATTGCCTGCGACTGCAATCGAACCGATACGAAGGGATCTTCCAATAAGGAAAACGCCATTTTTTCGGTTTCCTCGATGCCGATTTTTTCGATGAAATAGGCGACAAGCCATTTCGGCATGCTCGCCCCTACACTGATGCGTTTCTTAGCGTTGCTGATCGTTTTCCAGTCCCGCAGCCCATTCCGCTGCACATTCCGCAGGACGCCATTCACATAACTGGCGATGCCCGTATGGCCTTTAGCTTTCGCTATCTCAGCCGCATCGAAAAGGACGGCATGATCCGGAACCTTCGTCAAATAGACCATCTGATAAGCAGAGACGCGCAATAAATTAGTCACCCAAGAAAGTTGTTTTTTGGGATCCTTGATGTATGCCGAAAGGCCATAATCCAAAGTCATTTTTCGCTGGATGACACCATAGACGATTTCAGTCAACAAGCCGGCATCTTTCGGTGATAATTTCTCGGCTTGGATGACTTTGTTCAGCAGCAGATTGGAATACGCGCCTTCATTCTCTACGCTTTCCAATATATCGACAGCCAGATAACGGACTGTGTGCTTGATTTTGTTTTTGAGTTTATTGTCCATCCGTTTCGAACCTTGTACCTTCTTGGATTTCGCAGGCGCTGCCCCGCAAGTAGTCCGCCGCTGACATGCGTTTTTTCCCGGCAGGTTGGAGTTCCGTCATTTTGAAGACAGTGCGCTCCCCGCATGCCACATACAGAGCTTCCTTGTCTGTTGCAAACACCGTGCCGGGTTCATCAGCAGTGGTCAGCTCGACAGCCTGTCCAGCCCATACTTTGATCCTTTGCCCGTCCAAGAGCGTGTGCGCCACTGGCCACGGACGCATGCCTCGGACTTGGCAAGCCACTTGTGCGGCCGTTTTGGACCAATCGATGCGTTCCTCTTCGCGTTTGATGTTCGGCGAAAAGGTGGCTACGGACTCATCCTGTTCTGCTGCCACGAGTTTGCCTTGGAAAAATTCAGGCAATGTTTCGATCAAAAGATTTTTGCCCAATTCGCTCAACTTCAAGAACATCGTTCCGACATCATCTGCCTCGGTGATGGGTATGGCTTCCTGCGCCAACACAGCCCCGGCATCCATTTTTTTCTCCATGTACATGATGGAGACTCCTGTTTCTTTTTCCCCATTGATGATGGCGTAATGGACAGGAGCGCCCCCGCGATATTTCGGCAACAAAGAAGCATGCACATTGATGGAGCGGAAACGGGGAGCGTTCAGCAGCTTGACCGGCAGGAATTGTCCATAGGCCGCTGTCACAATCAGATCCGGCTCCAAGGCAATCAGTTCAGCCATTTCTGGTGAACCGGAAATTTTTTCCGGCTGATAGACCGGCAGACCGTGCTTCAATGCGGCTTCCTTCACTGGGGAAGGCGTCAACAGTTTCTTTCTGCCAACCGGACGGTCCGGTTGTGTGACAACTGCGATCACATCATAATCATGCTGCAATAAAGCCTCTAAAATGGGCACTGAAAATTCCGGGGTGCCCATAAAAATGATTTTTTTCATTTATATACCTCCTAGAAGAAATTGACCGGTTCTGAATCGATCGAAATGTAGAGACCACGTGCATTTTCTTTTTGTGACTCATCCAATATCTGTTTCAATGCCGGATGTAGTTTGGTTTCCTGTTTGTATTTCACTAATATCTGAAAATAATAGCGATTGTTCACTCTCGCGATGGACCCTTTGGATGGCCCGAGCATGATCGTGTCAGCCTCAAGCTTTTTTTGAAGGATTTCATGGATTTCATAAATTTTCTTCTGGGCTTTTTTTTCGTCAGGGTTGCTTACCGTTATGAGCGCGGTATAAAAATAAGGCGGATAACCCGCTTTATGCCGCAGCGCCATCTCGGTACGGTAAAAGCCTTCGTAATTGTGCTGTTGGGCAAAAAGGATGGCGTAATGATCCGGATTATAGGACTGCACGACCACCTCCCCGGACAACTCCGCACGACCTGCGCGGCCACTGACTTGGGTCAGCAGCTGGAACGTCCTTTCCGAAGAGCGGAAATCCGGCAGCCCCAATGAAGTATCGGCATTGATGACGCCGACCAACGTGATGTTGGGAAAGTCCAATCCTTTTGCGATCATCTGTGTGCCCAGCAGGATGTCGGCCTCTCCTTTTCCGAATGCAGACAGGATAGCTTCATGGCCGCCTTTCTTACGGGTGGTATCCACATCCATACGCAAAATGCGTGCATCCGGGAAGAGCGCCTGCAGTTCTTCCTCGATTTTTTGGGTTCCCGTTCCGTAATAACGGAAATTGTGTCCCTTACATTTGGGACAAGTATTGGGTATTTCTTCTTCATGGCCGCAGTAATGGCACTTCATCGTTTTGCTGTCCATATGCAAAGTCAGACTGATGTCGCAATTCGGGCACTCGAGGACGAAACCGCAATCCCGGCACATGATGAAAGAGGAATAGCCTCTTTTGTTCAGCATCAGCACAATTTGCTGTTTCTTCTGAAGACGGTCCGTGATTTTTTCCTGCAGGACCATGGAAAAACTGCTGCGGTTGTTCGCTTTGAATTCATCACGCATATCGACAATTTCGACTTGGGGCAGCGCGCGTTGATTGAAGCGTCCTTTCAATTCGACCAATGTGTAGACTTTTTTTTGTGCCCTGGCCCGCGACTCCAGCGAAGGCGTCGCGCTTCCCAGGACAACCGGGCAATGGTTATGCTGCCCGCGCCAAATCGCTATATTCCGGGCATGATACTTCGGATTTTCGTCCTGTTTGTAGGTGCTCTCGTGCTCTTCATCCATAATGATGATGCCGATATTTTCAACCGGAGCAAAAATGGAAGAACGCGCGCCAACTACGACATCGGCGTCGCCGCGGTGGATTTTGCGCCACTCGTCGTATTTCTCCCCCGACGACAACGCACTGTGCATCACTGCCACGCGGTCTCCAAAACGGCTCTTGAAGTGGTTGACCATCTGCGGAGTCAAAGCGATTTCGGGGACGAGCATCAAGGCAGTCTTGCCTTGTTTGATCACTTCAGCGATCAATTGAAGGTAGACTTCGGTCTTTCCGCTTCCAGTAACGCCTTGCAGCAGAAAAACCGCATGCCGTTCTTCCTTGATGCTGGCACCGATCGTCTGAAAAGCTACCATTTGTTCATCCGAAAGGGCCATCGCTTCCGTTTTTTTGAACAGCCTATCCTTAAAAGGATCCCGGAGTATTTCCCGGTCCGCTGCTTTTAACCATCCCTTTTCCACTCCGTTCCGGATCGTGCCTGAAGCGATATCGAATTGGTCCTTGTATTCCTTGGACGTCAACGGTGTTCCGTTCATGGACATGATTGCCGCCAACAAGGCTTGCTGTTGCTTGGCCGATTTTTTCAGGCTGCGGTATGCGTCTTCCAGACTATCCATTTCCAGATCGGAATAATAAACCTGCACCATTTTTGCTTTCGCCTGGTTTTTGAGGATGTAATTGACTTCAATCTTCCCGGCTCGCTTCAATTCGATCAGTTGCGGCAAAATGCCTTGATCGACGGCATTTTCCCAACTCATTTTGCTTTTCCCTTGAAAAAGTCCGTAGAAAGTCTCCTCATCCAATTCATCGACAATCTCTATTTCTTTTTCGTACTTCGCCTTCATCAAAGGCGGCAACATTGTCTGGTAACAATGGATCCGATAGGCATAAACGGTTTCCGCCATTTCCTCGCCCAACAGAAGCAGCTCTTCGGTCAAAGCCGGCTCGATATCCAAAGGTTGGATTATTTCCTTCAGTTCCCCTTCAAAATCTGTATAATCAGAAATTTCCGTTATGAACCCTTGGATGATGCGTTTGTTGAAAGGCACCTCAACGCGCATGCCTTTGCCTAATTTGTGCTCCATAGCAGGAGGGATCGCATAATCAAAGGGACGATTGGTCTGCATTGCAGGTATATCGACAATCACTTTTGCAATTTGCAAATAAAGCCCTCCCCTTCTTTTTCTAACAACTATATTACTAAATTATGCCGATAAAGTCTTGTCGGAGTTTTCGGCATCAAAAAAATAAAACTACTGATTTTGAAGTTCAAAAACAGTAGTCTTTTTTCATTCCTATTCTGTTATCTTTCAGGGATGATGGATTTCGGATCGATTTCCAATTCGCCGGCAACTACTTCTTCCAGCGCACGTCCGACATTCTTGAATGACTGGTAAGTGTCCAATAAAGGTTCGGAGCGATCATGTAATTGGTGCGCTCTTTTGCTTGAAAGAATGACCATTGAATATTTTGAATCCACTTGCTCCAACAATTTATCGATCGAAGGATATAACATCATAATATTTTACTCCCTTTCATCCGCACAGATGGTATCCAGAATCCGTGAAACTTTCAAGTGTTCGCTTTGGATGATGCCAAGCACTTTCTGTACCGCATTCTCTACTGTGTCGTTTTCTACCGCATAATCATAATAACGCATCAAACTGAGCTCTTCAATAGCCTTTTCCATTCTTTGCTTGATGATCGGAGACTCATCCGTACCGCGATTTACGATCCGTGATTCCAGTTCCGTCATATCAGGAGGCGTCAAGAAGATGAATATCCCTTCAGGCATCCGTTCCTTCACTTGCATGGCACCTTGAACTTCGATCTCCAGAAAAATATCTTTTCCCGTGTCCAACGTTCTTCTTACATAGTCGATTGGCGTACCATAGTAATTACCTACATACTCGGTATATTCCAACAGTTCATTATCGGCGATCATTCTCTCGAATTCTTCTCTTTCCTTGAAGAAATAATCTTTGCCATCCACTTCCCCTTCGCGCGCTTTGCGGGTCGTAGCGGAAATTGAATATATGAACTCCCGTTCACCACGAGAAAAAATTGCTTGTCTCACAGTCCCTTTGCCTACTCCCGAAGGTCCGGATAAGACAATCAACAATCCTTTTTCTGTCATTTAATGCCCACCATCCAATTATATTTTTACAGCATCGTACAGCCTAATGCGGCGTTCTGTTTATTATTTCATAGTTTAACACAATTTCGTCAAGGTTAAAACCTTTACTGGAGTCTTCCGCCAACATTTTGTTAGTTACCGTTTTCAGCGACGGAAAGACAAAAAAGAACAAGACAAGGATATCCCTGTCTTGTTCTGCGGCATCATGAAGCGCCCATGTCTTTGACTTTCATCATTCTGACAATGCTGGATCGCTCGTTCTCCTCGAGTTTCATTTGAATGTAACGGATCGTCTCCTGCAACTGCGGAATCATTTTGTATTCCAATGCATTTACGCGCCTTCTTGTCTTTTCGATCTCATCGGCAAGAAGTTGGCAGGTTTTTTCGATTTCCGATAATTTAAGCAATTTCGGAAGGATATCTTCGATCTTTTTGATCGCATCATCCAGTTCACCGTTTGAGTTTACGTAGCCGTACTGCAAATCCGTTGATTTTTCGTCTTTGTTGGCTATCGAAAAGTTCATTTGGGGAACGACGACACTCATGATATTTTTTTCTTGGATGTCCAATTCAACCGCAGTAGCGGGTACGGCGAACAATTCTTCGATGAAAGCCTCATTCAGAAGCGACTTCGCTACCACGAAAGAACGCATGGAGGCGGTCAGTTCTTTTTCGACTTCGTCCCTCAGGAGGTTGTTTTCGCGGATAAGCAAGATGAATTGACGCATCAGTTCATCTTGCTTATCCTTCAGCAGTTTATGGCCACGGGTGGACAGCACCAGACGCGATTTCAAATTGGATAGTTCCATCCGGGTAGGCTTCACATTCAATCTAGCCATGGACGATCACTCTCCCTTCGGCATAAACTCATCGATCATATCGCTCTTGATTCTCTTAAGTTCGGTTACCGGCAAGATGGACAACAGTTCCCAACCCAAAGCCAAAGTCTCTTCGATCGTGCGGTTCGTATAGAATCCCTGATTGATGTATTCTTCTTCGAATCGTTTCGTGAACTGCACATACAGTTTGTCTGTCTTGGACAAGGCGGACTCCCCTAGGATGACGGCCAATTCTTTTGCCTGTTTTCCTTTTGCGTAAGCCGCAAACAACTGGTTCATGGTCGGAGCATGGTCTTTTCTTGTCTTGCCTTCACCAGTACCTTTGTCCTTCAGACGGGAAAGCGAAGGCAGCACGTTGATCGGTGGCTTGAAGCCAGAGTTGTTCAACTCACGCGAAAGGATGATCTGGCCTTCAGTGATGTACCCGGTCAAATCAGGGATCGGATGCGTAATGTCATCCTCAGGCATGGAAAGGATCGGGATTTGAGTCACCGAGCCTTTTTTGCCGATGATGCGGCCTGCACGCTCATATAATGCGGCAAGGTTTGTGTACAAATACCCTGGATAACCACGGCGACCAGGCACTTCACGGCGGGCTGCCGAAATTTCACGCAAAGCCTCACAATAGTTGGTCATGTCAGTCATGATGACCAGGACATGCATGTCCTTTTCGTAGGCCAAATATTCCGCGACCGTCAAAGCCATTTTTGGTGTGGCAATCCGTTCGATGGCCGGATCGTTCGCCAAGTTGATGAACATGACGGAGCGATCGATCGCCCCTGTCTTGCGGAAATCTTCCATGAAATATTCTTTTTCTTCAAAAGTGATTCCCATGGCTGCAAATACAACCGCAAATTTTTCATCGCTGTTCAAAACCGTCGCTTGACGGGCGATTTGTGCAGCTAATTCTTTATGCGGCAAACCTGAGCCGGAGAATACAGGAAGTTTCTGCCCTCTTACGAGTGTGTTCAGATGGTCGATGGCGGAAATACCTGTTTGGATGAACTCATCCGGATAGTCACGCGCTACAGGGTTGATTGCCTGTCCATTCACATCCAAGTTCATTTCCGGGATGATTTCCGGGCCGCCATCAATCGGATTGCCCATCCCATCGAACACACGGCCTACCATATCCTCAGAAACAGCTATGGAAAGTGGTTTTCCACGGAAACGGACTTTGGTGTCTTTGATGTTGATCCCGCTTGGGCCTTCAAAAATCTGCACCATCGCTTTATCTTTGCTGACTTCCAAAACTTGACCATGGCGGATTTCGCCGTTTTGCATTTGGATTTCAACCAATTCGTCGAATTTGACTCCCTCAATCTGCTCTACAATCATCAACGGGCCTACAACTTCGGTTACTGTTTTATATTCCTTAAGCATGGTGCGTCATCCCTCCTTCCGCAACGATTTCATGCAATCTTTGCTTCATGTCTGCCTTGATGTTTTTCATTTCGGCAAGGTCTTCTTCCCTGATATATTTACTTCTTGCGATCCGATCGCGCAATGCAACTGTGCCTTCGATGATTTCATTGAAGTACGCGCCTAAACGCATCGCTTCACGGGCTTCTGTTTCGAAGTCCAGAATCATGTCCAGCATCGCCAATTGCTTGTTGCGGGAAGTGTACGTATCGACATCATCGAAAGCGTTCTGTTGCAGATAGTCCTCACGCAACGATTCCGCGACCGCCATTGTCATGCGGTCTTTTTCGGACAAGGATTCGATACCGACCAAACGGACGATTTCTTCCAATTCCGATTCTTCCTGCAGAAGGTTCATCGCATGCTGAACCATTTCAGACCATTTCGTCTGTAAGGCATTATTCAGATATTCCCCGACTTCGGTATTGTAAAGGGAATAGGAAGTCAGCCAGTTCATGGATGGGAAATGTCTTTTTTGTGCCAACGTGGCATCCAGCGCCCAGAAAACTTTAACGACGCGCAATGTATTTTGGGTTACCGGTTCAGATGTGTCACCACCAGGAGGCGATACCGCTCCAATGGCCGTAATGCTTCCTTCACGATCTTCCGACCCTAAAGCCAATACTCGTCCTGCCCGTTCGTAATACTCTGCTACACGGCTTCCTAGGTAGGCTGGATAGCCTTCATCACCAGGCATCTCTTCCAGACGGCCCGACATTTCGCGCAAAGCTTCTGCCCAACGGGATGTCGAGTCAGCCATGATTGCTACACTGTAACCCATGTCACGGAAATATTCCGCGATCGTGATGCCTGTATAGATGGATGCTTCACGCGCCGCAACCGGCATGTTGGAGGTGTTGGCGATAAGGATCGTACGCTCCATCAATGATTCGCCCGTATTCGGATCGATCAATTCCGGAAATTCATTCAATACGTCCGTCATTTCATTACCGCGTTCGCCGCAACCGACGTAAATTACGATATCCACATCACTGTATTTTGCGATTTGGTGCTGTACGACGGTTTTCCCTGCTCCGAAAGGTCCCGGAACAGCAGCTGCTCCACCTTTTGTGATCGGGAAGAACGTATCGATGACCCGTTGGCCGGTAACCATCGGCGTGTGCGGGTTCATTTTTTGCTTGAATGGACGTCCGCGACGGACTGGCCATCTTTGCAGCATAGTCAATTCTTTCGGGCCATCTTCCGTTTCGATGACATAGGCCGTGTCATCCAAGGTGTAGCTGCCATCCTGGATGGCAGTCAGCTTACCGGAGATGCCGTAAGGAACCATGATCCGGTGCTCGATGACTTTCGTCTCCTGCACGGTACCGACAATATCACCGGCTATGACGTGATCGCCGACTTTCTTCGTGGCTTTGAATTCCCAGACGTTTTCTCTCTTCAATGGTGGGATATCCGTCCCACGCACCAAATAGTTACTTTGAGTAATTTCACGGAACGTATGCAAAGGGCGCTGGATTCCGTCAAACATCTGCGACAGGATCCCTGGTCCCAATTCGACCGACAAAGCTTCCCCTGTTGTGATTACCGGTTCTCCAGGACCAATACCGGAAGTCTCCTCATAAACTTGAATGGATGCGACATCATTACGCATCTCGATGATTTCCCCGATCAATCCTAATTCGCCGACGCGGCAAATATCTTGGATGTTCGCTTCTTCCATTCCTTCCGCCATAACTAAAGGTCCGGAAACTTTTATTATATTTCCATTTTTCAAAAAAGTCCCCTCCAAATTATAAGATATTCTGTCCAACTGCTTTTTCCACATTCTCCTGAATGCGGCTTTTCCCGATATTCAACGTACCTTTATGGTTCGGAATCAGGATGATGGCTGGTTGGACACTGCTGTCATACCTGCGCACTGTATCAGGTATTTCTTTTGCCATTTCTTCCGTCAGGTAAATGATCCCATAATTTTCCATCGCCAGGCGATCTACCGTTTCACGGGCAGTCTGGGCATTATGGCATGCAAATACTGCGAAGCCCAAAATCTTAAAAGGAAGGATGGAATCTTTGTCTCCCACAACTGCAATATTATGAGCCATATACAGGTCGCATCCTCTCTCTCAAAATTTGTTCATCTATCTGATTGTCTTTGCCAACCAAAATCAAGCGAATATTGGTGACTTCCTTCTCTTTGGCAAACAGATAACCCAACAAGGGAATCGGACCGAATGGTTGGTACAAGCCTTCTGCAATCAATTCATAGGTCAGTTCATCCACAAGTTTATCCAGCTTCTGTGTGTCCACTTCATTTGTTGTCTCGGAAATCATATTGGATAAGCGTGTACCGTATTCTTTGCTGAAATAATATTTACGCATGACCGCGCCTGGTCCGTTGATCGATTCTTCAATTAAATCACGTTTCGAAATCGAACCTGAACTGGATAAGACCGTATAGAGAAAACCGCGGGGCTTATTTTGTTTCAGGCTTCGGATCATGGTCGAAAGGTTATAGAGGTCGATCATGCCATCCACCATTTTCGTGATGCTCGGATGTTGGAGCTTGTCGCTGATGGAACGCAGATGCCTGAAATAATAAGTGTCCATAAAGATAGTGGCTGCTTCGATGCGATGACCTTCATCGAAATCGCGGATCGCCTCTTGAACACCCTCTATCAGAATCGGATGTTCGTCGTTGCCGTCGCCGGTTTCGACCAATTTCTTCAGACTGGCTATGGAATATTTGCCGATAGGGATCAACAGCTGCTCCAAATCTTCACCCGAAAAACGTTGTTTCAACAACACTTTCAGGTTGTGATAGGTATAGCGCAACGCGAATAATTCCACAATCTCAGCAACCGGCGTGATGCTGAACAATTCCTTATAGACTTCCGCCAGATGTTTCATGAGAAAACCTTCGAAATTTTTGTTCACCAGTGTTTCTTTCTCGTCAAACTCATAACCGGTACCTTTCAGAACATCCAAGGCATCTTTTAAAGAAGAGGCTTTCAGCATCCGATCGTAATCCGCTTCCGCCAATAATTTTAATTCGTAGGTGCGAAGTATCGTATTGACGCCTTTGTAATCAATCTCTTGCATAGTGCCCCTCCTTTACTTTTCGTCTTGGAATGCTAAATTCGCCAGCTCTGCTGCGAAGTCGTTCTTTACATCTTCGATCAGATCATCGAAGCAATAGTTGTAGTCGACTCCACTTTCCTGAAGGATGAATCCGGCTTTATTCGGAATGGTCTCCTCAGAAATCTTGACAGCGGGATATTTGACCAACAGCTGTTGTAGCTCTTTCCCCTTAAAGTGAGCGACCGATTTTGCGCCCGGAACAATGCTGTAGGCTTTCGAATCGTCAGCTTGGGATAGCACCCCGTTCAGGAATTGCGCAAAATGGGTTTCATCCCACGTGTTCATTTTTTCTAAAGCTTGCTGGAAGACCGATTTCAGGATGACCTGTTTCTCTTTCAAAACAGCATTGCGCTCTTTATTCTTCAAGGTTTGTCGCTCACGATCAAAATCGTTGGCAACTTTTTTCAAAATGGCAGCTTTGCGCGCCTTTTGTTGTTCAACCAGAGTCAATCTGCTCTCTTCTATCTTTGCGACAGAAATTTTTTCAGCATCCTCTAGTTTGCTTTGTCCTTTTGCTTTTGTCTTATTCAGGATCTGTTCAGACAAGGATTGTAGATCTTTCACGCTTTCTCATCTCCTTACTTTTTCCTTAATTCTTATGGAGCTTTTGAGAATTAAGCGTTCAATACCAACAAGAATGATGTAACGAATCCTAGGATGGCATACGTTTCAACCATGGCAGCATAGATGATCCCTTTTGTGTTGTGCTCTTCTCTCTTAGCCAAAATCTGCAGACCTGCTGTAGATACACGGCCTTGTGCGATACCTGAAGTCAAACCAGTGATTGCGATAGGCAGACCGGCCATCAGATAATACATTCCTTGTGCAACGGTCATTTCAGGAGACATTTGCAGATAAATCAGGAATCCGATAACGAAACCGTACAAACCTTGCGTACCGGGCAACAGTTGCAGAATCAATGATTTACCGAATTTTTCCGGTTGTTCCTTGATCAATGCAGCAGCGGCTTCACCACACATACCGACTCCTTTTGCCGAACCCGTTCCCGCCAATCCGACCGCCAAAGCGACGCCTAAAGCTGCGAACATCATGCCACCGTTGTTATCGATGAAATATTGTAACCATGTCATATTTTCCATTTTATAATTCCTCCAATAGTTAAGCTTCTTTTTTATTTTTTAAGTAAATGTATTTCTCTTCTGTCTTCAATGGGTCCAAGGCTCTTCCGCCACCTTCGTAAAACTTGCCGAAAAATTCGACAAAAGCTAGACGAGCGCCGTGCACATAGGCACTCAGCATGGACAAACCGAAGTTGATGGTGTGCAACAAAACAAACAATACAGCACCGATAGTGAATTTTGCCCAAACCGGCAAGAAATCAATGATCATGTTAAAAGCGACCGCAATACTGCCCCCGGATACCCCTAAAGCCATCAGGCGGGTATAACTGACTATGTCGCCGATATAACCGGTGATCCCATAAAGATTATATAATCCGGCACCTGCCCCCAACGCTTTGTTATCCGATGCCATAGCTGTAGCAAGCACGATCGCGACCGCGCTAGTGATGGCGACAGCTGCTCCGACGGTCACAAGGACTTGGCTCGGGAAAAGCATCTTCCCGAACAGGATGAAGATGAGACCCACAAAAATCCCCAACCAGCCAATACTGCCGGAAATCGCACCCAGCGGATCTTTGTCGCGCAAGGATAAATAAGTCTTGATGCCCAGACCGAACATAATCTGAACAACACCGAACACTACCGATATCAACAGAATCGTATTGGCGTCGTTGCTCGTTGACAAGAGCACAAACGGCAATTCGAGTCCGAAGAAAGAGCCGTAGACAAGTCCCCACAAGATGGATGGATAGGACAGAATGTGAAAGAACAGCAGATTGGTGCGCATGCTTTTGTTGAAGTTCAGGAACTTCAATGCCAGTAATGTTCCGATAAGGAGCAACAGACCGTATCCGACATCCGCAATCATCATTCCAAAGAACAAGAGATAGAAAGGTGTCAATAGTGGTGTGGGATCTATTTCATCATATTTCGGCAAACTGTACATGGCAGTGATATTCTCAAAAGGAGTGATCAACTTATTGTTCTTCAAAACGGTCGGAATGACTGAAACATCCGATCCATCTGCATCGTCAATCGTCAATGCGTATTCATTTTCCGACACAGTCTCAGTCAATGTCCGCTTGATTTCTTTGACTTTATCTTCTTCAAGCCATCCCTGGATGACAAAGAGATGTTTCTCGTTGACAAGCAATTGTTGGCTTTTGATCCGCTGCAGTTTTGCATAATGGAACTCGGACAGTAGCATTAACTGCCACTCTTCTGCTTTCATGTCGGAAAGATCCGCCAGCAACTGCTTGTGCGCTTCGCGGTTATCTTGAATGCGACTTTGAACATCCACCAATGCCTCTGCAGGCGGTAAATCATACTCATAAACTAGTGGTTGGAAGTGATTGCTGTCCAACAAAGCGTTTACATCCTTAATTTGTGACGGATCATAGAAAATCACCGCCCCATATGATTCTTTGTTCTGGAATATTTCTTCCGCATAGACCAGTGGATTGGAAGTCACATAGGTGATGTAATCATTGGTAAGCGTCTGAGGAATCGTGCCCACTTTGACCGCGACATGTTCAAACGTTCCCGACTCCGTAGGGTTGAATGACAATTTTTTCCATAAAAGCAGAAAATCCTCTTGTTCATACAGATGTTTCTTGCCTTCCTCGAGTTTCTTCTGTTCGGCCTTCAGACCCAACACTTTATCCAGAACAATATCCGAAGAAAATTCGCTCACAGCTTTTTCTAACTCTTCCAAAGACAGAGATTGTCTCGGGGTTGTATACTGTTTGATCAAAGACTCCTTCTTCAGATATGACTGTAGGAAAGATAAGGCTTCCGTGACATTTTCGAGATAACTTTCAGTCTTCTTGATGTTTTGTTCAATTGACTCTCGTTCTTTAGGCGATAAGGTTTGCAAATTTTCTTTTGCGGCAGGCAAATCGATGACCTCTAAGCTCTGCAACGTTTGGATAGCCGTCAATAGCTGCTCTTTTTTTTCGTGAAAAGAAATGAGAGTAATTTTTTTCATTTTAGCGATTGCCATATTTCCTCATCACCTCCCCAATTACGGCATTCACAAGTTCTTCTTCTTTCGCTTCAAACCGAGTCTGCAACTTCTCGATTTCCGATTTTTCACTTTCTGCGGAAGCGTTCTTGAGAATTGCCAGTTGCTCTGATTTTTTCGCAAGTTCTTCGGATTGAAAAGTAGCTAATTCTTTTTCGATATTCCTTTTCATTTCGCCTATTTTATCTTGCGTGTTCTGTTCCAGTTTGCGCAGTTTGTTCTGATAATCCAATTCCAGATCAGTTGCTTCCTGCTCAATCTTTTTTACTTCATCAAATATTTGCATCTTTCATTCCACCTCCGTCCCTCATTTGATTCTCCTTCGGAAAAATAATCTTTTTTCCAATCAGTAATTTCATTATACAGTTAATGTAAAGGCCGTTCAAATCTAATTGAACGCCATTTTCAGCGTTTTCAACAACCACCGCAGTTTCATTAATAGGAAGAAACTTTCTCAAATTCTTTCAAAATATTAAAATGAACATTTTGTGAACAAAAATCCCCAAGAAGCTGGCATCAAATGCAAGCCCTCCTCGGGGAGTCTCTTTTGCGGCTTATTTTTTACGGTGATTCCTCCAAGCAATGAAAGTATCTTTTTTCCTCCTTCACAATTAATGTGTGGCCAACACGTTTTTTTCATGACTCTACTTTACTTGATAACGAGGGGATATTGGGCCATTTGCAGCCGAAACGACAATACTGCAGGTTGAATTGCATGCCTACTGTCGTGAAATTTTGTTGAGCGCAAAATAAATAGCTTGCAAAAAAGAACAGATGTTCTTATAATAGGAATACAAGACAAACACACGTTCGGAGGAACCAGCATGCAAAACTACATCTATCCGGTATCCAATAATAATCACACTCCTTCCAAAAAAACATATCTGCGCCCACTCTCATCCGTCCAATCCATTAATGAAGCCATTCTGGACAAAGTAATGCCGATTCATCAAGTTGTCCGTTTCGCTAATCAAGCCTTTGAAAACCACATCCCTGTGTATGTTGTGATCGAAGAAAAACATGGACCGAAATCATACACAAGAACATTGGTTTGCGGCATATTCAATTCCCGCGTAACCCCGAAAAGACAAGTCATGTTCACAACCGCTGACAAAAAAGTGACTTACCTGCTGAATATCAGTCAAATATTGGCAATCCAACTTGGTTAATTCTTATCAATCGATGGTATATTCATATATAAAAAGGAGTACAAGGCACCCGTCTTTGACGGCATGTCTTGTACTCCTTTATTCGTTTCAAGTACGCTTGAGGTCTAAAGTATCGGTGACAGCAATCTGGAAAAAGCTTGCTTGAATTTCCGACCCCTCGATTGTTTTGCGAAATAATCATGGGTTGCACGGATGCACTTTTCCTGGTCTTCATCAAAATTCGCGATCAATTCTTCAGCCACTTCACGATCATAAATAAAGGCATTGATTTCAAAATTCAGTTTGAAGCTGCGCACATCCATATTTGCCGTGCCTACCGATACAATTTCATCGTCGACCACCATCACCTTTGAATGCAGGAAACCGTTCTGATACATATAAACTTCGGCACCATACTCTATGATGTCTTTGGAAAAATATTCCGTTGCCCGATAGACGAAAGGATGATCCGGCTTCGAAGGGATCATGATTTTGACTCTTACACCGGATAAAGCTGCAATCTTGAGCATTTCATGGAGACTCTCGTCTGGTATAAAATAAGGTGTCTGTATATAGATTGATTCTTTCGCTTGGCTGATCATCTTCAGGAAACCCATTTTGATTGTCTGATCTTCATCATCCGGTCCACTTGCTACAATCTGCATGGCTGTATCGCCTTTTTTATCGGCAATCGGGAAATAGGCCTCTGCATAATCTTTTCGATTCTTAGGCTTAGCAACCGCATTCCAATCCATGAAGAAACGACTTTGAAGTGTCAGGACCGCATTGCCTTCTATTTTCATATGCGTATCCCGCCATTCGCCGAGTTCCCCTTTCCCCAGATACTCATCACCGATATTGAATCCCCCAAGATAAGCAACTTTCGCGTCCACCACCATTATTTTCCGATGGTTACGATAGTTCATCCGCAAATTGACGAAAGGTATTTTTGATCCAAAAAACACTTCCGTCTTTCCACCTAATTTTTCAAGGTTATTGAAAAATTTTGAATCATTCCCTCTGCAACCCATCGCGTCGTAAACGACAAGAACTTCCACTCCGGCTGCCGCCCTATCTTCCAATGCCGCCAGAATGCGTTTACCCAAATCATCTGAGCGAAAAGTGTAATAAAGCATGTGCACATGATCTTCAGCTTTGTAGATGTCCTGCACGAGCGCATCAAACACACCTTCACCCGTCTTGAATATTTCAAGTTTGTTCCCCTTAGTCAAAATGGATTCATCACTTTCCAGGAACAGGATAGCTGTTTTCTGTGCATAGTCGGTTTCGACCAAACCTTGCGCCAGATCTTCATCCTCCAACATCTCAATTTGGACCTTCGCCAACTGGGACATTCCCAAGCTTTTTTGCGTCCGCATATCATAGATGTTTTCTTTTGAAATCTTTTTGCCTATAAAGAGATAGATGATGAAGCCCACTACCGGCAGGAGGTTTAACGTCAGCAACCATGCCCAAGTGGCTGCGACATCTCTCTTTTCTTTAAAGACAGTGATGATTGCACCGATTGTATTTAAAATGATGATTGCTGTAAATATCATTGACCAAATACTCATATGACCACTCCAAATCAATAAAATGACAAAATATGTTACCCACTAATGATAGCACACGAGCCCATAAAAACAGAAAGACGAAGTCCGGATAATTAAAATCCGTCCTTCGCCTTCCATTTTTTAATCATTCAACAGTTTCGATTTTTCTTTTCTGCTCAGGAAACGGCTGCCTTTTGGGATGTACGCTTTAGGCGCGAATTTTGCGATCAACACCAGAACGACTGCGTTAAAGGCAAAAGTTGCCGCAAACGATAGCGCCTGTTCCGGAAGAAAATGCGCAAAGGCAGAAACACCAGCAGGAACTGCTTCCTCGCTTAGGAATATGTCCGAAATCAGTGCCCAAACAAAATAGACAAGCGTTCCGAAAAAGGATGCTGTCAATATATTCAAGGCGGCATTCGGAAAACGTTTATTGTTCAATGTGCGTTGCGTGAATTTCGCGAAAAAACCTGCGATGCCCACAAAAACGAACGGTGCCGCTTGGGTCAGGATATCTGCACCAACATCCGCTCCCTCTCCTTTGAGCGCAAATAAAGCAAGGCCAGTCAGTGTTCCTGAAACCAGTCCAAGCAATATTCCTCTGCGGAGAGAAATGAAAAGCAACGGCAACAAAACAAGCACAGTAGTGTATTCTCCCAATGGAATGGCCACATATGCCAAGGCGATTGCGAGGACAGCAAACAGAGCTGCCTCGATCCAAGCCTTCATACTATTAGAACCCATAAAGATGAATCTCTCCTTTTCAACAACGATCCGTTTTATTGCCTTTACGGCAAACGGACATCAGCTCTTCTTCTGATAATTGGATGCTTCCATGATAATTGGTAAAATGACCGGTTTGCGCTTCGTCTTTTCAAAAAGATAACGACTCAACGAATCACGTATCTCTTGTTTTAACTTGGCCCAATCAAAGTCTTTTGTATGCAAATTATCTTCTACTACTTCCCTGACGATATTCGAACTTTCTTTGACAAGTTCTTCGCTCGCTTTCATATAGACGAAGCCACGCGAAACGATTTCCGGACCCGACAAAATTTTGTTCAATCTTCTGGAAATAGTCACAACAACAACATAGATGCCATCTTCCGACAACAGCTTGCGGTCGCGCAAGACTATGTTGCCGATATCGCCAACGCCGATACCATCGATCAGTACATTACCGGCTGGGACCTGTCCCGTCATATGCATACGGCCTTTTGCAAATTCGATGACGTCGCCTTTGCCTGGGATGAATATGTTTTTGAACGGAATACCGACTTCATTCGCCAACTGGGCATGTGCAGCCTGCATCCGGTACTCCCCTTGGACAGGCACGAAATACATAGGTCGAAGCAAATTGATCATCAATTTCAAATCGTTAGGCGAAGCGTGTCCGGATGCTTTGTACGTTCCCGATATTTCCCGCACGGATGCACCGGCTCGGTAAATTAAATTTTTGGTTTTTGCGACTGTTGTTTCCATCGCGGTCGAAGGTGTAGTCGTGATGTAAACCAAATCGCCTTCTTTAAGATTCACTTGTTTGTGTCTGCCTTTGGACATCCGCTGCAATGCTTCCAACGGTTCCCCGCTGTTGCCTGTTTCCAGTACCAAAACTTGACCATCTCGGTAATCATTGATGTTCTTTACATTTACAAGCAGATCAGGAGTCGGCAAGACTAGTTTTCCTAGTTTCATGGCAACATCGACAGTCTCAACCAAAGTCGGTCCTGTCAAAAAGATTTTACGGTTAGCTCGGAGTGCGACATCAAAAACTTGCTGAATGCGCAAAATATTGCTTGCCACACAGGATACAATGATTCGTCCTTCAGCATTGATGAAGGTATCAAGCATTTCTTCCTCAATCTTGCGGTCACTGACATTTTCCGTAGTTGACTCGGCATCTCCGGAATCGCTCAATAGCGCCAAAACTTTGCCTTCGCCGATATCCGTAATTTTGCCGTAATCAGTGCGATACATCGGAGATGCGCTTTGATCAAACTTGAAGTCACCGGTATAGACGACGCTGCCTTCTTCCGTCTTCACACAAATCCCTACAGAATCCGGGATCGTATGTGTAGTTCTGAAGAATCGGACGCTGGTATTTTCAAATTCAATTTCGGTGTTCTCGTCGATGACATGGTAATCCTCAAAGCCAGTAGCCAATCCGGTTGATTCAACCGCCAGTTTAGCCAGCGCAATCGTCAAACCAGTACCGAATACAGGTGCATCGATATTCTGCAATAAATAGGGCAATGCTCCTACAGCATCCGCATGTCCATGCGTCAAGAAAATACCCGCTATCTTATTTTTGTTTTCCTCCAGATACGTGAAATCAGGAATGACCACATCAATTCCCAACAATTCGTTTTCCGGATAGAGCAAACCGCAATCCAATACAAAAATTAAATCGTCCACTTCCACTAAATACATGTTTTTACCGCTTTCTCTCACACCTCCGAGAGAAATTATTCTTACTTTACTCATTGTACCACCTCTTATTTTTCAGCTTTCTATGCTGTTATCTATTTTGATCGTTTGAATGCCTTTCTCCGTATTATCGTCCCTGAAAATCAGCACTGCTGCTTTGCCGAACTGCCTTCAGGGTCTACAAGCGAATGCGTTTTCTTCGCATTCGGCTAAACGTGACCGATATCCTCTCTGTTATATTATACATGATTATTGGCAAAATTGTAGCATTTGCTTCAGTTTCTGTTTTGGTTTTCTGAAAGTGAAAAAAAAGGCCTCTCAAAAAGAACGGACCGGGAACGATGTTTAATCAAACACCCTTTTCGGTCCACCCTTTGACAGGTCCTGTCATATTCATTTTCTTCAGATGGTACGGACTACTTCATTTGCATTTAAAAATTCTAGAGAAGGCCCATTTCGATCATTTTTTCGGCGATCTGTACAGAATTCCAGGCAGCGCCCTTCAACAGGTTATCGGAAACAACCCACATATGGAAACCATTGTCGACATCCACATCCTTACGGATACGTCCGACAAATGTTTCATTCTTACCGACTGATTCGCGGGCGGTAGGATAGACTTGATTCGCTGTATCATCCTGAAGGACAACTCCTGGAGCATCTTTCAGTACTTCCCAGATATCTGCGACAGAAACATTTTTGTCGTCAACTTCAAAATAGACGGATTCCGAGTGTCCGGACATCACGGGGATGCGCACACAAGTTGCAGAAACTTTGATGTCCTTGTCACCCATGATTTTTTTGGTTTCGTTGATCATTTTCCACTCTTCATACGTGTAGCCGCCTTCGCTGAACACATCAATTTGCGGTAAAGCGTTGAATGCAATCGGGAAATGCTTCTTATCGCCACCACAAGGTAAAATATTCGCAACTGGTTCTTCACCGTTCAGGACCGCTTGGGTTTGAGCTTTCAATTCTTCCAAAGCATGCAGGCCAGCTCCACTTACCGCTTGATACGTGGAAACGATGACGCGATCCAAACCAAATTTTTCGCGGATTGGTTGCAAAGCCACCACCATCTGAATAGTCGAGCAGTTCGGGTTAGCGATCAGCCCTTTGTGTTTGCGCAAGTCTTCCGGATTCACTTCCGGAACAACTAACGGCGTTTCCGGATCCATACGAAAAGCACTCGTATTGTCGATGACGATGGCTCCAGCTTTGATGGCTGCAGGGGAGAATTGTTTCGTGATGCCGCCCCCAGCGCTGAATAAGGCAATATCGATGCCTTCAAATGAGTCGTCGGTCGTTTCTTCAATCTCTAGTTCCTGTCCGCGGAAAGTCTTCACTTTGCCTGCAGACCGTTTAGAAGCCAACAACTTCAAACTTTTTATCGGAAAAGAAGCATTTTCCAACAAGCCCAGCATTTTTTCTCCGACAGCACCTGTAGCACCTACAATGGCAACATTATACTCTTTCATCATTGATCCCTCACTTATTCATTTTCTGTATTATCTATTTTTTAGGATTTGAACATCCTTCACTTAAGCATTTTACCATACTTTATTAGAATTTTTTAATCTATTTTTTAATTACAATAAAAAACATTCCAAGCAGAAACCCTGTCCGGGATCTCTGCTTGGAATGCTGAATGTTGACTATTTTATTGTTTTCGATGATTTCGCGGATTTTCTGGATAAGGTTTCTTAATCTAATCGGACTCTTCCGTCCTCCTGCAGTATGGATTCGATTTTTTTCTGGATCTCGTCCCTACTATGCACATTCGCATTTTCGCATTCGAATGCTTCATCCCCACAAACCATGCACGTTCTCGGTTCATAGCCTATTTCCATTCGCTGCACCTCGATCATCTTGCCTTCTTCCAGATAAAACACGCTGATCGTGAACAGCTGGCCGAGCAAACTGCCGTCTTCTATCATGATGGCGGCTTGCTTCACGGCAGTCGGATAGGTATCGACGACGACAAAGTATTCCGGACCAGTATCTAAGTCCATCAATTTTTCATAGGTGACTTTCCATTTATTTGTTTGAATCGCATTTTTTACTTCTTGGATGCCGATTTCGGAAATCTGTCTAACGATGGCATTATATTTGACTGGTCCAGGAATATTGCATTTAAGGGAAATCAAAGTCTGGTTTGCGTTCGTTTTGCTGATTTCTTCTTCAAAAAAGGCACGTTGTTCCCTTGAGGCCAACACTTCCTTGAGCGTCGGCATTTGACCTTGTGAGAAAATAGATTCAGGCAGCATTGCACTCATCCTTTACTGTTTTATTTTGTTCTCTGATGATACCATTATTTGTAACAAAATCTTACATGGAAGCTTCGCGATATCCACAATTTTAATATAAAAGAGTCTTGGAGGCGAAATTTGAGCCATTATTTGACTTTGCTGTCGATTGCACAGAGAGAATCATGAGGTCACAAAAATATTTAAAGCGCTTACAATAACGAAGACGATATACGCAGAGAATATATCCATAAAATGTTGCCGTAAAAATTTGTTTCTCTTTACACCATAATAACGCTTTTATGGAAAAAATTCATTGATTTAATATTAAAATCTATTATTAATCAATATTACTCTATTAGTCAGGATTATTAGAATAATTGGGAGCAGCTTTCTTTCGGGCACGGATCTTAACTACAATCAGCAAAAAAACAGCCATCGCCTTCTTTTGTGAAGGTTATGCCTGTTCTTTGCGTATAGTATTATTCTGTTATAAGCAGTTTACTTTTCTTCTTTAGTCAATAGTGCTTTACGGGACAGATTGATTCTGCCTTGTCTATCGACTTCAATGACTTTGACTTTGACTTTGTCGCCGATTGCTAAGACGTCTTCAACTTCTTTGACACGCTCGTTAGCCAATTCGGAGATGTGGACCATGCCGTCTTTGCCTTTTGTGATTCCGACGAATGCACCGAATTTTTCGATACGTTTTACAGTACCTTCGTAGATTTCGCCGACCTTCACTTCATGCGTCAATTCTTCGATGATTTGTTTCGCGCGGGCAATCATCGCCGTATCAGCTGAAGCGATGCTCACGTTACCATCTTGATCGATGTCGATCTTCACGCCGGTTTCTTCGATGATGCTGTTGATTGTATCTCCGCCCTTACCGATGACGACTTTGATCTTATCAGGTTTGATTTGCATCATTTCGATCTTCGGAGCATATTGGGACAACTCTTCGCGAGGAGCTGCAATCGTGCTTGTCAACTCAGCAAGGATTTCCATACGCGCTTTTTTCGCTTGCATCAACGCTTCAGTCAGGATTTGTTCGGTGATTCCTTGGATTTTGATGTCCATCTGCAGCGCAGTGATGCCTTCGCTTGTACCGGCAACTTTGAAGTCCATGTCGCCCAAGTGGTCTTCAAGACCTTGGATGTCCGTCAAGACTGTGTAGTTTTCGCCTTCCATCACTAAGCCCATTGCGATACCCGCTACCGGTGCTTTGATCGGTACACCCGCATCCATCATTGCCAACGTGCTGGCGCAGATGCTTGCTTGTGAAGAGGAGCCATTGGATTCCAATACTTCCGAAACCAAACGGATTGTGTAAGGGAACTCGGATTCAGTCGGAATGACTTGTTTCAATGCACGTTCACCCAAAGCACCATGACCGATTTCACGGCGTCCAGGACTTCCTGCTCTGCCGGTGCTGCCGACCGAGAATTGTGGGAAGTTGTAATGGTGGATGAATCGTTTGCTGTCTACCAGGCCCAGGCCATCAATGATCTGATGTTCGCCCAGCGGAGCCAATGTACAAGTGGACAATGCTTGCGTCTGTCCACGTGTGAACAAGCCGGAACCATGTACGCGCGGCAACAACCCGATTTCTGAAGCCAATGAACGGATTTCGTCGATTTTACGGCCATCAGGACGGATTTTGTCGACTGTGATCAAACGGCGCACTTCGTCTTTTTCCATATCTTCCACGATTTGGCGGACTTCTTTGGAGATTTTTGCAAAGTTGGCGTCATCGAGATACTTTTCGTTGAAGAACACGATTGCTTCTGCTTTCACATCTTCAATAGCAGCTTCACGAGCCAATTTCTCTTCTGTCATGATGGCTGCCGTCATTTTTTCGCCATAAGCAGCGGTAACTTCAGCTACAAGTTCAGGATTCAAAGATAAAAGTTTGACTGTCATTTTTTCCTTGCCGATTTCGGCTACGATTTTATCTTGGAAATCGCATAATTCCTGGATCGCTTTGTGGCCGAACATCAATGCCCCAAGCATATCTTCTTCATTAACTATTGCTGCACTGCTCTCAACCATGTTGATGGCAATTCTCGAACCGGCAACGGTCAATTCGATATCGGATGCTTCATTCTGTGGAGCGGTTGGATTCAAAACATATTCGCCATCCACACGGCCAACATTCACTCCAGCGATCGGTCCAAAAAATGGAATGTCAGAAATCGCCAACGCCAAAGAGGAACCGAACATAGCAGCCATTTCAGGTGCGCAATCCTGTTCAACGGACATGACAACGTTTGTGATCTGCACTTCGTTGCGGAATCCTTCAGGGAACATCGGGCGGATCGGACGGTCGATCAAACGCGCCGTCAACGTTGCGTTTTCGCTTGGACGGCCCTCACGCTTGATGAATCCTCCAGGTATTTTACCGACTGAATACATTTTTTCTTCATAGTTTACAGTCAAAGGGAAGAAATCGGTATCTTTTGGTTCTCTTGAACCTACAGCAGCCGTCAATACGACAGTATCTCCGTATCTCACCAATACCGCACCGTTGGCTTGCTTAGCCAATTGGCCGATTTCGACTTGCAGCAAACGACCTGCCCAGTCCATTTGGAACACTTTTTTTTCTGACATATTATCATTCTCCTTTTGCGATGCTTCCCATCTACCAACTACTAAACAAATGTCAACCTACTGATGCTGATAAGCTCACATTTGTATAGTAGCGGTCTGTAGAGCGGGAGCCTCATTCCATTATAGCTGATTGCTCAGCATTTTTGCACTCATTGTCCAAAAAATCCCAAAAAATAAGCGAGATTCACAGTGGAATCTCGCTTCATATATCTTAGCCACGAAATTAACGACGTAAGCCTAATTTTTGGATTAGTTCACGGTAGCGGGGAACGTCTTTGTTACGCAAGTAAGCCAACAAATTACGACGGTGTCCAACTTTTTTCATTAAACCACGGTAAGAATGGTGGTCTTTTTTGTGAACGCGTGCGTGCTCGTTCAAGTGGTTGATTTCATACGTAAGAACTGCGATTTGCACTTCAGGGGATCCAGTATCTCCTTCGTGAATAGCGTATTCTTTGATGATTTCATTTTTAAGTTCTTTTGAAATTGCCATTTTTTTCACCTCTTTCATAAAGTTACCTTTAACTGAGTAAAACGTTGGTGATTCGCTTAACCAAGTTGAAGGTCGTATATATAATACATGGAACAGTTTAACGTAATTTCTTACCGATTGCAAGTGAAAATCACTTTTTTATAAACCTTTGTATTCGGCTTTCAGCTCCAATACCATGTCACGGATTTCAGCGGCTTTTTCAAAATTGAGGGCTTTGGCTGCTTCCCGCATTTCCCTATCCAGTTGATCGAGCGCTTCGCGGCGTTGTTCCATCGTCATCGCTTTATAGATGCTCAACATGCTGACATCCCCTTCTGCATCATCAGGTGTATGCGAGATGCTGATGCGGTCACGGACTTCTTTGATGATTGTTTTCGGTGTGATGCCATGCTTAATGTTGTAGGCTTCCTGTGTCGCACGGCGCCTGTTCGTTTCAAATATGGCCCGCTCCATGGAATCCGTTATGCGGTCCGCATACATGATGACTTTCCCGTTCTCGTTCCTTGCTGCTCTTCCGATTGTCTGGACAAGCGAGCGCTCGCTCCGCAGGAAGCCTTCTTTGTCGGCATCCAAGATGGCGACAAGCGAGACCTCGGGAACATCCAACCCTTCCCGTAATAGGTTGATGCCGATCAGCACATCAAATTCTCCCAAACGAAGATTGCGGATGATTTCCGCGCGCTCCATCGTTTTGATTTCGCTGTGCAGATAATTCACTTTGATGCCGACTTCCTTCAGATAATCGGTCAAGTCTTCCGACATCTTCTTCGTCAAAGTGGTGATGAATACCCGTTCATTGCGTTCGACGCGCAAATTGATTTCGCTGATCAGATCATCGATCTGACCTTTGATCGGACGCACTTCCACAATCGGATCCAACAAGCCCGTCGGACGAATGATTTGTTGGGCAACATAAGGGCTTTGTTCATATTCGTAAGGGCCCGGTGTCGCTGAAATATATAGGATCTGGTTGACCCGTTCCTCGAATTCCTTCAACATCAACGGGCGATTATCCAAGGTGCTTGGCAGACGGAAGCCGTATGCCACCAGCTGTTCTTTGCGCGAGCGGTCACCGTTGTACATGCCGCGTATTTGCGACATCGTGATGTGCGACTCGTCGATGACTGTCAAATAATCATCCGGGAAAAAATCAAGCAGCGTGTACGGAGGCTCACCAGGAGCTCGCCCATCCATGTGTCTGGAATAGTTTTCGATTCCGTTGCAGTATCCCATTTCCATCAACATTTCCATGTCGTAGTTGGTGCGCTGTTCCAAGCGTTGGGCTTCCAGCAATTTGTTTTCTTCACGCAGCACTTTTAGACGATCTTTCAATTCTGCCCGAATCATGTCGACTGCATGCAAAGTCTTTTCTTCATTTGCCACGAAGTGAGTGGCCGGGAAAATGGGAAAATGTTCGACGTCGTTCTTGATTTCTCCGGTCAGCACATCGACTTCCCTGATCCTATCGATTTCATCTCCAAAAAATTCCACACGGATGGCCTCGTTGTCGCGTGATGCCAGAAAAATTTCGACCACATCTCCGCGCACACGGAACGAGCCGCGCCGAAAATCGATATCATTACGTTCAAACTGCATTTCCACCAACCGGCGCAGCAGTTCATTCCGTTCCATCTCCATCCCTTGCCGCAACGATAAGGTATGCTCTTTATAGTCCAGTGGATTCACCAGACCATAGATGCAGGATACGGAAGCCACAACGATGACGTCCCGTCTTTCCAGCAAGGAACTGGTGGCGGAATGACGCAGTTTATCGATTTCATCATTTACGCTGGATTCTTTTTCTATATAAGTGTCACTGGAAGGGACATACGCTTCGGGTTGATAATAGTCATAGTAACTCACAAAATATTCGACGGCGTTATTCGGAAAAAATTCCTTCAATTCGCCGTACAATTGCCCTGCCAACGTTTTGTTATGTGCGATGACAAGCGTCGGCTTGTTTACTTCCTGAATGACGTTCGCTACCGTAAAAGTCTTACCGGTCCCAGTCGCGCCCAACAAGGTTTGCGCCCGTCTGCCCAGATTCAACCCGTCGACTAGTTCTTTGATGGCTTCCGGTTGATCACCGCTGGGCTGGTAGGGGGAAACTAATTCAAAATGATCTTTCATATGGATGATTCACCTCTTCACTTACTGTTGACATTATTCTACCACCCAAACATACTTTCGTACACTTTGGAGCTTTCGACATCGCCTGGCCCGATTTTGACCCAAAAATTTCAAAATTTGTATCTCAAAATTCCAGGTCGCTGGGATTAAAAAAGGAATCTCTTTCATTTTTTATTGCACAACCCTCCAAAATTATGTATAATATGGCATGTTGGCAAAACAGCCTAATAGTTATAGAAATAAGGAAAGAGGGGTGAACCCAATGCCAAATATCGATTCAGCAATCAAACGCGTTCGCACTAGCGAAAAAGCTAACCTAAAAAACAACGCTCAAAAGAGTGCTATGCGTTCAGCTATCAAAAAATTTGAAGCTGCAGTAGCAGAAGGCGCTGAAAATAGCGAAGAATTATTAAAGGCAGCAGTTAAATCTATCGATTCAGCAGCTTCTAAAAACTTAATTCATCAAAACAAAGCGTCTCGCGACATTTCTCGTTTAACTAAAAAATTAGCAAAATAATTTTTTGATTTAAGAGACTTCAAAACGTAAGGCCGAAGACAGACCAGCTTAGCTGGTCCGTCTTCGGCCTTTTTCGTGCGATTATTTTATTTTTTGGGGATTGCGTTTGCATAGCGGATCAGAAAAAGTTCGAATTGGATCTCCTTCAAGCCTTGCCCTGTCTTCATGTTGTATTCCGTCTCGACCAATCCCTGAAAAGCATCCCCCAGGACCTTTTCGGAAAGGTTCCTCACTTGTTGGAAAGCAAGTTTCACGCGATAAGGATGGATCTTCAATACTTTGGTGATGTCGGTTTGTTGATAGCCATTTTTTGAAAGCAACTTCACTTGCAACAACAGCCGAAATTGTCCCAAGAGGATAGCGTTTATTTTGATTGGCTCCTCTTTTTGGAGCAACAGATCCCGATAAATCTGGATGGCCTGATACGTGTTCTTGTTCAGAACCTGCGTCACCAATTCAAAAATATTTTGTTCCAGATTACGCGGAATCAAGTCGATCACCATCTGTTGGGTGAGTTTCTTGTCTTCAGATCCGGCGAGAAACAGCTTAGGCAGCTCTCTCATTCCCCGCGACAGTTGATTTTCGATCCGCTCGAAAAATAATTCCAGTGCGTCGCGGTTCATCTGATAGCCTTCATTTTTTATCATGTCGCCTAAAAATTTGCGGGCATCCTTTTCCGCTAAAGGGGAAACATCCACAGTGACGGCCTTCTTAGCCAAGAGTTTCGACAATTTTTTTCTGCTGTCCAATTTTTCATAAGGCGCAAAAATAGCCAGAATTGTTGATGTCGAAGGGTTCTCCAGATAACTCTCCAGCCAATCAAGATCATGCTCCAGCCCATTTTTTGGTTTTTCGGCCGTAAAAAACAGCGGGTTTTCGATGATGACCAAACGTCTTTCCCCAAAAAACGGCAGCGACTCCGCATCTTCAAGAGCCCGATCCAACAGTGTCCCATCCATATTGAATATGCCTACATTCAGATCCTTGTCGGCTTCGTCAACCACCGTGTGCAGCAACAATTGCTTCGCTTCTTCTATAAAAAAATCTTCTTTGCCCAAAAATAAATAGACCGGCTGAAGCTGACCTTTTTTTATTTTGGACATTTCCGTTGTATAATTCACGTTTGGACCACCATTCATCATTTTTATTTTTTGTTCACCAAAATGGTTCGCCATTCGGTTTCCCTTGACCCAAACAGGAAGTGGATAGCGCCCTGTTGATCCGTACGAAATACAGGGATATTCCGCAATTTCAGACGTTCCAGTATTTCCGCATCCGGATGACCATACCGGTTCTGTTTCCCAGCGGATATCAAGGCCAATTTAGGTTGGACATGATCCAAGAAACTTTCCGA
Organism: Trichococcus paludicola; assembly: GCF_003052295.1. GTDB lineage: Bacteria > Bacillota > Bacilli > Lactobacillales > Aerococcaceae > Trichococcus > Trichococcus paludicola. Next base: position 70,739 of record NZ_QBLC01000004.1, read on the forward strand.
ACTGGATGTCGCGCTCCCGTGATGACCTATTTTCAGGATATCGGTTTTCAAATCCGGATAATTGCGTATCAGCAAATCTTCCCCTTCTTCACCGAGATCGCCCGTGAACAGCCAGTCCAAACCGCCTATGCTTGTTTGGATGACCAATGAATCTTCATTTCCGCCTTCACCCGGAGATAAAGGTGCCAGGATGTGAAAAATAAAATCAGCATCCATCTTTAAATCCATGTTCCCTAATACAGGGTAGAGACCCACTTGATGCTGACTTTGCAGTTCAAGGAGCACTGCTGCGAATGCCGCATTCCCTTCGGCTCCTTTAGGGAAATAAATCGCCTCGATCGGCAAGCCTTCGGCGAGTTCACGCAACGAACCGACATGATCCTGATCGGCATGCGTGAGAAAGACCCTGTCCAATTTTTTGACGCCTTCGGCTTTTATGATCGACACAAGCTTTTCGCCGGCGGTGGTCGCTGTTTCCCGGACTTGCCAGGCTTCTTTTTCAAAAGTCAGCATGCCGCCCGTATCTATCAGGACGGCCCGACGATGAAACGGCGTTATGATCAGAATGGCATCCCCCTGCCCCACATCAAGCATGACGACTTTTCCGGTAGGATTAAGTTGGTGGGCGAACGAAAACAAACCGACCGCAACCACTAGGAAACAGAGCACACGGATATCCCTTTGTTTTTTTTCAACACTCAGCAAGATCAGCACCAAGGCGATCCAGACCAGCGCAAAATAAAAGGCGGGCGGTCTTCCTGTAACCAATGACGCAAAATCCAAATCCGCGGCTGCTCCAGCGAAGTTTTCCAGCAAGGTGAGCAACTTATCGGACACGGCGCAAAGCAATCCCAGCAACGGGGTTTCCGGGAAAAAAAGCACTGCAAAGAACAACAACCAAAACAGCGGAAAAAGCAACCAAGAAAAAAAGAACGAAAAGATCACATTCACAAAGACCCCGAGCCACGAGACCTCAAAAAAATGATAGGCGACGACCGGAAAGGATGCCAATGTCATCAGGGCCGTCAAGCAGATATCCTTCAACAGCCCATTCATTTTCCATTCCGCACTTGCTGGAGCCACGAAATACAATACCCCCGCCAGAAGATAGCTCAATTGAAAACTTGCCGAATAGATCAGCAGCGGATTATATAAAACAGCAATCATCAGAGTAAGCGCAAAGGCATCTTTCGCTTCAACCCGATGGCCGGTGTTTTTCCCCATCAAAAGGATAAAATGTGTACAGATAGCCCGGAAGACACCGATTCCCCACCCAGTCAACACACCATAAGCGATCAAAAACACAACCAACAGCTTATCCGTGGTCTCATGGCTGACTTTCATCCGCAGCAGGATAAAGCGCATCTGGGACAGCAACAGCTGGATATGCATTCCGGAGATGGAAAAAAGATGCAATAAACCGATCCCACGATAGGCATCCAAAGTATCCCCCGCGATAGCATGCGACTGATTGAATAACATGGTTTGAATGTAGTCGGTCGTCTGGACAGCAGGCAACTTTTCCAACATCAAAATGATGGATCTCCTGATGCTGCTGGGCCAGGACCAGAAAGAACGACCCTCGCTCCGGAGCTGCAGCGCTTCGATCGTGACGACCCAATGGATGCTTTTCGCATTCAGATAATCTTCAAAATCAAATTGGTACAGATTCCGCTCAGCTTCCGGCTCCTCCAAGCGGACTGTGGCAACGACCCACTGGGGAAATCGCTGTTGTTCCCAGTTGAACTTTTCTTCTTCCGTTTCGATCGTGTAGTAGAAATAAACTTTTTCTTCCTTGCCTTCCGATTGCAGCAAGGCTTCTCCTGTCAACAAATCGCCGTTGATCCGCATGTCGTTCGGATCCAACTGCAGCGCAGCTGTTCCCATCGATTCCGCCTCCTGAGCAGTAAACTCAGACGCACCTGACCAATGGTGGATAAGCAAACTTAAAAGACTTGCGGTCACCACCGCGGCAGCAATGACGTTCAAAACCTTGGATTGCATAAAGAAAAGACGTGCCAAAATGGCAATGAGTATTACCCATGCAAAAAAATTGTTTTTGTCGAACCCGATAATCGTTATCGGGAAGACGAGCAAGGCAGGCAAAAGCAGGTAGCCTTTAATGGTCAGTCGTCATGATGACCACAACAAGCAGCAGAGCCATCATCTGATTGTTCTTTTCGTTTCAGTAATTGAGAAAAATAATCCGGATCGAGGGGGACTTGTTCATACGGAATGTCCATTGCATCCAAAAGATGGACGGCGTAAGAGTCATTATGATAGTCTTCCAAATAGTAGATTTTTTTGATACCGGCCTGCAAAATCATTTTCGTGCATTGCAGGCAAGGGAAATGTGTCACATATATTTCCGCTTTCTCGGTCTGGGCGCCGAATTTTGCGCACTGCAGGATTGCATTCATTTCCGCGTGGATGGTGCGGACACAATGCCCGTTCACGACGTAGCAGCCCTCATCGATGCAGTGGACGTCGCCGGAAACACTCCCGTTGTATCCTCCGGCAATGATGCGTTTGTCTCTGACGATTGTGGCACCGACCTCCAACCGTTTACAAGTGCTCCTCAGCGAGAGCAGCACGCTTTGTGCCATAAAATATTGATTCCAAGGAATTCTTTCCATGCAGTAACCTCCATCCATATATAAATTTAAGTATACAAGAGCCGCTCTCTTGATTCAATTTTATTTTGCTCCGACCACGATTAGATCTTTAAACCCCTCGAAGGTTTTTTCACCGATTCCTGAAACTTCCATTATTTCCTCGATCGTCTGGAAAGAGCCGTTCTCCTCACGGTACGCAATGATGAGCGCAGCTTTTTTTTCACCTATCCCGTTCAATGTCTGCAGCAACACCGCATCCGCCGTATTGATGTCCACTTTATCAGTTTCAGCCTCTTCATTTTCAGTTTCTTGTCCAGTCAGCGTGTTTTCCGGCGCCGCAATCGGACGATTGGCTTCTTCCCCGACCGCAGGGATATAGATCACCATCTGATCCGTCACGCGTTGGGACAGATTCACTGTGTCGGCATCAGCCGTTTCACTCAAGCCACCCGCCAAGTCGATTATGTCAATGACGCGCATATCAGCTTCAGCCTGGTATACACCTGGATTTTCTACGGCTCCTTTGATGTCGACGATGATGATTTCCTGGATTGGCTCCGACTCTTCCGGGTGCTCCGGCGGCTTGTTTGACTCAGCAGAGCTTGCTGCCAGATAGGCATCATCCAACTGCAGTTCCCCCGTGCCGGTTTCTGATGTATTGCCGTATATCAATCTACCTACTCCAAAGAGACCTGCAGCAAGAAATAAAAACAATACGGCAAATCTAATCACTTCCTGCTTATGGCAAGCAAACCATTCCCGAATAGCATCCAAGCTATCCCTCCTTTCGCATCCATTAATAACATACGCGAAAAGGCACAGAAATATTCAGCATTCCGAAAATATCTCTCCACTTGGCCAGCAAAATAAAAAGGTTAGGAAAGGAACCAGTGGCCCCTCTCCTAACCTTATGCAAATGTTCGGTTCATTCCGATATTTTTTTACCCTTGAATACGCTGTTCTTGAACTTCTGAAGGATAGCGGTGTTGATGTTGTCCGGCACCAAGGTGGATACATCCCCGCCGAACATCGCGACTTCTTTGATCAGGCTGGAGCTGAGGTAGCGATAATTTTCCGAAGAAAACAGAATCACCGTCTCCAGATCTGGAGCCTGCAGTTTGTTCATCGAGGCAATGCTGTGTTCATACTCGAAGTCCTTTACGTTTCGCACTCCGCGCAAAAGCGCGCAGGCACCCACATCCCTTGCCATTTCGATCGTAAGCCCACCGGTATGGCGGATGACATGGACCTGTGGAAGGTCACGCAAAGCTTCGGAAACCAACTGAATTCTTTGTTCCCCGTCAAATAAAGATTGCTTGGATGTGTTGGTCGACACGGCAACAACGATTTCGTCGAAAACAATGGCTGCGCGAGAAATCGTATCGATATGCCCGTTTGTCAAAGGGTCAAAACTCCCCGCAAATAGCGCTGTTTTTTTCATGGGATCAACCTTCCTGATTGTAGTCGAACATTTCGATAGCGATGGTTCCATAAACGGCACGCTTCCATTTTCCGTATGGCCCGATCTGTTCAGGCAAGGTGTTTTCTTTTGCCATTTCACAGACAAATACCGTTTCTTCGTTGACCAACTGCAAGGCGATCATTTCAGTGATATCAGCCACCGTTTTTTCTTCAGCATAAGGCGGATCAAGAAAAACCAAAGAAAATTGTGTGTTCGGATTTTCCGAGGCGAAGACACGAAGATTTTTTCGCGCATCCCCTGCATAAATAGTGAATTTTTCCTCTTCCTTCGTTACGGCGATGTTTTCCCTGATCGTATCAAGCGCTTTGCGGTTTTTTTCGAACATTACCGCTCTGTCGATCCCGCGGGAAACCGCTTCAATCGATAAACCACCGCTGCCCGCAAACATATCCAGGCTGATTCCGCTATCAAAGAACGGACCGATGATATTGAATAAGGATTCTTTGACCTTGTCGGTCGTCGGGCGTGTATTGCTGCCAGGAACGCTCTTTAATCTGCGGCCTTTGTATTCTCCTGCGATAACTCGCATATGTCCTCACCTACAAACAAATATTTTTTATTTCGGTATGCATTCTAAAAAGAATAAGTCTTCGTTTCAAAAGCGGACACGTTGTATTCCGCTTCAGGATTACTGCGATCTTTCCTGTCAGGAAGTGCGTTCTTCAGGGTCATGTCGATTTCAGGACGATGAGACAATTCCACTTTCCGGACAAAATGCAGACTGTTCAATTTTTCTGCTGTGGCCTGCGCCTCTTCTTGGTCGACGTACAATAAGACATATTTCATCCTATTGGAAACATAATGGATATAACCATATCTTTTCAAATTCTTGATCTGTCTCAAGGTATAAACCCAGACAACGATTCCCTGCCTTTTGGTCACTTCTAAGCTCATATGTTTACCCCCTACTGGAAATATGTATCTGACAAGCTGCAGGCATGTTTGAATCCCCTGATTGAAAAAATGGGTCCCCTGCAGAAACCAATATATTCGGTGAAATGGCATGCGCCAATCTCTCGGAAACTTTGTCCAAAAGCACTTGTAATTCACGTTCTGCTGCACGAAAGCGATAGACGGATTCATCCAAGTCCATGATTCTCTTCGCTTGGTAAACGCGTTGTTTGATTTCCGCATAATCCGGCGCAAAGTCAGGGTAGGCTTCCACCCGCTCGAATGCCTCTTTCGCTTCATTAAATGCCCTTATCTTAGCGTTAGCCTCTTCATTTTTTGCCAGTAGACGCTTCGTTTCCTTATAAGATGACATAATTTCTCCGCTACAAATTGCTTCCACAAGCCGGAACGTTTGGTCTTCCAACGCAAAGTACGCTTCATTTATGATCATCTGTTTCCCCTGCCTTGTGTGTTTTGATGATGTCTACTTTGTAGTATAGCTTGAAATAACGGGCGACTCAACCGTTTTTTATCGGTCTGCACACTCTATTCGCTCAAAAGGATCAATTGGTAATGTTCATTTCCTGCAACAGCGTAGCGCGTCAGATAGTCATCAAAAATGACATTATCCTCTTGCAACAGTTTCAGGAAGAGAGCGGGAACACTGTAACATTCATCGTCAAAGACAAAGCCAGTTCGCGCATCGGGGACAACTTCCGCTAATTTTTTATCGATACGTTGATCCGATAAAGTGAAGGCTGCCGTAAAGTCATTGATGCCTGCTTCACTCGGCATAAGGTCACCCGCAGCTGCAATCAACTCTTCAGATTCCTGGAACATCGTCAACCCTCTACGTTCCCGCAGTGCGCCTAATATGCTTTTGATTTGCAGGAGATTTTCCTCGTCCGCAGCAACGCTTCGTTCCCAGTCGTCACGTTCGATTTCATAGGTTGCTTCTGAGACGACAGAATAATATCCCAAATCCAGCAGCGCCTCATTCGAAAGGAAGTACATCCCATAAACCGTTTCTGTCACGTCGTCAAACAGCAAAATCACAAAGCTTCCGTTCTCGAACTGAATCAACGGCGTCAATTTTTTTTGCTTTTTAGATAATGCCAGTTCATAAGGCGTATCGTCGACAGTAAGCTGAAAGTTCCGTGCCAAGTAACCCTCATCGAGTACATTCTCATGGGTCATGCCAATCGTGTACATGCCCGTTTCGATTTTGTTTCCCAAAATATAGAGGGAGCGAATGATATCATCCTTGACACCGATTTGGATGTAGTCGACAGCATTTGTTCCGAATACCCACCACTCACTACCTCCATAGGCTTTGCCGATGCGAATCGGATCGCCATGCTTGGCCGTGTAGGCGGCAATGGGCTGACCGATGTAGGATTCATAACCCGTCACTGGCAAAGGATACCCTTCATTTTCATCAATGGAAGCTTGCTCGTTCCTCGCGATGCTTGCAGGCGGTGTGGTTCGTTCTCCATTGTCCACATAGAGAGGGAGCGTATAGGCAATAAAAGTGAACAAAATGAACAGTGACACTACTTTGATGGAAAATTTCATCCCTATCCCTCCTTGTGATTTTTGAACGTAAGATGGCAAAGAATACCACGATAAATCCTATTATACTCTATTTTTGCTTCATACGAAAAGCTTTCCGGCAGCTGCTGTTCGGAGGTACCCACAGATTGCGGAATCGAAGCCACCATTCAAAAAAAGAGCCGGTTTTCCGGCTCTTTTACTATGCTTATTTTGGTTGTTTGGAAATCTGATCGTTGATGTGCATATTGTTGACCAGACCGATCGATACGGCGGATACCAATAAGCTGGATCCCCCGTAGCTCACGAACGGAAAGGTGACTCCGGTCAAGGGCATAAGGCCGGTTGCACCACCCACATTGATGACTCCTTGAGCCAGGAACATAGTACCGATTCCGATACAGACCAGTTGGGCAAACGGATCTTTGATTTTGATCGCATTCTTAAAAATACGATAGACCATATAGAAAAACAGCACTAAAACGAATGCAACACCCACCAAGCCCAATTCTTCCCCGATGATGGACAATATGAAGTCGGTGTGGGGTTCCGGCAAATACCCGGACTTCTGGATACTTTCACCGATGCCTACACCGAAAAGGCCGCCCCTGCTTAAAGCGTAGTAAGAATTCACCACTTGGTAACCGGAATCCTGTATGTCGGCAAACGGATCGATGAATGATGTGATCCTTTCCATCTGGTAGGACTGGATGAATGGGATGCTGCTCCCGAGTGTTTTCACCATTACAATAATCAGCCCGTATGTCGCTCCGATTGCCCCAAAAATCATTACCCCATATTTGACCTTGACTCCACTGTGCAGGAACAACACGAGGCAGATGAAAGCAATGATGGCAGCCCCACCGAGATCGGGCTGTAAGAAGACCATTACCACTGCTGCCGCTGCTATTAGGAGCGGTTTCTTCATCGTATCGTAAAAAACAGCATTGATGCGGGATTGGTGTTTGGAAATGAACCAGGATAAGTAAAGGATAAGGTTCAATTTCATGAACTCGGCGGGTTGGAATCCGAAAGATCCAATGTAAATCCACCCGCGCGCCCCTTTTGTCGCCGTACCCGGCCAAAGTAAAAGGTAAGTCAAGATAACGAAAAGACCAAACAAAACATACGTAAGCAGCTTTTCATCTTTCAGCAGACGTTTTGAAAGAAATGAAACAAACAGCGCACCGAACAAACCCAGGACTGCGAATAACATTTGCCTGTAAAAGAAATGTTCCGAATTATTGTAATCCGTCATGGCACGATAACTGCTGGAACTGTAGACCATCAGTATTCCGAAACCTGACAGGATGATGTATGGGATCAGAAGACGCCAATCCATATAGGAGAATTTTTTCTTGATTGTATTTTTAATCATGTAGACAACTAAACCCCTTTGTCGGCGGAATCGTTTTTCGATTGATCAAAATAGTTCGTGTACATGGCGTTCAAAGAAGACTCCAAATCACTCAATATCTTGTGTCCTTCTTCTTTCGAGATGATCCCCAATTTCACGGCATAATCAACTTCACGGGAGAATCCGTACATTTGCGTATCCACCACATCCTCAAAGGCTGGACAGTTCGCAAAGCAGAGGTGTTCTTTTTGGCTATTGATTAATTTGTAGATCTTTTCAGCATCCTGCATCAAGATTTCCAAAGCAGTCGTTTTGTTGATGCTATCCATTTTAATTCCTCCCCTCAAAAGTTACTTCATTTAATCTCAAATTACCCCGCATTCTTTGCGGTTGACACAAAAAACGTATGGTCTTTCAAGTTTATTATACCAAATAAATAGGCTGACGCCTACCGCCATTCATCCCCTAGCGGATTGCGGAGAATGGTAGAGAAAAAGGCCCGAGGCAATGGTTGCCAAGGACCCTTTTTCAGAACTTACTGTCGGATTATTCTGCTTTTTTCTTGCGTTTAGCAGATTTTTCGCGCTCATTTTTGTCTAAGATTTGTTTACGCAGACGGACGCTTTCAGGCGTTACTTCGCAATATTCATCTTCTCCCATGAATTCAAGCGATTCTTCCAGCGTCAATGAACGTGGACGTTTAATCACGTTTGTAGAATCTTTATTTGCAGAACGGATATTTGTCATTTGTTTCGCTCTTGTGATGTTAACAGCGATGTCAGTGTCGCGGGCATTTTCGCCGACAATCATACCTTCGTAGATTTCCACACCAGGTTCGATGAAGATCGTTCCACGATCCTCTACGCCCATGATGCCGTAGGTTGTTGTTTTGCCTGTTTCAGTAGAGACAAGCGCGCCTTTGCTGCGTCCGCCGATTTTGCCTGGCAACTCTGGCAAGTACGCTTCAAACGTATGAGCCATGATACCATAACCGCGTGTAATGGATAAGAATTCAGTAGAGTAACCGATCAGTCCACGTGATGGAACAAGGAAGATGATACGGACTTGGCCATTGCCACTGTTTTGCATATCTTGCATTTCAGCTTTGCGTTGGCTGATTGTTTCGATTACGGAACCCATGTATTCTTCAGGGGTGTCGATCTGAACACGTTCAAACGGCTCACATCTAACGCCATCAACTTCTCTGATGATAACTTCTGGACGGGATACTTGCAATTCGTAACCTTCACGACGCATGTTTTCGATCAGGATGGACAAGTGCAATTCGCCACGTCCGGAAACGATCCAAGCATCAGGAGAGTCGGTAGGATCAACACGCAAAGATACGTCCGTATGCAATTGTTTCATCAAACGCTCTTCGATTTTACGGGAAGTGACCCATTTACCTTCACGGCCTGCGAAAGGAGAGTTGTTTGTAAGGAAAGTCATTTGCAATGTAGGCTCGTCGATATGCAGAACCGGCAAAGCTTCACGGTGATCAACCGGAGTCACTGTTTCACCAACAAAGATATCTTCCATACCGGAAATGGCAATCAAATCGCCCGCTTTTGCTTCTTCGATTTCGATACGGTCCAAACCAAAGTAGCCGAACAGTTTTGATACACGGAAATTCTTGGATGTGCCATCCAATTTAAGTAAGGATACTTGGTCCCCAACTTTGATTGTGCCACGGAATACGCGTCCGATACCGATACGGCCAACAAAGTCACTGTAGTCAAGTAAAGCTACTTGGAATTGCAATGGTTCAGCAGAGTTGTCGATTGGAGCCGGGATGTGTTCGATGATTGCATCAAAAACGTTATCCATTGTATCTTCTTGTTCAGTTGGATCATCTGACATGCTTGAAGTACCATGCATTGCAGAAGCATAGACAACCGGGAATTCCAATTGTTCGTCATCAGCGCCCAATTCGATGAATAATTCCAGAACTTCATCAACAACTTCAGCTGGTCTAGCAGTCGGTTTGTCGATTTTGTTTACTACGACAATAGGAATCAGTTTTTGCTCCAAGGCTTTTTTCAATACGAAACGCGTTTGCGGCATCGTACCTTCGTAAGCATCAACAACAAGCACTACACCATCAACCATACGCATGATACGTTCTACTTCTCCACCGAAATCCGCGTGGCCTGGTGTATCCATGATGTTGATGCGCGTACCTTTGTATTGTACGGCTGTATTTTTCGCCAAGATCGTGATTCCGCGTTCTTTTTCAAGATCGTTGGAGTCCATTGCACGTTCCATAAGCTCAGTTCTAGCGTTCAATGTATCCGATTGTTTCAACAATTCATCTACTAATGTTGTTTTACCATGGTCAACGTGGGCGATGATTGCAACATTACGAATATCTTTTCTAAATTCCATTTGTTGTTTTCCTCCAAAATTTTACTTGTTTTTCACTGCTGTTTGATATGCCAACTGCTACTGCCATTATATAGTCGATCACAATTCTGAATTTGAACTTCCCATCAGTTTTCGTTTGCGGAGTAGGTGAAAATCCGCTGAAAACTCATGAAGACAACTATCAACTTATCCAGTCTATCACCTCCGGAACCATTTGGAAAGAAAAAAGTTCAATGTAACGGCTTTCTTGGAAAAGTTATTCTTTCTGTTGTCCCTCCGCCTTGGATGCCCCTGGCCAGCACGGATTCAGGCCCCTGCCTTCTTTATGGATTTATCCGCAAAAAGAGACATAATCCAGAATGATTATGTCTCTGATTTTTTGATTGGTTCCTACATGTTTTTGATGACCAGTTCCGCGAATCCGGAGCAGCTTACTTTTTGAGCAGCTTCGTCCTTCATCAGATAATAAAAATCGCGTGTGACCGTTTTGTTCGCTATCGTCTTTTCGATTCCACGAGTAATCAAGTCGCTGACTTCATTCCAGCCGATGTAATCGAACAACATAGCGCCTGACAACAACACCGACGAAGGATTCAATTCGTCCAAACCGGCATATTCCGGTGCAGTACCGTGTGTAGCTTCGAAAATGGCATGCCCAGTGTCCTCATTGATGTTCGCACCCGGTGCAATCCCGATTCCGCCCACTTGAGCAGCCAACGCATCAGAAATATAATCACCGTTCAGATTCAATGTAGCGATGACGTCATAGTTTTCTGGGTTCATCAAAATCTCCTGCAGGAAGATGTCAGCAATCCGGTCCTTGATGATCAACTTGCCTGCCGCTATAGCGTCTTCATAAGCTTTATCCGCTGCCGCTCTGCCATCCGCAGCTTTTACGGCATCATATTGCGCCCAAGTGAAGACTTTATCGCCAAATTCGCGTTCCGCAAGGGCATAGCCCCACTTCTTGAAGCCACCCTCCGTGAATTTCATGATGTTGCCTTTGTGGACCAACGTCACGGAAGTGCGTCCATTTTGCAACGCATACTGGATGGCGCTGCGGATCAAGCGTTCCGATCCTTCGATCGAAACAGGTTTGACCCCGATTGCTGATGTCTCAGGGAAGCGGATTTTGTCCACACCGAATTGGGTCTGCAGAATCTCGATGATTCGTTTTGCCTCTTCGCTTTGCGCTTCGAATTCAATCCCTGCGTAGCAATCTTCAGTATTTTCACGAAAGATGACCATATCGGTTTTTTCAGGTTCTTTCAATGGTGTCGGCACGCCTTCAAAATAACGGACAGGGCGCAGACAGACGAACAGATCCAACGTCTGACGCAAAGCGACGTTCAAGGAGCGGATTCCTCCGCCGATTGGTGTCGTCAGTGGTCCTTTTATGGCCACCAAATGCTCACGGATGACGTCCATGGTCTCATCAGGTAACCAAGAACCGGTCAAATCGAAAGCCTTTCCACCTGCCAGAACTTCTTTCCAAACTACTTTCCGGGAATCGCCGTAGGCTTTTTCAACTGCGGCTTCAAATACTTTTTTGGATGCTTGCCAAATTTCTGGACCGATGCCATCCCCTTCGATGAAAGGGATGATCGGAAAATCAGGTGTATGCAACCCTGTTTCATTCATAACAATCTTTTCGCCAACTGTCATTGTGCAGTACCTCCAATAGTTTCTTTTTCAGTCAAAGGGATGTAAGTAAGATTAACCGCTCCCACGTATTTTGAACGTGGACGGATCAAGGTAGCTTCACGTTTTTGCTCAAATACATGCCCTAACCACCCGGAAACACGACTCATTGAAAATAACAGCGTGAAGAGGTCATGTTCTATACCGAAGCAGTGATAAACAGTGGCAGAATAGAAATCGACATTCGGAATCAATCCTTTTTCCTTCAATAGATAATCCTCTACCTCGCAGGAAAGGTCATATAAATCTTCTTTTCCAAATTCCTGGGTCAATTCCTTAGCCATGCGTTTTAAATGTTTTTTGCGGGGATCTTCCGTTTTGTATACACGGTGACCGAATCCCATGATTTTTTCTTTATTGTCCAATTTTGATTTCAAATAGCCTGGAACATCTCTGGTTTCTGATTCAGCGATTTCGGAGAGCATATCGAATACGCGCTCATTTGCGCCACCGTGCAAGGGACCCTTGAGAGCTCCGATGGCGCCAGTGATGCAAGAATAGACATCCGTCAGTGTGGAGGCTGCAACGCGTGCAGTAAAGGTTGATGCGTTAAGATCGTGATCGGCATGGAGTACCAAACAATGATTATACGCTCTGACCAAATCCGGATTCGCCTCTTCGCCTGTCAACATATACAGGAAATTGGCTCCGAACGACAAGTCCTCGCGTGGCGCGATCGGATCCAAACCTTTGCGTAATCGCGCGAAGGCGGCTACAATCGTCGGAATTTTTGCTTGTATCGAGATTGCTTGAATATAGACAGAACGTTCGTCCATGTCTTCCGCATAAGGATCGAATACACCCAATAGTGAGACAGTCGTGCGCAATACACTCATCGGGTGCAAATTTTGGCGGCACTGGATTTTCAGGCAAGCAATGACACTTTCAGATAAGGCCATATGCGTGTGAAGATCGTGCTTCAACTGTACGAATTCTTCCCGATCAGGCATTCTTGAATTCCACAACAAAAAGATGATTTCCTCAAACGATGCATCCTTTTCCACTAATTCGTCGATATTATATCCTGAATAGGATAATTGTCCCTCAACAATTGCGCTTAGGGAGGTTTCTGATACGACAACGTCTGCTAATCCTTTATGTACTTCCATGATTTTTCTCTCCTCTCAAAAACCTCTCTTCAGCAAATTGGATGGCTTGCTGCTTAATAGGCAAGCCCCATTTTTTTACGGATCACCATCGGCAGGATGCCTCCGTTACGGTAGTAAGTCATATCGACTTCAGAATCAAAACGGGCAATGGTCGTGAATTTGATTTCTTGGCCATCCGATTTGACTGCTGTCACCGGAATTTCCGCATGGATGCCGACACTATCGTTCAAATCGATCGTGATTTTTTCCGATCCGTCCAGTCCCAAACTTTCAGCATCTTGGCCTGTTTGGTATTGCAAAGGCAATACACCCATCATCACAAGATTCGAACGGTGAATTCTTTCATAACTCTTGGCGATGACTGCTTCGACTCCAAGAAGTTTGACACCTTTGGCAGCCCAATCGCGGGAAGAACCCATCCCATAATCGTCACCTGCAAAAATCACTAATCCTGTTCCGTTTTGACGGTATCTTTCTGATGCATCAAAGATACTCATCTCTTCGCCGGTCGGCCAGTAAATCGTGAAGCCACCGTCTTTGCCGGATACCAGTTGATTGCGGATTCGCATATTCGCCAACGTACCGCGCATCATCACTTCATGATTTCCGCGTCTTGCGCCGTATGAGTTGAAATCACGGACTCCCACGCCTTTAGAAGACAAATATTGTCCAGCAGGTGTGCTGATGTCGATGCTTCCTGCAGGGGAAATGTGATCGGTCGTAACCGAGTCACCGAATTTACCCAATACCGATAGCCCATTCAAAGATACGATTGGTTTCGGTTCAGGCGATAAATTCTCGAAAAATGGCGGATTTGCGATGTAAGTCGACCCTTCTTCCCACTGGTACAAAGCGTCATCATTCGTTTCGATCGCATTCCATTCCGCATTGTCATCAAATACATGCAGATATTCCTCTTTGAATATCTCAGGTGTCACAAAATCACGGATCATCGCTTCGACAGCGTGTCTTTCCGGCCACAGATCAGCTAAGTAGACAGGTTGACCGTCTTTGCCGTTACCGATTGGCTCTGTTTTCAGATCGATGTTCATCGTACCGGCCAACGCATAAGCGACTACCAATGGGGGTGATGCCAAGTAGTTGGCTTTGACTAATGCGTGGATCCGGCCTTCAAAGTTACGGTTTCCACTCAATGCGCTTGAAACCAATAAGTCGTTGTTTTTGATTGCTTCTTCCACTTCAGGCAAAAGCGGTCCTGAATTTCCGATGCAGGTCGTACAGCCATAGCCAACAGTATTGAAGCCCAACTCTTCCAGATAAGGCAGTAAGCCGGCATTATCCAGGTAAGCAGTAACCACTTTTGATCCGGGTGCCAAAGAAGTCTTGACGTATTTCGGAACGTTCAGTCCCAACTCGACTGCTCGTTTCGCTAATAATCCGGCACTCAACATTACGTATGGATTGGATGTGTTCGTACAGCTTGTGATGGCCGCGATCGCAATGTCACCTGTTTTCATCTTCACTTCTTCTCCATCGAGGATCAGCGAGACTTCTTTTTCTTTTTCATCTTCGGATAATCCAAATCCGGCATTGCCTTTCGGCGCAATCAAGGATCTTTGGAAATCTTCTTTTAATTTTGATACCGGCACCAAATCTTGAGGACGTTTTGGTCCTGCAACGTTGGCCTCGATTGTGCTCAAGTCGATTTCAACGACTGTGGTATATTCCGGTTCCGGATCCTCAACACGATAGTAAAGATCATTTGCCTTAACGTACTCTTCTACTATAGAAACATGCTTTTCATCTCTTCCTGTCAACGTCAAGTAGTTAAGCACTTCATCGTCAACCGGGAAGAAGCCGCAGGTCGCACCATATTCAGGTGCCATGTTGGCGATGGTCGCACGATCCGCTAACGTCATGGAAGATAATCCAGGACCGAAGAATTCGACAAATTTTCCGACTACTTTCATTTCACGCAATTTCTGTGTGACTTTCAATGCCAAGTCGGTTGCGGTAGCTGCTTCCTGCAATGAATTGATGAAGCGTACCCCGACGACTTCAGGAACAGGGAAGAAGGAAGGCTCGCCAAGCATGCTGGCTTCCGCTTCGATTCCGCCTACTCCCCAGCCCAATACGCCAAGCGCATTTGCCATTGTCGTATGCGAATCCGTCCCCACCAATGTGTCTGGGAAAACTAAGCTTCTGTTATCATCGATCACTTTTTCGGTGACGACTGATGCCAAGTATTCAATATTGACTTGATGTACGATACCAGTAGCAGGTGGTACAGCACGATAGTTGTCGAATGCTTTTTGCGCCCAGCTCAAAAATTGATAACGTTCCTGATTGCGTAAGAACTCCATCCGCATGTTAGCCAACAAAGCTTGTGGAGATCCGAAGTTATCGACTTGTACGGAGTGATCGATGACCAGATCAACAGGCACTTCCGGATTGATGATTGCTGGATCTCCGCCTAAATCAAAGACTGTTTTTCTCAAGGAAGCCAAGTCAACGACTGCCGGTACTCCCGTAAAATCCTGCAGAATAACGCGGGAAGGTTTGAAGGGTATTTCGCCTTCATTCGTTTCCGTTGCACTCCAGTTAGATAAAGTGACAACATGTTCTTCCTTGATGCCGCTTTCTCCGACTTGACGTAACAAGGACTCGAGAAGCACTCGGATCGAGTAAGGCAGTTTAGCGATTTTTATTTTTTCATTGTTTTCTAATTTTTTTAATTTATAGTACTCATACTGATGACCATTTAAACTAAAAGAAGCTATGGCATTTTGATTAAAATCTGACATTGTATAACCCCCATTTATCATCTGTTTCACATTCAACTCACTGAATACGAAAATTATAACCATAATTTAATCAAATGTAAATGTTTTAAAGAAAAAAAATACCGCAAGTACGCAAGAACAACCGGAAAAACCTTACATGGATTTGTAAGGTTTTTCATTAGAATAAATGAGAGAGCCTTTCCGATTGCCTCGAAAATGAGAATTCCGCCTAATGAAATCTCATTAAAAAGGCTCGCATATCCTCATTTTATTATCATTTTATGGATTTTTTTCACATTTATTATTTTTAATCGAATCCTCTTTCTGAGAAAAGTAATTTTACTTTTCAGCACAAGTGAATAAAACCGCTTACCTCATACCTTTCCATGTCATGAATCCTGACATCTTTCGTGAACCGAAAAAAAATGAACAAAATGCATTTTTCTGCATCTTGTCCACTTTATTTCTAATGTTGGGAAGGTTCGATCGCTCATCGCCATTCGTCCCTGATCTCCTGGAAAGCATATTTGTTGGCGACAATCACTGCATTGTTCTGAAGCAGGTTTATTTTTTCTCCCGTGACTTGTCTATAGACCAAACCCACCTCTTCGGCAATGACCAACCCAGCAGCAATGTCCCACGGTGCCAAGGAAGGAGCAATATAGGCTACGAGTTTGCCGGAAGCAACCCAAGCTGTTTCCAACCCGGCGGAGCCATTCACGCGTAACCCACTGCTGTTTTTTGCGATTCTGCGCGCTTCCCCCGCATCCGAGACCACCAAACGGTTGCTGATTGCCACCAACCCCTCAGAAAGAGGGATTTCCTCTACTGTCGGCAGTCTTCGGTCGTTGCAGTAAGCTCCGTTATGCCGGATCGCAAAATAGAGCTCGTCCCTTACGACATCATAAATATATCCCAAATGACCGACGCCATCTTCATAGATACCGATCATGATGGCAAAATTCGCTCTCTGCTTGATGAAATTGAGGGTGCCATCAATCGGATCGATGATCCAGACAATTCCTTCCAGATCCTGTATATCATGACCGACGCTTTCTTCTCCCAAAATACGTTCATCCGGGAAATGTGCGGTGATTTTCTCATACAGGAACACCTCGATTTCCCGATCCATGTTTGTCACCAGATCCGTTCGCGATGTTTTTTCTTTAATTTCAAGCTCCTTGTTGAACGATTCCCGCAGCAAGTCTGCAGCTTCATACAACCAAGACTTGATCAGGCTGTGTCTTTTTTCGATTTGATCCATCCGGCTCCTCCCTTCTGCCGCTCTTCTAGCTGCGACTTATCCAGTCATTTAACGCTCCCCTAGAAAAATTTTGTTTTTTTCGCTTCTCTTTACTTCCTGCAGCACTTTATACAAAGAGTAGCCTGACTCTTTTTCGAACTGATTGCCGTATTTCTTTTCTTGACCGACTGAAGGCAACACCGTCTTAAATTCTCGGTAAGCCTGCATAAAATCTTCTTTGCTGATTCCACTTTCATAAGCTCGCTCTACAGCATTCCATAAAGAGATGACTTTAACGATCTCCTCTTTGGACCACTCCACTTCGAACGGATAGTCGTAATGTTGCATATTATTCCCTCCATCTGATTCCTGTTTCTACTATATTATACATGACAAAAAAAATAAAGAGAATCCGGACCCGGATTCTCTCTACTTGTGACTATTTTGGAATTAGATGTGGATTGGCATACCCAAAGCCAATTCGGCAGCGTCCATGATTGTTTCGGATAATGATGGATGACCGTGGATTGTCAGCGCAATATCTTCTGCGTTCATTCCAGCTTCAATCGCCAAGCCAAGCTCAGCGATGACTTCGCTGGCGTTCACACCGGCAACTTGCGCACCGACCAGAACGTTATCTTCTTTTGTCGTAACCAAACGGACAAAGCCTTCTGTTTGGTTCAATGATAAAGCACGGCCGTTTCCTGATAATGGGAATTTGGATGCTTTTACGTCCAGACCTTTGTCTTTCGCTTCAGCAGCGGTAAAACCGATGGTCGCTAATTCAGGATCCGTAAAGGCAACCCCTGGCATAGAGCGGTAATCAACGGCAGAAGGATGTCCGGCAATAGCTTCAGCCGCAATTTTAGCTTCGTAGCTAGCTTTATGAGCCAATGCAGCACCTGGAACGATATCGCCGATCGCAAAAATGTGTTTTACATTTGTGCGGCCTTGATTATCAACTTTAACCAAGCCACGTTCAGTCATTTCAACTCCGACTACTTCAAGTCCTAGGTCATCCGTATTCGGACGGCGACCGACAGTAACCATCACATAGTCAGCTTCGATAACTTCTTCTTTACCGTTTGCTTCATATTTAACCGTTACGCTGTCTCCGTTATCAACAGCTTCTTTAGCCATTGCTTTTGTGACGACTGTAACACCTTTTTCTTGGAATGATTTTTCAACAAATTTAACCATATCTTTTTCGAATGTCGGCAAAATTTGTGGAGAGCCCTCAAGAATAGTCACTTCAGCGCCTAAGTTAGCGTATGCTCCACCTAGTTCAGTACCGATGACACCGCCACCGACGATGACTAATTTTTTAGGAACTTCAGTCAAATTCAATCCGCCAGTGGAATCGATGACGCGTCCGCCAAATTTGAAACCTTTGATTTCGATTGGGCGGCTACCAGTAGCGATGATCGCATTTTTGAAAGTATACGTTTGTGCTGCATCTTCGGTGAAGACACGCAATGTCTCTCCGTCATTGAAGAATGCATTTCCACGGATAATTTCAACTTTGTTTTTCTTCAGCAAGTACTCGACACCAGATGTCAATGTTTTGACGACTTTATTGTCTTTCCATTCTTGTGTTTTCGAGAAGTCAAGTTTCACATTTTCAGTTGTAATACCGAAAACGGAGGAATCCAACGCTTCTTGATAATGATGTCCAGCAGAAATCAAAGCTTTTGAAGGGATACAACCGACGTTCAAACAAACGCCTCCGATCCATTCTCTTTCGATGATTGCTACTTTTTGTCCTAATTGTGCAGCGCGGATTGCAGCTACATAGCCACCAGGTCCTGCTCCAACAACAACTGTATCTAATTCAACTGCGAAATCGCCTACTACCATTGTCTATTTTCACCCTTCCATCAATAATAATTCTGGATCAGCCAATAATCTCTTAATGTTGTTCATTGCTTTTTGAGCAGTTGCGCCGTCAACGATACGGTGGTCGAAACTCAATGAAAGTTTCATAACGCGACCGACTGCCAATTCGCCTTCTGCATTGACGATAGCTTGTTGTGCGATCGTTCCAACACCTAGGATGGCTACTTCAGGGTAGTTGATGACTGGCGTGAAGAATCCACCGCCAACAGAACCGATGTTGCTGATAGTAACAGAGCCGTTTCTCATATCCGCAGCTGCCAGTTTGCCGTCATGGGCTTGTGCAGCCATGTTGTTGATTTCATCGGCAATTTTGAACATGCCTTTTGAATCAGCATTTTTAACGTTCGGTACATATAAACCATTGTCGGTGTCTGTAGCGATACCAATGTTGATGTAGTTCTTCAACACGATTTCTTGAGCTGCATCGTCGATAGACGCATTCAATATAGGGAAGTCGCGTACAGTCGCTGCCAATGCCTTAACGACATACGGCAAGAAAGTAAGTTTTGTTCCTTGTGCTGCAGCAACATCTTTGAATTTCTTACGGTGATCCCATAATTTGGACACTTCTACTTCATCAAACAAGGTTACGTGAGGAGCTGTATGCTTGCTGTTGACCATTGCTTTGGCAATCGCTTTTCTTGTTGGAGACATTTTTTGGCGTGTTTCCGCTTCGCCCATGTTGGAAGTGAATGGTTGAGCTGGCGCTGTAGTTTGTGCTGCTTGAGCCGCTGCTGCTACTGGAGCTGCTTGGACCGCTGCTTGTGCCGAAGCTTGACCTTGAACTGCTGGAGTCACAGCTTTTGCTGCCACTGGAGCCACTCCGCTGAAGTTATCGATATCTTCCTTCAGTACACGTCCACCTTTTCCGGTCGGTGCAACTGCAGTGATGTCGATGCCTTTTTCGCGTGCGTATTGACGAACGGATGGCATAGCCAAAACTTGTTTGTCAGGATTTGCTGCTTCAACCACGCCTGATGACGCAGGTGCATTTGAAGCTGCTGCAGGTGCTGCGGCTGCTTTTGGTGCTGCTGCAGCTGGGCCGTTTTGGCCTGGTGCATCGATTTCGACCAATACATCGCCGATGACCGCTACTGTGCCTACTGGCGTTACGATGCGGACAACTCTACCTGTGACAGGAGATGGGATTTCTTCAACAGATTTGTCGTTCTGTACTTCAACCAATGTATCATCTTCGTTGATCATATCGCCTTCTTTGATGGGCCAAGAAACGATTTCACCTTCCATGATACCTTCGCCTAAAGCAGGCAATTTGAATTGGAACAATCCTCCTGTCGAAGCTGCAGGTGCTGCTGGAGTTGATGCCGCTGAAGCTGTTGCAGGAGCTGCAGAACCTTCATCTTCATAACCTGGAGCGTCGATTTCCACCAATACATCACCGATGACTGCAACCGTACCTACTGGCGCAACAATCTTCAAGACTTTCCCGGTCACTGGGGATGGGATTTCTTCGACTGATTTATCATTTTGCACTTCTAATAATGTGTCATCTTCATTGATGGTGTCGCCTTCTTTGATTGACCAAGAAACGATTTCACCTTCCATGATACCTTCGCCTAAAGCAGGCAACTTGAATTTAAAAGACATTTTCTTAACTTCCCTTCATTTGTCTATTTTTGGATTTCCAACGCACAAAAGCGAACAAATACAATTCTATGGGATATGGAATTGTATTTGTTCAAGCTTTCAGCTCTTAGAAATGATAAGTTTCTCTTACTTTATTTTCGATATCAGTAGCATTCGGCAACCAAATGTTTTCCGCTTGACCGAACGGGAAGACAGTATCCGGAGCAGCTACACGTCCGATAGGAGCTTCTAAAGATAATACTGCGCGTTCAGAAATTTCGGACATGACCATCGCGCCCACACCTGCTTGACGCTGCGCTTCTTGAACTACTACGACACGGCCTGTTTTTTGTACAGAGGCAATGATCGTTTCGACATCAAGTGGAGCAACAGTACGTAAATCGATTACTTCAACCGAAATGCCTTCTTTTTCAAGTGTTTCTGCAGCTTTGATAGCTTCGCGGACCATCGCGCCGTATGTGATGACGGACACGTCAGATCCTTCTTTTGTGATGGCAGCTTTGCCGATAGGAACAGTGTATGCTTCCTCAGGAACTTCATCACGGAATGAACGGTACAATTTCATGTGCTCCAAGAAGACAACGGGATCGTTGTCACGGATAGCTGAAATCAACAACCCTTTTGCATCGTATGGGTTC
Organism: Trichococcus paludicola; assembly: GCF_003052295.1. Lineage (GTDB taxonomy): Bacteria > Bacillota > Bacilli > Lactobacillales > Aerococcaceae > Trichococcus > Trichococcus paludicola. The sequence continues at coordinate 91,939 of NZ_QBLC01000004.1, forward strand.
GAAGGGATAACCACTTTTAAACCTGGCGATTGAGCCATCAAGCCTTCCAAGTTATCCGAGTGCAATTCAGGTGTATGCACACCGCCACCGAAAGGAGAGCGGAAAACGATAGGCAGATTACGCGTGCCTGCCATACGGTAACGTGTACGTGCAGCTTGTGCTACAACAGTATCCATTACTTCAAATACAAAACCGAAGAATTGGATTTCCGCAACAGGACGGAAACCTTCCAGTGCCAAACCGAATGCCAAACCACCGATACCGGATTCAGCTAAAGGAGTATCAAACACGCGGTCTTCTCCGAAGCTCTCTTGAAGTCCCTGTGTCGCACGGAATACACCGCCGTTTTTACCAACGTCTTCTCCGAAGATCAAAACGTTTGGATCGTTTGCAAGTTCAATTGCAAGTGCATCAGTGATGGCTTGGATCATAGTTAATTGTGCCATGATTATTTAGTCTCCTTTGCTTCGTAGTACGCGATTTGTTCTGCCATAGTTTGGTTTGGTTCTTCGAACATACTCTTCAAGAAGTCAGATACTTTTTGTTTAGGAGCTTGGTCAGCTTCCTTGATGGCATCTTTGATTTCTTCTTTGACTGATTCGATTACTTCATTTTCTTTTTCTTCAGACCATAAACCTTTTGCCGTCAAAAATTTGCGCATGCGGATCAATGGGTCTTTTGCTTGCCAGCCTTCCAATTCAGCAGTGTCACGGTAACGCGTTGGATCATCACCTGATAAGGTATGCGGACCAAAGCGGTAGCAGATTGTTTCGATCAATACAGGGCCATTTCCTGCAACAGCATATTCTCTTGCTTTTTTAGTTACAGCGTATACAGCCAGCATGTCCATTCCATCTACTTGGATACCAGGGATTCCGGCAGCGACAGCTTTCTGCGCCAAAGTTTGAGCAGCGGTCTGCACGTGGCGAGGTGTTGAAATCGCCCATCCATTATTTTGGATGAAGAAGAGAGCAGGTGCTTTGTAGGATCCGGCAAAGTTGATTCCTTCATAGAAATCCCCTTGCGAGCTTCCGCCGTCACCAGTATATGTAATCGCTACATTTTTCTTGTTGCGCTTCTTCAAGCCCAACGCGACTCCGGCAGCTTGCACGTATTGTGCGCCGATGATGATTTGTGGTGGTAAAGCTTTGATATCTTCAGCGTATTTATTGCCATCCACGTGGCCTCTTGACCAAAGGAAAGCTTGCGTCAATGGCAAACCGTGTTTGACCAGTTGAGGAACATCACGGTAACCAGGCAACAAGACATCTTCCTTCTCGATTGCTGCGATACTTCCTAATTGGCTTGCTTCTTGCCCGGCTGTCGGCGCATAGAAACCTAATCTACCTTGACGATTCAATGCAGTTGAACGTTCATGTAAAATTCTGGACCATACCATATCTGTCATGAATTGAACCAATTGTTCATCAGAAAGATCTGGCATAAGGTCAGGGTTTACAATATTCCCTTCTTCATCCATGATTTGGACCATGCGAAAATCTGTGTTCGTGCTGCTTAATAATGCGTCAATGTCGATTTTTGTTTGTTTTGTAGCCATGCTAACACTTTCCTCTCTATTCCTTGATATTTCATCTCTGTCGATGAGGTTTATACAGATGATTTCAACTGTATCAATTCACAGTTGTTACATGAATAATTTACCACGCATCCGAGATATATGCAAGGCAAAAGGAAAGTTTTCATATTTTGTGCACAGAATATCTGCTACTACTTAATTGTAAGCGTTTAACATTAGTGTTTTGTTCAGTATGTAACGAACATTCTTTTTGTATATGTGTTTTTTTATTGATTCATTATTGTTATGTATGTTTACAGATTGCCGCAATCAGACACAAAGACTCTGTATTAAAACTTCACGAAAACTGTTTCTATTAAAATTGTAAATCATTGATGGAATAGGCTTTCAAAAGTATAACAGTCTTTTTATTATAACTACCCTTTTTAGGATAACCAGTTTCAGTACTTTTTCATAACCAGTTTGCTATTTTTTCGCGGTTTTCAGCCCGCTATTCCATTCATTCACGAAATCACAATCTCGTCACTATGAAAATAGGATTAAAACGCATGTGCATTCCTCTCAAAAACAAAGAAAAAAGGCCATTTCAATTAAGAAATAACCTTTTATATTAAAATTTATGCTGAAACTTATTTTAAACTAAACCTTGATAAATCATAGCATCGGCAACTTGCACAAACGCCGCGATGTTGGCACCGGCTAAATAGTTGCCTTGTATGCCATATTCTTCAGCTGTTTTTTCAGCTGTCTTAAAGATGTTTGTCATAATCTCTTGCAACTTGCCGTCGACTTCTTCGAATGTCCAATGACTATGGGCACTGTTTTGCGCCATTTCCAGCGCGGAAGTCGCTACTCCGCCTGCATTGGCTGCTTTTGCCGGCCCATAAAAAATGTTATGGGCTGCATAGATTTCTACAGCTTCTAAAGTGCTCGGCATGTTCGCGCCCTCGCTGACACAATAAACACCAGCTTTGACTAATCTTTCAGCTTGTTCTTTATCGATTTCATTTTGGGTTGCGCTAGGCAAGGCAATATCGTAGTTCAGATCGAAGTCCCACACGCTGCCATCTTTGTATACCGCTGTCGCTTTTTCGGCAGCATAGGCAGTCAATCTTTCGCGACGAACTTCTTTGATATCCTGAAGCAAAGCAACATCGATACCTGATTCGTCGTAGATATATCCGTTGGAATCGGAACAAGCGATAACGGTTCCGCCAAATTCATGAACTTTTTGGATAGCATAAATGGCAACATTTCCGCTTCCGGACACTACCACTTTTTGGCCGGCAAACGATTTTCCGTTCGCTTTCAGCATTTCTTGTGTATAGTAGACCAGTCCGTATCCAGTCGCTTCTGTACGAGCCAAACTTCCGTTCATGACTACCGGTTTGCCGGTCAGAACGCCTGTCTCAGCGCCGTTCAAGCGTTTGTATTGGCCATACATGTAGCCGATTTCGCGTCCACCAACACCGATATCGCCAGCTGGGACGTCCAAAGTAGGACCAATGTGCCTTTGCAGCTCAGTCATGAAGGATTGGCAGAAACGCATCACTTCTGCATCCGTTTTGCCCTTAGGATCAAAATCAGATCCACCTTTACCGCCACCAATCGGTAATCCGGTCAGGCTGTTTTTGAAGATTTGTTCGAAACCTAAAAATTTCAAGATGCTTTCATTGACGGTCGGATGGAAACGCAAACCGCCTTTGTATGGTCCGATTGCTGAATTGAATTGGACACGGAAACCTTTGCTGACTTGAACGTCCCCTTTGTCATCCATCCAAGGAACACGGAAGGAAACGATGCGTTCAGGTTCTACCATTCTTTCAAGGATATTCCATTTTATGTAGTGCGGATTCTTTTCCAAAGCTGGTTCGATCGTGTCGAACAACTCCCTTACCGCCTGTAAAAATTCTTTTTGATGCGGGCCTCTGTCTTCAACCTTTTTATAGACTTTTTCAATATAATCTTTAGCAACTGTCATAAAAATCATCTCTTCTTTCGCTATAAAGTTAAAAAAACCTCACACCGTCGTGTAATCATTTTTTCATTTTCCTATTTTACACATACCCCTTCTTTATTACAAGGGAAAAGATCGGTCTAGCTTTTTTTTTTCGAAACGTGTACTATGTAACGTGAAGTGTTTTGTAGTTTGCTAGCCCAATCATTTCAATATAAAAACCAGCAAAAGGAGGAATGCATGAATGATCACTATGGATAACATCATCCGTGAAGGTCATCCTACATTGCGGAGGTCGGCTGACTTGGTCACTTTCCCTTTATCTGCAGAGGATCGAAAAATCGCCACAGAAATGATGGAGTTCCTTTCGAACAGTCAGGATGAAAAAATCGCCGAGCAACTCAACTTGCGGGCAGGCGTCGGTTTGGCAGCTCCGCAAATCGACGTTTCCAAGCGCATCGTTGCACTATTGATACCAGGGGAGTATGAAGATGATCCTCCAGAATTGGCCAAAGTGATGTTCAACCCTAAAATCGTCAGCCATTCCATCGAAAGTGCCTGCCTTAAAGGTGGCGAAGGTTGCCTTTCAGTGGATCGCGAAGTACCAGGGTTCATCGTCAGACATAGCCGTATTACGGTATCTTACCAGGATGCCGAAGGAGTGACACATAAGGCTCGCTACAAAGGCTACATAGCCATCGTGGTCCAACACGAAATCGACCATCTCAACGGGGTCATGTTCTACGACCACATCAATGAGCAAGCGCCTTTTGCCGTTGAAGACGACGTCATCATAATTGAATAGGAAATGAAAAAGAAGAACGGACCTGCAGCTACTGCAGAACCGTTCTTCTTTGTTTTTATTTTGTAAGATATCTTTCCAGGAACTGCTTTGTGCGCGCTTCGTTTGGATGATTGAAGATAAGGTCAGGGGCTCCCTGCTCCAGGATGACGCCTTGATCCATGAAGATGACGCGATCGGAAACTTCCTTCGCGAACTCCATTTCATGCGTCACAACAATCATCGTCAAACCGCTGTTGGCAAGATCCTTCATGACCTTCAATACTTCTCCCACCATTTCGGGGTCCAAAGCCGATGTCGGCTCATCGAACAATAGCGCATCCGGTTCCATCGTCAACGCGCGGGCGATAGCGACGCGTTGTTTTTGGCCGCCTGACAATTGATCCGGTTTGGCGTTGATGAAGTTCCCCATGCCGACCTGTTCCAGATAACCCATGGCGATCTTTTCGGCTTCCTGCTGGGATTTTTTAAGGATTTTCACAGGCCCTACCGTGCAATTATGCAACACGTCCAAGTTGTTGAACAGATTGAACTGCTGGAATACCATCCCCAATTTGCTGCGGTACTTGAAGATGTCATGCTTCGAATCCAAAACGTTTTCGCCGTTGTAGATGATTTCTCCCGCTGTAGGTTTTTCAAGCAGATTGATGCAGCGCAACAGAGTCGATTTACCGGATCCCGATGAACCGATGATGCACACAACTTCTCCTTTATTCACGCTGAAATCGATGTCCTTCAGCACTTCATGTTGACCGAAGTTTTTCTTCAGATGCTGTACGTCAATTACTTTTTCCATCAAATGATTCCTCCTGTGGCAATTAATTTGCTCTGTCTCTTCCTACTTGTTTTTTGCGAGCCATTAATTCTGGTGTAGTCAATTGGTCTTGCCCTGCACCCATCATCTGATAATTATCAGGACCTTGCATTTTTCTTTCAATGGCACGCAGGACGCGCGTCACCGTGAAGGTCATGACGAAGTAAATGATTGAAGCCACGAAGAATGATTCGAAATAACGGAAGTTATTCCCGGAAATCGATTTGGTCGTAAAGAACAATTCCGAAACGGATATGACGTTCAATACGGATGTATCTTTGATGTTGATGACGAATTCGTTCCCTGTAGCCGGCAGAATATTCCGGATTACTTGCGGCATGACGACATTCCGCATCGTTTGCAGATGATTCATCCCGATCGCTTGAGCAGCTTCGAATTGCCCTTTGTCGATGGATATGATCCCACCTCGGACAATCTCCGACATATAAGCTCCCGTGTTGACTGATACAATCAGCAACGCTGCAAAAATGCGGTTCATGTCGATATCAAATGCCAAAGCCGCCCCATAATAGATGACCATCGCTTGCACGATCATCGGCGTTCCTCGGAAAATTTCGATGTAGCATGACAGCAAAAAATTCACCACATTGTACGCGTGTTTTTTCCAGCCCGATTCCGCAACCGGGATCGTACGGATGACGCCGATCATAAGACCGATACCCAGTCCGATTACAGTTCCGATTAAAGCGATATATAATGTTGTCCATGCACCGGATAAAAACTGTCTCCAGTTTTCTTCGATGATTCGGATAACCCAACTAAACTCCATTTAATGTATGCTCCTTTTTGATATTCCGTCCGCCTTGATTATTCAGCTGACGGCTGGTTTTGGATTGCTTCATCCATCATTTGGATGCGTTCTTCTTCGGTGATGCCGCTCAAAATCTCATTGATCTGATCTTTCAATTCACTTTCTTTAATCAAACCGATTGCGATTTCTGAATCAGCTGCGGACAATTCAAACGTATCCGCTTCATCCAATTCGATCATTTTGAATGCAGAATTGGCTGCTGAAGCGCTGATGGCTTCTGGACGTTCCGATACGTAAGCATCAATTGTACCTGACTCCAAAGCTACGCGCATGGAAGTGAAACTGTCCATTGCCGGTTGCTTTTGCACGCCTTCGATCTGATCGATGACGCCATAGTGCAATGTATTCAACTGTGCTGTGACTTTCGCATCCGCGAAGTCAGCTAAAGCTGTCGCATCTGCATAAGCGCCATCCGCTTTTACGACAATCACAAGTTCAGTCGTGTAGTAGGAATCCGAGAAATCAATCGCTTCTTTACGTTCCTCCGTTGGCGACATACCTGCAACGATAGCATCGATTTTGGATGAAACCAATGCCGGCACCAAGCCATCCCATTCCGTCTTGACGATGACCAGTTCTTTGCCTAATCCATCTGCCACTTTTTGTGCCATCTGAACATCATAGCCATTTGCATAACCATCAGCACCGTCGATTTTCACAGCACCGTTGCTGTCGTCATTTTGGGTCCAGTTGAAAGGAGGATAGCCCGCTTCCATTCCAACTGTGAATGTTTCAGAATCCGCTGTGCCATTAGCCGCGGATGAATCATCAGTGGCTCCGTTACCGCAACCCGCCAAAATAAACAAGCCTGTCAATGCCGCCATTGTTTTTTTCCATGTTTTTACTGTCATCTCTATTTCCTCCTAATGTATATAGTCCTTTTTAACTGCTCAAAAATAATAACAAATAACCCTTCTTATACGGCCGCTTTTTATCCACCTTTCTACCCATAGAGCGTCATAACAACGATAATTCAGTCCGTTTTTGTGCAAAAAAATAGACTATAAAGCAAAAGGCCCTATAATCCAGCTTCCTTCTGCCCGCAATACCGAAAGTACTCCACAAACGATTTTGGGCAAATCGTTCTGACAGTGTCAGGATTCTTAACCCTGACCCCAACACAGCAAACGCTGCATTTCGGCGAACACCCCTTTCAAACGGGCATTTTACTCTTGATGTTCGCAGCCTCTTCCATTATTGTATGATCGTATGACATTATTGTATGTTATTATACTGTACTGATTTTTAATTTGCAACAAAAAGCGCTTTGCCCCGCCATTTGAGCAGCCAATTCCATTGCCGTGCATCTTGGCGCGCCTTCCCTATTTTTCCCATTTCAAAAAACCGGTTTCGGATGCTATACTGACTGCAACAACCAAAGGGAGGAACTACTTCAATAATGCTTACTATTCTATTCGATTTGGACGATACTTTATACGACACAGCAAGTCCGTTTTTCCGAGCGTTGGAAAATTACCGCTTGGAGACCAGCTACAACGACGAAGCCACATTTGCTCTTTTCCGCGAGCATTGCGATGCGGCCTTCGACCTGTTCTCCAACGGGAATCTGACGCTGGCCGAGTCCCACATTATGCGCACACAGCATACGTTTGCCGACTTGGGTCTTACGCTCACTACCGCAGAGGCCATGCACTTCCAGGAAACCTACCAAAAAAGGCAAGCAGAAATCACGTTAAGCCCAGGGATCGGGCAGCTGTTGAATGAGCTGAAAAGTCAGAACATTCCGATTGCGGTCTTCACAAACGGCCCTGAAAAGCACCAGATGAAAAAGTTTAACGCGTTGGGACTGGAGAGATGGGTGCCGCCAGTGCGCATCTTCATTTCCGAAAAAATCGGTTATCCAAAACCCCACGCAGCGGCTTTCGCGCATGTGCAGGAGGCTTTGGGAGCGAACCCTGATGAGCTGCTCTTCATCGGGGATACCTTCGAAACGGACATCATCGGCGGACAGACTGCTGGGTGGACATCGTTGTGGTACAACCATCGCCGGAAACCGGAAGATGAAAAAGTGGTGCTGGAGCCAACCTTCTATTCTGTAGCAGACATGCACCAAGCCATTCATGACAATATCTCAAAACGAAAGGAAATGTGACTTATGATCCAAACAAAATTAGCCATCATAGGTATCGGCCATGTCGGTTCGCAAGTATTGACCGACTGCAGCCACCTCAACCTATTTTCCGACATCGTCCTGATCGACAGCAATGAAGCAACGGCAAGAGGAGAAGCATTGGACCACCGCCATGCGCTGGCCGCCAGCTACCGGACAAACAGCAAAATCTATGCCGGTGATTATGCGGACTGCGCCGATGCGGACGTCATCATCATTTCCGCGGGCGTCAGCGAGAAGCCTCGCCCGGGTGAGGCGATGCCCCCAAGAGCGTTGATGGGCAGAGAAAATGCCGTTGAAATACGCAAGATCATGGCCGGCATCACCCAGCACACAAAAGACGCCATCATCATCCTGATAACGAATCCGGTCGATACGATCACCTATATCGCCGAGAATGAGTTCGACTATCCGAAAGGCAAAATCTTCGGCACCGGAACGACTTTGGATACTTTCCGCTACCGTCAGCTTGTTGCTTCCCACTATCAGGTCGATCCCAAAACCGTCAGCGGCTACATCATGGGCGAACACGGCAGCACAGCCTTCCCGGCTTTCAGCAGCACGACTGTGGGTGCGCTCACCCTTCCCCAATGTGATGCCTTATTGGATCCAACCGAACCATTGGACCAAAAATTCGTCAGCCAAGAAGTCGTGCACACAGCTTCCGATGTCTTCAACTGGAAAGGCTGGACCAATTCTGGCATCGGGGAAGTCGCAGCAGCCTTGGCCCGGGCAGTCATGCTGGACGAGAAAAGCATCTTCCCTGTGACCGCAACTGTCAATGGCTTATACAACTGCCAAGGTGAAGCGGCCTTCAGCATGCCTTGCATCATCGGCAGGAACGGCTTGGAGAAACAGATTCCCTTGCCTCTCGATGACGAGGAATACGAAAAACTGCAACTCTCCATCAAAGATATCCAGCTCACGCTGCAATCCGTGCAATAGGAAAAGCGCAATCGCATCAGGTCCGACTGGATCGATGCGGTGGCGCTTCTTTTTTGTCCCTATACGGCCAGCCTACATGCTGAGTCTGCCATGTTCTTCATATCTTGTCACGGTTGTGATGGCATTCTGCTCATCCACAAACACGACAAGCGGCTTGTGTTCCTTCGCTTCCTGTTCATCCATCATGCAGTAAGCCATGATGATGATTTTGTCGGAAACTTGAACGCAACGGGCGGCGGCACCGTTCAGGCAGATCATGCCCGAGCCGCGTTCGCCTGCGATGACGTAAGTTTCGAACCGGGCCCCGTTGTCGATGTCCACGATCTGGACCTTCTCATATTCGATCAAGCCTGCAGCATCCAACAGATCCTTGTCGACAGTGATGCTGCCTACATAGGAAAGCTCCGCCTGGACAACGACGGCGCGGTGTATTTTACTTTTTAGCATATTTAGTTGCATTGTTTTTCCCCCCCACTTATTCCGTGATAAAATTATCGATCAGACGCGTTTTACCGATATAGACTGCCAAAGCCACCAATACAGGTCGCTCGGCGCTTTCCACTTGCTGCAGCGTACGCGCATCCACCAACTCCACATAATCGATCTTTGCCATCGGTTCCGCTTGGATGGTTTCCGAAATGGCCTTGAGGATTTTGGCAACATCCTGCTCGCCATCCGCAAGCATTTGCTTCGCGACTTCGAGCGCCCGGCTCAGCACCAACGCTGCCTTGCGCTCATCCGCTGACAGATAACTGTTGCGCGAGCTTTTCGCCAATCCGTCCGCTTCCCGGATGATCGGGCAACCGATGACTGTGACGTCCATATTGAGGTCGCGGACCATCTGCTGGATGACCGCCAATTGTTGGGCATCCTTCTGTCCGAAATAGGCGCGGTCCGGCTGCACGATGTTGAACAGCTTTGTCACGACTGTGCAGACGCCCCGGAAATGAGCCGGCCTGCTCTTTCCGCACAAGCTCTCCGTCAGACCATGCATGTCAACAAAGCTGCTGAAATCGGGATGGTACATCTCTTTCGGCTCGGGATGGAAAATCAGGTCCACTCCGCTGGCTTCGCACAAGGCGGCATCCTTTTCCAGATCCCTTGGATAGCTTTCCAAATCTTCGGATGGGCCGAACTGCATCGGATTCACAAAAATGCTGACGACCACCCGATCGTTTTCGCTGACGGCTTTCTGCATCAAGCTTTGATGGCCTTCATGGAGATAGCCCATCGTCGGTACGAAGCCGACCGACAAACCTTCCTTTTTCCAGGCCTTCACGGCACTGCGGATTTCTTCAACCGTTGCTGCAATCTTCATTCGTGGTTACTCCTCTAATATAATTTTTCGATGACCGCATCGGACAGCGCAAAGGTGTGCTCCGCTGCCGGAAACGCGCCGCTTTTCACCTCGGTTATGTAGCCCTCGATGGCTGTCTGCATCTGCGGTCCGATCTCCGCGTAGCGCTTGACGAATTTCGGTGTGAAATCGGAATATAGCCCCAGCATGTCTTGGTAGACCAACACTTGGCCGTCGCAGCCGTTCCCCGCGCCGATGCCGATTGTCGGAATCGAGATGCTCTTTGTGATCAGATCGGCCAGCCTGGCCGGGATGCATTCCAGCACCACCGCAAAAGCTCCTGCCGCTTCCACCGCTTTCGCCTGCTCAATCAAGCTGCGCGCAGCCTCTTCATCTTTACCTTGGACTTTGAATCCGCCGAAAGCATTGACGGATTGTGGCGTCAGTCCGATATGCGCCATGACCGGTATGGAAGCTTCCACGATCGCCTTGATCTGCGGGCAGACTTCAAGGCCGCCTTCCAGTTTGACTGCCTGCGCCCGGCCTTCTTTGATCAGCCTGCCTGCATTGGAGACCGCGTCATAGACGGAGGTCTGATAGGACATGAACGGCAGATCGCTTACGACCAACGCATCCTTTACCCCTCTGGCGACAGCTTTCGTGTGGTGGATCATATCCTCCATCGTTACCGATAAGGTGTCTTCATACCCCAGCATCACCATCCCCAGCGAGTCGCCAACCAATACTGAGTCGATCCCTGCAGCATCAATCAGTTTGGCAGTGGAATAGTCGTAAGCAGTCAGCATCGTGAGACGCTCATTTTTCTGCTTGGCATTGCGGAAAGTCAAAACCGATTTCTTCACCCGAATTCTCATCCTCTCTTCATCCAACATAATATATTATTCACACATTACGTTCTGCGGGGAATAATGTCAACAACTTTTTGAATCTGGAAGCCCTGCCAAAAGCATCCGCTGTCATGACACATGGATATTCCAAACGAAATGTAGCGGAAATAGGCGTGAACATAAAAAAATAACCTTCAGAGCGTCGCAGGAAAACTGTCCTATCAACGCTTCTGAAGGTTAAATTTGTAATGTGATGGAGAAGATTATTTAGTGTGAATTTAAATCCTAAAGCCAACTTATTAAACTAAACTCATCAACGGAACATTTTATTACTTAATAACATTTCGAGCACGGTTCTAATCCCAATGATAGAGCCTGGTCCATTGTCGATTCAATGTATGTCCCATTTCCACATTTATGATTATGGTATTTTGAGCCAGTTGGAGTAATTAAAACAACCTGCCCATAATTTTGTTGTGGAGCTGCGGCCGCTCTGTTGGCTTCCGCCTGGGCAGCCGCTGCTTGCTCTGCTGCTACTCTATCTGCCTCTGCTTGGGCTGCGGCAGCTTGCTCTGCAGCAATTCTATCAGCTTCTACTTGAGCCGCAGCAGCTTGCTCTGCAGCGATTCTATCAGCTTCTACTTGAGCCGCAGCAGCTTGCTCTGCAGCGATTCTATCAGCTTCTACTTGAGCCGCAGCAGCTTGCTCTGCAGCGATTCTATCAGCTTCTACTTGAGCCGCAGCAGCTTGCTCTGCAGCGATTCTATCAGCTTCTACTTGAGCCGCAGCAGCTTGCTCTGCAGCGATTCTATCAGCCTCTGCTTGAGCAGCCTGCTCTTCAATAGTTCTTTCTACGCTAGATATACGTGAAGAAAAGTCCTTTTGCCGGGTGACGACAGCCGCTAAATAGGTTTTTGCATTCTCAATTGATTCACCCGTTAAATTTGCTTCTGCCGATGCTATTGCTTCCTCCGCTAATCTTATGTTTTCTTCTTCTCGAATTACTTCTTCCTCAATAGCTTTCAATTTATTTTGAAGTGCTTGGGAAGGCTCATCTACTTTATCTAAGGTTTTTGTGGCAGTCTCAAAATTAGATCGAGATGGCCATGAATCAGCAACAGTAATCGCGGCAGTGGCACTTTTCAATAATTTTTTTTGATTTGATTCTGCTTTTGCATTTTCTTCTGCTGCAAGTTCTTTCTCCGTATTTCCCTTCGTAGATGCAGTCTCTACTAGGGATTGCTTTGCCGTTGATTCTGAGGCAGTACTTCCCTCCCCAGATGTCATTAATGCGAAGGTACCAAACAAACTGATGACCGTACCAACAATAGCAAGTTTCATTTTTTTAGGATTGGGAGTCTTTTTCATGTAATGCCAAATACCATATCCGAAAATTATTAAAAGCACGGGGGATATTAGCTGGAAAATAGCAATAACAAAGACAGAAGCAAGTAATACGCCAAATAATTTCATAATCTTTTTCATTTTCATTACTCCTTTATTAAGAATTTATAACAAACACATTACCGTTATAATCATAGTTTAATATTAATATATATAAATAGCAATTATACTAAGGAAAATTTTTATCTGCGATGTTAAGATAGAAATAGTAATTGAAAGGAGGATAGATATATGTCAAAAAAAAATAATAATAATCCTTTTTTCGACCTCTTAGGGATGTTGCTTATTCCCGCTATTGTTTTTTCCATTGTGGTGAGCATCGATCCATCGAATGCAAAAACAGAAAAACAAGTGAGTCAAACATACGAAATATCTAGCTTCGAAGTTGAAGAGAAAGAATCAATTATAATCGAATCCACTAGCATAATAGATCCAGAAATAGAATTTGAGTCTATAAAAGAAATGGATTCTGAGGTTTCTTCAGATTCAGACCTCCAAAATTCCACTTCTGTTGAAGCAACAGTGGATACACCAGAACAATCATATTCTGCTATCTTAACAGCAGCAGACGTTCCGCTATACACTGGGGTAGATGAAGTAATACTGAATGGTGGAAACAGTACCTTTACAGCAGCAGAGTTAAAGTATGACGGTGTAGGATGGGCTGTGTATGGAAATTTAGATAATTGGAATCGTGTGACGACCATGGATGCTATGGTAACACCTAATATGTATGACACCGGCACAGATGCCGACGGTCGTATACTGCCAACTGGATGGAAAAAAAGTGAGCAGAACGCAGGCAACCCAGAACAACTTAATAGAGGGCATCTGTTAGCAGATGTACTGGGCGGAAGTGGAGAAGACTGGCGTAATCTGGTCACTCTATACCGCAATGCTAATTATCCAACAATGTATTTTGCTGCAGAAGATATTGTTAAGACAGCTATTCAACATGGCTCAGTTGTTCGTTATCGCGTAACACCAATATTTGTGGGAGAGGAATTAATGTGTGAAGGTATGCATATTATGGCAAAAAGTGTAACGGATAACTCCGTTGATTTGAATGTATATGTGTTTAATGAACCGACGGACGACATAGACTAATCACTTAAAAATATCAGTTGATATTTTAATCAACACGGATGGAAATAAAACCAACGCAGACACCGAAAAATTCGCTGTCTGCGTTGGTTTTAATCGTGTATTTATAAATTCGTGGTGCTTTTCTGATTGATGGACCTCCTGGACACTCATCTGCACATGCGCATTGAAAATAATCCCATGAGTAACAACAATCCTACTGCTTTTTTCCCGTAACAGATATAGATTTTCATCAAAACATTTGCCTACCCGCAGTCGAAGCACTTGAGAAAGATAGGCGCACTCGGTACCTGGTGGTTGTCGTACTCATTTTGATACCGAATCTTGCTCGGGTTATCCCATATGCCCATCCGCTCCAGTTCAGTCTTCAGTAGAGCGAATTCATAACATTCAGCGACAATAAAGTAATAAGGTTTACTTCAGTAAAATACGGTATAATATATTTGTTGAAGAGATTCTCTTTAAGGACAAGAAAAGTAGGTGAACAAAGTGGGGAAATATCAATTGGATTACAAAGGTCAGGCATCTGTGACGAAGTATCATGAAAAACAGACGCCTGCCAAATTTGATAAAAAGCAGCAACTTGAAAAAATACGTGCGGAGTATTTGAAAAAAAAGCAAAAATAAACAGGTGAACTACATCGGCATTGAAGTAACGAGCCTCTGGGAACACCTATAACTTGTCTAGCGAGCGTTTCAGCTCCAAAACAGCGGTTTAGGCTGGTTTTACCATGGATTTTCCCAAGCCAATCGAGAGAATTTTTTGCGGCGTTTACATCGCTTTTGGTGAAAGGCACCTAAACTTTATGCTCTGGCATGCTAACGTTTGCAGTGCTTACTTTTCTTCTCTCTCATTTTTTGATATCGGACAAAACATCCAATCTGCACAAAGATATGCGGAAACGAAAAAAGCACCTTTCTCCTTGTAAAGAAGAATAGGTGCTTTTTTCTATTGATGGACCTCGTAATCCCATGAGTAATAACAAACCTTCCGCTTATTTTTCCGTACCGGATGTCGATTTTAAACAAAACATCCGCCACCCGTTGTCGAAGCGTTTGAGAAAGAAGGACAACAGTTTTTTTGCCTACTTCTACAATATTAGGATGCCATTGATGCTGCCTGTGATTCTGTTTCCTTTTATTTTGCACACAAAAATTAGATACTCATTTTTAAAATTAAATTTGAAAGACGCCGCCATTCGCGATTATCTCTTTCGCGCGTTCCTCGGTTATTTCCTCGAAATCTGCAAAGTCATTCATGATGATTTCTTCGTACCAATAATCGGATGATTCCCAGGCTCTGCTCTCCGGGACGTATTTAAACATCCAGTCGCCGTATTTCAAAAGGAAATTTTTCCGATTCGCCCTCGTGGTTATGTAATATTTTGTCTTTCTCATCATTTCACCTCTTCCTCATATTATCACTTGATGGGCGACTTAACCCCTGCCTTTTTCAAACAAAAGTCCCGGCCGCAATATGGCAGCAATTTCCGTTTCTCCTATGGCGAAACGGCAGATAAATTTGCCGCATACGTGAACTTTTAGCATTACATGGTCAATTACATGCTCAAAACAAAAAAACAGACCTTAGAAACATACAGAAATGGCTCTGTATCAACGCTTCTAGGGTCTATTAATTTTACATGATGGAGACGATGGGGCTCGAACCCACGACCTCTTGACTGCCAGTCAAGCACTCTCCCAACTGAGCTACGCCCCCGAAATAACAGGGTATCAACGACGTTCGGCAAAAACGCCTTATGAATGATATGATACCCTATTTTCACTTCTATAACAAGCCTAATTTTTCAAGTGCGTAGGCAATTCCGCCTGAATTACAGTCTTTCGTGACAAATTTGGCGACATCCTTGACAGGATCGACCGCATTGCCCATTGCGACCCCATAGCCGACGCTGGAAATGAGTTCATAATCGTTGTTTCCGTCACCGAAAGCTATTGTATCTTCATGCGCAAAGCCCAGATGTTTCGCCATCCACAGGGCAGTCTGTGCTTTTGATCCCGGATTCGGCAACACATCGACACCGGCATCGTGCCAGCGCACAAAGCGGAATTCCGGAAAAGTGCCGTCTTCATAGATTGCTTTCTCGTCTTCTTTATAAAACAAGAGTGCTTGATAAAGCGGATTGTTCAGATAAAAAGCCTCATCATGGTCAGGGACATCGAACTCGATGCTCTGCATTGCTTCAGTTGCGTTGTTCTCAATCGATTCGTGGCGACGAGCCAGAGCATGTGCTGATTCGTAGACAATCTGATGGCCACTCTGATCGGAAATCTGCAGCAATTTTTCAAATGCATTCAGATCCAATTTGTTTTCATACTTGAGTTCATGTTTGAAGTAACCTGCAGCACCGTTGCAAACGATATAATTGTCCAATTGGAACGTATCGATGACCTCTTGGGCCAAAAACAGATTCCGTCCCGTCGCGATCGCGATTTCGTGCCCATTCTTCTGCAGTTGGCGCAAAGCTTGGAGAGTGCTCTCAAGCGGCATCTTTTCATCGTTCAGCAATGTTCCGTCGATATCAAAGAAAATGAATTTTTTGTTTTCCAAATTTTTTGCTCCTCTTATTCTGCCTCATTTTTGAATTGACTCGTGTACAAATCGTAATAAAATCCTTTTCTTTCCAGTAGCTCTACGTGTTTGCCATGTTCGATTATTTCACCTTGATCCATAACGAGAATCAAATCAGCGTCGCGGATGGTGGAAAGTCGGTGCGCGATCACAAAACTGGTCCTGCCTTGCATGATGCGTTTCATCGCTTTTTGGATTAAAGCTTCCAATCTAGTATCTACGGAACTAGTCGCTTCGTCAAGTATTAAGATTTTAGGATCCGCGATGAAAGCGCGGGCGATCGTCAGCAATTGCTTTTGCCCCAAGGAAATATTGGAGGCTTCCTGGTTTATGACCGTATCGTAGCCTGCACCCAAAGTCTGGATGAAGTGATGCACATTGGCTGTGGTCGCCGCATCCACTACCTCTTCGAAGGTCGCATCCAGTTTTCCGAAACGGATATTCCCTGTGATCGTGTCCTTGTAGAGCCAAGCGTCCTGCAGCACCATGCCGAATTGGGAGCGCAAATCAGCACGAGTCAAATCTTTCGTGTCATAACCGTCTATTTTGATGGAGCCCGAATCCACCTCATAGAAGCGCATCAAGAGATTGATCATCGTAGTCTTGCCGGCGCCTGTCGGACCGACGATAGCCACTGTTTCGCCGCTTTTTACGTCGATGTTGAAATTTTTGATCAGTGGATCTTCTTTGTCATAGCTGAAGGAGACATTTTCAAAAGTGACATCTCCGCGGATTTCCTTCGGCAAACTCATTTTCACTTCTGCTTGCACCTCTTCTTCTTGATCAAGGAGATCGAAGACGCGTTGGATGGAAGAAGCAGCCGATTGGATGATGGCCGATAATTGTGTGATCGTCGAGATTGGCTGGTTCACTTGCCAGACGTACTGCACCATAGCCTGCACATTACCGATCGTCATCGCTCCAGCCATCGCTTGCAGAATCCCGAGCACAGCTATGATGATATAGGAAGCATTGGTGACGAGTGCCACAGCCGGTGACAGTAATCCGGAAATGAAAGCCGCCTTGAAACCATTCTTTGTCAGGGATTCATTGATGGAATGGAACTCATCGAAAGCATCCCCTTCTTTGCCGTAAAGCTTGATAATGGAGAAGCCGGTCAGCGATTCCTGGACAAACCCGTTCAGCTGCCCGAGATATTTCGCTTGCCCACGGAAATACGGCTGCGACAGCAGCGTGATCTTTTTGGAAAGGATGGTGGCCATCGGAATCAGCACGACCATGGTGAGAGCCAGCTTCCAACTGATCGCAAACATCATGATGAGCGCGAAGGTGATTCCCAAAACGGCATTCAGCACCTGCAGCAACGATTGCTGCAGCGCATTGCCGATGGAATCGACATCGTTCGTCACTTTGCTCAGTATGTCGCCGAATTGGTTGCGGTCAAAGTAGGCAATCGGCAACCGGTTCAATTTGTCGCTCAGATCCTTGCGCAAATCACGCATGGCATCCTGAACGACATCCGTCATGAACAATTGCGAATAGAGATTCGTAGCTTGGTAAAACAGTGCCCGAACAAAATAGATGATCAGCACTCTCGATAAATAATCGTAATTGATGCCGGCACCTTCCACGCCTTTCAACATATCCGAAACATTTCTGCCTATTTCCGTGATGGCAAATCCGATGATGAAAGGCTCCAGTACGTTCAGTATCGTCATCGCTATGCTCAAAAGGATGGAGCCGAAGAACTTCAGTTTGTAAAATTTGAGGTAATCCCATACCCGGAGCAACGTTTTTTTGTCCACTTTTTTCATGCGAGTTCCTCCTTGCTCATTTGCGAGGACGCGATATCATAATAGATTTCACAATTCCGCAACAGGTCTCTGTGGGTCCCCTGACCGACGACCTCACCTTCATTCATTACAATGATCTTATCTGCATGCATGATCGTGCTCACGCGTTGGGCCACAATGATGACTGTCGCTTTTCCGGTCTCTTTTTTGAGCCGCGCGCGCAAGGTCGCATCCGTCTTGTAATCCAATGCCGAGAAACTGTCATCGAAAATATAGATATCCGGTTTGCGGACAATGGCTCTGGCGATGGATAAGCGCTGCTTTTGCCCGCCGGAAAGATTGCTTCCGCCCTCCGCCAAATGTTCATCGAAACGTTTCGGTTTGCGCGCTATGAATTCCTTGGCTTGGGAAATATCGGAAGCTTCTTCGATTTCTTTTTTTGAGGCATCCCATTTCCCGTAACGAAGATTTTCGGATATCGTTCCGGTGAAAAGCAAGGCCTTCTGCGGAATAAAGCCGATTTTTTTGCGCAAAGATTTCAGATTATAATCGCGCACATCATGCCCATCAAGCAGGATGCGCCCTTTTGTGACATCATAAAAACGCGGAATCAACTGGATTAACGTCGATTTGCCGCTCCCTGTGCTGCCGATGAAAGCGATCGTTTGTCCAGGTTCAGCCGAAAAGGAAATATCCTTGATCACCGGGGTGTCAGTGTTCCCAGGATAGGCAAAACTGACTGCTTCAAAACTCAGATAACCATGCGTCAGGGTTTCCGTAATCCCTTCTTCGTTCGGGGAAATGCTGCTGGCAGTGTCCAACACTTCCTGGATCCGCTTTGCGGAAACCGACGCCCGTGGGTACATCATGAAGACGACCGCAAAATTCAGAAACGAGAATAAGGCATGGAAACTGTATTCGATGAAAGCTGTCATGTCCCCCAGCTGAAGGCTGCCTCCCTCGATTTGCTCGGAACCAAACCACATTATGGCGATGATGATCAGATTGATGACATGAGAAAACACAGGTTGATTCCAGGCCATCAGGCGGAAGAGTTTTTTTGAAACCACGCTGTAGGCATTGTTGACTCCCTCAAAACGTTCAGCTTGGAAAGCTTCCTGTACAAAGGCCCGGATGACACGCATACCGGAAAGCGATTCCCTTAAATTCCCGTTGATGTCATCAAGATTTTGCTGTTGCGCCTCAGATAACGGCTGTGATTTTTTGCCGATTACAATGATCATCACAAGCAATGCCGGAAAAGCCGGCAACAAGATAATCGATAAGTCCGGACTCGTGCGCGCTATCATAAATGCGCTTGCGAACATCATAATGAAGGTCATCAACCCCATACGCAGCAACATCTGGGCGAATTGCATCAGGATGAAGGCATCATTGGTGACCCGCGTCACCAATGATGAAACGCCGATGCGATCATATTCTTCGTGGGAAAAAGTCTGGATATTTTGGTACATGTCATTGCGCATATCCGCTACCATGTTGGTAGTGATTCTGCCCGTTGCATAGGCGACAATGATTCTGCCCACAAAACCAATCAAGGCCAAGCCGACCATAACCGCAGTCGTGCGCAAAATATTCCCTTTTCCGCCACCTGCAACCGTCTCGTTGATCAAGCCCGCAAGCATCGTGGGCAATCCCAATTCCACAAGCACAAAGCCAAAAGCTCCCAAGACATTTAATAAAAATAATTTGTTATATCGACTGATATAACGCCAAATTAAAGACATTTCGATACACCTACCTTAATAAAAACGATTCGTCGGGGTTCTTCAGGGCAAAAAAAAAACATTCTCGTTTTTCTGTCCAGCCTTCCAAACCCTCTGTATCCAGTCTAGCCAATTACTGTGTTTAAGTCTACAAAAATATTGATTGCTTTCGTTAAAAAAAACAAAAGAGAATTGCCTTACTATTGGAAAGGCTTGCACCTCTGCAAAAATGATTTTGCCAGTCATTTCTATACTAACTGCCTTAATTGTGGTAAACTTATAGTACCGATTGTATGAAAAAATACAACTATTGACCAAGTTAACAAACTAAGATTGTAATTTTTAAGTACAGTACTATCAAAAACAATAAGAAAAATGGAGTGAACTATATGATATTTAAAGTAACATACCAACCAGCAAAATTTGATGCACCTACCAGAGAGAACACGGAATCTCTATACGTGGAGGCATCAGACATCGTAATAGCCAGAAGATTAGTTGAACAAAATACCCCTTACAACATTGAATTCATTCAACCTTTGGAAGGCAGCCATTTAGAATACGAACAAAAAGATCCGAATTTTAAAATCACGGAGTTCAATGTATGAAACCTAACATAAAAAATAATGAAGTCGGTGTATTTGCCCTCGGGGGTTTAGGGGAAATCGGCAAAAATATGTATGGCATACAATTCCAGGATGAAATCATCATTCTTGATTCCGGGATCATGTTTCCGGAAGATGACTTGCTTGGCATTGATTATGTGATACCCGACTACAGTTACTTGGTGCAAAACCAATCCAAAATCAAAGGATTATTCATTTCTCACGGACACGAAGATCACATCGGTGGTGTCCCGTTTCTTTTGAAAGAATTGAATGTCCCTATCTATGCAGGCAAACTGGCGCTTGCCATGATCCGCAACAAATTGGATGAGCACGGCTTGCTCAGGGATGCTATCCTGCACGAAATCAATGAAGATTCAATCATCAAATTCCGTAAAACCAGCATCAGCTTCTTCGGAACAACGCACAGCATACCGGACACTATGGGGATCGTGGTCAAGACTCCTCCTGGTAACATTGTGTTTACAGGAGATTTCAAGTTCGATTTCACACCTGCAAACGGAAAACCGGCAAATATCCATAAGATGGCTAAAATCGGTGAAGAAGGCGTGCTTTTACTTCTGAGCGACAGCACAAATGCGGAAACACCGACATTTACCCAATCTGAGCAAATTGTTGGTCAATCCCTTAAAAACATCATTCAAAAAGTTTCGGGAAGAATCATTTTTGCTTCCTTCTCGTCCAATATCTACAGATTGCAACAAGTCACTGAAGTCGCGCTCGAAACGGACCGGAAAATCGCTATATTTGGTCGCAGCATGGAGACGAACTTCCGTACGGCTAGAGAATTAGGCTTCATCGTGGCACCGGATGATCTGTTCATCGACACGCGTGAATTGAATAGCCTTCCTGCGGATAAGGTTCTGATCATGTGTACGGGATCGCAAGGCGAACCGATGGCTGCATTAAGCCGGATTGCTAATGGCACACACAGACAGATTTCCATTCAACCGGGTGATACGGTCATTTTCTCAAGTTCACCGATTCCGGGCAACACAACCAGTGTCAATCGCGTCATCAACCTGCTTTTGGAAGCTGGGGCAGCCGTTGTTCACGGTAAAGTAAACAACGTCCACACTTCCGGACATGGTGGGCAACAAGAGCAGAAGTTGATGTTGACCTTGATGAAACCAAAATACTTCATGCCTGTCCATGGAGAGTACCGGATGCTGAAGATTCATACAGAATTAGCAGAAGCAGTCGGCATTCCAACCGAGAATTGCTTCATATCCGATAATGGGGAGATCCTTGCTTTGACGGCTGAGTCGGCGAGACGCGCCGGTAGCTTTACGGCAACGGACGTCTATGTGGATGGAAAAGGCATCGGTGATATCGGGAACATCGTCCTGCGCGATCGCCGTGTCCTTTCCGAGGATGGCCTTGTAGTCGTGGTATTGACCGTCGATTTCCGCAACAAAGATTTATTGGCGGGGCCGGACATCCTTTCGCGGGGATTCATCTATATGCGTGAATCAGGCGATTTGATCCATGAAGCACAAGCAATCGTCCGCCAGGATGTTCTTTCTTTGTTGAAGAGCCCTGATGCTGTAACCGAGAAGAAATTGAAGGACACGGTTACGAACGCCATTCAGCCTTACCTGTATGAAAAAACGGAGCGCCGTCCTATGATTGTTCCCGTCATTATGGGCGTCTGAACCTGAAAACCTGAACTGAACACAAAAAGAGGGCCTGGATCAAAAATCCAATGCCCTCTTTTTCATTTATCCTCTTTATTTTGTGCGATGAAGTTATACTCCGGTTCGCGTTGATTTTCATCGAAACCGACTTGCAGGTCATAGCCATTAAAGAACCAATCATCCGCATCCTCTACATAATATAAAATGCCATTGTACTCGGCTTTTCCAATCGGAGATACTGGCTCATCCACATCAAGCCCAACCGAGAACCCTTCATGTATTTGGCTACTGCCATACACTTTCCCAAGGAAACGAACCCCTTTTTTGCCTGAAATGCCCATTTCCTGTTCAAACCACTTTTGTGCGCGTTCACTGATCTCTATTTTCATCTAGTCGCTGATCGGATAATCAGCCTGCCCCCCTCACTACTCTCTATCATAATCATCTTATCATAAGGAAGCATCATTTTATAACACTTTGCTCAAAGTCACTGGATCAGATGATGCTTGAATGCATAAATCGTAGCCTGGGTTCTGTCATCCACTTCCAATTTTGTCAAAATGTTGGATACATGCGTTTTGACTGTCTTCAGTGTGATGAACAGTTGGTCGGCAATGTCCTGATTGGAGTAACCTTGCGCGATGAGCAGCAATACTTCCCGCTCTCTGGCGGTCAACTCTTCATGCAACGGCCGGATATTTCTTTTCGAGAAGCGCTCCAGCATTTTATCCGTCACTTCTGGCTCCAGGACTGACTCGCCGTGATAAGTCGAACGGATCGCGTCTGCGATTTCATGCGCTGAAGAAGTTTTCAGCATGTAACTGGAAGCCCCAGCTTCCAATGCCGGATAGACTTTCTCGTCATCGATGAAACTGGTGACGATGATAATTTTTGCTTTGGGCCATTCGTTCAGTATCGCTTTTGTCGAAGCAATGCCATCCATGACTTCCATGACCAGATCCATCAAAATGATGTCTGGGCGCAAATCTAAGGCCATTTCATAGCCAATTAAGCCATTTTCCGCTTCCCCTATTACTTCAATGTCATCTTGGATGGACAAATAGGCCGAATATCCCAGCCTCACCATCTCGTGATCGTCGATAATCAATACACGTATCAATCTGAACCCTCCTAAAGAAACTTTTTCTCAGAAATTTTTGTCATCCTATTCAGCACTTGCGTCGTTTGTATTCACATTCGTATTAGGGATGCGTATTTCGATCACGGTCCCTTTTTTAGGGAAACTAATGATTTTACAGCTCCCACCCATCCCCTGCACGCGCTCCTTAATGTTCATCAGACCATAGCTGCCGGATTTTTCGACCGAAGTATCAAAGCCGACGCCATCGTCATAAACACGGAGACTGATTTCCTGCAAGGTTTGTTTCAGATACACTTCTAGATTGCTTGCCTTTGCATGCCTCAGGGTGTTCGAAAGCAACTCCTGGACAATACGGAAAAAATGATCCTCGATGCCGCTCATCGTGTGGACATCATCGATTTCCCATTTAATCGCAATTTGGACTTTAGACTTCAATTCCACCAGCAACTGTTCGATCCCTTTTTTCAAGGATTTCCCTTCGAGTTTAGTTGGACGAAGATGAAGGAGCAACGCTCTCATCTCCGACTGGGACTCATTGATGATGTCTTCTATGAGCCGCATCTGTTTCTGTATTTTTTCCGGAAAAGCATCCGACCGCTCATTGACCGCCGACAACATCATCATAGCGGCAAAGAGTTGTTGGCTGACGGAATCATGCAGTTCCCTCGCAATGCGATGCCTCTCCTGTTCGAGAATTTCTTCTTTTGTTTCGTTGCCGATCTGCTGAGGATTTGCACTTAAATGCTGCACTTCCCGAGACAAGCTAAGCATCTTTTTCCTGAGCATTTCAATTTCAATATGGATTGCATGGCAATACTGATCCAAAAATAATGATTTATCTCGTTTGTTGTTGAATACCGTATGCTCATAATTGCCAAGGTAAAGCCAATGCAATTTGTCCTTGATGCGAGTTTCTTGATTTTTTAAATAAAAGTGAGCGATCCAGGTTACAACGATGGCAGCAAAAAGCAGCAACACGATGATGTAAAGAAATGCCGGCACATAAAAACGATCCACCTCGACCAGTTCCTGATAACTTAAATACGGCCTCAGGGCAAATAAAACACCAGCCACGATAAAAGCAAAGACGCCGAGTATCGTACTGAACAGAATCAAAACCGCGCTTCTCCTCATAGATAGATCACCTCCAAATCACCCAGCAGGCTATTGGAGACGATTTTGATTTTTCGATTTGCCTCATCGTAGCCCCGGCTATACAATTTAACTGTTTCATTGGTCAAGTCCAATTCATCTTCGTTGAACATAAGTTGGCCTTTGATGGTGGAATGATGGACAGCCACGCCGATTCCTAAAGGTACGATTACCCTGGTCTTTCCGAACCCTTTGCGTATCAGAATGATGTTTTCCTCTTTCGGCAACAACGTATTCCCCAAATCGATTATGGTATCACCCATGAACACAGTCAGATTGACATCATCCCATTCATAGACATCTGTCCCGAGACTGGTGTTTCCAATCCATTTTTGACGCTTTCTGGAACCGTTTCGCTGTTCCGGTTCTTTCGTTTTGACTGTACGAAATGCTTTTTCTTCCCAAGGAACGTCAACAAAAGTATCCAGCTTCAACTCAGACCAGATCCCTTTGCCGTTGATGACGACGAACAATATGAAAAAAATCAACATCAGCCACACTGAGAAAGTGGAAAGTATGCTCATGCCTACCATAAACCATCCGACCAAGCCAAGAATCTGACGACGCTCGCCTTTTCCGGTGCCAAATTTTATAAATATCAGCCCGAATACAAAGACCAACAGCAAATCTGTGTCCTGTACCAACTGGAACACGACCGCCAACCCCAACAGGCCTTCAATGAGCATGAATAATTTTAAGGCACTCTTTTTCATCCTGGGCCCCTCCCTTCTCTTCGATGTTTTATACATTTCCGCTGAACGCTAGCTTACAAGTGCGACAACCAAGAATGCAAGTATCTGCTTCCATTATAGATTACCTGGACCGCTTTGACAGTGCGCTAAGGATGGATAGTGCACTAAGACTAAAGTCGTACAGTCCATTTGAATGCATATCCTTTGTCATTTATACTCGATCAGCAAAAACGGAACGTAAACAAACAGAGGATAGGACAGCAAAATCATTTCGAATGATTTTTGTCCTACCCTCTTCTTCTTGAATGCTTTATTTAAGCTTGTTCTATTCTGACGATTTTCACGTTCATATCGCCGCCCGGTGTGCCGATGGCGACTTCTGCGCCGATTTGCTTGCCTAACAGGGCTTTAGCGATCGGAGAATCGTTTGAAATCTTACCTTCAAGCGGATCTGCTTCTGCACTGCCGACAATGGTGTACGTTTCTTCATCGCCATCCGGTAATTCTACGAATGTCACTTTCAGTCCAATCGAAACCACATTGCTGTCGACGTTTTGTACTTCAATGATTTCCGCAAAACGGATCATTTTTTCCAATGTTGTGATGCGGCCTTCGACGAAAGCTTGTTCGTCTTTTGCAGATTCATATTCCGAATTTTCGGATAAATCTCCATAGCTTCTGGCAATCTTGATGCGTTCAACGATTTCTCTTCTTTTGTTCACTTTTAAGTCTTCAAGTTCAGCTTCTAATTTGGCTTTACCTTCAGCTGTCATCGGATATGCTTTTTCGATCATAAGAAATATGCCCCTTTAAAGTAATGATTCAATATTCAATATGCAGCACAGGATTGCAGTTCCCTTTTTTTATTGATAGCTGTCCCCGAAAGCCAAACGGATCTGGGACAGGTAGCATGTCATCCAAAGAGAAATAATCATTTCCTGTGGCTCTACATCGTTTATTGGCTGCCTAATTAATAGTGAATTTAAAATACCACTTAATCCCAGTAAAAGCAATTATATTTTTAAAATATTACAGGTATTTATTATTATTCTGCATTTCCAGACAAAATTGAGGCAATTTTTGTGGTCATCAGATCGATTGCGACTTGATTTTGTCCACCTTCAGGAATGATGATATCCGCAAATTTTTTGGTTGGTTCGATGAATTGCTGATGCATCGGCTTGACCACTGTCAGATATTGATGGATGACAGAATCAAGTGTCCGGCCTCTTGATTCCATGTCGCGTTTGATTCTGCGGATGATACGGATGTCATCATCCGTATCCACATAGACTTTGATGTCCATCAGATCGCGCAGTCGTTGATCCTCTAAAATCAGGATTCCCTCAACAATTATGACTTCTTTCGGCTCGCGGTGGATCACTTTATCGCTGCGCGTGTGCTTAGAGTAGTCGTAAACCGGTTGCTCGACGCTCTCGTATTGTATCAATTTTTTAAGATCCTCGATGAACAGATCCGTATCAAACGCAAACGGATGATCGTAGTTTGTTTTCAGGCGTTCCTCAAACGGTAGATCGCTTTGATCTTTGTAATAAAAATCCTGTTCCAACAGCAAAATGGAAACATCGGTAAACTTGTCTAAGATGGCCCGACTGACACTGGTTTTCCCGCTTCCCGATCCCCCTGTCACCCCGATAACGATAGGTTTTTTCACTGGTGTTTCTTCCTCTCTTCTTGCAACTCACTTTATTCGCCTTATTCGCTGTCTACGTATTGGCTTTGCAATTGTAAATGTTCTTCATATGTTTCGGAAAAATAAACGATACCGGTTGTTGTGTCTGCAACGAAATACAGATAGTTAGTATCCGCTGGTGACAGCGTCGCTTGAATGGACCCTTCGCTTGGACTGTTGAATGGCCCAGGACCCATGCCTGTATTCCTGTAAAGGTTATAAGGCGAATCTATTTCAAGATCATCGAACGTCACTAATTCCTTGTGTTCATTCAGCGCATACAAAATACTGATGTCCGATTGTATCGGCATATCGATTTCCAGACGATTAAAGAATACGCCGGCAATATTCGCACGATCTTCCTGAGTAACACCTTCTTTTTCGACAAGTGAAGCAATCGTCAGAATTTCATGAAGCGTATGACCCGAAGAAGCAATCTGTTCTGCATAGGGCGTAAGCACTTCATTCGTCTTCTGCAACATCTGTAAAATGACTTCATCCAAACTGTTTCCGGTCAAATAATCATAAGTCGCCGGATAGAGGTAGCCTTCCAAACGATAACGCGTATCGGTGCGTTGGGATGCTTCAGTCAAAATATCAGGGTACTGTGCAGCCGCATTCGTCAGGAATTCCGCATCATTCACTTTCTCAAAAAATTCCTCAGCTGTGAAATCCGTCTTTTCTTCGACTTCCGCTGCGATTTCTTCAATCGTGTTGCCTTCTCTTACGATGATTTTGTGATCGCTCGATTGTGGCACAGGACTTCCGCCTGCTTGAAGCGTCGCAATGATGTCATTCAGACTCATGGAAGGCGATAATTCATAAAAGCCTGCTTGGAAATCAGAAACATTTTGCGTCTTGATATAGTAGTTGAAGATGGTCGCGTTTTTGATGACGTTTCCTTCTTCCAAAAGCTGCGTGATCCCTTTTGTGGACGTCCCAATCGGAATTTCCACTTCGACGACTTCCGTACTTTCTGGTTCCAAAGGCTGAAGTGCATCTGTTATATATTTGTAGCCGGCAAAGCCAACGATGACTCCTAACAGGATACCTATCGTTACGATTGCAAAAACAATTTTCCGCACTAGTGACCGTTCTTTTTTGCGTATTTTCATTTTGTCTACGGCTTCTTTCTCCAACGTAGGCCGAATGAGTTTTTGTTGCTCTTGAGGCTCTTGCTGATCATTTTGTGACAAAGACTAGCCCTCCTTACTTGAGTATATGGCTGTTGATAGTCCATCAGCCATTCGACTTCCGTAATTATACACGAAAACCAATATAAATTGAATCTTTTTCGTTATTTGCATAGACATCTAGAGCATATTGGACAGTTTTCTCATTATTTTATCAGTTCGACTCCGTTTGGATGCCAAAAGCTCAAAAACAGCATTGCAACATCCGCAAAACAAAAGAGGATCCAGACAATAGTTGTCCTGATCCTCCTTTATTTTCTTTAGAAGTCACTTACACTATTATTGAAGGTCTTCGTCTTCCATAAATGTGTTCAGGACTTCTTCGATCATATCCCACTCTTCATCCGATTCGATCGGCTCCAAATCGCCTTCTCCGCCATCTTCTGTTTCAACATAGGAATAAGCTTGCAATTCGATTTCTTCTCCTTCAGGAGCTCCTGCTGGGTAAACCAGCACATAGGACTTTCCGAAATCTTCTGATTCGAAAGTGAATAAGATTTCGAATAACTCTTCATTTCCGTTCTCATCCACGATTGTGATGTGCTCGTGGTTATCTTCATGGTCATGGTCGTGATTGTGGTCATGATCGTGATCGTGATTATGTTCAGTCATGGTATGCACCTCTTTATCTAAGTATTATTTTTATCGTTCAAACAAAGGATATTGTAACGCAAATAGGACAAAAAAACCACTCTCTTTACTGGCTGTCCAAATAATTCTGAAGAAGTATGACAGCAGCAAGTTTGTCGATAACCTTTTTCCGTTTTTTGCGGGAAACATTTCCCTCATTAATCAACATTTTTTCTGCTTGCACAGTGGTAAGTCTTTCATCAACGTAATCGACCGGCAAACCCAACTCTTTTTCAAGCAAATTCCCATAAGCGATGGAAGCCTCCGCCCGGAAACCAATGCTGTTGTCCATATTTTTGGGCAAGCCAAGTACAAACTTTTCAACTTCGTATTCTTTGACCAATTCGGCAATCCGCTCAAGGCCAAATACGCCATTGGCCTCATCGATTTTGACGATTTCGATCCCCTGCGCCGTCCATCCCATCGGATCGCTGATGGCCACTCCTACCGTTTTTGATCCGACATCCAAGCCCATGAGCCTCATTGGATGATTCTGCCTGTTCCAGAAAGATAGCTCTTCACTAATTCCTCCATTATTTCATCACGTTCGTGACGGCGGATCAGGTTTCTGGCATCGTTATGACGCGGGATATAAGCTGGATCGCCAGAAAGCAGGTAGCCCACAATCTGGTTGATAGGGTTGTATCCTTTTTCTTCCAATGCGTCATAAACAAGGGCTAATGTCTCTTGTACATTCTTTTTCAGATTGTCATCAAAATTGAATAACATCGTTTCATCTTTCGAACTCATAGCGACACCCCAGTTTTCTTTAGTATATTTACCATTTTACAAGAAATCACAAAAAACTACAACAAAGAAATGCCGCTGCCCTCTGCGGATGGGCGTCGCGACTTGTCCAATTTCCCTCCTGTTGGTATATTCCGCATTTTTTTTCATGCGGATTGGCCCAACAAACAGGGACCGGCATCTTGTCTAGATGCCCGCCCCTGAGAAAGGATGCTTACTTTGTATTTTCCTCGATCCAGACGCCAACGTGTTTCAGGGCATCCGGGATGCCTGCTGGGTTATTTCCACCTGCTTGTGCCATATCCGGACGTCCGCCGCCTTTGCCCCCAGCAAATGGAGCAAGTATCTTGATCAAATCGCCGGCTTTTAGACCTTGTTCCAATTTCTCTTGGGAGACTGCCGCCAGCATATTGACTTTGCCATCTGTAGCCGAAGCTGCCACGAAGAGATCAGAGACAGCTTTTTGACGCCATTGGTCAGCCAATTGACGCAACGCGTTCATATCCTGATTTATTGTTTCATAGGTGATATATGTGACACCATTGACGGTTTCCACGTTTTCAAAGAGATCTTTGGCTTCGGCATTCATGATTTTTGCTTTCAAAGACTCATTTTCGCCTTGCATTTCCTTCATTTCTTGTTTGAGCTGATTGATTTTACCGGCTACTTCTTTTGTTTGTTGGGCTTTCACAAGCTGTGCCGCCTCGCTCAATTCAGCTTCTTTTGTGCGGAAATACTGATAAGCTGCCTGGCCGGTCACTGCCTCGATGCGTCGGACACCTGCACCAATTCCGGATTCGGACAAAATCTTGAAGACTCCGATATCCTGCGAATTCTGTACATGAACCCCGCCACATAGTTCGACTGAATAGCCACCGACATCGACGACTCGGACTTCTTTGCCATATTTTTCACCAAACAATGCCATGGCGCCCATTTCTTTCGCTTTATCGACGGTTGTTTCGACCGTTACGACAGGCAATGCTTCCCAAATTTTTTCATTCACTATTTCTTCCATCCGTACCAACTCTTCTGTTGTTACTTGGCCGAAATGCGTGAAGTCAAAACGAAGTTGATTCGGGTTTACCAGCGAACCGGCTTGATTGGCATGATTTCCCAATACATCCTTCAGTGCTTGGTGCAATAGATGGGTCGCCGTATGGTTCCTTGTGATGCTTCTTCTGCGCGCTTCATCCACGTGCAGGATATAAGTTTCGTTCGAATGGATTTCTGTCAGGACACGCGCAATATGCATGGTTTGGCCATTAGGGGCGCGCTTGACGTCTTCGATTTCTGCGATCACTTCACCAGCTTCGGTTTTGATCGTTCCTCTGTCCGCGACCTGTCCACCCATTTCTGCATAGAACGGTGTTTCGCGGAAAATGATCTGAACACGATCATCTGCAGCTGCTTTTTCGACGATTTCGTCATTCGCAACCATCACTGAAAGCTCGGACGAAATTTTTGTTTGGGCGTAGCCGGAAAACGTGCTCGGAACCAGCACTTCAGCCCAGACCGGGGATTGCACGGAGAAGGAGTCTTCCACTTGTCTGGCTGCACGAGCGCGGTTCCGTTGTTCTTGCATCTCTTGGTTGAACCCTGCTGTATCGACTGTGAAGCCTTTTTCTTCGGCATATTCGCTCGTCAATTCCAACGGGAAGCCGTATGTATCATACAGTTTGAAGGCATTCGTGCCGTTTACGACCGTTTCACCTTTTTCGTTCATCTCTTCAAAGACGTTGTTCAGGATTTCCATCCCTTCATGGATCGTTTCCTGGAAACGTTGCTCTTCATTCGTGATGACTTTGATGATGAAATCTTGGTCTGCTTTGACTTCAGGATAATAAGATTCCATGATGGCTGCCACAACCGGAACCAATTCGTTCAGGAACATTTTTTCGATGCCCAATTTTTGGCCATGCATGACGGAGCGGCGGATCAAACGACGCAAAATGTAGCCGCGGCCTTCATTTGATGGCAAGGCACGGTCCCCTATCGCAAAGCTAACGGCGCGGACGTGATCAGCGATAACTTTGAAGGAAATATCCAATGTTTTGTTTTCGCCATATTTCTTGCCGTTGCTCAACGTCTCAATTTTTTCGATGATCGGCATGAACAGATCCGTTTCGAAGTTGGTCGGTGTGTTTTGGACTACGCTTGTGACACGTTCCAGACCCATCCCCGTATCGACGTTTTTGTGCGGCAGCGGCTCATAGGTGCCATCCGGCTTGTGGTTGAATTCAGAGAATACTAGGTTCCAGATTTCCAGGTAGCGTTCATTTTCACCGCCCGGATACATTTCAGGGTCTCCGTCAGGCAAATCCTGGAAGGATGGTCCGCGGTCATAGAAGATTTCCGTATCCGGTCCGCACGGTCCTGCGCCGATATCCCAGAAGTTGTCCGCAATCGGAACGATATGATCTTCCGGCAAACCGACTTTTTCCTGCCAAATGCGTTTTGTGTCCGTGTCTTCCGGATAATAAGTGACGTAAAGCAACTCCGGATCGAACGCCAACCATTTTTCATCAGTCAGGAATTCCCAAGCCCAAGGGATCGCTTCTTCTTTGAAGTAGTCCCCGATCGAAAAATTCCCCAACATTTCGAATAATGTGTGGTGTCTTGCCGTCACGCCCACATTTTCGATGTCGTTTGTGCGGATGCTTTTTTGAGCATTGGTGATGCGCGGATTTTCAGGGATCAATGTGCCATCAAAATATTTTTTCAGCGTTGCGACGCCTGAGTTGATCCATAATAAGGTAGGGTCGTTGACCGGTATCAGCGAAGCGCTCGGTTCCACTTTCGACCCTTTCGTTGCCCAAAAATCAAGATACATTTGACGGATGTCACTGCTTTTCAGATTCTTCATTATTACCTTCCTTTTCTCTTCATTTATTTTTGGAGTGGAAAAAATAAAAAACACCCCACTGCATACAAGGACGAATGACGCGGTACCACCTTGTTTGCAATGAAATGTTTTGATCATTCATTACCTCTCGGATCCGTTAACGCTGGAAGCGATAGTATTTCTACTATATTTACGCAAAGGGAGCATAAACGGATGCGTTTCCTTTCACCAAACGGAAACTCTCTTTTGTTATCCATTCCTATATCCTCTGCTTCAATCAAAAACTAGTATAACCAAAATACCGGTCGCTTGCAAGCAGTTCTTCAGAAAAGCAGAACAGGTCACATTTCGATGCGGATGGAGCGTCTTGCGCAGTAATAACCGGGTGTCAATAGCCCTTGCTTCTCCTTTAAAGCATCCGCATAGTTTTCATAATAGGTAGCGTAGGGCAGGAGTTTCTCCAGTATATTCTCGGCTTGAATGAAAATCCAGCCGCCTTTGGCCAACAACCCGTCTTCGACAAGTTCCGGTCCCCAGCCCATATTGGCTATTTCCAAGCCAAACATGTTTTTTTTATAGAGATAGCTATCTTCGGGTTCGAATAGGTTACGATGCAACTGATTGCCCCAACGGAAAAGCCTGCGCGTCGATGCGCCGCAGCAATATTCCCATTCATCGCTGGACAGCAACCCCATGCCATCTTTCTCCAATTGCTTGCGCATCTCTGCATAAGTGGTCTGGTAAGGCGCGAAAACTGTGTAAGAATCCAAATCTTCGTTCTGTTTCAGGAAGAAAGAATCATTTTGGACCAGATGCGCCGGAAAATCCGCAAATATCGATGATCCGTTTGCGCTCGGCATCAAGGCTTGATGGATGTCCTTCTCGTGTATGCTGAACCAATCGCTTTGGCCCTCAAATTTCCCGTTTATGACTGCATAATTCCCGACTTTCGTCATCCCCACATAAGTCGGACTGACTTCCACCAATAATGGAGGGATCTCTGTCGTCCGAAGCTGCGACATTTGGCTGTTGACCAATTCTTCCAATTCATTCAAAGAATGGATCGGTTCGATTTTCTTCTTCATCCAATGATCGTCATGCAAAAATTCAGCGCCTTGAACAGAAAGTTTCAGGCAATTTTCGATGGCGAGGTACATCTCTTTCCTGTCAGAGCTGATGTCCAATGGGTCCAGGCCGTTGATTCCGCTGTCCCATCCGAGGACGGCCTCCTTGTGCCCGGGTACAAAAACAAACGGTGCGCCGTTGATGTCCACTGTAAACGTTTCGGTCTTGATGCCGCCCATCTGATAATACGCCGGACGGATATCCGCGACAGACAAAAGCGGATTCACAAAATAACGGACAACGCTGCTGGCCAGAACAAGCTTGTGCTCCATCGGGATGTTCTTCCAGTTCGGATTCATCAATTGATCAAATAGTTCCATTATACCACTCTCTTCTTGTAGCTGTATTGGAAAACCAGTAAATTGCTTTACTGTCAGTATAGCAGAATATTGAGGCGGCGAGTAGCTTATTTCTTTTGCTGAAGGGAGCGCCTATAGAGGCACCGTTGATTATTGCGGACGGCGCCGCTGATTTTCTGAAAGCAGAAAAGTCCGCAGACAAATTCTTC
The DNA here is from genome assembly GCF_003052295.1 of Trichococcus paludicola. GTDB lineage: Bacteria > Bacillota > Bacilli > Lactobacillales > Aerococcaceae > Trichococcus > Trichococcus paludicola. The sequence continues at coordinate 125,634 of NZ_QBLC01000004.1, forward strand.
ATTATCTGCGGACTTCTCCCGGATTATTTTTCATTCATGAAAGTTTCCGGTGTTATATTTTCCATGCCAATCATCGGATCGATGCTCCCATCGGAAATGTGTTCGATCGTCAAATGGTAGATGGGTATTATTTTTGGAGATTCTTTGTTTTCTGGCTTTTGGGTTGCAGATTCGGTAGTTGTTTCGATGAGTGATTCAGCAGTCTCAATTCCAACACTGGGTGCTTTCGTTTCCTTGATTTCTGCGGGTTCTTCCGCAGTGAAGACTTTGTCATTGTTCAGGTTGCGTTCCAGTTTTTCGTGCAGCATCGTTTTCCGGATATCACCGGTGCTTACGACTGCCGTTTCGAAAGCTTCGTAATCGCCGCACAAAATCAATTTGCTTTTGCTCCTGGTGATGGCTGTGTACAGCAGATTGCGGCGCAGCATCCGCCCGTACTGTTTCACCATCGGCAGAATGACCATCGTAAATTCGCTGCCTTGTGATTTATGGATGGAACAACAGTAAGCCAGCACGAACTTGTTCCAATTATTACGATTATAGGTGACTTCGACAGTATCGAATAGGACCGTGATCTGGTCGACTTTCTCTTCCGTCTCTTTAGCGAATTGGATGGCAGTGATTTCACCCATGTCCCCGTTAAAGACATTATTTTCCGGTTGATTCACCAACTGAAGCACTTTATCGCCTACCCGATAGACGACATCGAAAAAAGCAACTTCGCGTCTTTTCTTGTTCCCCTTCGGATTGAAAATTTCCTGCATCATCGTATTGATGGCATCAATACCGGCAGCGCCTTTGTACATCGGCGCCAGAATCTGGATGTCTTTCGCGGTGAACCCTCTTGATTTTGCCTTTTCGACGACTTGCCGGATAACCGGCTCGATCTGATGCGTTTGGCAAGGCAGAAACGACCGGTCCGCTTGATTGTTCCGGAAATCGCGTGGGAGGATGCCGTTCTTGATTTCGTGCGCCAACGGAATGATTGAGGAATCGCCAGATTGTCTGAATATCTCATTCAGCTCGACCTGCGGCAATGATTTGCAGTTCAATAGATCAAACAACACTTGGCCCGGCCCGACCGACGGCAATTGGTCCTTATCCCCGACAAACAGCACTTGCATGCCCGACGGCACCGACTTCAGGAGCCGGTGCATCAACCATGTATCCACCATCGAAACTTCATCGATGATCAACAGCTTGCCTTCCAGCTCTTGCGTATAAAGTTCTTCGGATTCCTTTTCCTGGCCCGTCAAGCCCAGTAAGCGGTGAATCGTGCTGCCGGGCAGACCTGTCGTTTCCTGCATACGTTTTGCGGCCCGTCCGGTCGGAGCGGCAAGTAATATCGGGAAAAGTCCATCTTTGTAGTCGTGAGGGTCTTCCGGCAAATCGTTTAGTTCGGAGAACATGCGGACGATCCCTTTCAGAACTGTCGTTTTGCCGGTACCAGGGCCTCCGGTCAGGATGAAGAACGGTGAAAGCAAAGCTGCTTTAATCGCTTCGATTTGGGAGGCGCCATAGCGGATCTGCAGGTTTGATTGCAGCTGCTCGATTTCCAGATCCAAATCCACTCCCGGATAAGCAATTTTCGTTTTTCGTTTCAGAAGTCTGTCGATCGATGAAGCGATGCCTTCTTCGGCGAAATAGAGAGACGGGATGGCAAAACGGCTGTGATCCTCGACCACTTTCATGTCCATCACCATCTCCATCAGCGCTTCGATGACGGGCGCATCCTCGATGATGAAACGCCGGCTTTGCTCAAGCAAATGGATCGTCCGCTCAAGCAAGACAGTCCCGTCGACATACGTATCCCCGTTCGAGAGGCAAAGTTCCTGCAACGTCGCGAACAAGCCACCCTTCAGCCGGCTTGTGTGATCCGGAGCGAAATTCAACTCCTCCGCCAATTGATCGGCCTTCTTGAAACCGATGCCTTCAATGTCCTCGAGCAGGCGGTAAGGATTTTCGTTAAGGACAGTCAGCGTTTCGGTGCGGTAAAAATGGAAGATATTCGCCGCCTGATTATTGGAGAATCCATAGTTTCCCAAAGCAATCAGGATTTTTTCGGTTCCTTGCGTCTGCATCAGGACATCGCGCATCATTTCTCTCTTTTTGGGTGTCATGCCGCTGATGTTTTTCAGAGCTTCCGGGTCATCGAGGATGACATCGACTGCCTCCTCGCCAAAAGTCTCGACGATTTTTTCTGCCGTGCGTTTACCGATGCCCGGGAACCGTTCCCCCGACAAGAATGCAATCAACCCATTCTTGGATGTGGGTTTTTCCTGCTGGTAGGAATTGGCTTGGAATTGGACGCCGTATCTCGGATGCTCCACGACCTCACCGAAAAAGCGGTAGGCTGTATCTTCGGTTATTTGCCCAAAGCTTCCCGTCACTACAATTTCCTCATTCTTTTGTGGGAGATTCGATTCACTGACTGAAATCAGTATGACCTTGTAGAAATTACTCGCGTTTTCAAAGAAAATCGCTTTGAGTTCTCCAACGATATAGCCTTGTTCTGTATCCATCCGGATGATCCCCTCCCTTTTTATAATATTCAGACTTGTAACAAGATTCCTTAAGAACGATACCACAATTCCCGCCCAAATTAAAGAGAGGCCGTAGAAAAAACCAGCCTCTCACTCATTATTCAGATGTACTGCAGGATGCGTTCGGCTTGATAAGCCTTGTCGATCGTGCCCCCACCCAGACATTCCATACCGTCATAAAAAACAACAGCTTGGCCAGGCGTAATGGCGCGGACCGGTTCCGCAAATTCCACACGGGCAGTCGTCTGATCTTCGTTCAGATAGACAGTGACTGCCGTGTCTTGTTGACGGTAACGGAATTTAGCCGTGCAAGTGAAGACAGATGGTTTCTTGCCTTCGGAGGTGAAGTGGATATCGGTCGCATCCAGACTGTCGGCATACAGGTTCTCATGATGGTAGCCTTGGCCCACGTAGAGCGTATTGGTCGCCAAATCCTTGCCTATGACAAACCAAGGATCATCGGATTCTCCGCCGCCGCCGATTCCCAGACCTTTTCTTTGCCCGATCGTATAGTACATCAATCCGGCATGCTCCCCCATCACATCCCCGCTCAAGGTGACCATTTTGCCCGGGATCGCCGGCAGAAAGTTCGTCAAGAATTCTTTGAAGTTCTTCTCGCCGATAAAACAAATGCCCGTCGAATCTTTTTTCTTGGCTGTCGCCAAACCGGCTTCTTCAGCAATGCGGCGCACTTCCGGCTTTTTGATTCCGCCTAGCGGAAACATCGTTTTGGAAAGTTGCTCTTGGGAAAGCTGATTCAGGAAATAGGTTTGGTCTTTGTTATCGTCCACGCCTCTGAGAAGATGAGCAGTGCCATCTTCGTCACGGACGACTTGCGCATAATGCCCGGTTGCGACATAATCCGCCCCCAGTTCCATCGCATAATCCAAGAAGGCTTTGAATTTGATTTCTTTGTTGCACATGACATCCGGATTCGGTGTCCGTCCCTTCGTGTATTCGTCCAGGAAATATTGGAACACCTTATCCCAATATTCCTTTTCAAAATTGACAGAATAATAGGGAATGCCGATTTGCTGTGCGACAGCTTGCACATCCTTGTAATCTTCGGTTGCCGTACAGAATCCGAATTCATCCGTATCATCCCAATTCTTCATGAAAATACCGATGACATCGTAGCCTTGTTCCTTCAAAAGCAATGCTGTGACAGAAGAGTCAACGCCTCCGCTCATTCCGACCACCACGCGTATTTTTGAATTGTCTTGCATGCCTTTCACACCCTTACTTGATTTGTGTATTTTCTCACTTCTTACATTATATAAGTAACATCCGATACAAAGAAACAGTTTACACCATCCCGGCGCATATTTCAAGCTTTCTCGCCTGTCCGCAGACAAGCCGACGGTCACATCAGCCTGGCGATAAGCATGAGGATAACTTGATGGACCGGATAGTAGGCATAACCGGTCCATTTCGGTAGCGGACTGATCCCAAAATTGACCGGCATAAGCATGGGAATAAGCGCTACTGCCGCGAATGCCTGCAAGGAGGGGAACTGCAAAGCATTCACTAGCAAAAACAAGGCAATTCCCGCTCCAACATGTTTTTCTAAGAGTACATAGATTGTCCACCCCATCATAAAGCCATACAGGCCGTATTCCGTAAACTGGACCAAAAAGATTGCCGGCAAGATGAAACGATAGTCTTTGATCGATAAGGCAAAAAGAGCCAAAGTAAAGAGAATATTGAAGACATTCCCTACTTGTGCGGTTATCGGCATACTGATGACCCCGGTCAGGACCAAGCGCAACAAATACTTGCGAAAATCACGCGTTTCCCTTACCCCTTTCACGGTTGTATACAAAAAACAAGGAAACGCGATGCGTCCGACCACACGTAGAAAAAGAAAAGAAGGGAACAGATAATAGCCGATGTGATCGATCGTCATTGTGAGGATCGCAATCCATTTGATGAGTGCTGTTTTATTGTTGTATGCCATTGCTTCACTTCCGATCTTCTTGAATGATATGGGATGCAAAAGAGAAATCTTTCCCACTAAAGAAAACAAAGCAGAACACCTTTGGAAGGGATTCTGCTTCATTTTCAGGGAAACTGTCGATCAGACTGTATAAGGCTTGGCATCCAAATTCAGGGTTGCCAATGCTTGCTCAATGTCTTCGATGATGTCAGCAATGTTTTCAAGCCCTACCGAAAAGCGGATCAGTCCTGGCGTAATGCCTGCCGCCGCCAATTGTTCATCGGTCAGTTGTCTGTGGGTTGAACTTGCCGGATGGAGCACACAAGTCCGGATGTCGGCAACATGGACTTCATTGGACGCCAACTTCAGACTGTCCATGAATTTGATGGCATTTTCTCTGCTTCCTTCGATAGACAGTGAAATGACGCCGCACGTTCCGAGCGGCAGATATTTATTTGCCAATTCGTGGTATTTGTCTCCTTCTAATCCCGGATAATTCACAAATTCAACTTTCTCGGATTGTTTGAAATATTCAGCGACTTTCAAGGCATTGCTGCAATGTCTGTCCATTCTCACAGGCAGCGTTTCAAGCCCTAGATTCAACAAGAAGGCAGCATTGGCGGTTGGGTACGCCCCCATGTCCCTCATCATCTGTACCCGTGCTTTTGTAATATACGCAGCGTTCTCAAAGCTTTCCGTATAGACGATGCCGTGATAGGATTCATCCGGTTCGGTAAATTCCGGGAAATTACCGTTTTTCCAGTCAAAATTACCGCTGTCGACAATGACTCCGCCCATCTGTACAGCGTGGCCATCCATGTATTTCGAGGTGGAATGGACCACGATGTCCGCTCCAAACTCGAACGGCCTGCAAAGGTATGGCGTCGGGAACGTGTTGTCTACGATTAAAGGAACGTTGTTGTTGTGCGCAATCGCGGCCCATTTTTCGATGTCCAGAACAGATAAAGCAGGATTGGCGATGGTTTCGCCGAAAACAGCCTTTGTGTTCGGTTTAAACATTTTTTGGATTTCTTCCTCAGGCAGTTCTTGATCGACAAATGTGCATTCGATTCCGAATCGCTTCAAAGTTACGGCGAACAGATTGATTGTTCCGCCATAAATGGAGGCGGTACTGATGAAATGATCCCCTTCCTTCAGGATGTTCATCAAGCTTATCATGGTGGCAGCCTGGCCGGAAGTTGTGCACAAAGCCCCTACGCCACCCTCCATCGCCGCGATTTTTTCTTCCACGGCTCCAACAGTCGGATTGGAGATGCGCGAATACATGTGCCCGGCAGCAGTCAAATCGAATAATTTCCCGATATGTTCCGTGGAGTCATATCTGTAAGTGGTGCTTTGGTAAATCGGAAGCGCGCTTGGCTCTCCGTTCCCTGGGTGATACCCTTCGTGTAAACATTGTGTTTCGATTCTCATTATTGAACCTCCTCATTAAGATAACGCTCATAATCTCATGTATATTTAACATTTTACCACAATTCCAAAAGGCTTTGTGGAGATATTGAAGCCAAATCGAAAGATCCTGAACGCCCAAAATTTTCCATGTTTGAAAACAAAAAAAAGACAGAGATTATCTGCCTTCCTGTGCTGCTATTCTTCTATGAACTGTACCGTGCCGTTTTCAAAGGACTTGATGCGCGCCAATGAATAGACATCCATACCCTGTTCCTCCAAAATTTTTCTGCCTTTTTGGAAGGATTTTTCGATGACGATACCGACACCAGCGATCTCCGCTCCTGCCTGTTTGCAGATTTCCATCAAGCCGTTAGTGGCTTGTCCGTTCGCCAAAAAGTCATCAATGATGAGGACATGATCATTCTCGTCAAGATATTGTTTGGAAATTGTAATTTCGTTGGTGACATCTTTTGTGAAGGAGTAGACAGTGGCCGAGTACAGATTGTCTTTCATCGTCAGACTCTTTTGTTTTCTTGCAAAAACAACTTTCACTCCCAATGCCAAACCTGTGAATACTGCGGGCACAATGCCGGATGTCTCCACCGTCAAAATTTTGGTGATTTTTTTGTCAGCAAAATACCGTGCAAATTCATCCCCCAATTGTTGCATCAATATGGGATCGATCTGATGGTTCAAGAAATTGTCCACCTTCAACACGTTGTCCCCCAACACGATGCCATCCTTCAGTATACGTTCCTCCAGCAATTTCATAAAAAAATCCTCCTTAATCACATTTCGTTCTATCTATCAGCCGCTTGCGACGGTCGGCCAGCATGCCTTATTTTTGTTAACAAATAACAGTAAAACAATACAGATAATCTTCGCTTTTGTCAACGGTCCGTAAGTTTTATCGCCAATTGGGATAACTATCACCTCGGAAAAACGAACAAATCTTCATTCGGACATTTTTTTATCCGTAGAAGAAAAAACGAGAAGAATCCGGTTACCGGACCCTTCTCGTTTTTGGTTGTAAAGCTTAGTCTACGTATACTTCGGAATCCTTGTTCATCCATGCGTAAAGCAAACCAATGATCAATCCGCCACCGATGTAATTGCCGATCATAGCGAAGAACCAGTTCGTCAGGACGCTGCCGACCGTCATCCCTGGCAAAGCGCCGCCGAATGCGAAAAACGCAAGGCTGAAGGAAGAGAAGTTGGCGATAACGTGTTCAAAGCCTAAAAATGCAAAGATGAAGATGATGAAAATGGTCGAGAAGAGCTTGCCGGCGTCATCTTTCATATGCGCGCTCACAAATACAGTCGTATTCACGATGACGTTCGCGAAGATACCTTCAGCAACCATCTGTATAGGTGTTTTGAGCAACTTGCCTTCAACTGCATGGAAAAGGAAGTGCTCAGCCGGTAAATCCTGGAAAATATTCGTGAATGACATGACGAATGAAGCGATGGTACCACCGATAAGGTTGAAAAGGATACAAGCGAATAAAATTGCTAAAGCTCTTTTGGGTGCCAACACCTTGCGGTAAATAGCTGCTGTCATGTACATCATGTTGGATGTACCCAATTCTGTGTTCATGTAATTGATCATGACCAAAGACCATGCAAACATGAATGAGTAGAAAAATTTCCCACTACCGGGCAGCATGTGTTCTGCTTTTTCAGCGACCATTACAGCAATTGAGGTACCCAACGTCAAAAACATACCAGCAAGCATACATCTGATGAAATATTTTACTTGTGAAGTCTCAAATAAATGTGACTTCTTTAGGGCGCTTTTATCAACTGTAGTCATGGCTGCGCCTTGATATTTTTGTTCCACTTTCTTCATCTCCCGAATTGTTTGTGCGATTCTGAATAAGTATATCATATTTCATAAGAATTGGAATGAAAAAAACAACTGTTTATATAATTATATTAATGCATTTATAGTATGCATGGTGTTTTTTTTGTGCACATGGATTTTAGCAAGTTCCATTTTCCCATTTGATGAAAAAAAAACCGGCTGTAAGATTTACTCTTACAGAACCGGTCCGTTGTTTTCAAATATCACAAATAAATTGGGATTACTCCGACACTTCAGCCAGGACGCCGTTTTCTACCAAGCTGTCCAAAATGTATTCCAACTGTTCTTTCGCAGCCGACATGGTTTCCTTACCGTAGACATCCACTAGCTGCAATCCGTTGCTCGTCGTTGTGGAAACTTTCAATGTTTTCAGATCGGCAGCGACGACAATTTTCACTTTGATCCCTTGTTTATGCAACACGCTGTTGTCCAAATCGCGGACCATTTGGAAATTGGCGTTTTTGGTTTCCTCAAAACCATTGTCGCGCAAAGTGTAGCGTTTCACCTGTTCGTCCAATCGAAAGGTTTTTCCGGATCCCTTTAAAGATACATTTTTTTCGAATGCCATATGCAGTCCTCCAAGATAACGTTTTCTCTATCATAACACATTTTTTTCTTTCGTTCAGCCGTTCTTGTATTGCTTACTGTGGATGCTTTTCAGCAAGGCGATCAGCGTGTCCGCCTCATCAGTCGTATTATCCGGTCCGAATGAAATGCGTAAGGATTCGGTTGCTCGCGGATTATCCATTCCGTACATCGCTGCCAATACATGGCTCGGTTCAATGCTGCCGGCTGTACAAGCGGATCCGGCCGCCAGCATGATCCCTTTGAGATCGCACTGAATCAGCATTTTGTCGGAACGCATACCGGGCAGCCAGATGTTCAAGATGTGCGGGACTCCCTCAGGATAGACACCATTGCATTCAAATGGAATCCCGCTTTTTTCAAGTCCGCTCAGTAAATACTTGCCCAGTTCACGTTTTTTGCGGTTGCTTTCTTTGCGTTCTGCTTCCATCAGAGTGACGGCCTCAGCAAACCCCCGGATGTATGGCGTATTTTCCGTACCGCCACGGTGGTCGTTCTCCTGGCTGCCGCCATGGATGAAATTAGGCAGGTGCAGACTATTTTTACGGTATAAAAATCCAATGCCTTTGGGACCATTGATTTTATGCGCGGAAACCGATAGGAAGTCGATATGCTGTTGCTCCACATCAATCCGCTCGCTGCCATATGCTTGAACGGCATCGGTGTGGAATAGGATGTTCTGTTCTGTCAAAAAAGCACCTATTTCGGCAATTGGATTGATACTGCCCACCTCGTTGTTGGCATACATCAATGAGACTAAGATAGTATCCTCGCGAATCGCATCCTTCAGGGATTGCAAGGTTACTTTTCCGGTATCGTCCACCGGAAGATAGGTCACCTCAAAGCCTAACGTTTCCAGATAATGCATCGGATGCAGGACTGCATGGTGTTCCGCTGCAGAAGTGATAAGGTGTTTGCCCTTTTCCTTCAGAGCCAACGCAGTCGGTATGATCGCTGTATTGTTGGATTCGGAGCCGCAGCTTGTGATGATGATATCAGCCGGGTCTGCTTGGATGGATGCCGCAAAAATCCTGCGTGACTGGTCGATATGCTGTCTTGTTCGTCTTCCCAGAGCATAGGTGCTGGAAGGATTCCCGAAATCTTCGATAAGCGATTCCTGAATGACCGATACAACTTCAGGTCTCACCGGAGTCGTAGCGGCGTGGTCGAAATAAATCAATTTGTTACCTTCTTTCTGTCGCAAGTCTTTCTAGTGTTCAAAATAACTGTTGAGCCAACGGTACAGGCGCAGTTCGATGCTGGTTTCCATTTCCTTCGAGGAATCTTGGGCAGTTGCGGGACCCTGTCCCAACAATTTTTTCGTTTCTTCAATATCGGTAAGACAGAAAAATGCATAGGCCGCCCTTATTCTGTTGTTTACGATCCAGTACCTTTTTAACAAAGGATGAGCTTGTATTTGGATGTATTTTTCCTCTGCATTTACGAGCCGACCGAACAGCGCATCGCAAAACAAAGATTCCATCATATAAACGGGCCAATAGACTGACTCTTTGACTGGACGGTTGGCCGAAAAAGTCTGCAACAATGAATCGGCTTCTTCAAAATCCAGTTCCCCCAAAGCGCGGACATACGCGACCATGTAGAAGTAGTCAACCAGGAAGGTTTTTTGATACTGGGCATCGTTTATGCTTTCGAAATAGGCGTCCGGTAAGTCGGCAAAAGGCACTTTTTCTTCGATAAGCTGTGCCATCTCCAACTGCTGGAACAGGAGCCTGCGCGCAGGCAATGAGCGGCTTGCTTCCCTCAGCAAAGCTCCGTCATTCTGCGCTTTCGGCAGCAGATTCGCTAAAGCCATCCAGACAGGCACCAAACTGAACAAAACGAACAGGGAGCCTGTCTTCAGTTCCATCCAAAAAGCCAGGCTGTACAGGAGTGTCCCCGTCAAAGCATTTGCCATAATGCCCCCCAGCAGATAACTGCGATACGGCAATTCCGCATAGTCCCCTTTAGGTGGCGCCATCAAGCATTGGCCAGCCAGCAACGGGGAGGCAGCCTGCATATGATGCAGGCTGTGATCCGCATGGCTATATTTGTAACGTCTGACTTGAAAGCTGATCAGCCGATAACCGCTCAATTTTCCGAAGATAAAATGTCCCCCTTCATGAAGAAAGACATGCACGTGGATGGATAGAAACAGGCCTGCCGATAGAGCTGGAACGAGCAGGGGATTAAAAGACGACAGCTTCCCCCAGTCGTTGAATCCCTTCGCGACGAGATAGCCGTAAAACATGATGAAGGCAATTGTAATATGGCTGGCAATTCTCAGAAATGACTTTTTCATGAAGTTCCCCCCTACTCTTCCTCCAGCTGCATTTCCGGGAACAATAAGCGCAGGATTTCCATCGTCAAGCGTCGGCTTTTCCCTTGGTATGGATAAATGTGGATTAGCATGGCTGGGTTGAAGTTCGCCTCAATCACCCCGTAGTTCGGCTCCTCTTTCGTGGCCGGGACCGAATGATCCGGGATGATGATATCCACCCCACAGACTGCAACACCCAGTGAGGCTGCCATCTGCACAGCCAACTTTTTGTAGCTGTCGTCCATCTGATCCGTAAAATCAATTGAATCGCCGCCGGTGCTGATGTTTGAATTATCCCTCAGACGGACATTCGTGCCTTCAGGTGGGATACTGTCGAAAGTATACCCTTGCCCTTGGATCGTCAATTTTTCGAGTTCCCCAGTCGCTATCAATTCCAATGGGGAACGGTGATTTTTTCCGCGGAGACTGTCTTTATTCTTCTCCTCGACCAATTGACGGATTGTGTGGCTGCCATCACCTACCACATTGGCCGGCACACGCAGCAACACGGCTTTCGTTTCATTGCCTATGACAAAGAATCGGTATTCGGTTCCGGCCAAGAAATCCTCGACCAATATATCCTCGTCCTCTTCAAATGCGATGCGTACTGCTTTTTCGTAGTTTTCGGCTGTTGCGCCGTCCTTGAAGATGGAAATCCCTAACCCGTAGTTCGTTGACTTAGGTTTGACGACGATGCCTTTCCCAGCAAAGATAGAGTAATCGCGCAAGGCTGCGGCCACAGAATGGTACTCACCGCTGTCCGGCACCGCGAATCCGTTCTCCGCCAATATTTTTTTGGTGACGACTTTATTTTCCATAATGAGCGGGCCGATATAGCTGTCTTTTGCCGTCATATTGCCGTTCTTCACATATTCGCGATGATTCTTGTAGGTCAGCGAGATGAATTGGTCATAACGGTCGAGCATGTTGATCTTCAAACCTTTTTGGATGGCATCGAACATCAGAATCTGTGTGGAGAGTTCCATGTCCTCAAAGCCCCTCAAGGCATATGGACGTTTCCAGGCAGCTTCTTTGTACTTTTTGGCCAAAGATGTGGCCCAAGCCGTTTTGTCCTCTGTTGCATCCACTGCCTTGACCATCTGCCCTGCCACTGTTTTCTCCGGATTGTGGAATGCTTCGATTTTTTCTTTAACGATTGCGCTGATTTTCTCTTCTGCGCCGATCGCTTCCAGCATCTGCAGCATCCCTTCCAGGACGGACAGCCCTTCCGATTGGAATGCGGATGGCTGCAGAGGATTCTCCAATGCCGTGCTGTAATTCATTTCTTTCCCGATTTTCATCTCTTCTTCGCTGGCATCCTTCTCGATCCACAATAAATAGAGCAGGAAATAATGGATGAAGTACATATCCTCTTTATGCATTCCGAACTCGGCAAATGGGTTCAGATCGAACAACCTGAATTCGAGATAGGCGATTCCGTTCGTCAGCAAATCACGCGCTTTGTTGGCCCCCCTGAAACGGACAGTGGAATAAAACTCCTTTTCGGCAATAAGCTTTCCACTGGTTACCATCCGTTCGATATCCTGTACATAGGCATCAATCGATTCAAAAGAAACATGCACGTCCGCTTTATTGACGTATCCATATTTGCTGCTGCGGATGCTTCTTGTGTAGCTGTCCAGAGGCAAATCCTGTTGGGTTTCTTTTTCGAAGTAGGAGCTGTCGGCGGATATGGATCCTCCCATAAGATAGGTCATGATCCATTGGTGACGGATGAAGTTATGCGCCATCTTCAAGTAGACATCCGATTGGAACGCCTTAAGTGTCCCGGCAGACCCGGAAAGCTGATGAAGTTCTTTGATGAGGGCAGGATTCAATTCGAAATTGAAGTGGATGCCGCTGACCATCTGTTTCTTGTTCCCGTAAACAGAGACCAAGTACTCCCGGTACGCCACATCATCCGCGCTGTCCAACTTGGCTACTTTGATTTCTTCACTTGCCGGCATGGTAGGCGGGATGCTGCAAGGCAACAGGTATTCATCTTCCGGCAAGGATCGCAGTACGACATCATGGATAGCCGTCAGCCACTCATGTGTTTCCTCGATTGACTGCATCGGCGGCGTGATCAATTCCGGTTGGCTTTCCGCAAAGTCAGTCTGTATGTAAGGATGGAAACTGCGATTTCCGAATACAGTCGGGTGGTTTGTCTTGGCGATTGTACCTTCACCCGTTATCCGTTGGCTTTCTTTTTCGATTCCAAAAGAGGCTTTCGAAAATAATGCCGATAATTTATGTGTTAAAATAATCTCTTTGAAATCCGTCATTATATACTCTCGCTTTCTGCTTCCAATTTTCAATGTATTCATTATAGCTTTTCTGCTTGTAAATAGTAAAGATGTTGCTTGCCTTTCTTTTCAATCAATTTTCACAAAGCTGCCAAAAAGAAATAACCGGGCGAATGTTTGTTCTTTATTATCAGATGGCATATAATGGGGAGAGAAAAAGGAGCGGAGAATAATGAAACAACCTTTAGCATACCGTATGCGTCCCGTCCACATCGACGAAGTCATCGGCCAAAGTCATCTGGTCGGCGAAAATAAAATCATCCGCCGCATGGTCGATGCCAAGATGCTTTCTTCAATGATACTGTACGGCCCACCGGGAATCGGCAAAACCAGCATTGCGAGCGCCATCGCCGGATCGACCCATTCGGCTTTCCGGCAACTGAACGCCGCTACCGACACAAAAAAAGATCTTCAGATCGTCGTGGAGGAAGCCAAATTTTCCGGCCAGGTCATCCTCTTGTTGGATGAGGTGCATCGCTTGGACAAACCCAAACAGGATTTTCTCTTGCCGCATCTTGAGAGCGGCCAGGTCATCCTGATCGGCGCCACCACCGAAAATCCATACATCAGCATCAGTCCCGCTATCCGGAGCCGGACCCAAATTTTCGAATTGAAGGCCCTGAGCACACAGGACGTCATATTGGCGCTGGAACGGGCCATCGCTGACGAAAAGCGCGGTTTGGGTAAAGAAAAGATTATGATCGACGAAGATGCCTTGCTTCATTTCGCCAGAAGTACGATGGGTGACGTGCGCGGCTCGCTGAACGCCTTGGAATTGGCCGCGCTATCCACCAAACCGGATGCGGATGGAACCATCCACATAACCTTGGACATCGCCGAGGAGTGTGTCCAAAAGAAGGCATTGGTCCACGATAAGAACGGCGATGCCCATTACGATGTCATATCTGCCTTCCAAAAATCGATCCGCGGCAGCGACGTCGATGCGGCCATGCATTATCTGGCCAGGCTGCTGGAAGCCGGCGAATTACTGATCGCCTGCAGGCGGTTGATGGTCTGTGCCTACGAAGATATCGGCTTAGGCAATCCGCAAGCTGTGGCCCGAACCGTTTTGGCTGTTCAGGCTGCCGAAAAGCTGGGCTTGCCGGAAGCACGGATTCCCTTGGCTAATGCTGTCGTCGATCTGGCCCTTTCGCCGAAATCCAATTCGGCCTATATTGCCTTGGACAGCGCTCTTGCCGACGTGCGCGCCGGAAAGTCCGGCGACATACCGGATAGCCTGCGGGATGCCCATTACAGCGGTGCAAACAAGCTGGGCCGTGGCATCGGGTATCAATACCCGCACGACTTCCCGGATCACTGGATCAAACAACAATATTTGCCGGACTCGCTGAAAGATCGCCGATACTACGAGCCCGCTTCGACCGGAAAATATGAACAAGCCTTGGCCAGCCAATTGCAGCACCGCTTCAACAAAGATTCCTGATTACTGTTTGGCAGCGTTTAACCAGTTGCTGCTGTACTGTTTCCGGATTGAAATGCTTGTGTTTTGCTTGCCAACGATTGATTAGTATGCTACTATACGTATATAGATTTCTGAGGTGTTCGACATATTCTCAATGTGTTGACCGAACAATTTATTACTACCTTGGGATCCTGTTTATTCCGGTGGATAACACGCCTTTTCATTTGGTAGTTAGAGACTGGATATTGGAGCCCACCTGCTTATATGCGGGTTCAAAACTAGTAGAATATAACTCACCGGCACCATCGGATTTCTAATAAAGTTTTATACTTTTGGAGCTGCTCTTTGAGCAGCTTTTTTTGCAGACTGAAATATTCGGGAAAGCATTTCTTGAGCCATTATCCCGCAATTTCCTTGAGGAGGACACACTTTGGTTGAATTGTTGATTGCCCTTTTTTCATTATTATTGGTTTCGACCGGACTTTTCATGACATTGAAAGGCCCCACTGTCTTCGTGTTGGCTCCGGATCGGATCACAGAACAGCAACGCCATCAGATCTGGCTCTTTTTCCGCAACGGCGGAGCCCTGTACATGTTGATTGGGTTTCTCTGTCTGCTGACGATTTTCTTCAGGAGTTCCCTGCTTTATGCATTTGCCGTATTGATTGCCTCAGGGTATACAGCACTCTTCAGCATCCGGCTGGCCGGCATGATGAAAGATCAGGGCCGCTGATCAATAAATTCCGGAAAATATCGCATACGCTTTCATTTTTATGGAAAGTGAAGTAAAATAAACTTGTAAGCGATACTAGTTTAGAGGAGTGGTTAATATGTTTCAAGAGTATAAGAAAATTTTGATACCGGTTGACGGATCGAGAGAATCAGAATTATCCTTCCGTAAAGCAGTGGAAGTGGCCAAACGGAATAAAGCAGCCATCATCATCACTCATATTATTGATACAAGAGCCATACAGACCCCTACAGGTTTTGAAGGCAGCTTTACGGATGAAATCGTCCGCCAATCCAAAACGTTGATGGAAGAATACAAAACCTACGCCACGAACGAAGGCATAACGGATGTTCACACAGTCATCGAATACGGCTCGCCAAAAGCCATCATCGCAAAAGATTTGCCTGCCGAATACGGCGTGGATCTGATCATGATCGGCGCGACCGGCCTTAATGCCGTCGAAAGACTGTTCATCGGCTCCGTTTCCGAGTACGTCATCCGCAACGCACCTTGCGATGTGCTGGTCGTCCGGACCGACCTGGAGAATAAACCAAAACCTAAAAAATGACAGGCAGCGGTCTAACTCCCTGCCTCAGAAAAAATTCAACAAAAAAATTCCGTTATGCCAGTTGTTGGCATATCGGAATTTTTATTTTTTATTATGGAAGCATAATACATTTTGAATCCAAAAGTGCGTCACCGTTGGTGTTTTACAGGTTTGCAAAAGTTTTCATGCATCCAAAAAGTTGTCCAGCTGCACGGGTTAGCCCTTCGGAAAGGATAGAGGAACCCCTTGACTCTGCGAGCCAAGGATACTATTCGACTACCCTGCTGACGCAGGAAGTCTCTCAGCATATTGCGCTCTACGATGCTCAGTTGCATGGGACTTTTAGCGATTCATCCCTTAGAGTCCCAGTAAAAGGTAACCGTAGAGAACGTTGCGTGGCACGATTTCCTAAATTTCTTTCAGGGCTGAACGAACCCGTTCCGCTTTTCTTATTTTTGGCTGAAGCGTACGACGTCGCGAGCGATCATCACTTCTTCGTCCGTAGGGATCAACAGTACTTTAACTTTTGAATCGTCAGTTGAAATGATTCTTTCAACGCCGCGAACATTGTTCTTTTCATCGTCGATTTCGCAACCGAACCAAGAGATGCCATCGATGATGATTTTGCGGGTAGGCGCAGAATTTTCTCCGACGCCGGCAGTGAAGACGATCGCATCCACACCGTTCATGATTGCAACATATTGTCCGATATATTTTATGATGCGATTGTGGAAGATATCCAATGCAATTTGAGCTTGCTCGTTGCCTTTTTCAGCTTCTGTCTCAACATCGCGCATATCGCTTGATACGCCTGAAAGTCCCAACAGACCTGATTTTTTATTCAGGATGTCAACGAATTCATTGATATCCGTGATGCCCAGTTTGCCCATCAAATACGCGATTAAAGATGCATCGATGTCCCCTGAACGAGTTCCCATCGTGATACCAGCCAATGGCGTGAAGCCCATGGATGTGTCGATCGATTTTCCGCCTTGGACAGCAGTGATGGAACCACCGTTACCGATGTGGCATGTAACGATCTTCAACTCTTCGATCGGTCTTCCCAACATTTCGGCAGCGCGTTCAGCTACGTATTTATGGCTTGTTCCGTGTGCGCCGTACTTTCTTGCAGAATATTTTTCATAGTACTCCATCGGGATGCTGTAAAGGTAATTTACTTTCGGCATTGTTGTATGGAAAGAGGTGTCGAATACAGCAACACTTGTGATTTCAGGCAACAATTTTTTGAACGCACGGATTCCGGTAGCGTTCGCTGGGTTATGCAACGGCGCCAATTCAGCCAGTTCTTCGATTTGTTCCAGGACAAGATCATCCACAAGCGCGGAATCTTTGAAGATTTCGCCGCCGGCAACGACACGGTGGCCAACACCTGTGATCTCATCGTAGCTTGAAATGATGTTTAGTGCCAATAATTGATCCAGCAAGTTTTGTACCGCGATCTCATGGTTCGCAATATCTTCCGTTACCTTGAATTTTTCGCCTTCTCCATATTTGATTGTGAAGACGGAATCGTTCAAACCGATTCTTTCGATAATTCCGGTTGCAAGAACTTCCTGATCAGGCATAGCGTATAATGTAAATTTCAAGCTTGAGCTACCAGCATTGATAGCGATGATTTTTGACATTTTTTTCTCTCCTTTAAATTGACTGATTTTTCTTATATCTCTAATAAATATTATATCATCTTTGCGCTCCAATTGTGGAAAATATCCAGGAAAGATTGCATCTTTTGTGCGTTTTTAAGATCTGGAATTTCCCCCAAAAGCACTTGTTCGGCTTGAATCGATTTTCCACCATTTTTTTGAACAATAATGATTGATTTTTTCATTCCATTTTTGTGGAACAGATCTGCCGGAAGGCTCAAAAATGCCTGTATATGAACGTTTTCCTTTAGCCACCCCATTAATACAGATGTTTTATCTGTTTCAAAAATATCGGATGGAACGATAAAAACCCCCCAACCGGATTCTTTTAAATAGTTCACATTTTGTTCAAACATTAAGAAATGCGCAAAAGAATTTCCTTCCGAAAAAGCTGTTTTGTAATTTTTTGCGCGCTCATTCACTGGATAATAGCCGATTGGAAAATCTGATACCATGATATCCGAGGGTTCAATCAACAGTTCCTGAAGGCTGTCCGAGTGGGTGTAATGGATTTTTTCGGCCAATCCCATCAAGGATCCGCTGTTGGCCGCGACACTGATCAACAGGTCATCGTTGTCAACTGCTTCCGCAGTCACTTCATTGCCTCTGCTTGCCAAATGCGCCAGAACGATATTGAGCAGATTCCCAGTTCCTGCTGCCAAGTCTGAAACATGCAGTTTTTCTGTCTTATCTTTTTTTATTTCTCCGATAAAATAAGCAATCAGATACGCAATCGTGTCCGGAGTCATTTGATGATTCATCTGGAGCTTGTCTTCTTTCGTAGCTTTGATGAAAGTCAGTTGTATGCTCTTGCGGATGATTTCTTTATCCAAGGCTTCCAAATTCATCTTTTTGTAGAGGCTGTTCAGGCGCTCGATTGCCTCATTTGAGGGCAATCCTTCCACTTGTTGTGCTTTCCCTTCAAAGGAAAGATTTTCCAGCGTTTCGGACAACGCTTCTATGTATGATAGTTCAGCTTCCGTTTGAAGTAATTTGATGGCTTCATCCATTAAACCGAAAAGACTCTCAACATTTGTTGCTTTCAAGTCGTTCACCGTCCCTTACTTTTTGTTGTTTTGTAAAAAACAAAAAAACCTGCGAAGGAAGTGACTAATCATTTGCCCCCGCAAGGTTTTTTGTGTGTATGTAATTGGTTGATCGGCAAAAGTACAAGTATTATTTAGCTGTAGGGTATACAGAAACTTGTTTTTTGTCACGGCCTAAACGTTCGAAACGAACGACACCGTCAACTTTTGCAAATAGAGTGTCATCTCCACCGATACCGACGTTAGTACCTGGATGAATTTTTGTTCCGCGTTGACGGTACAAAATCGATCCGCCAGTTACTGTTTGTCCGTCTGCACGTTTAGCGCCTAAACGTTTAGATTGGGACTCACGTCCGTTGGTAGTAGATCCGCCCCCTTTTTTGTGGGCGAACAATTGTAGATTCAATTTCAACATGTGGTTTGCACCTCCTTATTAAGTAGTACAGTTTTTATTGCATTTTTATGGTCACATAATCTGGATATGTCTGAGCGACATCTTCCAGTGAATAGAATAGATGCTTCAGTAAAATCTGCGTAATGTATTGCTGTTCCGCTTCCCTTTCGGAAAGTATTTCCGCATAGAGATACCCGCCTTCATCATTTGCTTCATCAACAAGCATCTGGTAACCGGCTAAACGTTCCACGCTATTCACAGTTTCGATGGCCAGTACGGAAACAGCGGCACAGATAATATCTTCACCTGCTACTCCATATCCGGCATGTCCCGTAATCTCGAAAGAAAGCAGGTTGCCATGGTCATCTTCTTTAAATTTCACTTCAATCATGTTTATTCACACTCTTATGCTTTGATTGCGTCAATGATTACTTTTGTATAAGGTTGACGATGACCTTGCTTGCGGTGTGTATCTTTTCTTCTCTTGTATTTGAAAGTAGTTACTTTCTTTTCTTTGCCCTGTTTTTCAACAGTGCCTTCTACAGAAGCACCTGTTACGAATGGAGCGCCAATTTTGGTTTCTTCTCCACCTACAAATACGATTTCATCAAAAGTTACTTTATCACCAGCTTCAGCATCTAATTTTTCAATGTAGATCGCTTGTCCAACTTCAACTTTTAATTGTTTACCACCTGTTACGATAATTGCGTACATATTCTCTGCACCTCCTTATTTTACTTAGACTCGCCAAACGAAGTGCCCTTTAAGGTCTTATGACTCCCATTCGTGCGGTTGTAGCCGTGGTGCGCACATTTACAACATTAATAGCTTATCAAAAATCGGGCCTCAAGTCAACCTAAATCAAAACATTCGGCAAATAAGGCGCCATTTACCTCACGGAGGACCAAAAACAGTAAAAGAAACAGAGCAGCTGCCCTGTTTCCTGTTTGGACTGTCCAATTTTCTGCGGACATACCCTAGTCTGCACAATATCCTTAACGGTTCTTGACGAATTCACTTGAGGATACGATCCGGGTACCATATTGTTGCCCGAACTCGATATCATGCGTAACGATCAGGATACCGGTTCCTCCTGCTGCAATTTCCTGGATCAGCTTTCCGATGCTGTCGGAAGATTCACGATCAAGCGCAGAAGTCGGTTCGTCAAAACAAAGCACGCGCGGATTCAACATCATTGCCCGGGCGATCGCAACCCTTTGCTTCTGGCCTCCGGACAACGTCGACGGCATCGAATTCAATTTGTCTTCCAATCCCATTTGTTCCAACAATCCAGCTGCCTTCGCCGTCAACTCTTCACGGCTGCCCAATTTTTGTGCAAGCGGCGCCTCCAGCAGATTGTCCAGCACAGTAAGGTTCGGGAACAAAGCGTAATCCTGAAACACCATGCCGATTTTATTTTGGTAAAGACGCCTTTGTTTGCGGTCCGCATATTCTGCGCCCTTCAAACCTTGTTTGCACAAGACAGCATCCTCAATCGAAATGGTGCCTTGGTCTGCTTTTTCAAGATTGTTGAGCAAACGCATCAATGTTGTTTTACCAGTTCCGGAACGCCCTACAAGCACAACGATCTCATTGGAATCGATGTGGAAAGAAAAATCATCGATTACGGTTATGTCATGATAAGACTTTTTTAAATTCATCGCATTTAATAACATGATTGCCGCTCCCCCCTAAAAGTTCCCTTTGGATTCAAGTTTATTCAGCAGCACCGTAATGACAGCCGTAACGGATAGATAGACGATACCCACAGCCAAGAAAGGCACTAACGAGGCATATGTATTCGCAGCAATTTGCCCCGCGCGCAACAGTTCCCCGAGACCGATGACATAAACCAAAGATGTATCTTTTACTAGCGCAATCACTTCATTCCCTACAGATGGCAATACAATCTTAGTGACCTGCGGAATGATGATTTTGAAAAACCCTCTGACCTTACCGATACCCAACACCGAAATGGCCTCGAACTGTCCTTTCGGAACAGCAGTGATACCTCCACGGAAGATTTCCGCATAATAGGCAGCGTAGTTGATCATATATGCCAAAATTGCTGCCGAAAAACGATCCAACGTAATGCCTATCAGCGGCAAACCGAAGAAAACAAACATCAATTGCAACAGCAATGGTGTCCCTCTCATAATGAAGACATATATCTGGATCAGAAAACCCAGCCACTTCGGTCCGTAAACCCGGATGACGGCAATCAGAAATCCTAACGGAATGCTGGAGATCCCTATGATGAAGAACAACGTAAGTGTCATCTTCAAGCCGTCAAGCAATGATGGCAGTATCGTCTGTATCAAGTCCATTTCATAAACCTCTTTCTTACCCTATATTTTCGTTATTCATTATAGAACCATTTATCGTATATTTCATCGAAGGTTCCGTCGTCCTTCATGTCGGCCAAAGCTGCATCGACACGCTCCTGCAAGTCCGTGTTATCCTTTTTGAAGGCAACCGCCATCTCGTCTTCCCCAAAGTTATCAGCCAGGACACGGTAGATGTCTTTACCGGACTGCTTCATGTAGTAACGCCCGTAGACTTCACCGACGACGATAGCATCCACGCGGCCCGATTCCAGGTCGCTGAAGGAATTGTTATTGGAAGGATAAAGCACCAGATCTCCGCCCAACTTTTCAAATATCCCTGATGCATCTTCCATGATTTTATCCACTGAACTGGAAGATTGTTGCGTCGAAACCAACTTCCCTTCCAAGTCCGCTTTCGTTTGGATTTCGCTGTCCTTCAAGACGATGATGGATTGCGCATCCACGATGTACGGTTCGCTCAAGAGCACTTTTTCAGCCCGTTCCGGCGTGATGGCATAGCCATTCCAGATCATGTCGATGTTACCGGAATCCAATTCGGTTTCCTTCATTGCCCAATCAATCGGTTGAAAAACCATTTCGGCTCCGATCCGTTCACCGACCTCTTTCGCCAGATCGACATCGAATCCGATGATTTCATTATTGTCATCACGGAATCCCATCGGCGCAAACGTGTCATCCAAACCTACAATCAGCGTTTCCTCAGCAACAGCTTCCGAGCTGGCGGAAGCGTCATCAGCAGTACCGCTGTTGCATCCAGCCAACAACAATAAACCCGTTCCGATCAAGGCAGCTTTTTTTAGCTTATCCAACATGCGCCTTTCCTCCTTCAACAAACAATAATGTTATTCAGCGAACCAAGTTGTGTAGATTTCATCGTACGTTCCATCTTCACGCATATCATTCAGCGCTCCGTCAATCGCTTCTTTCAGTGCGACATCTTCCTTGCGGAGACCCACACCATATTCTTCATCGCCAAAATTATCGGTAAGAACGACATACTTTTCCTCACCTTTCTGCTTCATTGTATAACGGCCCAATACTTCATCAACGACGATTGCATCACTGCGGCCGCTTTCCAGGTCGTTGAACACGTCATTGAAGCTAGGGTACAAAATAGCCGTTCCCCCTTCAAACTCAGCGCCAATTCCCGTTTCGTCGGCGTTGATGGCATCGTAAGCTGCAGATCCTTGTTGCGTCGCGACGACTTTCCCAGCCAAATCGGCTTTTGTTTCGATATCACTGTCTGCCATTGTGACAATGATTTGGCTGTTGTTCAGATACGGTTCTGTGAAAAGTACTTTCTCTTTGCGCTCATCCGTGATGGTATAGCCATTCCAGATCATGTCGATGTTCCCGGAAGCCAATTCGGTTTCCTTCATTGCCCAATCAATCGGTTGGAAAGTGATTTCCACATCCAAGCGTTCAGCAACCTCTTTCGCCAAGTCGACATCGAAACCGACGATTTCGCCGCTCTCGTCTTTGAAGCCCATCGGTGCAAAAGTATCATCCAGCCCCATCACCAATGTTTCTTTGATTCCTGAAGCTTCCGATCCGGTTGCGGAAGAATCTTCAGCAGCTCCTCCACCGCATGCAGCCAATAAACCTGTAGACGCCAACAACATTAATGCTAATTTTTTCATATTCTTCTCCTCCATATATGTGTACTTTTTTATTACCGTATTTTGTGGTGGCCCCTCATCAAGCCATTTCCAATAAAAAAAGCCCTCTAACTTCCTGCTGAAAGTTAAAGGACGATTGAAGTCGTGGTTCCACCTTTTTTTGCGGCATCTTCACAGAAACCGCCTCATAACGTTCCTTTTGAAACGTCAGTGCTGTAACGGGCACAACCGAGTCAACCTACTGAGGGCAGCGGATGCTGTCTTTTCGGCATTCTTGCTCAGAGATGTGATTTCACTGATCGCTATTGTTTGCTCGCACCACCCGCAAACTCTCTGGAAATAGGCAAAAGTTACTTTTTCTCTTCATTGCATTTAGAATTTAAGACAATAATACCACAGCGTTCGTTAAATGCAAGTATTTCATTAAAAAAAGTCTCATTTATTTCTCATCCTGTTCAATCATACATCCAGGATACAAGCTTAAACAAGGGATAATAAATTACAATGAACAACACAATATTCAACACGATTGTGGGTCCCAGCCGTTCTGAAGCGAAGGCGCTGAAATCAAGCTGCGTAATGTCCATCAAGCTGTAAAAGCCAAAAACGAATGAATCTACCGCTACAATTGCCAGGATGAACAACAAGGCCAACACAAAAACATTTTCCGTCAAATATTTCTGCATTTTCTTCACGAAATACACGATCACCGCAAAAGCGACTGCGTACACGCCCAAAATGCCGCTGTAGTAACTGTCGAACAACAGCCCGAACAGAACCGCGTAGAACTGCATCGGCTGCTTTGGGAAATAGTAGGAAAAAAGCACGAACCCGAAAAGCGCCAGGTGCGGCACGAGGATATACTCTTCACTGACGAACTGGCCCGGGAAGGCATTGATCAAAAAGCCATCCAAAATCAAAAGCAAGTAAAGCATCACAGGGATGAAATAAGTGTGATGTAAAGATCTGTTCTGCACCATCACTCACCACTCCCGCTCAGCCGTTTGATGACCGTCACGAAGCGGATATTATAAACCTCTCCGGCGGGCTCAATCGTAACTTGCTTGAACAAGCCGTAGCTGTCCATGGATACTTCTTTGACGGTTCCAATTAACAAGGCGCTTGGCGAAACGCCGCCCAAGCCTGAAGTGATCACACTGTCGCCCGGATTGATTACCGCATCAGGGGCAATCTGGGACATGGAAAGCATCTTCGTGTTCTCATCATAGCCATTGACGATGCCATGAACGGGACCGGATTCCGTTTGGATTTCAGCAGACACCCGGTTGGTCGTATCGTTCGAAGTAGTCAACAAGAGAACTTTCGCGCTGGTTGAATTGACTTCGGATACACGGCCGATCAGACCGTTTCCGGCCATCACCGACATGTCGACCTCTACCCCATCCTGTGATCCTTTGTCGATGACGATTTGGTTCAACCAACTGTCTGGGTTGCGGGATACTACAGAAGCATTGATTTGTTCATATTCTGATAAAGTGCTTTTTAATTCAAGTTCTTCCTGCATCCGTGCATTTTCTTGCTCCAGATTATAGACTTTCACTTGCAGCTCATAAACGGTATCAATTTTACTTTTTAAAGATTGATTTTCTTCATACGTATTCATCAGGTTATCGACTGAATCAACAAAATTCGCCACTACTTCCGCCGGCTTAGAAAATATTCTCGCAATGGAGCCTGTCACATCGTTCCCTACTTGTTGCGGTATCGATGTATCTTCTCTGTTGTTCGTAAGAGAATATGCTATCAAGCTGATAAAGGTGATCACACTGATCAATAGGATGATCAATTTTTTATTGTTAAAAAACTGATTCACATTGACACCTCATTTCGTACATCACTTTCAATTACATTCATTATGCTTAATGCCTTAAATTTTTACGCTTGTACACGTTGATATTCTTCAATGTTTCGCCTGTCCCGATGGAAACACAATCCAATGGGTCGTTGGCGATAAACACAGGAACTTCTGCTTCCGCTGAAATGACTTCAGCAATGTTCTTCAACAAAGCGCCGCCGCCTGTCAGAACGATGCCATGGTCAATGACGTCAGCAGATATTTCGGGAGGGGTCTCTTCCAGCACTTCCCTCACGGAAAGGATGATGTTCTCGACCACATCATGAATCGCAACCGCTACATCCTCAGCATGGATCTCTAAAGTTTTGGGCAGGCCGTTCACCATATCCCGGCCTCTTATTTCCATGGAGCCGTAAGAAGCTGCCTGTTCGATGTCGGCACAGCCGATTGTTATTTTGATGTTTTCGGCAGTGCGCTCACCGATCAGCAGACCGTATTTTTTGCGTATGAATTGAATGATTGCCTCATCCATACGATCACCACCGGCTGTGCTCGAGCGGCTTGTAACGATTCCACCAAGGGAAATCGTCGCGACATCCGTCGTCCCGCCACCGATGTCCACCACCATATTGCCTGTAGGTGCATGCACCGGCAGTCCCGCTCCCACCGCCGCGGCGAAAGGCTCTTCTATGATGAATGCTTCTTTGGCGCCGGCTGTCCGGGTAGCATCAAGAACTGCCCGCTTCTCGACTTCCGTCACACCACTCGGTACGCAGACCATCACATATGGTTTTATGAATGCATTCCCAGTCGCTTTTTTGATGAAATACTTCATCATTGCGACAGTTGTATCGTAATCCGCAATGACGCCTTCTTTCATCGGGCGCGAAGCCACAATGGTGCCGGGCGTCCTGCCAAGCATCTGGAAAGCTTCTTCCCCAACGGAAAGAATCTCCCCCGTATGGATATTTTTTGCGACGACAGAAGGTTCTCTGATCACGATGCCCTTGCCGGCTATGAAGACGATCGTATTGGCCGTACCTAAATCAATTCCGATGTTTTTACCTTTAAAATTCAAACTTACCAAGTACTTCTCATCCTTCCGTCTGATTGACTACAAACTCTCCCACAAACAAATTCTTTTCTATTTTACCACAAACCGGAACAAGAAAAACATCAATGTAACAAACAAAAGAAAGAATTAATCTATTTGACAGGAAAGCCGTCGTTCAGTAATACTGTCGTCAAATATTCATTCCAATTGACACAATATGACTACACGATTCACAGTGAATCCGCCAGTTGGTCAGCATTCCTTGATGAACATCGGATACGCGACAAACCAATTCGCTTGGCATTTAAAAAGGGCCCGAGACAGTGTCCCGGA
The DNA here is from genome assembly GCF_003052295.1 of Trichococcus paludicola. GTDB lineage: Bacteria > Bacillota > Bacilli > Lactobacillales > Aerococcaceae > Trichococcus > Trichococcus paludicola. The sequence continues at coordinate 151,575 of NZ_QBLC01000004.1, forward strand.
CCCTTTGATCGTTTAAGTTAAGGAATATTAGATTTTTTCTACGTTAGAAGCTTGCGGTCCACGGTTTCCATCAACGATTTCGAATGAAACTGCTTGTCCTTCTTCTAATGATTTGAATCCGTCGCCTAAGATAGCTGAGAAATGTACGAATACATCGTCACCGCTTTCGCGTTCGATAAATCCAAAACCTTTTTCTGCGTTAAACCATTTTACTGTTCCTTTTTCCATGAAAAATTCCTCCTCGTGCAAAGCACTAAAAATGTGATTCTTGCTTTTGGTACGATAGGAATGTTCAAGACAATCTTTTCTTTACCAAACAAAAACACTAATATAATGATATATCAGGTTTTCCGATATTGCAAGTTTTTTGCCATCAGATTTTCATTTTTATCTGCGGAAATACTGGCGGCAATAGAAACTAAATGATCCCGTATTCACGCAGGCTGAGATAATCATCGACCCCGATGATGAAATGATCAAGAATCTCAATACCCATCATTTCTCCGCATTCCACCATCCGGCGGGTAAACACCAAATCAGCTTCAGAGGGATCCGGATTCCCGGAAGGATGATTGTGAGCGAGGATGATCCGCGCCGCGGCAAACCTTACCGCCTCCCGAAAAATTTCGCGCGGATGCGCAACCGAACTGTTCAGGCTGCCTATGAATATCGTCTTCTTCTTGATGATTTCGTTCTTTGTGTTCAGATAGACAGCCACCACGTGTTCCTGCTGGAGGTCGCGCATCTCTTTCTGCAAAAGTGTTCCGGCGCTTTGCGTCGAGGTGATTGTACCGCTCTTCAATTGCGTGGCATTGGCTACACGGACTCCCAATTCGACACAGGCCTTTATTTCGATCGCTTTGGTTCGGCCGATTCCGTGGATCGAAGTCAATTCTTCCAGTGAGGCCAGCTTTAAAGAATGCAAATCCTCGAACTCATTCAGCACCCGTAAGGCCAACTGCATAACATTGCTGTCCCTGGGCCCTGTACGCAGAATGATCGCCAATAATTCATGCGTCGCTAGGGCTTTTTCTCCGAATTGATCCAATCTTTCACGCGGGCGCGAGGCTTTCGGAACCTCCATCAGCAGATTTGTTTCTTGCACCATCCTGTTTTACCCCTTTCCTTCCGTCTACTCAATAGATACGCAGGAAGGGGCGAAAACAGGTTATTTCTCTTTCAACCAATCCATGACCGCGTGCAGGTCCGGCAAAATGGCCGTCGTTTTTGCTTTCGCTTCGTCATCCGGAACAATCAGATCGGGGATCATGATCACTTCAATGCCCGCATCATAAGCCGCACGGATGCCATTAAGCGAATCTTCCAGGATCAGACAATCCTCTTTCGGAATGCCGAGGGGTTTCCAGGCACTCAGGAAAATTTCCGGATCCGGTTTGGCGAAGGACACTTCATCCCCGCAGACTTGGTAGCGGAAATACTGCGAAATATCAGCCAATTCAAGGTAGAAGCTGACCTCCCTCCTTCGGCTGCTGGAAGCAACGACGCACACCACTCCTTCTTCCTTCAGAAAGGCCAGCAGATCATACAGGCCTTTTTTGATCGGAAGCCCCTGCTCGGAGGCGATGGTTGTCTGCCTTTTCTTCATTTTTCTCAGGAATCGCTCCGCTAGTTCAGCGTCACCGAAGTCGGAGGCCAATTCAGGCATCACATCCCTATCGGATCGTCCTACTTGTTTCAGGTAATAATCAAAGTCGAACGCTATCGGCAAAGCCAGCTCTTCAGCCAATTCACCTTGTGCCTGGTATCCCAACGTTTCCGTATCGAACATCAATCCATCCATATCAAAAATGACTGCTTTTTTACGCATCTCAAAACTCCTCATTCTTTAATAAATAATGTCTTACTTCGGAAAGAAAATACAGTGAGCCTGTGATCAACAACAGGCCTTCTTCGGATTGCTTCGCCTTCAGATCATCGATTGCAATGCGCCAATCTTCATAGGCCGCAGCTTCGGATATGCCCATCCGCTCGCACAGTTCCTTGACCGATGCAGCTCTTGGGAAATCAAAACTGGTCACGTAAAGCTTGCTGTCAGGGATTGACTTAATCAACTGGCCCATTTCCTCCAGGTCCTTATCCGCCAACGCCGCCAACAGAATGGTGATGTCCTTATCCGAAAACTTCTTCTTGATCGCTTCAGTCAGAACTTCCATAGCCGGGATATTATGCGCACCATCCAGCATGACAAATGGTTCTTGCGAAACGATCTCCATCCGAACCGGCCAAGCTGTCCCGAGAAGCCCTGCTTTGATCGTGGTTTCCGAATAGTCTAAAACGTACTTTTGGCAGAACAGCAAGAAAGCTTGCAGCGCAGTGGCCGCATTATCGACTTGATGGCCACCCATCAAGGTTATTTCCAGGTTTTCAAAAGTGCCCAACGGAGAGGTAAAGTCAAAGACCTCATGGTAATCAGAACCCTCATGCCAATTGGAGACGCTGAAATCCGGGCCGAATACATGCAAGGGCGCAGCCTTTTTTTCCGCAGTGTCACGCATCACCGACAAAGCCTCTTCAGGCAATCTTCCAATGACGACCGGTGTCCCTTTCTTGATGATGCCCGCTTTTTGAAAGGCGATTTTCTCAATGGTATTTCCAAGAATATTGCTGTGATCTTTGCCTATCGTCGTGATGAGCGACAAATCCGGCTCGGCAACATTCGTGCTGTCGTAAAGACCGCCCAGGCCGACTTCCAACAATACGACATCGCACGGATGGGAGCCAAAATAGGAGAACATCATGGCGGTCACTACTTCGAATTCCGTCAGCGGACCCATATCCGTCAGGCCGATTTCCTCATAAAGTGCGTACAGAATGTTCGCTTGTTCCAATACGTCCTCATCCGGGATGTTCGCTCCATTCACGCCGATCCTTTCATTGAAACTGACGATATGCGGCGAGGTGAAGGTTCCCACCGTACAGCCAGCCGCCATGAACAGGCTTCTTAAGTAAGCAACATTCGACCCTTTTCCATTTGTTCCGGCAATATGGATGGATCTGAATTTACGTTCCGGGTGATCCAGTTTTTCCATCAACCATTTCATCCGGGCTATTCCCGGTTTAGGACCCATGCCTTTGCGGGAATGGATCCATTCCATCGCTTCTTCATAAGTTGCAAACATCTACCGCTTCACTCCATTTCCATTTAAGAAGAACCCTATCCACAAAGGCGCTTGCTAATAGGGTTCTTCCTGTTCAATTCAATTCAATTTAATTCTATGGTCAAGCCAACTGTTCTTTCAGAGCAGCGATACGTTCTTCCACAGCCACGAGTTTATCGCGGTATTCCGTTTCTTTTTGTTTCTCCCCATCAATTACAGCCTGCGGTGCTTTGCTGATGAATTTTTCGTTATTCAATTTGCTTTCCACCCGGTCGACTTCTTTGGTCAATTTCTCCGCTTCCTTTTCGAGACGGGAAATCTCATCTTCCAATTTGATCAGACCCGCTAAAGGCATGTACACTTCTCCGCCTGAGAAAACGGCGGTGACAGCGTCGCTGGCTGCTTGGATGTGTAGACCTATTTCCAGCGTATCCGGATTGCAGAAACGGAAGATGTAGGATTCGTTGGCGCGGAAAATCGCTTCGGTCGCCTCGTCATTCACTTTCAGCTGCATCGGAACTTTCTTGGACAACGGTGTGTTCATTTCTGCGCGGACATTGCGGACGCCACGGATCAATTCGATCAGTTTTTCCATCGCTTCCTCAGCTGCTTCATCGATATAGCTGTCATCCGTTTCCGGATAGGCTGCCGTTACGATAGAATCGCCTTGATGCGGTACATTCTGCCAGATTTCTTCGGTGACGAACGGCATGACCGGATGCAATAAGCGCAAGACATTATCCAAAACATACGCCAAGATGCTGCGGGTTGTGCGTTTTGCCTCTTCATTTTCCCCTTGCAGAACTTCTTTGGACATTTCGATATACCAGTCACAGTAATCATCCCAGATGAAACGGTACAACAAACGGCCTGCTTCACCGAATTCAAATTTCTCGAACAGATCCGTCACTTTTGTGATGGTCTTGTTCAGGCTGGAAAGAATCCATTTATCGGCGATTGTCTTTTCCCCTGAAATGTCGATGTCGTCGAAAGTCAGATCTTCCAAATTAAGGAGCACGTAACGGCTGGCATTCCAGATTTTGTTGATGAAGTTCCAGGATGCATCCATCTTCTCATAGCTGAAGCGCACATCCTGTCCAGGTGCGGAACCGTTGGCCAAGAACCAACGCAAAGCATCCGCCCCGTATTTTTCGACAACTTCCATCGGATCGATTCCGTTTCCGAGCGATTTGCTCATCTTGCGGCCTTGCTCATCACGGATCAGACCATGGATCAGCACATTCTCAAACGGACGCTTGTCGGTGAACTCCAGACTCTGGAAGATCATTCGGCTTACCCAGAAGAAGATGATGTCATAGCCGGTAACCAACGTGCTGGTAGGGAAATAACGTTTGAAATCTTCCGCATCTTCATCCGGCCAGCCCATCGTCGAGAACGGCCAAAGTGCTGAACTGAACCACGTATCCAGAACATCCTCATCCTGCGTCCAGTTTTCGCTGTCGCTCGGAGCTTCCATGCCTACGTACATTTCGCCGGTTTCCTTATGATACCAGGCCGGGATTTGATGTCCCCACCATAATTGGCGAGAAATGACCCAGTCATGGACGTTGCCCATCCAAGTCAGGAATGTATTCTCAAATCGTTCCGGATAGAAGGAAACTTTTTCTTCTGCCGATTGATTTTCGACAGCACGCTCAGCCAACGGTTGCATTTTGACGAACCATTGCGTCGAGATGCGCGGTTCCACAATAACGTTTGTGCGTTCTGAATGTCCGACACTGTGGGTCATTTCTTCAATTTTGACCAAATAGCCCAGTTCTTCCATATCTTTTATGATCGCTTTGCGCGCCGCAAAACGGTCCATTCCTGCATATTTTCCGGCTGCTTCGTTCATCGTCGCATCATCGTTCATGACGTTCACTTGCGGCAAATCATGGCGTAATCCGACTTCAAAGTCGTTCGGGTCATGAGCGGGTGTGATCTTAACGACACCAGTCCCGAAGTCCATCTCAACATAATCATCAGCGATGACCGGGATTTCCCGATTCACCAGCGGCAATGTCACGGTCTTGCCGATGAATTGCTGATATCTTTCATCTTCCGGATGAACCGCGATGGCAGTATCGCCCAACATGGTTTCGGGACGGGTAGTCGCCAACTCCAGGTAGCCTGAACCATCCGTCATCGGATAGCGGAAGTGATAGAAGGCGCCCTGAACGTCCTTGTGGATGACTTCAATATCGGATAAGGCTGTTTTCGCTTTAGGGTCCCAGTTGATGATATAGGCGCCGCGGTAGATCAAGTCTTTTTCATACAATCCAACAAAAACTTTCCGTACTGCATCCGACAAACCTTCATCGAGCGTAAATCGCTCGCGGTCATAATCAACGGAAATGCCCATTTTTCCCCATTGTTCACGGATGACGCTAGCGTAATCCTCTTTCCATTCCCAAACCTTGTCGACAAAGGCTTCTCGGCCGAGGTCATAGCGGGTAAGGCCATCCTCGGCTAATTTTGCTTCAACCTTGGCTTGGGTGGCGATGCCGGCGTGGTCCATCCCAGGCAACCACAATGTATCGAATCCTTGCATGCGTTTTTGGCGAATCAACATATCCTGCAGCGTCACATCCCAGGCATGGCCCAAGTGCAGTCTGCCGGTTACGTTTGGAGGCGGAATCACGATCGAATACGGTTTTTTGCTTTTGTCGCCGCTCGGTTTGAACAGTCCCGCTTCCACCCATTTTTGATATTTTCCTGCTTCTACTTGCTGGGGTTGATACTTTGTCGGCATTGCATCTGCTTTAGACATTCAGCCACTTCCTCTCTCTTTTACATCGATTTGTTGCGAAAAAAAAACGCCCTGCATACGAATATGCAGGACGATATGATCGCGGTACCACCTAAATTACAGGAATCGGATCCCTGTCTCTCTTTTTGATAACGGAGAATACTCCGAGCTGCGCTACCCAGTCCACAGACCTTCACACAACTTGCTCACAAGCTACTTCACTTTCCTTCCCCAAAAAAGCTTTCACCAAACGCTTTTCTCTCTTGTGTGGTTCCGGGTAAGCTACTCTTCTTGATCGACGCTTATTTATACTTCACTAGTTTAGCACCTTTTGATCGAAATCTCAATGCGATTAAAGTAATTTTTTTGCAGCTGACAATGCTGCTGCTTCATCTGGTTCGGTCGCGATTTCAGGGACGATTTCCATGTAGGAAAGGACGCCTTCTTTGTCGATGACGAATACGCTGCGGGCTAACTTGTTGCCTAATTTGGGCACTTTCAGTCCATAGGCTTCCCCAAACTCGCCTGCATCGTCATGCAGCATCTGCATATCGATGCCGTTTGCCGAGCACCAGTTGATCAATTCTTCTTTTGTATTTTTCGAAACCGACAACAAGGTCAAGCCTTCGATATTCGCTGCCGTTTCGTTGAATTTGCGTGTTTGTTTGTCGCAGACGCTTGTGTTGATGTCCGGGAATACGCTGATCAGAACAACCGAACCGCGCAAATCATCCAAAGATACCTTTTCGTCTTCAGTGTTGTACAACGAAAATGCCGGCGCCTTCTCCCCAACTACGGGCTGATTCCCTAAAACTTCAACAATCTCACCTTTTAATGTCACTTGCATGAAAACATTCCCCCTTATCCGATAGTACTCTCATTATACAGATAAGCGGTGATTTATGGTAAGGATACGCTCCTGCATTGGCAGAGGTTACAGCAAATCCGAAAAGAGCGCCTCGTCTTGGCTGGCTGTATCTTCGCGGCCGGTTATGCTTGATACTACGATGCCCGCAACCGCGCGTGCCACGAGCGGTTCCACATCAAGGATCGCTTCAAAACGTCTGGCCTTGTCCAAATGTGGTTTCGTTTTGGGTGACGGTGGCGCAAAAATCGTGCAGCAGTCTTCGAAAGGTTGCACCGACAAATCAAAGGTATCGATTTTCTGCGCCAAATCGATGATTTCCAATTTATCCATTGTTGCGACAGGACGAATGATCGGCGTCGTTGTGACATCATTGATGGCGATCATGCTCTCCAGCGTCTGGGAAGCGACTTGGGCCAAAGATTCCCCATTAAAGATGGCCAGCCCTTTGCGTTCGGCTCTGATGGCATCGGTGATCCGCAGCATCATCCGGCGCGTGATCGTCATCAGGTAATCCGCAGGGATTTTCTCTTTGATTTCTTCCTGAATCTCTGTGAACGGCACTTCGATGAACTGGATTTCACCGCCGAATTTAGTCAATTTGGCAGCCAGATCTTTGGCTTTCTGCAACGCTTGCGGACTTGTGTAAGGCGGGCTGTGGAAATGCACCGCCTCGATCTTCACGCCGCGCTTCATGGCAAGATAACCGGCTACCGGCGAATCGATGCCTCCGGAAAGCATAAGCATGCCTCTGCCGCTGGAGCCGACAGGCAATCCGCCAGGCCCTTGATAGGTTTGCGTGCTCAGCATGATGCCGCCGGTTTTGATGTCTACGCGCACAAGGATGTCCGGCTGCTTCATCTTGACCGAAATACCCGGGAAAGCATCCAGCACGGTAGCCCCCAGCTCGGCATTCATGAAGGTCGTGTCATGCTCGTAGGTATGATCCGCACGGCGCGTAGCTATCTTGAACGTTTTTCCGGCAGTCTCCATTTTGGCAAGCAAGTCCACCAAAACCCGTTTCACTTCATCGAGATCACGCGAAACCAGATAGACCGGCGAATAGTTTTGGATGCCGAACACATGCTGCAGGCGTTCGATGATGACGGCCTCGTCAGCTCCGTTCAGGTCCAACAGCATAGAATCGTGCTCGGGTTTGATTTTTATCTGCGGATGATCCTTTGTGACCATCCTGACATTTTGCGCCAACTGTTGGACAAAACGTTTTTTATTTTTCCCTTTGGTCGACAATTCGCCAAAGCGGATTTGAATGTGCGTTTCCATTTATGTTCTCTTCCTATCTGTCTGTTAGTCTATTGTATCTTTTGGAACTGTTCATGCAGCGTCCGGAAATGTCCAATGAACGCTTCCGCTTCCGACTCCGTATTTTCGCCGGAAAGGCTTATCCTGACAGCACACTGGCTCCAGGAAAGGGGGATGCCCATCGATCCCAACGTATAGGGCGTGCCTTTCTTCCGGCTTGAGCAGGCGCTGGTAGTTGAAATGAAGATATCCTGACTTTCGAAAGCATGGACCATCACTTCTCCCCTGACGCCTTTCATGGCAAAACAAAGGATATGGCCGGCGCCATCTTCAGGTGAAAAAATCCGCACATCTTCATATTCCGAAAGGGCCGCAACCAACTTACTCCGGACCAGCCATTCTTGTTTTCGGCTGGATTCGCTGCCTTCAAGCGTCATGCGCAAAGCTTTCGCCATCGCTGCGACTCCCCCGACATTCTCCGTCGTGCTGCGCATGCCCGATTCTTGCCCGCCTCCCGTCAACAACGGCGCGATCCGTTTGCCATGTTTCTTATAGAGGATGCCGACGCCTTTGGGACCATGGAATTTATGCGCTGAAAGCGACAGCAGATCCACTCGTGGGTGTCGGATCAGCGGCTCGCATTCACCGACAGCCTGCACGGCATCCACATGGAAATGGACCCAAGGATAGTTTTCCAACAACTCGCCGATAGCCTCGATTGGTTGGATGCTACCCACTTCATTGTTGATTGCCATAACGCTCAGCAGGATCGTATCTTTCCTTATCGTTTTCTCAAGTTCCTCGATGGATACGATTCCGTTCGCGTCGACAGGCACGTAGCTGATTTCAAAGCCTAACTTTTCCAGTTGCTCCAACGACTTTGATACGGCAGGATGCTCAACGGAAGAAGCGATCATGTGTTTCCCTGCTGCAAATTTCTCCATCGCAGTACCTTTGATCGCCCAGTTGTCACTCTCTGTCCCACCGCTCGTGAAGAATATTTCATCCGGCTGGGCACCCAGTAATAGTGCAATCTGTTTGCGCGATTGCTGCAACAAAGCATCCGCTTCATTGCCTAATCTGTGCAGACTGGAAGGATTACCAAAAAATTGTTCATTGACCTTCCGGTATGTATCCATAGCTTCCAGATACATTTTTGTTGTTGCACTGTTGTCAAAATAAATCATCTTTATCTACACTTCCTTAATAACTTTGCACTCTCATCGGGACATCCCATCTATTATATAGAAAATGCCTGACCATTTAAAGCATACGGCTGAATTTTATTCCGTTCTCATATAAAGAGGGTCCAAAAAAGGGCCGAGACAATGTCCCGACCCCTGCGTTCTGTTTGTTCTGCATTTAATAGTAGTGACGATTTTTTTCTTCCTGATAAGACTCTTCCACTTTGCGGGCAGCCCCTGCTTCGATGCGATTCAGTGGGATTTTGACAGCCTCCAATGCACCTGCATAGTCAAATTCACGATGGAAAAGCACCAAAGCTTTGTTGATGGCATTTTCGATCTCCACATGCGAATGACGGAAACGGTTTGCGTACTGAATCATATACTCCGTCAGCATCGCATTGTCCACAATCGTTTGGGTTTGGTTATCCAACATTTCGATGTCCTCTTCGCACATCTTGGAAATGGCATCGATTTCGTCCATGTCTATCTTCACTCGGTTAAGCTTGGAAGCCAAATCCTCGATGCGATCCGTAACCGAGAAGAAAAGATCCAAATAGATTTTCGGCAATCCAGGCAGATGGTATTTCTCGATTGTCCGTTTCATGTTGCGCATGTCCAACTCGTACAAATCGATGCTGTCCTTGATTTCCTTTTCGCGGTTGCGCAAGTCACTGAGGTTGCTTACCAATTCAGACTGTTCTTTGTCGATTTCCGAAAGGCGTTGGCTGATTTTCTCATAATATTCGCGGACAACCGAGTAGGAAATTTCATGTTCCTTCATCATCTTATCGTAGTAACGCAAAGCTTCATTTTCCTTCAGCAACTGCTCTTCGAACTCTTGCGCACGGCCCAATTCATTTTTGTTCAAGAAGTAATTCTGGGAAACACGGTCGATTTCAAGTAGCACATAACGGTTGCTCTGCAGGACGTGATCCATTTTCTTTTGCAGATTCGCCGTATGACGGCCCACAAATTCCTTGGCTTCCATTTCTTTTTCCATGATGGCATAGACCGCTTCGATATCGCGTTCTACCTTATCCATCTTCTTGCCTGCTTCATTGATATCGGCAAGGGCGATGGAATCTTTTGCTTCCTGAATTTCTTTTTCAACAGCAGCTATCTCAACGGAGACATCCACACCTTCGAAAATGTACTTTTCATCCAACAAGCGTTGGTAACCGTCTTTCAAATCATTCACTTGTTCTTCATACTCTGTTTTGATTTTTTCGTTCAGCTGAGGGATCTTTTCAACGACTTCTTCCATAACAAGCAAATCCTGCTCGATACGCGATAAGATTTCTTTGGCTTCCATATGGTCGCCTTCGTTCGTCAATGAATTGAATTTCGTGAAATCCAACTCCATGTAATTCAGGTTCTTCTCCAACGTTTCGATAGCTGGACCGAATGTAAAGCTGTGCGCCAATAATTGTTTGCGGATTTTATTGTAGCGTTCCTGGATTTCTTCCAACTCTTTGCGGTTTTCCTGTGCACTTTCCAATAGTTTTTCGAGTGCCTTGTTCACTTTTTCAACGCTGTTTTTCGTTTCGTCGATCAGTTGATCCGCTTGCGAAATGGCTTGCTTCGCCTTGATGAAGTTCATGCGTTGGATGTATTGTTCAGCACTGACAAGCGCCGCCTCAATTTCAGGATACTGAAAACGCGTGATGGTCTGCCATGTAGCTTGCCAACTTTCATATGTACGCTTTGTTTGCCCTGTCAAATTCATATTTTTCAATGTGAACAGGTTATCGGCCACAGGTATGGCCATCGCTTTTTGCTTCTTCTCATCGATTTCTTTGATTCGATTCGCTTGTTGCCTCGTCAAATACATGATCGCACCGTACCCGATCAACACTAATAATATTATCGCTACTAACCAGTATATAAACTCCATCAATAAATCCTCCACCTATTCCGACAATTTCGTTTATTTGATCTGAAAATTGAAAACGCCCAATATATCTCATTTTTTAGTATAACATAGAAAGAACCAATCAGAAACCAGAAAATAATAAGGGAACGGAATTCCTTTCCTTGGAACAGTGAAAGCGTTCCGCTGCCAGGCAAAGTCTGAAAAACATCACTTTTCCATTGCATTAACTTCTGTTGTTTGGTACAATAACCTTTGTGTAAAATAATGCAGCGAGAAAGAAGCACCCGCGTCAACAGTTCATCGCCATCGTTAGATGGTTCAATTGCGTACCCTTGCGGCTGCATAAGGTGAAGATTGAAGGATCAACTGCACGCATTGCTGACTTATCATTCTTATTTTACTCCAAAAATCAAACATTTATTGGAGGAATTTTATTATGTCACGTTATACAGGACCTAGCTGGAAACAGGCTCGTCGTTTAGGAATCTCCCTTTTGGGAACAGGTAAAGAATTGGAGCGTCGTCCATACGTTCCAGGTCAACACGGCCCTAACAACCGTAAAAAATTATCTGAATATGCTATGCAATTGCAAGAAAAACAAAAATTGCGTCACATGTACGGCATGAACGAACGTCAATTTGCAACTTTATTCAAAAAAGCTGGTAAAATCAAAGAAGGTAAACAAGGTGTTAACTTCATGATCTTATTGGAACAACGTTTGGATAACGTAGTTTACCGTCTAGGTTTAGCTTCTACTCGTCGTCAAGCACGTCAATTAGTTAACCACGGTCACGTAACTGTCGATGGCAAACGTGTTGATATCCCTTCATACGAAGTGGCTGTTGGCCAAGTAATCGGCTTGCGCGAAAAATCTAAAAACTTAGTAGTTGTTAAAGCTGCTGCTGAAGCTTTGTTCGGACGTCCAGACTTCATCACCTTCGACACAGAAACATTCGAAGGTTCATTGAACCGTCTGCCAGTTCGCGAAGAATTGCCAGCTGAAATCGATGAGTCATTCGTAGTAGAATACTACAACAAATTAGGCTAATCTCCCCGGGGATCAGCTTCAAGGAAACGGCAAAGCAATTTGCCGTTTTTTTTGTACAAAGAAAAGGACTGAACAGCGATCAATCCTGCTGTTCAGTCCTTTTTTGGTTTGTCTTAGGTTCCGCATTTAGCGATACTGTTCCATGCAGGCCCGGTAGATCGGCAGCAGTTCACGGAGCGTTTCCTCCATCACTGCCAGCGTGCCTACTTCCGTCGCCAAGCGCGGATCGGCTGGCGCCAACTTGCGTCCAATCAGCAATTCAGCCTTCTTCACATCCCGCAGTCGGACTAGGATAGGCGGCCAATCGACAGCCTCAATCGGCTGCACAGTCGGAACGGTATGGTCGACCGAAACGACGTAATCACGCGGCAACTGCTCCAACTCAGGAATCCGTTCCAACAAAGCGGCAGCCATCTCTTTTTCTTTGACGGGTTGATCAATCAGGCAAAGATAAAAGCTGACTCCCTCTTTCGCAATCCCAATCTGGAAATGCGGATACTTTTTGTAGCCCCTCGTGTCCCCACCGATGGCGCACCAAGTATTCTCGGGTGCATACTTCGTGCGGCGCAGGTGCTTGGCGACATGCACGGGAACCACCGATTCATCATGCTCTTCCGAAACGATGAGGCGGGCCCCCGCTGCCGCGAAATGGCGGAACTTGGGTTGGATCCGTTCGCGGATGCCTGCCATCCTTTCGTCGAGTCCCTGAATGTCAAAAACGGTGAAGTCTTCCTTGCTGAAGTGATTTTCTGCCAAACCGTGCACCTCTTTCTGATTTCCTTCCCTCATTATAGAGAAAAAACCAACATATGGACAATCTTTTGATTCCGCTTTTGATTACTGGAAATCCGCTGCGATCTCTTCGACCATCAGGTGGATTGATTCTATCCCGCCGCCGGAGAGATACCACAAGTCGGAGGACAGGTTGATGATTTTGTTGTTTTTATAAGCATCCGTTTGATAGACGAAATCATTCTCCAATAACGCCGCGTTTTCATCCGACGCTGTTCCGATTGCCGCTGTGCGGTCGACGACAAACAAAATCTGCGGATTGATTTCCAGCAATCCTTCGTAGCCGACGGACTGTCCATGTGTGGAATCCTCGATCGCTGCATCGACAGGCGTGAAGCCCAATGTATCGTAAATGAAGCCGAAGCGTGAGCCTGTGCTGAAAGCGGACATGCTGCCATCGTTCAAGAGCAACGTCAATGTTTTCTCGCTGATTCCGGCGGTCTTCGCTTGCACGGCCTCAATCTCTTCGTTCAAGGTAGCGATGGCTTCATCGGCTGCAGCTTCTTCGTCGAAGATAGTCCCTAAAGTAGTGATGTTCTTTTGGACCGAACCCCAATAATCCGTGTAATCGACACTCAGCACGACTACGGGCGCGATTTCCTCCAATTGTTCCGCAAAGTCCACCAATCGGTTCGAAATGATGATGAGCTCCGGCGCTAAATTCGCCAACGCCTCCACATTCGGTTCCTTAAGCGTTCCTACATTCTCGAATTGATCTGCTGTATCCGCCAGATAAGCCGGCATGTTTTCGGTCGCTGTACCCGTGACTGCATCCTCTTTACCCAATGCGATCAATGTGTCCAAATGTCCAAAATCCAAAACAGCCACGTTTTTCGGGTCTTTGGGCACTTCTACGGATCCGCGTGCATCCTCGATGGTCACCGTTGTTTCGGCTTCCGCAGTCGCTGTTGTTGAATCTGCCGCATCAGCAGCCCCTTCCTGGGATCCGCAAGCCGCCAGGGTGAAGATCGAAGCCAAACTTAAGATTGTCTTTTGCCATTTTTTCATTTTCCATTCTCCTCTATGTTAAATTGCTTGATACGTGCAATGTTTTTTTCCATCCGCAGTCGTGATGACTTCCAATGGCACTTCATATAATTCCTGCAAAACTTGTGTCCGGATGACTTCCTCGACCGTGCCGCTCTGGAACACTTTTCCGTTTTTCATGGCGATGATGTTGTCCGAAAAAACGGAAGCAAAATTGACGTCGTGTATGACGACCAGAATGGTTTTACCCAATTCATCCGCCAAATTCCGGATGGTCTGCATCGTCACGATGCTTTGTTTCAGGTCGAGATTGTTCAGCGGTTCATCCAATAAGATGTACTCTGTATCCTGCACCAGGATCATCGCGATGGCCGCCCGCTGGAGTTGCCCCCCAGACAGAGTATCCAGATAGCGGTTTGAGAATTCCCCCAGGTTCAGATAGCCCAGAACCTTATCGATCATGGCATGATCCTCCTCGTTCAGCCTGCCCTTCGTATAAGGGAACCTGCCGAACGAAACCAATTCGCGGACCGTCATGCGCACTTGGTAGGCATTCTGTTGTTTCAGGATCGAAAGCTCCCGCGCCAGTTCATCGGATTGCCAAGCCTCGATTTCTTTCCCGTGTATCGTCAATATCCCCTCGTCCTTTGTCAACAGACGACTGATGACCGAAAGGAGTGTGCTTTTGCCTGCCCCGTTTGGACCGATGAAAGCCGTGATTTTTCCTTTCTCGATCGCCAGAGAGATGTCATCCAATACTTTTTCATCCTCATAGGCTTTGCTGACATGACTGATTTTCATAACTTGCTCCTTTCCTTCCATAATAACCAAAAGAAGTAGATTCCCCCGAACAGTTCGACGAGAATGCTCAAATTCGTCTGCAGCTTGAAGACTTCCTCTGCCAGGAATTGTCCGGCCACGACCATCACAAAACTGAGCAGGCTCGCACCAGGCAACAGGTAGTTCAGGCAATACGTCCTGAACAGACGATAAGCGATGTTCGCCGCCACAAACCCGAGGAACATCATCGGTCCGACGAGCGCTGCGGAGACTGTCATCAGCAGGATGACATGCATGAAGGTGAGCTTGGTCTCTTTTTCGACGGCAACCCCTAAATTTTTGGCCATTTGTGTCCCCAGCCCCAAAACTTCCAATACCTTGCGCTTACGCCACAAACTAATGATCGAAAACACGGCAATCGGAACAGCCAAAATAAGTACGGAATCATTGATATTCTGAAAACTGGCATACAACTTCGTCTGCAGTTTGTCATACTCATTCGGGTCCATCAGCACTTGCATGAAGGAACTGATGCTGTTGAAGAAGGTACCCATGATGAGCCCAATCATCAGGATCACCTGCATATCGTAATTTTTCCGGTTCCAAGAAAGCCGGTACAGCAAAAAGTAACTGCCAAGCATCAGGAACAACAGAAAAATGAACTGCCATTCAGCATTCAATTGGTTGCCCAGCAGCGAAAAGCTGAAGAACATCAACACTGTCTGCAGGAGGCGATAGAAGGATTCAACCCCGAGGATGCTGGGGGTCAAAAAATTGCTATGCACGACCGTCTGAAAGCTGACTGTTGCAAAGGCAGTGCTGATGCTGATGACCGCAAACGTCAAAAGCTTCGTGCTCCGCAACTTCACAATGAATACATTTCCGTTGCCTTGGTTCCAAAAGAAATAAAGGAAAGCCAACGCCACCGCCAGGATAGCCAACCGTTTCATGATGATGCGGTTGTTCAACACGTTTTTCATGCGGGTCGCCCTCCCTTCAGCAACAACCAGAGGAACAAGCCGCCGCCGAAAACACCCAATACCGTTTCCACCGGTATTTCGTATGGAGGAATGACCGATCGGGCGAACACATCACAAAGCAACAAGAAAATCGCTCCGAACAGCGCAACCTTGCCATGTGTATTGCGGATATTATCGCCGAAGCGCAACGAGACGAGATTCGGGATGATGACTCCCAAAAATGGCAGATTGCCGACCGTACTAAGGATGACGGCGACCGCCAAGGAGACGAACAGAGTCCCGATGAACAAGACGGCTTCAAAAGGCAGACCCAGGTTTTTGGCCGCGTCTTTCCCGAAGCGCGCAATCGTAAAATGATCGGCAAAAAAATAAAGTGCCAAAAATAACAGGAAAATGAGGTACATCCCCTCATATTGTCCTTTGATGACCAAAGAAAAATCCCCTTGCATCCAAGCGGAAAGATTTTGGGTGACGTTGAAGCGGAAGGCAAAAAAATTGGCGATCCCTCCCAAAATATTTCCGTACATCAGACCCAGCAAAGGGATCGTCATCTGGCTCTTGAAAGGCAAGCGATTCACGACCACCAAAAACAGGAAGGTTCCTGCCGCTGCAAAGAGGAAGGAAAGAGTCATTTTCCCCACAACGGATAAGCCCGGAAAGAAAATCATGCCGCACAGCATGCCCACTCTCGCCGCATCCACCGTACCGACTGTATCGGGAGCGGCAAATCGGTTCTGCGTCAATGATTGCATAATCAGCCCGGATAAGGACAATCCTGCTCCAGCCAAGAGAACCGTAATCGTCCTAGGCAGCCGTGACGACAACAGTATCAAACGGTCTGTGTTGCTCCCGACCAGAAACTGTTCCACCGAAAATGCAGCAGTCCCCACACCCAGGGACAGCACCATCGCTCCTACCAATGCCAGAACGAGCAGCATTTTTCTCAACATCTATTCACCATCTTCCAAAAACAACTCCTTAATGATAACGATTCTAATTGAGAATCATTCTCAATTGACGGTATAGGTGCTATTCTACTGGATACTGAAATAAAACACAATACCAAACATGAGATTTCCATGAAAAAAAGTAAGCAACTTTAAGGGGAACGTTTTCATCTCTCGGGTTCATCCGAAAAAAGGAAAACGAAAAGACCAGCCCTTGTGTGGACTGGTCTTATTGAACTGTATTCATTTTTTTAGGATGCCCAAAATACCGCGGGAGATGACGCGGCCCACTTCCCTGCCTACTTGCGACATCAAATTTTTCGTGAATCTGTCCATCGTCGAATCACGGGAACTGCTCGCCCGTTTTTGTTGGGTTTGTTCTTTTTGGCGCCCTTTTTCAAGTTGCTTCACCTGTTCGGCTTTTCCCCTGTCCCTTGCGGCAAGCTCTTCATTTTCCTCCAACTCAATCGCTTTGATTTCCGATAGTCGCTGCAGTTGTTCGTAAGAGGACTCTCTGTCGATTGTATCGCTGTATTTATAATACAACAAGGAGCGGTTGATTTTTTCTTCTTTGACAAGCGGATCCAGGATGCCCATTTTGCTCTCCGGCGGATAAATCATGACTTGCTGAACATAGCCGGGAATTCCTTCCGGATCGAGAAAGGAGACCAACGCTTCACCGACCTTCAGTTCCGTCAATTTCTTGTCCAATTCTTCCCCCTCCAGCTGCCGGAATGTTTCGGCGACCGCCTTGACGGTCTTCTGCTCCCTAGGGGTAAAGGCTCGCAAAGCATGTTGAATTTTGTTGCCTAATTGGCTAAGAATAGCATTCGGAAGGTCGGTGGGATTTTGCGTCACAAAATAAACACCAACTCCTTTGGAACGGATTAGCCGGACAATG
The DNA here is from genome assembly GCF_003052295.1 of Trichococcus paludicola. Classification (GTDB taxonomy): domain Bacteria; phylum Bacillota; class Bacilli; order Lactobacillales; family Aerococcaceae; genus Trichococcus; species Trichococcus paludicola. Next base: position 169,066 of record NZ_QBLC01000004.1, read on the forward strand.
AGTTCGATTTTTTCCTCAAGAACATCCGGAACGTCTTGGAAAAGGACATGCGCTTCATCAAAAAAGAAGACAATTTTGGGTTTATCAAGATCGCCGACTTCCGGTAATTGCTCATACAGCTCAGAAAGGAACCACAGAAGGAATGTCGAGTAGAGTTTTGGAGACATAAACAGGCGATTCGCCATCAAAATGTTTACATAACCGCGTCCGGCTGGATCTGTTTTCAATAAATCCTGGATATCGAACATCGGCTCCCCAAAGAATAAATCCCCGCCTTGTTCCTCGATCACCAATAAACCTCTTAAGATTGCGCCGATCGATTGCTTTGAAATATTTCCGTATTCCCGGCGTAATTCTGTGGCGTTGTCTCCGACAAAATTCAGGATCGCCCGCAAATCTTTGATGTCGATGAGCAAGAGTTGTTTCTCATCCGCCACTTTGAACGCAATGTTCATGATTCCTTCCTGCGTTTCATTGAGCCCCAACAGACGCGACAACAGGATCGGCCCCATATCGGAAATGGTTGTCCGAACCGGCACACCGTTCGATCCAAAGATATCCAAAAGCTCAACGGGGTAAGCGCGCGGCTCAAAATCCTCTGGCTGCAGTTTCGTTACTCGCTCCATTATTTTTCCGCTCAATTCACCCGGTTCCGCAATGCTTGCCAAATCACCTTTGATGTCCGCAAGGAATACCGGAATCCCCGCTTTGCTCAATTGTTCCGCTATCACTTTCAAAGTTACCGTTTTCCCCGTACCGGTCGCTCCAGCGATCAAGCCGTGGCGATTCAGCTTGTCCAAATGGATGATTGCCGGTTTGTCCCCTTTCCCGATCACCAGTTCGTGGCGCATCCAAAACCCCTCCTTAGCCTGACATCTCATCCTTATTGTACAATATTTTGAAAAACCCTTACAAACATAAAGCACTTCCTTTTCTGAAATAATAGCGTCCTAAAGTGCCGCAGACAGCAAAAACCACTCCCCCATTTTCGGTTGAGTGGTTCAGGCCTGCTTAATTGATGATTTCAGCTCCCAAAGAACCGGCAAAATGCCGCAATGCCCATTCGTGTCCGATTGGATCGAAACTTGCGACAGCTTTCTCATGGATGACAATTTTGTATCCGAGATTGTACGCATCCACAGCTGTATGCAGGATGCAGATGTCAGTACAGACACCCGTCAGATGGATTTCGGTAATGCCGCGTTCCCTGAGACGGATGTCCAAATCCGTAACGCTGAATGCGGAATAGTGGCGCTTGTCGATCCAATGAACGGTTCGGCTCTCTTTATGCGCATCATAAAGTGCTGCCAAAGACCCATACAGTGTCCTTCCATCGGTTCCCACAAGATTATGCGGGGGGAAAAGATTATTCTCAGGATGGTAAACGTCCTCTAGATCATGACAATCAATAGCAAAAACGACAAAATCACCGTTCTCGATAAAGGCCTGCGTGATTGCAACCAACTCCGATTCGATGAGCTGGCCATCCGCTCCAGTCGTCAAGGCCCCGTCTGTCGCAACAAAATCATTCGTATAATCGATCGACAACAATGCTCGCATGAACGTCTCCCCTATTCTTCGCTATTTTTCAGTAATTCGATGACCATTTCCGCGGATTTCTTTCCGGCTTCGACGATGAACTCGTCGAACGTCAGCGCCGCACCCTCGCTCGCTCCGTCCGAAATGGCACGGATGATCGCGAAGGGTGTGCCCAATACATAGCAAGCCTGGGCAATTGATGCGCCCTCCATTTCGGTCGCATAGGCGTCAGGGAAATGTTCCTTGATGCGGTTTGTGCCGCTTTCGGAAGCGATAAAAGAATCGCTGGAAACAATCGTCCCTTGCACGGCATGCAAACCGACTTTTTCAGCTGCCCGCGTAATCTTTTCGACGATTTTTTTATCAGCTGTATAATAATGGGGCATCTGAGGCACTTGTCCCACAGAATAACCGAATGCCGTAGCATCCACATCATGATAAGCAACTTTATCCGCTACAACGACGTCCCCCACATGCAAGTCTGTGTTTAATCCTCCAGCCGAACCGGTATTGATGACGAAATCGGGACGATAACGATCAATGATGAAGGCGGTCGCTATGGCTGAGTTGACTTTACCGATGCCTGACTGCACCAATACTACATCCTGATTTTCGATCTTGCCTCGTGTAAAGGCGAGATGAAAATGTACTTCCTCTATCTTTTCAGTCATATTTTCCAACAAAATACGGTTTTCTTCTTCCATTGCTCCAATAATTCCGATCATGAGTGTTTCCTTCCTTGTAGCTGCATTGTTAGATCATAAGACGAAGGCTATCACAAAAACCAAGATGATCAACAAGATGACAATCAGGATGGCTTTGTTCAGATAGTTGTCCAGTTTTCTGCCTCTTTCTTTGTCCGTCAGACGCTGCACCTTAGTTGAAGCTGCAGGTTTGTCTGCTTTTCGGAACAGCTTCGCCTTTGGCTTGGCAGTCTTAGCTTTATTACCGTTCTCCGACCTTTTCTTTTCGGTTGGAACACTGCTATTCTCTCCCGCAGAAACAGTTTGCTGCTTATTGTTCTTTTCCGTTGCCGGAGCGGAACGCTCTGTATCTTTTACCCGCGGAGCGACTTTCTTTTCATCTGTCCCCGGTTTTGTTGTTTGGTCCCTTTTGTACTGACGATAGCGTTCCCGGGTGATCAACGGTTTTTTTGGTTCTGACATACTATCCCTCTATTCTTTCACGCAAAAGACGCATCTCCCAGTACAGCATGGCATAGATTGTTTTCGAATCGCAGATTTCTCCGGACTCCTGCAAGACTTTCGCTTCGTCGTATGTCAATTCCAAGATCTCAATGAATTCATCCTCATCCATCGGCAAAGAATTATCGACTTTCGTCAAGCCTTCCGCCAGATAGATTGTGATCCGCTCATCCAAATAAGCCGGTGTCGGATAAAAAACCGTCAATTCGGACCATTTTTCCGCACGATAATCCGTTTCTTCCTCTAGCTCACGGATCGCTGCCAGCAAAGGTTCAGCATCGGATGTCTCCAATTTACCTGCCGGGATTTCGACAACGGTCCGATCCAATGGTTTGCGGAACTGTCTGACCATGACCATTTTCCCGTCGGAAGTGAAGGGTATCATCGCTACAGCGCCCGGATGCCTGATCATCTCTCTGACTGAAGTTTTTCCGTTCGGCAACAATACTTCTTCCCTCACCAAATGCAACAAGACACCGTCAAATATTCTTTCACTTTTCAATGTTTTTTCTTCAAATTCCATTTTATTTTCCTCCCAATCTACTATCCGAATCATGTATTATCATAACCTATCTTTTCCGCTATTTACAAGAGCCGCGAGAGATTCAGCGCAAATGGGTGTTGACGTTGAAAATCATCCTTTCGGCCGATAGGTGCTTAATAGGCTTTTATGCTAAAATAATAGCATAAGCACAGACGAAGTGAACAGCACGTTATTAAAGGAGGAAAAATTTATGTGGAGCAACATCAAGGATATATTGAAATATACGTTTTCCAGCGTAATTTGCCTGATTGCATTAGTGATATTCTTTTTCATCTTCGAATTCGATTTCTGGACTTCAATCGGGATGACCATCGGCTTGGGCATCTTTCTATATTACGTCCAAAACGGCGGAAGCATGCAATGGTCACGGAAGACCAAGAAACAAAGAGGCGCACTGGGAAAAGTGAGCACCGAAAAAGAAGCCTTCTACCATTCAAAAGGGATGACCAAGGAACAGATTGCCTATTTCCGCAACACGATGGATCAAGCCAAAAATACGATCCAAGACATCGAATCGAATCTGCAGCAGCGATCAAAATTAAAAGCTATCGCGGCACGCAACGATACGGTGGACATACTGAAGGATTTCTTCAAAAATATTGTCAATCAGCCTAACCGACTGCACGAAGTCGATAAATTCCTATACACCAATCTCCCCAACCTGAAAGAGCTGACAGAAAAATATATCGCAATCGATGGCCACGTTTCCAAGACGAAAGAGACCTACACAGCCTTGGATAACTGCTCCAAAACAATCGATGATATGTGTCGTCTGATTGCTGAAGATTACGTGCGCTTCATGTCCAATGATATCGAAGATATGGATATCGAGTTGGAACTTGCCAAGCAAGTTTTGAAAAGGGATAATGAAGGAAAAGGCAGCGAAAATGCTTTGGACGAAGAGATATAGGGGGAATACTGATGGACCAATTTGATGCTACCGGACTAAACAAACAAACAGACAGCAAGGATGTCAATCAAGAATTGGACGATTTGCTGGCCAATCCTTTTTCAGATCCATTTGCGCAACCAATAGCGGTTGCCGACAAAACTACGGTTGCGGCCGAGGTGATCAACCCGGACCGGCTGATCGACCGGTTGCCGGAAGAAAGACAAAAACAAGCGATGGCATTAGCCGGCCAAATCGATGAGAACAATATGCAAGCCATAATCAGCTATGGCGCTGCGGCTCAAAAGCAATTGGGGGAATTCTCGCATTCGATGCTGGACCATGTGCAGAACCAGGACACTGGTGAAATCGGCGATTCCTTGAACGACCTGATGTACAGGCTCAACGAAGCCAAACCGGAAGACCTGCGGGCCGAGGACAACAATGTCTTCCGCAAAATCTTCGGCAAGGTAAAGCAGTCCGCCTATGAAATGACGGCAAAATACCAGAAGATAGGCGCCCAAATCGACAAAATCGCAATCAAACTGGATAAAGAAAAGAATGGCCTGCTGAACGACAACGTTACGCTGGAACAGCTTTACCAAAAAAACAAAGATTATTTTGAGGCCCTAAACATCTACATCGCGGCCGGTGAAGTGAAAATGGAGGACCTCCAGAAAAAAGCGATCCCGAAAGCGATCCAGACTGCGGAGGTTTCTCAAAGTCAAATGGATGTGCAGATCGTCAACGATTTGAAACAATTCCTTGACCGTCTCGAAAAACGGACCCATGACTTGCGCTTGACCAGACAGATGACGATCCAACAAGCGCCACAGATCCGTTTGATCCAAAATACAAACCAGGCATTGGCGGAAAAAATCCAGTCCTCAATCCACACTGCCATTCCCTTATGGAAAAACCAAGTGGCCATCGCCCTTACCCTTCTGCGCCAAAAAGATGCAGTAACGGCTCAAAGGCAGGTATCTCAGACCACGAATGATCTGATGCGCAAGAACTCCGAAATGTTGAAAATATCAGCCATCGAAACCGCTAAAGAAAATGAACGGGGTGTGATCGATATCGAAACGCTCAAACAGACACAGCAGGATTTGATCGAAACCTTGGAAGAGACGCTGAAGATCCAGCAAGAAGGCCGAATCAAACGCAGAGAAGCCGAAAAGGAACTATCGCTGATGGAGAACGATCTCAAAGTCAAACTGTTGAATATCCACCAACAGGAACAACAAATCAACTAATATTACAGGGCTGTCTCGAAAATTGAGGCGGCCTTTGATTTTCTCCTTAATGCAACCTCGTATGGTGGAACTTCCCCTTTTTCGAAATCAAATTTAACAAACTATTCCTTCTATTTTCAGAAACCCTCTCATCTCGAGGGCATATTATTTGTAATGTGACTCATTTTATATATAATAAGAGTATAGTTAATTGGAAATAACTATATTGTTACCGCACTTGTAATTAGAAAGAGGAGGAAAAAAAATGGGCTTAATTTGGTCTTTAATTGTTGGTGGTATCCTAGGCGCTTTAGCAGGATCGTTCATGGGTAAAGATATTCCAGGCGGCATTATCGGAAATATCATTGCTGGTTTCATCGGTTCATGGTTAGGAACAACTTTATTTGGAGCATGGGGTCCTGAAATCGGAGGATTCTACATCGTTCCTGCATTAGTCGGAGCAGTCATCCTGATTTTCATCGTATCCTTCGTTATGAGAAGCACGAGAAGAAAGTAACCTCTCCCTAGCGAGCATACGCAGACTGATGTCTGTTATCTGATAAAAGCGTTGTTTTGCGATCCTGAAAAGGATTGTCGAAACAACGCTTTTTTTTGCATGTGAAAAGCGCACCGGGAGTAATAAAACACCCGATACGCTTTGAATTCGCTAATGTTAAAAAGAATACGATTATAATTTTACAACGTTAGCTGCTTGAGGACCACGGTTGCCATCAACGATTTCGAATTCAACATCTTGGCCTTCTTCTAAAGATTTGAAACCTTCGCCTTGGATAGCTGAGAAATGCACGAATACATCGTCTTTTCCGTCAACTTCGATAAAACCAAAACCTTTTTCGCCATTAAACCATTTTACTTTGCCTTGTTCCATAATCGTGTAATACCTCCAAAATTTTCATTGGTAAAATGCTAATACAAATATTTACTATCATATTAGTACAAGTTACTAATATAATTATAACGAATATCTTACGCGATTTCAAGAGAAAGTTATGCGCTTTCTTTGGAAAATGAATCAACCGTGGACAAAAGCTGCTCCTTCGGCCTAAAATCAACAGAAGCACACAAGAATGACGTCAAATGACGTCCGCTTGCGTGCTCTTTACTTATTGTTTGCATAATTTCAATGTTTTTTTTTCAAGCTGAGGTAGTTTATGCTTCTTCCTGCACGAGCGCTTCTGGAAATTCAGATCTCACAATATCTGCACAGCGTTCGCATAAGGATGTTGCATCCTCGATTGTTCCGACCTCTTCTTTGATGGCACGGCATCTTTCGCAGGTTTCCCCCTGTGCATGCTCCACAAGAATGGCAAGATTATCGAACGGCATCGCTTCAGCTGGAGCAGCTGCCAATTCTTTGATGTCAAGCTGTGAAACGATGAATAATTGTTCCAGGTTCGCATCAAGAGACGCGAACAATGCTTTTGTATCTTCATCAACAAACAAGGTCAGATGCGCTTCAAAAGATTTTCCGATCGTCTTTTCATTACGCGCTACTTCCAATGCTTTCAATGCAGCATCGCGGATATCCATGAATTTCTCCCATTGGCCTAAAATCGCTGCTTGGTCTTCACGGACGCTGCTTTCCGGCAATTCAGCCAGTTGGGCATATTGTTCCTCTTCCTTCAGGAAACTCCAAATTTCTTCGGTTGTGTGCGGGATGATCGGCGTCAAAAGTTTTGCCAACTTAACCAATACTTCGTAAAATACGGTCTGCATGGCGCGTCTTTCTAGATTATCCTCTTTTTCGATATAAACGACATCTTTCGCAAAATCAAGATAGAATGCCGATAAATCAACTGTACAGAAGTTCATGATCGTTTGGTAGATGGTCGAGAACTCATATTCTTTGTAGGCTGTCACACATGTTTCAACTACTTGATCTAAGCGCGCCATCATGTATTGATCGACACTGCGCAGATCAGCATAAGCCACTGAATGTTCTTTTGGTTGGAAATCTTCCGTATTTCCGATCAGGAAACGCATGGTGTTGCGGATTTTGCGGTACGTTTCGGAAACCTGTTTCAGGATTTCGTCGCTGATTCTGACATCGGATTCGTAGTCGACACTGGATACCCAGAGACGGACGATGTCTGCGCCCATATTTTTGACGACTTTTTCCGGCAGGACAGTATTACCCAATGATTTGCTCATTTTGCGGCCTTCCCCATCCAAAACAAAACCTTGGGAAAGGACTGTTTTGTAAGGTGCTACTCCGTTGATCGCAACGCTAGTCGTAATGCTTGAATTGAACCAACCACGGTATTGATCGGAGCCTTCCAAGTACATATCAGCAGGGAATGTCAAATCTTCCCTTGCGCGTAGCACAGCTTCATGTGAGGAGCCGGAATCGAACCAAACGTCCATGATGTCCATTTCCTTCGTAAATGTGCCGTTCGGGCTGCCTGGGTGCGTGAACCCTTCAGGAAGCAAGTCTTTCGCTTCTCTTTCGAACCAGACGTTCGATCCGAATTCACCGATCAATGTCGCAGCGTGGTCGATTGTTTCCGGCGTGATGACAGGTTCTCCATTTTCCGCATAGAAGATTGGCAACGGAACGCCCCAAACGCGTTGACGGGAAATGACCCAATCCCCACGATCGCGGATCATGTTGAACAAGCGGACTTTGCCGGATGGATGCAGCCACTCAACATTTTCGATTTCGTCAAGGATGTCCTGACGGAATTTGTCGATGGATGCGAACCATTGTGGCGTTGCGCGGTAGATGACTGGTTTCTTTGTGCGCCAGTCATGCGGATAGCTGTGGACGAAGAAGTCCAGTTTCAGCAATGCGCCTTTTTCAGCCAACAATTCGGTGATCAGCTTATTGGCTTTGTCGTAGAACACGCCTTCGAAACCTGGCGCTTCAGCCGTATAGCAACCTTTGTTGTCGACCGGTGATAATACTTCCAGACCATATTTTTTGCTGACAATGTAGTCATCCTCACCGTGTCCTGGAGCGGTATGGACCAACCCGGTACCTGCTTCAAGCGTTACGTGCTCCCCTACCATGATCAATGATTCGCGATCATAGAACGGATGCTGGACTGTCATGTACTCCAACTCCGAGCCTTTCAGTTCCTTCAGGATTTCCACCGATTCCCATCCGATGGCTTCCTTGACTGTGCCCAGCAATTCTTTTGCGACCACAAATTTTCTTCCGTCAGCGGAAACAACCACATATTCGAAATCAGCATTAGCGGAGATGCCTAAATTTGCCGGTAAAGTCCACGGCGTAGTTGTCCAGATGACGAATGCAGTATCGTTATCCAACAAGCCTTTGCCGTCTTTGACCTGGAAAGCCACATAGATGGAAGCAGACTTCACATCTTTGTACTCGATTTCGGCTTCCGCCAGCGAAGACTCGCTTGAAGGCGACCAGTAGATCGGCTTCAGGCCTTTATAGATGTAGCCTTTTTCAGCCATTTTTCCGAACACACGGATTTCGGCTTCTTCATATTTCGGCAACAAAGTCACGTATGGATTTTCCCAGTCGCCTGCGATACCCAAACGTTTGAAGACGGTTCGTTGCCCGTCGATTTGATTCCAAGCATAATCTTCACACAATTTACGGAAATCGGCCAAGCTCATCGCTTTGCGGTTCACGCCTGTATTCGTTAAGGCTTGTTCAATCGGCAGACCATGCGTATCCCAACCCGGGACAAATGGCGAGCGGAAGCCGGACATGGATTTTGAGCGGACGATGATGTCCTTGCTGATTTTGTTCAAGGCGTGGCCCATGTGGACAGCACCGTTGGCATATGGCGGGCCATCGTGAAGGACAAATGTCGGTTTATGCGCATTTTTTTCTTGTCGTTTTGCATAAATATCTTTTTCTTCCCAATCCTTTTGCCATTCCAGTTCACGGACAGGCAGGTTGGCTTTCATAGGGAAAGACGTTTTCCCCAGGTGCAGCGTTTCTTTCATTTTCATTGTCGGAAGCTCCCTTATCATTAATTTTTTCTACAAAAAAAGACCCGTCTCCAAAAGGGACGAAGTCTTCGTGGTACCACCCAAATTTAAAGCGACAACGGCCGGAACAGGCTGTCATGCTTCCTCATTCAAACCGTTAACGCTGTTCAGGCGACCTTTTTTACTTGTGTTTGTTCAAAAAGATTCTCATGGAGGATCCTTAAAATAGAGGGACTTATTGGCCTTTCACCATTTGCCAATTCGCTGGAAGTTTCTTTTTTTCGGGTGTTCCATTCTTCAATACATAGATTTTACTTGTTTTCTTCTGGAATTTCAATAGCCTCTACTGCAGCTTCCTCAAGTTTCTCTTCAGCTCTGGCTTCTTCGGCCAATCTTCCGCCGATTTCGAATTCGGCAGCATCTTCCGAATTGGCGACCAATTCGTCGATGATGCGTGTGCGATTGGATAATACTTCATTCAAGGTAGGGGTTGAAACTTGCCCTTCCGGTGAAGCATTCAACAAGTTGTTCCATTCATCATTCATGATGAGGTTCAATTGCGACTCAACCAAAAGTTGCAGTTTCTGTTTGAAGTTGCGGCTTTCCTTGCGGACTCCGTCAGTTTCTTCATTGATTTTTGTCGCTTTTCCAGCTGCTTCATGCAACAAGCGATCCGCACTCTTTTCGGCTTCGAACAAAATAATCTCGGCTTCTTTGCGCGAATTTTCTTTCAGTCTGTCGGCAGCATCCTGCGCCACTACGATAGACTTGTTCAAAGCATCCTGCAAGTTGCTGAAATACTGAAGTTTTTCTTCGGCAAATTTCAGTTGCTTTTGCAGATCTTTATTTTGTTTGATGACTTCTTCAAATTCTTTTGTGACAGTATCCAAAAAGTCATTGACTTGTTCTTTATCGTACCCTTTTATTTTGACAGGGAATTCCTTGTGTTGAATATCTAATGGAGTCAAGCTCATCTTATACACACCTTTCGTTCTTGTCATTCTTATTTGTACAATACGCCGAATTCGACGCGCCATTTGTCTTTCTTGGACTTTCCTTCTATAGCCTTTATCTGAATCCGGCCATAACCGCGGATGGACACGATATCCAACAGCCCTAATTCGAAATCGGGACGTTCAAATGCGGCCCAGTTCAATTTCACTTTTCCGCTGCTCACCAATTCTTTTGCACGTTGTCTCGATATGTTGTAGATGGCTGCGATCACTGTATCCAACCGCAGCGAGCTGACCGTGTCATGCACAATCGTCCAATCATCGATAGGAGTGATCAGATCCGTGTAGGTCCGGTTTTCCAGGCGGACACTGACCTTGCCTATCTTAGTGACCTGCGAATGCACATAGCTTGCTATATTCGACGCCAACAGAAACTGCCAGCGTGTGCCATCAGACAGGATATCGCCGAAAAGTTCCCTTTTCATGCCGGTTCCGATCAGCGTCCCGAGTATTTTCCCATGGGTCAGACTGGCAAATTTCGATGGGTACACAACTTCAGTAAGCTCCATTTCAAAATCGCTTTGCGTCGGACTGAAATACTCAGGGCAAATGATTGCCCGCTTGCGTTCAGCCGCTTCGTAGCCCCCATAGAATTGGACATGGATTTCACCTTTTTTCCCGACCATCATCTCAAGGATGTACTGCTGTCTCGGATCCAAGAAATCCGTCAAATACGGTGAATAGGTTTCCTCCGCTTGCGTAATCCAAGATTGGGCACTGTCAATGAATGGTTGCTCTTCCTTGCGAAAATGTTGATAAACTTCTTGCATACGTATCCCTCACTTTTTCGTTTGATGAAAAAATGTCCGTCAATTCAGCATTCTGATCAGGAACAGGATAACGACCTGCGCTCCATACTCCACCAAATTCAGGAACAAGATGCCCGCCACTACACTGAAGCTCATCATGCCTACAGATGGGATCAATCTTCTGAATATATCCAGGTAAGGCTCCACAATGCTGGAGATAAAATAGCCGAATTTGGAACTTCTGGCTCCCGGCAACCAACTCATCAATGCGTATACCAGCAGGACGGTTGAATAGGCCGATATGCCCCAACGGATAATCTGTAAAAGCCAAATCAATATTTGTGTCATTTTGTTTCCTTTCTAGTAGAACGAACGCTCTTCCTCCAGTGTTTCGTCCAGTGCGCCTTCGACTCCGACTGAAGCGGGGGTGCATAAAAAGATTTCATCGCCAACGCGTTGGATTTCTCCCCCAATCGCATATACCGTTCCGGTCAGAAAATCCACGATCCGTTTTGCTTGTTCCGCATCTATCCTTTTGAAATTAAGGAGGACTGCTTGGTTCTTCAGCAGATTATCGGCAATCTTCTCCACCTCGGAATAGACTCTCGGCTCCACGACATGGATGCTGGCTTTTTCGGTCATTGCTTGTTGGTTCATAGGAATTACCTTTGCTTTCGTCGATCTTTTTTGGGTGCTCCGTTGAGATGGAGCACCTTCTTCATTGCGCTCGGACCTGCGGACTGGAACGACTGTCGATGGTTCCTCGACTTCCTCAAATCCGTCTTCCTCGTCTTCAATGACAAAGTACTTTCGGAATAAATCTTTCAGACCCATAAGACCCCTCGCTTCTTCTTCGTCTATGCTTCTGTTTCAGCAAAGAACGCCGAGCCGACGCGTACGAAGGTCGCACCTTCGGCAATCGCTACCGGATAATCTTGGCTCATGCCCATGCTCGTCTCCGTGCATGGGGCATAAGCCAAGTTCAACGCCGCTACTTGCTCTTGCATTATTTTCAGATCTTTAAAGCATTGACGCAACTCCACGTCTGTCGCATCAATGGGTGCCATCGTCATCAATCCGACAACGATGATGTTCGGAAAACTTTCCAGACTCTGGATGAAAGGCACTGCCTCGGATGCGGAAAGCCCATGCTTCGAACTTTCACCTGTAACATTGACCTGCACGAAGCAAGAAACAGGTTTTTCCGCCCGCTCATTGATTTCCTTTGCCAATGACGGACGATCCAGTGCGTGGAAGTAGGCGATGCGATTGATCACCTGCTTCACTTTCCTTGTCTGTAAAGTACCGATGTAATGCCAGCTGATATCTTCTTGCGGAAGAGCTTCTTGCTTTTCGAGCAGACCTTCGAGGCGATTTTCTGCAAAGTGGCGGTAGCCCAATCGGTACAATTCTTCCACTTGCTCCACAGGTTTCGTCTTCGTGACGGCGACCACCGTCACATCTTCGCGTTTGCGTCCGGCTTTCAAGCAGGCTGCTTCCACAGTTGACTCCACTTTCCGGCAATTTTGCTCAATATTCATTCTTATCTGCGTCTCTTGCGGAAGAAAGGTGGTGTATCCAATGAATCCTCTCCACCGTTTTTATCTTCTTTATTTTCGTGATAACGTGGATAATTATTTTCTGTTTGTTTGACAGGATATTCTTCTGGCTCAGGTTGAACCGATTGGGGCGCCTGTTCCCTTACGTTTGTGTCTCTGCGGATATCCCAGTCGCCGAATAGGTCTTTGGCTGGTTTTTCTTCTGCTCTTTCAGTCGGAACTTGTTTCTCCGGGTATGCAGCAGGTGCGTTCCCTACTTCTTTACGTCCCTTGAAAGCACTACCGCCGCGATTAGCGGTTTTTTTTTCATCTTTTTTTTTGTCGTCGATCCCTGTAGCGATTACTGTAACGATAACTTCGTCGCCCAAGTTTTCATTGATGGAAGTACCGAAGATGATGTTCACTTCGGATGATGAAGCTTGTGCTACGATATCACTTGCATCTTGTGCTTCGAACAACGTCAAGTCTGAACCACCCGTGATGTTCAACAAAATCTGCTCGGCGCCATCGATGGAAACTTCCAACAATGGGGAAGAGATAGCTTTTTTGGTTGCTTCTGCCGTACGGTTTTCACCTGAAGCGATACCGATACCCATCAAAGCAGAACCTTGATCTTTCATGACGGTCTTCACATCAGCAAAGTCCAAGTTGACATATCCTGGAGCAGTGATCAAGTCTGAGATCCCTTGAACGCCTTGACGCAATACATTATCGGCTTCACGGAAGGCTTCCAGCATAGGCGTCTTTTTGTCGACGATTTCCAACAGACGGTTATTTGAGATGATGACCAATGTATCAACGTTTGCTTTTAAATCAGCGATACCCTCTGCAGCATAACGTCCTCTTTTAGGTCCTTCAAAAGTGAACGGACGCGTCACCACACCGACAGTCAATGCGCCAAGATCTTTAGCGATTCTGGCTACGATAGGGGCTGCACCAGTACCGGTACCGCCGCCCATTCCGCATGTGACAAAGATCATATCTGCACCAGCCAAGGCTTCAGAGATTTGTTGTTCACTCTCTTCTGCAGCTTTGCGGCCGACTTCAGGAACTGAGCCTGCGCCCAATCCTTTCGTCAATTTAGGCCCGAGTTGAATTCTTGTCTCCGCACTTGATGCATTCAAGGCTTGTGTGTCCGTATTGGCCACGATGAATTCAACACCTTTAACGCCTTCTTCGATCATACGGTTAACGGCGTTGCTACCTGCCCCACCGACACCGATAACTTTAATTTTTGCTCCATCACTCATGCTTGAATCGAATTCCAATTCCATTTCATTTCCTCCTATTTCATAACATTCTTTTTATGTTCAGCGTGATTATTCAAATAGATTATTGAACCAACGTTTTAATTTCCCGACTAAGCTTTCTTCGTAATGATCCTCATCGGCATATGTCTCATTTTCATAGACAGGTTCTTCGATGACTGTCGGTTGTTTCGCAGTTTTGGATTGCAAAGGGATCACTTTACCTGTCACCTGCACTTTTCCTTTGGCAACACGGTAAATGTCATCCAGACCCGCCACATACTTAATTAGGCCGATGCTCGTTGCATAGATGGGGTTGCGCATCCCCATCTGCTCCGGAATGTACAATTTGACATTGATTTCGAAGATTTCTTTTGCCAAATCGACGACGCCCGGCAATGCCGCTGCGCCTCCAGTCAGAACGATACCGCCAGGGAGGTCGCGAGCTTCAACTTTATCCAAGGCACGTTTGATGTTTTCGAAAATCTGCGCAAGACGCGCTTCGATGATTTCGGACAGATATTTCTCATCCACTTTTACTGGTTCTTCTTTACCAATCGTTTCGACAGGGAAAAATTCCTCATCGGAGGTATCTTCGGAAATGGCATAGCCATATTCACGTTTTGCGCGCTCCGCGTTTTCCAAGGTCGTGTTCAAGATGATGGAAATGTCTTTGGTAACAAGATCGCCGCCCTCAGGATCAACAAATGAAAATTTCAATTGATCGTCGTGCATGACAGAGGCGCTTGTTTGGCCGCCACCCATGTCGATAAGGATGGTCCCGAAATCCCGCTCGCCCTTATTCATGGCTACGCTTGAAATGGCCAATGGTTGTACAACCATATCTTCGATTTGAAGACCTGCTTTTTCTACACAACGTTTGATGTTATGGATGATTGTTTTCGGACCAGTGATCATGCTTGCGTACAATTCAAGACGTACGCCGATCATGCCTCTTGGGTCTCTGATGCCATCGAACCCATCTACGATGAACTCTTCCGGGATGACGGAAATGATTTCTCTTTCTGGCGGAACGGAACGGACTTTTGCCGCAGCAAAAACGTTCTGGACGTCCTTGTCAGTGATTTCCTTGTTTTCGCTTGCGACTGCATACATCCCATGGCAAGGTTCGATGCTGATTTGATTGCTTGGTATGCCTACGATGACGTTTGATATCTGAATATTCGCTTTTCTTTCAGCTTGACTGACTGCACTGCGGATCGATTCGACCGTTTCATCGATATCAACGATGACGCCACGGCTGAGACCTTTGGAAATTTCATTACCGACTCCAATAATGTTCATTTGATCTTTCACATATTCTGCGACTACAACTTTTATTGAAGTGGTTCCAATATCTAGACTGACGTATATTCCTGAATTCTTCATGGTTTTATTGAAACCTCCGTTTGACATAATGGCTTGTGTAAACATCCGCATTGTTCCGAAAAAAATTATCGGTTACTGATACGTGATGCCAGAAAGCTATACCTTATCATTTTATCATAATAATTCTTCATTTACGAAGATTTTTACAAATAATTCTATCAGAAGGAAGTCTGACAAAAGTTCTTCAATCCCTCAACAATGATATCGATCATTGTTCAAGGATTGACTGCAAGTCAATCCTAATCTCTTTCAGCTCATTCGATTGGAGTGGCGGAATCTGCCGAAGCCGCCGCTTCCTCTTCCGTCGTTTGCGCAAAGGGCGTAAAGTAGACACCCACTTCAAGATCGATGGTCCCTTTCGCCTCGCCTAATTGGCTCACGATGTCAGGGTAGTATAAGATCTTCTCGGCAAAAGATGGCAAGATCGCCTTCACTTCATTGCCGTCATTCATATATACCGTGATTGCATATGGATTTTCTTCCGTTCCGGTATATTTGATTTCAGAGATGCTGTTCTGGACACTGTCCGTCAATTGCGTATATTGTTCGAGCAGGTCCTCCAGATTCTGGTTCATTTCAAAGCTTGTTATGATTGGGTTATTCCCGATCGGAACCTTTAATTCCGTGTCCGCCACAGTGCCATTCTCCAGAACATTATAGTAGCTGCCGCCCGAATAAACGTAGGCAATGGTTTCGTGTTCCGTAACATGGATCGTGACATCGTTCATGCCGCGCAACGTCACTTCCGCTGTTTTGATCACGGGCAAAGTATTAGTGATGTAAGCATCGATTTTTTCGTCATTCCAGACGACACCCAAGGCGGTCAGCTTCCCCGTAATGTGGCTGGCATCGATGATACTTTGTTCCGGAACATCTTCGGCCCCTTCCACATAGATGTCCTTGACTTTACCGTAAGGAGAAATCAGAAAACTGCTGCCGATGGCCCCAACCAAGAAAATGCTGTACCATCCAAGATACCCTGGCCGCTTGTCTGTTTTTGTGGTTTCGGGAAGGTGTTTTCTTGATTTGAACTTTTCTTTTTTCTCTTCCAGAAAACGATGCATGCGGCCGTTTATGGTGATTTTCTGCTTTAACTGCGTCTTATTTTGCTTTTCCGATTCAGCAGTTGCGCGCTGCCAGGGAGTCACTTCCGACGAACGCTTACTGTTCAGCTTCTGACGGATTTTTCCAAAAATCATCTGGCCCCCTCCCTTTCTCATTTCTTCAAAGTCAAGATGACATCGATGATCCTGTCTGATGCATCGGTTATACCCATCTGCTTGGCTTGGAATGCCATTTCTTTGCGTGCTGTTACATTAGTCATCAGATTATCGATGGCTTCAAATAATGATTGTGCCTGCAGGTCTTTCTCGAGAATCATTTCGGCTGCCCCATTTTTCACTAGGCTTTCCGCATTTTTTTGCTGATGGTTGTTTGTGACATAGGGACTGGGGATCAGGATACTCGGCAAGCCCAAAGCCATCACTTCCGTCAATGTGGTCGCTCCGCTACGCGATACGATTAAGTCGGTACGCTTAAACAATTTCGGCATATCATGGATGTACGGCACAATACGGATGTTATCCAAACGGTCCGTCAACGTATTGATTTCTTGCTCCACCGCATTGTAGTGGATTTCTCCGGTTGCCAACAGAACTTGATACGGCCTGTTTTTGAAGAGCGGGTAGGCGGCTACGAAAGAGTCATTCAGTTTTCTGGCTCCGCGGCTGCCGCCAAATATCAAAACAGTCGGCAACTCTTCCTTCAATCCGTAGACCTTCAGATCAGCACTTTCTTTCAAGGAGGCTACTTCCTGCGCCCGGGGATTCCCGGTGAAAACAATCTTCTCTGGATAGGCGGAGAAGTCTCCGCGGGCATCCTCAAAACAAATGCAGATGCGATCCACAACTCGGCTCAAAAATTTATTGGTGACGCCTGCTACTGAATTTTGCTCATGAATGATGGTTGGCACGCTCAGTTTGGATGCGGCATACAGGACGGGGGCGCAAACATAACCACCCGTCCCGATAACGACATCCGGCTGGAAATCCTTAATAATTTTCTTTGAGTCCGAAATGCTCTTGATCATCAAGTAGACTGTCTTCAGGTTCTGAAGCGATAAACTTCGGCGCAGACCTTGGATTTTGACCGATTTGAAGGCAACGCCCGCCTTCGGTACGATTGTGCTTTCCAAACCGCGGTCTGTTCCCACGTAAAGGAACTCGCTGTCCGGATATTTTTCTTTGATTCGGTTCATCAGGGCTAAAGCCGGGTAGATGTGCCCGCCTGTTCCCCCACCGGATAATACTATTTTCATAAGCACATAGGTTCTTTAGAAAGAACCATCCTCCTCACTCGTGGCTTTGACCAAGGAATGGACAGCATCTGTGAATGTTTTGCCGCGCACTTCAAAATTTTTGTACTGATCCCAACTCGCGCAGGCCGGAGACAACAGAATCGTTTCGCCTTCTTCACTGTACTGGTAACTGATCGGAACCGCACTGGCGACATGATCCGTCACGACGATTTCTTTGATTCCGGCTTTTTCTCCCGCATCCTTGAGTTTCTCGGCAGTTTCCCCGAAGACGATCAGCGTTTTCACGTTTTCAAGAAAGGGAACGAGCTCATCGAAGGTATTCCCACGGTCCAATCCTCCCGCCAACAGGATGATTGGTGCCCGGAAACTGCTCAGAGCCGTTTTGGTTGCGAGGATGTTGGTCGCTTTCGAGTCATTGTAGAATTTTCTTCCGTTGAGCTCGGCTACGAATTGGATCCGGTGCTCTACGCCATAAAAGAGGTGGAAGGCTGATACGATAGCGACATTGGCCACACCCGACAGTTTCGCTACAGCGATCGCAGCAAGTGCATTTTCGACATTGTGTTCGCCAGGAACCCTCAAATCGGAAATATCCATCACTTTTTCGCCCTTGAAATACAGTGAACCTTCTGATGCATAGGCGCCATCATTCAGAACCTGCGTGCGTGAAAAAGGAACGATTTGCGCTTTTGAAAGCTGAGACATTTCACGCAATTCCGCTTGATCCCAATTCAAAACAAGATAATCATCCGCGGTTTGGTTCTCGGTTATGCGCCACTTCGCTTTGACGTATTCTTTGCGGTCCCCATGATAATCCAGATGGGCTTCCGTGATATTGGTGATGACGGCGATGGCAGGACGCATCGCTTCGATACCCATCAATTGGAAGCTGGACAGTTCCATCACGACATCGTCGTCTGCAGTCGCCACACGCGCCACTGCGGATGCAGGCACGCCGATATTGCCGGCTTTATAGGCTTTCCCTATTTTTCTGCCTGCATTCAAGAGGTCAGTGATCATCGTCGTGGTAGTGGTCTTTCCGTTCGTGCCTGTCACACCGATCAGGCGGCCTTCGAGAATTTCTGCTGCCAACTCGACCTCTGTCAACACTGGGATTCCCAATTCAATAGCACGTTTGACCATCGGATTGTTGTAAGGGATGCCCGGATTCTTGACCATGAACGAGAAAGATTCATCCAATAACTCGATTGGATGGGATCCAGCGATGACTTTGATTCCGGATGAAATCAACTCCTTCGCATCCGGATTGTCGTTCAATTCCTTTGCGTCATTGACTGTGACCATTGCACCCAGTTCCAAGAGCAGTTTGGCCGCATTCATCCCGCTGAGCGCCAAGCCCAGCACCAATACTTTTTTGTTTTCAAATCGATTATTTGTTTTCATGTCTTTTTCTCCTTTCGCTTAGACAAGCAGCCACAAGGCTAAGATTGCAGAAACTAGACCGACCGCCCAGAAAGTCAAGACGACGCGCCATTCGCTCCACCCACTCATTTCGAAATGATGATGGATCGGAGACATCTTGAAGATGCGTTTGCCGCGCAATTTGAAGGAGCCTACCTGCAGCATGACGCTGGCCGTTTCAATGACGAAAACAAGGCCAATCAGCAACAAGGACCATTCCAGATGCAACGCCAAGGAAACAACAGCGAGTCCGGCACCCAATGCCAACGAGCCGACGTCGCCCATAAAAATCTTAGCTGGTTTTTTGTTGAAAAAGAAGAAACCGATCAGGCCGCCTACAATCGCGATACAAAACAGTAGTACTTCCAATTGTCCTTGGCGGTATGCCAATATGCCGTATGCAGTATAGGCGATGCCTGCTGTGCCGGCAACCAATCCGTCCAATCCATCGGTCAGATTCACAGCATTCGAAAAACCTGTGATCCAGATAATCGTGAATGCAGCGAACACGAACCAGTTATGGATCTGTCCCAAGAAGGGAATGGTGATCAGAGGATCTGAACCCGACAAGAAGAACAGCGCGACGAAGACGAAAGACCCGACCAATTGCGAAATGAACTTTTGTTTGGAAGTCAGCCCTTCATTTTGTTTTTTGAATATTTTCAGGAAATCATCCAAAAAACCGATAGCTGCAAAAAACAACAGAACAAACAGCAACATAGCCAATTTTACGGTGAGGACATCTTTCCAGATTGCTGTCCCGATAACGGTAAGGATTGCAGCAATGATGAATACGACTCCGCCCATCGTCGGTGTGCCACTTTTCACTTGATGCCATTTCGGACCTTCTTCCCTTGTGATCTGTCCGAATTGTTTCAATTTAAAATAGCCGATGAAAATTGGCATCATGCTGATTGTAAGGGCAAAGCTGATCGATAATGGCAACAGCATTTCTGTCCAATGCATATGATTTCCTCCTAATAGGTGTTTTACATTTTTTGATTGATTAATTTTATGAGTGTTGCTTCTGAACGCTTATTCCAAAATGATCTTGACTTCCGTGGCAGCGTTCAAGATGGATCCCGTCTCCAGACTCTGGAAAACCACATAGCCTTCCCCTTCAAAAGTAAAGTTTATGCCAGCGATTTCTGATACTTTCAAGACATCGTCTTTTGACCAACCGTAAACATCAGGCATCGTCATCGCCCCTTCTGTCATAAGGATCGCCTTCTGGTTCGTGATAGTTTGTGTCCCGGCGTATGGGTATTGTTGCACGATTCGGCTACCGCTGCCGATGATTGCTGTATCATTATATCCGACAGCAGTCAGTGCCGCCAAAGCTTCATCTTTGGATAATGTTGTCACTTCCGGCATCGAAGCCTGGTTGACGTCCCCCGTCACTTCCGTATTCAGGTTGTCGTACTCGATTGCTCTTGTCATGAATGGATTGAATATTTCCGACAGATACTTGGAGCCATTCAGGCTGTCCAAGTTTGCAGGTCGTTTCATTGTCAAATACAGGATATAGCTGGGATCATCCGCTGGCGCGAATCCGACCACCGAGTAAAGATAATTGGAATAGCCAGTGTAATATGCGCCAGTTGTGGAATTCACCACTTCCGCCGTACCCGTTTTAGCAGCGATCTCTGTCCCTTCGATCTTGTAAGCCTGTCCGGATCCATTCTCGTTGTAGACGACTTCTTTCAGATAGGTCAGGACTGTTTGGGCGGTTTCAGCCTTGATCGGAGATCCGACTTCTTCCGGTTCATTAACGGTAACCTTGCCCGTATTCGGATCTTCTGTGCGATCCAAATAGTTCAGTTTCATCATGGTGCCATCATTTGCGATTGCCGTAAAAGCTTGCATCAATTGGAAAGGCGTAACGGTTACCCCTTGTCCGAAAGCCGTATTCGCTTTTTCCAGCGGATACGTATAGCTGTAATTCCCAGTTGCTTCATTTTCCAGTCCCGAATCGGTTGATTGTCCGATTCCAAATGCCTTCATATAGGACTCCCAAACATCGTAACCCATTGTTTGCACCAGTTTCACGAAGGCCACGTTGCTTGAGCGGGCCAATCCCTCGAGATAGGTGATATTGCCCCAACCATCCTTATTGTAGTCACGGATGGTTCCTCCTTCCACTTCCACACTACCGGAAGTATATGTTGCAAATGGGCTGAATACCCCCTCGTTCACAGCTGCCGCCAAAGTCAAAATTTTGAAAGTGGAACCCGGTTCGTAGGTATCCTCCACCAACAGATTCTGCCATTGCGCATCAATGCCATCTTTGGTCGTGGCGTTGAAGGTGGGACGCTGGGAAGCCGCAAGAATCGCACCGGTATCCGGATCAACCAACATAGCTGTCATCGATTCCGGTTCAGCCTCTGCATACACTTGCGACATCAGGCTTTCCAGATAGATCTGCAGGCGACTGTCGAGCGTCAGATAAAGATTATTCCCTTCAACTGGCTCCTTTTCCTGAATCTGCGTTCCGGGAATCAGGTAACCATTGGAATCTTCTTGATAGGTAACTTCACCATCACTGCCATCCAACTCATTATCGTACAGGGATTCTATTCCCATCATGCCGACCAATTTCTTCTCTTCGTTTGTGTCTGCTTCTTCTTCGCTGGCTGAACTTTGCGCAAAGCCGACAAGATGAGACGCAAAAATCCCGTTTGGATAAAGTCTTGAAGGTGTTTCCTCGAACGTAATCCCCGGAAGTTCTTCTGCTTCAATGCTGGATTTGGTCGCATAATTCAGGTTGGTTCCTGCGCTTCCGAATTCGACTTGCTTCAAACCCTCTTGGTTCAGAGTGGTCAGAATCTCTTCTTTGCTCATGCTGATATATTGTGCCAGAGCTTCAGCAGTTTTTTCCTTGTCGACGATATGATTCGGAGCTTCTTTATCTTCGCTCCATTCATCGGTCAAAACGGCAACCAACGAATAAGAAGTAGCATCCAAGGCAATGGGATTACCACCTATGTCATAGATGGTACCTCTTTTTGCGGCAAGGATACTACTTCTGGTATATAAGTTATTAACATGCTCGCTTAAATTCTCGCCATTTACCTTCTTGGTGATCATGATCATAGAAAAACGAAAAATAAATACAAGAAATAGTAAACCTGTTAAACCAACCATGATGCGAGTCATTTTTTTTCGGTTTTTTTGAGGATTAGCTGTTTTTTTCATCGCGTAACATTCCTAACGTTTGCTTCATTCATTTCCAGACCAAGTTCTTTTGCTATCTCGATGATGCGGTCGTATCTTGAAAGTTCTTGGACTTCTTGCTCCAAGTTTTGATTTTCTAAACCGATTGCAACGCTATCATTTTGTAAGTCCTGCAACGCTCTGTTCTGATTGGAGAGGGTCACTTGTGTAGCCAGTGATAACAGCAATACGACCAATGCACTTAACAGCGTGATGGTGATGGCAAATTTTTCAAGTTTGACATATTTATCTCTAACGGCCTTGTAGCCTTTCGGTTCAGGTTGGCCTTTTATGGGTTCTGTCTGTTCTTTAGGCAGCTTCGGTTGTGGTGCTATTGCCGCTCTATATTCAGGTAATGCCACTTAATCCTCTCCTCCCCCGCAATGAATCGTGCAGCTCAGGCACGCTTCATTGTTTCTGACTGATGATCTTTAGTTACAGAGCTGCTGTGCTCCTGTTATATCTTGACTCTTTCGATGACACGCAATTTTGCACTTTGAGAACGCGAATTTTCACTTAATTCCGCCTCGTTGGGCATGATTGGTTTTCGGCTGATCAGTTTGTAGTCCGCTTCATACTCCACGGGAAGAATAGGCAAAAGCGGCAAGGTGTCCTCTTTCGAGCTGGCTTCTTTGAAAAGAACTTTAACGATCCGGTCCTCCAATGATTGGAAGGAAATCACGCTCATGCGCCCTCCGACGTTCAGCATCTTCAAGCCATCTTCTATCGAATCTTCAATAGCGGATAATTCGTCGTTGACGGCGATGCGCAAAGCTTGGAAAATACGCTTAGCCGGGTGTCCACCTTTTCTTCTGGCAGGTGCAGGGATGCAGTCCTTGATGATTTCAACCAATTCGCCAGTCGTCTCAATCGGTTGGGTTTCTCTGATTTTTTCGATTTTACGGGCAATCTGCTTTGAAAATTTTTCTTCGCCATAACGATAAAAAATCTTCACTAACTCAGCAAAAGACCACTCATTCACAATGACGCGGGCCGTCAATTCCTGTTCTTGGTCCATGCGCATGTCGAGCGGCGCATCATAGCGGTAACTGAACCCTCGTTCTGCTTGGTCCAATTGTGGGGAAGACACTCCCAAATCATACAGGATGCCATCCACGCCAAACACATCACGGTCTTCCAGTTCTTCTTTGATATTCCGAAAATTGGCCTTGATGAGTGTCACCATGCCTTTTTCGATATAACTCGCCAACGTTGCTTCTGCATTTTCGATAGCGATACGGTCTTGGTCAAAGGCATACAGATGCCCATTTTCATTCAATTTTGATAAAATCACGCTGCTGTGTCCGGCACCACCCAAAGTGCAATCGACATAAATGCCATCTGGTTTGATGTTCAAACCATCGATGGACTCATTTAACAACACGCTATAATGTTCAAATTTTTCCATTTTTACACCTACAATCCAAAGTCGATCATCGTTTCAGCAATATCTTCGAAGTTTTCGGCAGCCTCATCAGCAAATTCTTCCCACTTCTCGTTGCTCCATATTTCAATACGGTCGGCTACTCCGACAATACGACATTCTTTTTCAATTTTCGCATAATCCAATAATGTTTGAGGGATATTGATGCGCCCTTGTTTATCCAATTCAGCTTCCATAGCGGCTGAATAGAAGAAACGGGTAAAAGCACGCGCATCTTTTTTGGCAAGGGGCAGCTGTTTCAATTTCTCTTGCAGCAGCTCCCATTGGCTTAACGGATAGCCGAACAAACAGCCGTCCAATCCACGGGTGATGATGAACGTATCGCCTAATTCCTCACGGAATTTTGCGGGCATGATCAATCTGCCTTTAGCATCTATATTGTGTTTGAATTCGCCCATCAACATAAAGACACTCGCCCCCACCTTCAAATATGTTTTCAGTCTACCACATCCCCCCACTTTCTACCACATTTTCCCGAACAATTCATAAAAAAAACAAATTGATTTCGACAAATAATCGAAATCAATTTGTTTTCAGTTATCATCTATCATTTTGCTCGGCGCAAGGATGGGACACCACCAGTGCCACGCAGATAAAGCTTGGCTCAGACTAGCGGTTTCCGAAAAATTTATCGAATGTGGGGATTTTTCCCACAAAAAATCATTTTGTTTGCGGGACCGAGATTGGGCTTTTGTCGGACTTATTCAACTGGATCGCAGTTTCGTAAGCACTTCTCAATTCCGAACCGATGTAGCTGAGGTCTTTCTGGCGTATATGATCTTGGCCTGCAGCCTTCAAAGAAGGCAGGTCCCCTTCCAATATGCCGCTGATCAACCTTCGGAAATCATCATTCGTTTTGCCTTTGTAGACGTGTTTGCCATCGACGAAATCGTCCTCATAAATCGGTATATCCCGGATCAGGACCTCCTGTCCCATGGCGAGTGCCTCCAGAAGGACGATTCCTTCCGTTTCTTCGTAAGTTGGAAAGAAAAACAAATCAGCACCACAGTATGCATTCCGGAGCTCATCAGGAGCCACATAACCGGCAAATTGCAGATTGGGCAATTTTGTCTCTACCGCTTCGCGGATTTCCCGTGGAACTTGGTGGAGGTTCAAGTATCCAAACCAGATGAACTGGTAAGCAGGCATCGCTTTGGCTAAAGCGACAAAATCAAGGATCCCTTTCCGCTTGATGTAAAGGCCAACAGACATAATAACCTTGTCTGTTGCAGTATACCCATATTTCTGGCGGAAGGACGCACCCATTTCCGCAGTCGCTTGGTAAAACGACAAATCGATTCCGTTCGAAATCGGGATGATCGGTTGTTGCAACCCCGCCTGCAGCAGCAATTTTTTGGAATAGGGGGTAGGCGTCAAGACCACATCGCCATGGCTGTAGCAGTGCAGAATCCATTTACTGAACAAAGGCGCAGCCGCATTGGAGAATATAAAAGAATTCCGGAAGTCCTCCTTTGTGGAGTGGGCATGATAAACGATTGGTTTCCCTTGTTTTTTGACTTTATGCAACAGACGATAGGATTGTCCGAAGTAGGTATTGATGTGCATCAGATCAAAATCGTCTCTGTAGTCTGTCGTAAAAGATATCCCTTCCAGTGTGAGAGCTTTTTTCTGATGCTCGATCGCTCTTCCCAAACCGGATTTCCCGATGTATTTCATACCTTCAGAGTACAATAATACTTTCATGATTTCGTGCCACCTCATTCTTTAATTTTCGGCTATCCTCTTACAAGGAAATAAATGCGCAACAGCACCAACATGTAATAAAAAAGCAGTGCCATCAAAAACAGTATTTTTATGAAATAACGATAAAACCGCTTCGGATGATGGATCTTTTTGCGTTTGTCGAAATACAGCGTCTGGAGCAGGCCGACGACGCAAGACGCAAGCAGAAAGTGCGGCAAGAGCGAATAAGTCAAACTGTAGACACTCAGCAGATGAATGCCTACGAACAAAAACGGCAACACAACGTCCGCAACCGTCAATTGGATAATTTGTTTGTACCTGAGATACGGCCTAAAAAATTTGTTGATCAGAATGATTTCTAAAATCGGAAAAACATACAACAGAATTTCAAAATAGTGGAAGTTTTGCATCCCAACGCTCCTTTGCGAAAATATGGCGTCCATGCCGCATAGATACATTTTACCTCATTCTGGAAAATTATGCTTCCTTGAAAAAAGGGAACAAAAAAAGCCAGCAGAAAATTCATTCTGCTGGCTGGAATTGCGGATGGCATTTCAGGATTAGCTTTGTTTTTCGATAACTACTTCTCCATCATAGTGACCGCATGATGCACAAACGTGGTGGCTCTTTTTCAATTCGCCACAATTAGGGCATGCGTTCAAGCCTGGAATTGATAACTTGAAGTGCGTACGTCTTTTTGCTTTTCTTGCTTTAGATGTTCTTCTTTTAGGTACTGCCATTTCCTTACACCTCCCTGTATTAATCGCTGTATTTATTTAAAAAGATCAGCGTCAAAAATTTCACTCTGTTTTTTCTTCGTCTTCTAACAGGGCCTTCAGACCAGCTAATCGCGGATCAATCTGGTCGGTTTTTTCTTCTTGTCTCTTTCTTGCGAAAGATTCTTCGGAAACAACTTCCCATTCAGCGCCACTAGGCATGTCCTCGGACTCCATCTCTTCCGGCGTGAAGACTTGTAGAGGTAGATTCAGCAGAATGTTGTCCTCGATAGCGGGGACCAGATTCACTTCATCACCTTCAAGCGGCAACACGACTTCCGCAGGATTGTCCTGCTCGAGGTAGAGCGATTCACTCTCAGTGTACACTTCTTCGATTGCTAATTGCAAGGGTACATCAACTAATTCCAACGACCTTGACGAAGGCAGGGTAATCGTTAAATCGATTCGGAAATTGGCAAGCACAGAATGATTTTCGTATAATAAGAAACCTTCCGCCTTAATCGGCGACACTGCTTTGATTTCATTATTTCTTTGCATCAATGAACTTTCCCGGTCTATCATCCGAGAGAAATAGTACGGTTCACCACGATGTTCTTGTAATTCTTTTAATGGCCATTGCATTTCCATCACCCCTAAAATAACAAATTGAATTATACTAGTGAAAAAAAACTTTGTCAATGTATTTTCCTTTACATCTAAAAAGGAAAACGTTTTTTTATGCTTTTAATTCTTTGGCCAACGCGATTGTTTTGTCCAAAAGCACCTTTTCCGCGTCGACGATCGGATAGCGTTGCTCTTCATCCTCACTGTTCATCAAGGAAACTTCCGTGCAACCCAACAGCACAATATCCGCACCGCAATTTTTGAAGTCTTCCAAAATTTCGTAATACAAAGGGAAAAATAAATGCGATCTCTCTTTGATGTAATAATAAATCATTTTATTGATCTTGTTTTGTAATTCTCTGTCCGGCAATACAACTTGGTAACCTTTCTCAACAAGCCGATTTTCGTAGATGCGGCTCTGATGCGTTCCCTCTGTGGCAAATAATCCGACTTTTTCTGCGCCCTCATAATGTTCCGCAATATAGTCGACCGTAAGATCGATCATATTCAAAATCGGAATATCCGTTTCCTTTTGAATATCATCGAAGAAATAATGGATAGTATTGCAGGGCATGATGATGAATTCTGGCTGAAGAAGATTCAACATATGAACATCTTCTATCACTGCGTCCACCGGATTCGGTTTGGTCGGATCCAAAATATATTCCGTACGATCCGGAATATCAGCGTGGTTCATCAGAACGTAATTGAAATAATCCTGGTCGTTTTCGGGGAAATGACGTTTATTCATTTCAACAAGAAAGTTGGTCGTCGCCAGCGTTCCCATTCCCCCAAGAATACCAAAAAATTTTTTCATACTTTCTCATCCCTCGTTTCCCGTTTGTTTCTTGATTCAGCTTATTCCTCTGGCGGATACTCTCTGAATTTTTTGTAATAATTGAATTTGGAAGCCAACACATAGAATTTCCTTTTCGGGCTGACTTCAAAAGGCGCATCCAACGGGTGCACTACTTTGCCATCCTTGTACAGCTCTTTTACTTTTTTCCGCAACACGTCGGACTTGACGTACTTCAGCAAAAGGCTCTTTGGTGTCATAGTGAACAAGGTTTCATTCGTATTGATCGTAACACCAAGTTTTTTCTTGGCTATGAAATCTTCAACATAGTATTTCGCGACATTGTTGCCGCTGGCAGTGACATAATAGTTACTGACGCCAAGACGCCCGTTCAATTCAAAGAAAACATAGTCATCTTTGCGCTCATCATACTTCACGTCAAAATTGGAGAAACCATAAAACTCGGTTTCCGCAACCAGTTTTTGGACGGAAGCAACAATCTTCTGCTCTTCTCTTGCCCAAATCGTCAGGTGGTTTCCGATGGCGGATGGCGTATGGTCTTCCAAAAGGATGTGGCCGAACGCGATCAGCTTGATTTCCTTGTCCCTAGGCGATGTGTAGACCGTTACGACACCGAGGTAAGTGTCATCGCCGGGCACATACTCCTGCAGGATCAGGTTGTCTGTATAGCCATTGTCGCGCACTAAATGATAGATGCGTTCAAGATCTTTTTCATCCCGTCCTATGAAGACTTTTTCTTTCCCTTCAAAATGCAGTCCCTGATACATGATGGCATTCGAAGGCTTGATGATAATCGGAAATTCAAACGGCAAGTTCAGTGAAAATTCATCCATAACTACAGTCTTCGGATAAGGAACCCCTGCTTTTTCACAGATGGCGTAAAAACTTTCCTTATTTGTCGCCCGCAGGAATACATCTTCATCCACGTACGGAATGATCCAATCATCACTGAAGCGGTCCTTCGTTCGGATCAACAGTTCTGCATAGCGATCGTCTGCCCCAAAGATGATTTTTTTCATATTCGGATAGTCACGGCCGATTTGTTGAATAGTCTCAAAAAAATGATCCAGGTCATCGATTCCCGGTTGGATGTAATGCTTGATGATGCGGGAATTGCCGATAGGACCTATGATCATCGGGCTGATGAGATTCGTTTTAACTTGATACGCTTCATAGAAAGCTCTCGCCAAACTATAGGCTCCTCTGTTCCCCCCCACGATTACGGGAACGAAACTGACGGAGTTGGCTTCTTCGCTCATTTGATTGTCCTCCTTAGTGCCTAAAACCGAATATTAAAGGCTCTAGCATCTATTAACCTATCCATTATATTTCTTTGGTTGTGGTCAGTCAAACGCTTCTTGCATTTTTTCATTAAAGTTTTCATAAATTTCCTTAAAAAACTTAGCTCTGATTCCTTGGCTCGTTACGGATATAAATGGGCGACCGGGTGAAATTCTGCTCCTCCAAAACTGGAATGGCTCCCAACCGATAGATGCGATCGCTCCGGATTTCCAGCTGCAAGTCCGAGGTATGTGGCTCACGCAATTTCGTGACGATCGGGGTTTCCGTGTTTTTTTTCAAAGTGTTCAGATAGCGTCTTCCTGCCTCCGTAAATCCGAGCAACCGGATGGAATCCGCTTTTTCCCGGAAAGAATGCGCTTCTGCTTTGGTTATCCCCAACAAAATATAGGTGCAGACCCGCTGAAGCCTCGCCCATGTCCAGCGCTTGGTCTTCACACGCCGAATGAAGGCCGTAAAATCAGCTGCGTCCTCGGCTTCCTTTTTCAGCCTGTATTCGATACCTTCTTCAACCTGATAGATGTTCTGGAGTTCCGTATGCGAGAGCAACAGGAGCTGATATTGCAACATTCCCCAGTAAGGGGCCCAATCAAGCAGAGGACGCCTCTCCAGCGCCTCTAACGTCTCTTGCGGCACAAACCTGCCAATGTCCTTCCTTTCGGTTTCTTTCCCGTGGTGGAGTGACCATTCGCGAATGGCGGTCCCACTTGCAAATTCTTGTCCGAAAGCGTCACTGTCGTTGTGTCCGGCACCGCGCCTAAGCACGATGGCCGTTTCCATCGGTTCAGGGAATTGTTCATTTTCTTTGACATACGCCAATCCGAGCTGATTATTGGGCGTTGAAAAGGAAATAGCAGAACCTCGTGGGCGCAAGATGTCGGCAATGGCCGTTTCCAGTTGCGCAGCATAGGTTCTGCCATCATTTCGGTAAGTCTGAAAAATCCGATTGATTTCCGATTCGTGTTCGCGCAAGAAGCGGCTGTGCGAAATGAAATCTTCCGCTGTGCCTTCTTCAGCACCGAATGCAAAGGCATCGCACTGCATCGCCTGCAGCAAACGGATGCCTGCACTTGCGAACAGATCCGCGGCCTGGACACTTCCCAACACGGGCATCTCCACGACTATATCAGCACCGTTCCGCAACGCGATTTCCGCACGCGTCCATTTATCCAACAAAGCGGGCGCGCCCCTTTGGACAAAATTGCCGCTCATGGCGACAATCATGACATCGCTCTTGGTCATCTGACGTGCTTCCGACAGTTGATAGCGGTGTCCGTTGTGAAAAGGATTATATTCTGCGATTACACCACAAGCTTTCATCGAAGCGCCCCCCTTTGGTTTCATTGTATGGTTGCTTAAGCTTTTTTGCAGGCAAAAAACCAGCGCGGACTGTCATCACGCACATCAGTTTCACCGAATTCGGCTGTAGCCGCAACATCGGTGAAGCCGGCTTCTTTAAGGATCCGCTTATAGACTTCCAGCGGATACGTGCGTTCGCGATGATATTCCGAATGGCGCTCAAACAATTCCGGATTCTTCTGGGATCCCATGAAGAAAGTCAAATCATGCTCGACACTATTCGCAGCATCGCCGGTAAAACTTTCCCAAAGGAAGGCTCCCGCTTCATCCTGATAGATGTATTGATATCCCGGAAAAACGTTATTCACTTGATGCATCGAGTGGACGTCGAACAAAAAAACACCGCCAGGTCCGAGATTGCGGATGACGCTCTGAAAGACTTCCGCCACTTCAGCTTCATCCGTCATGTAGCAAAGTGAATCAGAGAAGCACGTCACGACGTCAAAATCCCCCATCGGCTCCAGCGAACGCATGTCTCCCACTGCCAACGAAAGCGTAACGCCTTCTTCCTGCATCCGATTATAGGCAAGCGAAAGCATTTCGTCGGAGAGGTCGACCCCTGTTACCCGATGGCCTTTTTTCGCCAATTCCACTGCAATCTTCCCTGTCCCGCATGCCAATTCCATGATGTCCAGACCGGATTTCCCGGCTGTATATTTTTCAACATAAAGAAGCCAGCTGTCGTAGACAGACTGGTCCATTATTTCATCATAGTAATGGGCAAAGATGTCGTAACTCATTGCTCAGTGACCATCCCCGAGATGTCGACCATAGGCGCATCACTCCATAATTTTTCGATGTTGTAGTAGCCGCGTTCCTCATGGTTGAATACGTGCACGATAAGGTCGTTCAGATCGATCAATGTCCATTTGCCCGAATCTTTGCCTTCAACATTTTTGACTTCGCCTTTGTTTTTGTGCACGCTCTCCACGATCGCTTCCACGATTGCAGCGACTTGCTTTTCGTTACGGCCGTTCATGACAACAAAGTAATCACCGATCGATGTCAAACCGCGTACATCCAATGCCATGATATCCTGAGCCAATTTGTCATCTGCTGCTTTAACCACTAATTCCAATAATTCTTCACTTGTTAATTTCATTATGATTTCCCCACTTTTCTTTGGATCCAACTGTTGTAGACATAGATTGTGCCGGGATAAATCGGCAGTTCTTTCTTCACCAGATGGATGATTGTTTTTTCTATTTTAAAATAAGCTGCCTCATCCAGGCTGATTTCAGCCAGTCTTCTGGCTTCGTCTACGCCCTTGAATGCGCGTCCCGATTCGATGTAATCGGCAACGAAGAGGACTTTCCCGATCAGGGTCATTGTCTCGCCACCGATTGTATGCTGGCGGATTGCGTCAAGGATAGCCTCATCCGTGATTCCGAATACCATTTCGGCATAATAAGCGCCGACAGGTCCATGCATGATTTCGCTGCCGTAACCGGTCATTTCGCTGTCCATCCCTTCGGATAGGACGATTTCCTTCATGCTTTCCGCGTCATGTTCTTTCGCAAAGTCATGCAGGAGAGCGGCCAACGAGCAGGCTTCCATGGATGTGCCGTATTTTTCCGCCAATTGGATGGAACAGGCTTCAACCCGCAGTACATGCTGGAAACGCGATGGCTTCATCTGTTTTTCCACTTCCGCCAAAACGGCTTCCCGCGTCCAATCCGTATAGATTCCTGTGTATGCAAGCTCAGTCTTCGTCATCGAGATAGAGTCCTTCTTTCAAAATGTAATCTTTGACGTCCTCTTTCACCAAATAACGGATCGAGCGGCCGGTTTTGACCATCTTGCGGATTTCCGTCGAACTGATGTCGATCAATGGCGCATCGACCCAGATGATTGGATAGATGCTTTCCCTTCCATATCCCAGCCTGGCGACGCCGACGAACTGCACAAGTTGTACCAGTTCATCGATGCGTTCCCACTTCGGCAAGTATTCCACCATGTCTCCGCCGATGATGAAATAATAATCAGTGTCCGGATGCATGGAAGTCAACAATTTCATCGTATCGATCGTAAAGCTCTTACCGCCCCGCTCCAACTCGATTGTTTCGATATCGAACAACGGATTGCCCGCAATGGACAACCGCACCATCGATTCGCGATGATTCGCTGGAATTGATTCTTTTTCATCAACATGTGGGGGCTCGGCATCGGGCATGAAATAAATCTTATCCAAGCCAAGTTGTTCCCCAACCTGTTGCGCTACGATCAGATGGCCTAAATGGGGCGGACTGAATGTCCCTCCCATAATGCCGATGCGTTTCCGGTCCTGGAAAGCGATCTGCGTCTCGACCTCGGTTTCTTCGATGATCATATAATCCGTTTGTCCGATCAAATTTAAAGTTGTGATCAATTTTTTCTCACCTCAATAAAATATGGATTGGCCTGCCTTTAGATTTTTTCAACGACAGTCGAATAACGACGATTCTTTTCTTTGGTTGATGGTTTGAACAACACAAGCGTGCGTCCGATCTGTTGTACGACTTTCGCTTGCAGTTTTTCTTCGATAACTGCAGCGACATCTTCTGTTTCTTCATCCGTGTTCTGCAGAAGAGCGATCTTCAGCAATTCTCTTTTCTCCAACGCTTCCCCAATTTGGTAAAGCATCTCTTCGTTCAATCCACCTTTACCCACTTGGAAGAGCGGATTCATATGGTGTGCTTCTTTTTTTAAATATTGTTTTTGTTTGCCTCTTAATTCCATTTGACACCTCAGTCTTTTATTATTAAATGATCGGTTTGCGCATTACTGTGTCCACGCCTTGTGGGACCCATGCTGCGACTTTGCCTGGTTTGCGGACAGTTATCCATCCCAATCCGGAAAATACGATATCGGACGGTACTTTGACATTGAATTCACGTCTGACCAACGGCGGAAAATTTTCCGCGTCTTCCGCAGACGGCGGCTGAAGAAGGGTCCCCAGATGTTTTGCATAGAATTCATCCGCTTTTTCCAATTTGGTTCGGTGAATTTTTAAATCATTCGCGAAATAGCAAGTGAAGGATGATTTTTCCCCACTGATGAAATCAAAACGCGATGCGCCACCCAAGAACAACGTCTGTTCCGGGTTCAATTGATAAGTAATCGGTTTGATTTCGTGTTGCGGCGCTACGAGCTTCAATTCTTTCGGGCTCAACACATGCGCCATTTGGTGGTGATGGATGATCCCTGGCGTATCGATTAGGAAATGCCCATCGTCCAAAGGAATACGGATCTGATCCAACGTTGTGCCAGGGAATTGGGAAGTCGTGATGACATCTTCCTTGTTGCCTGTAGCCGCACGGATGATCTGGTTCATGACAGTGGATTTACCTACGTTCGTGACGCCCACGACATAAACATCTTTGCCATCCCGATGTTCTTCGATGGTTTCCAACAGATCATCGATGGACGTCGCTTTCTTGCCGCTTACCAGCATGACGTCAACCGGACGCAAACCTACTGACTGCACCTGCTCCGTCAACCATTGCTTCACACGGGACAGTTTGACCGACTTGGGCAAAACATCCACTTTATTTCCGACCACCAACACTTTATTATTGCCCGCAAAGCGATGCAATCCAGGGATCATGCTGCCGTATACGTCGAACAGGTCGATGACGTTGACGATCAAGGCATCTTCCATCGAGATGGTGTTCAGCATCGCCAAAAATTCATCATCCGTGACGGACACTTTTTCCATCTGATTGTAGTGTCGCAGACGGAAACAGCGTTGGCAGTATAATTGCCCGGAATCCAATCCCTTTTGCAGAGCGGCCGCCGGGGTATACCCTCGTTCGGTCGGATCATCGGTCTGGATTTTCGCCCCACAGCCGATGCAATAGAGATCTTCTGTTAATTCTTCTTTAGTCAAGTGATTTCCTCCATATCATTCCTGGATCATTTTTCAACAAACGTTTCAGCAGTTTTCTTTCAAAGAATCGGTTTATGCGCGTATTCCATCCGTCCGAATTGATGATTGGCATTACCCACACACTCTTGACTCCCGCTCGAGTCGCGCCAAAAACATCCGTAAGCAATTGGTCCCCAACCATCAGGCATTGGTCCAACGGAAGCTGCAGCTGTTCAGCTGCCTTGATGTACCCACGGCGAGAAGGCTTCATCGACCTTGGCACATAAGACAATTGCAACTTATCCGCGATTATCTTGACGCGCTTATCGCTATTGTTGGAAATGATGACGACGGGTATCGCATTTTCTTTCATCAAGGCGATCCAATCCTTCAATTCCTGTGTTCCTTCCGGATTGTTCCAGGCGATCAAGGTATTGTCCAGATCGGTCAATACACCTTTGATGTTGTTCTTTTCAAGTTGTTCCGGAGTGATGTGATAGATGGACTCCACCATCCATGTCGGTTTGAATTTATTTAACATAATGTCTCCTCATCAAAAAAATAAGAGGACGGGAAAAAGCAACAATGTCACTTTTCAAGCAGAACCCGAGAGAACTTCCCCAAGTCGCGCCCCAAAACCAAAAAACTGCACGGCACACAATCCGAAACAAGCATCCTGTACCCCACAAAAAAGTTTTGACCCAGCCTCACTACTATCCAATTGTATATTATAACCCCATTCCAGTAACATTATAAAGCATAAACCAAAAAATACAAGAGCGCGATGATTCGCGCTTAGACATCCGGACGTTGGAGCAAGCGGATGACGTTCACTTCTTTTGTGGACGACAGCCACTTGCGAAACGGGAGTGGTGTCTGCGAATCAGAGCGCGTTTAAGAAGGCGCGATGCTATGCGGGAGAGTGTGATGGATCCCGGGTAGAAATCGAGCACTAAGAGGACTAACACTAAACGGACGCTTTTTGTCCGTGTGTGGTAGTCAGCTTAGGCACAGATTTCTGGGATTCAGAACACGTTTGATATGGCGCTATGTCCCTAGGCAGCTTGTCAGCTTAAGCGGAACCCCCTGCAGGCCAGAGCGCGTCTAAGAGGAGCGCGATGATTTGCGCTCAGACACCCGGACGCTGCGCTCGGGCCTGGAAATATGGATAACTTTCTCTTATTCATCTTTTCTGCCTGCGTTCACTGCTAAGATTGCTTTCACTAGCCAAAAAAACAAAAAACCCAAGGATTGCTCCTCGGGCCCGTTGTTATTTGATTGTTATTTGACTATCATTTGATTACTTGCACGCCATTTTTTTCAACATGCAGCAACTTGACTTCACTGTTTTTAACGGCGGCTCTAGCCGCAGCTACGAATGCTGCTGCCTTTTCAGGATGGATCATCGTGAGGATCGTCGTGCCTGCACCACTTAGGTAAGTACCGTACGCTCCCATCTCATGTCCCAATTCCCGGACTTGACTCAACTCCGGAACCAATGCGCCCCGATAAGGCTCATGGAAAACATCCTGTTCCATCAATGCGCCCGCTTTTTCAATGTCACCCGAAAAAACAGCCGCCACCAACATATTCGAGATGCTGCTGCCTTTGACGGCTTCCTTAAACGGAAGCGAATCCGGCAAAACGGCCCTGCTTGCCTTCGTCAACAATTCCTTTTCCGGAATCGTCACTACCAAGGCAACCTCAGGGAAACTTGCTTTTGTCCAATATACTTTTGAATCCAGAACGGTTCCAACAGTGAAATCCCCCGTGATGGCAGGCGTCACATTGTCAGGATGGCCTTCGATGCGTGTCGCGATTTGAATTTTATCATCAATGCTCAATCGCAGATTTGCACATTGATTAGCCAACTCGATTCCTGCAACGATGGCAGCGGAACTACTGCCCAAACCTCTGGCAGCAGGCACTTCACTCGTCATCGTGATTTTCCGTGGTACCATGTTCGGCGCCAAAGACAACGCCGTCTCAATTATCAGATTTGTTTTATCAGTCGGAATCCCCGCTCCCAAATCATGGAGAATTTCCCACTCGTCGGCCTCTTCTTTTACAGTTAACGTCAAATATAATGATACAGCCAATCCAAGGGAATCAAAGCCTGGTCCCAAATTGGCGGAAGTTGCCGGTACACGGATATCAAACATCCTACTAATCAACCCTTTCCAAAGAACGATGGTCCATCAATTCTTAATCTTTACTGTGTTCGAAATACGAAAGAAATCCGATCAGTGTTCCAACACTTTGAAATGGACTTTCAATTTCATATCATCATTATCTTCCATCGCTTGGATGATTTCATTTTCTTGCGCTTTCGACATCGGATGCGTAACGATGACAATGATCGCTTTACCGTTTGCCAATGGCTCTTGGATGATCTTATCAAAGCTTACTTCTGCAGTAGCGAAGATTTTCGCCAATTCCAAAAATTGTCCTGCACGATCGGTAACTTCCAAACGCATGAATACAGGATTGATGACCTGCTCAGGTTTCGCAATCAAGGTCTCTACTTCATACTCGTTAAAGATGTTTCCAGTTGTTCCCAAAAGGATATTTTTAGCGATATTCATCACATCACTGACGACGGCTGTTGCAGTAGGCAATTCTCCTGCTCCGGCGCCGTAGAACATCGTTTCCCCAAGAGCTTCCCCCGCCACAAAGACAGCATTCATTTCATTGTTGACGCTTGCCAAAGGATGCGATTCCGGAACAAATACCGGTCCGACTTCCACGTTGACGCTGTCGTCGATTTTTTCGGCAGTACCAATCAACTTGATTTTATAGCCTAAACGATTCGCCAACTTGATGTCGTTGATGGAAACATTGCGGATACCCGTCACTGCAACATCATCCAAAGTCACATCATTCGTTCCGAAGGCAAGACGAGCCAAAATGACCATTTTGCGCGCTGCATCCAACCCATCGACATCGCTTGTCGGATTTTTTTCGGCAAAGCCCAATTCCTGTGCCAATGCCAAGGCTTCATCGTAAGAGTAGCCTTCTTTGTCCATTTTCGTCATCATGAAGTTTGTCGTACCGTTCACGATCCCCATGACTTTTTGAATATTGTCTGAAGCGAAACTTTCTGTGATCGCACGTAAGATCGGAACACCTCCAGCAACAGCTGCTTCATACAAGAAATCGCATTTGTTTGCTTTCGCCAGAGTGACCAATTCTTTCCCATGCAAAGCCACAAGATCTTTATTTGCTGAAACGACATGCTTTCCAGCCGCCAAAGCTTTTGAAATGTAATCTTTTGCTACCGGAACATATCCAATTAATTCTACAATAATCGAAATTTCTTCGTCATTCAAAATTTCATCAAAATTATCTGTGCAATGAACAGCCTCACTAAAGAAAGTTTTGCATTTATCAATATCGCGGTCCAAAACCGTTTTGATGACTACTTCCTGTCCGACCACTTGATTGATTTTATTCTGGTGGCCACTGATGATGCGGGCAACGCCAGTCCCTATCGTTCCTAGTCCTAATAAACCTACGTAAATCTTGTTTGCCATTATTCCACCTCTTCAATTATTTCCTTATTACACAGTATACTGAATGTTGCGGAATTACTCTACATAAAAATTAAAAAATTTTAATGATTGCCACTTTATTCCCATGAAAATGGAATGGGCAAAAAAAGGCAGCGGGAAAATGAGGCCTACTCATTTTCCCGCTGCCTTAGTTCATGCAAGGATGGATGAATTAATCTTGTAATAATTCGTAAATTTCGATGGCAACTAAATCAAGATCATCAAATTGATAAGTTTGGTTTGAATCGTGTTCTTCCAATTCAAAACTTTCCGTATCGCGATTGTATTTAACGACGCAACGTTCTACGCCTGCTTTTTCAAAACGACGGATTTCGACATCACCATTGTCTTCCATCATTACTTCTAGGCGACGAAGGATCGCTGAGAGCTGTGAAGGTTTCATGATATTTCCCCTTTCAAGACTAACTTCTTATTTATTCTAGCATTTTTTTTCTGACTACGCATCAATTTACTGTAATTTATCCAAGAAAATCAATATTTGAGTATTGCGCCTTATTCGCCCCACCAAAGCTTCACCAATGCTTGCGTACCATCATCAGCGAAACCTTTGCCCGCTAATTGTTCGTAAAGCACCGCTGCCTGTCTTGTGGCCGGCAAGTCGATGCCCATCTTATCTGCTTCATCCAGTGCGATCTTAAGATCTTTTACAAAATGTTTGACGAAGAATCCAGCTGTGTAATCTTGCTTCAGGATTCGAGGGGCATAGTTCGTCAAAGACCAGTTCGCGGCACTACCGGA
Source organism: Trichococcus paludicola (assembly GCF_003052295.1). GTDB lineage: Bacteria > Bacillota > Bacilli > Lactobacillales > Aerococcaceae > Trichococcus > Trichococcus paludicola. The sequence goes on from NZ_QBLC01000004.1 coordinate 207,437, forward strand.
ACCGACTTGTTCGACTACGCGTTGCAAATCCAATCCGGCAGCTTTCGAATAAACAAGCAACTCGGTCATACCGGTCATCGTACCGGCCACCATGATCTGGTTGGCCATTTTTGTGTGCTGACCACTGCCGGCTGGCCCTTGCAACATCACCTTGCTGGAAAAAACGGACAAGACTTCTTTTGCGGCCTCAAATGTTCCTTCATCTCCACCGACCATCGTTGTGAGCGTTCCGTTTTGCGCACCCTTGTCTCCCCCTGATACCGGGGCATCCAGAGTCCGGATCCCTTTTGATTTCCCGAAATCATCTATTTTTTCTGCCAGAGTTGGGGTACTAGTGGTCATATCAATGAGAATATGGTGGTTATCCGCTTTCGAAAAGATGCCGTTCTCCCCAAAATAGGTCTCTTCAACGTCTTTCGGATAGCCTACTATCGTGATGACGATATCTGATTGCGCCGTCACATCAGCAGGCGTATCGCACCATTTTGCACCTTCAGCGATAACCGCATCCGCCTTGCTTTTCGTCCGATTAAAAACACGGACAGGATAACCCGCATTCAAGAGATGCCTGATCATGGACGAGCCCATGACACCCGTTCCGATAAATCCAATATTTTCCATTTATAAATCCGCCCCTTCTAAAAGCTATGTTAACAGTATACCCTACGCTCTGCGCAGATAAAAATAAAAAAGCGCCGAGAAACAGATTATCCAAGCAATCTGTTTCCCGGCGTTCCGGCTCAACGTTTGATTTTTTCCAAGAGATTCACTCTTAATTTCACTTCTTCGCGCGGCTGCGAGTCATAAATGTCGATACTTGTTTGATAATAGCTCAATACGGCCTCCGCAAATGCTTTTGAAGAAATTTTCTGCATCAGCTCATCCCACACTTCTTGGTTTGTCGCAACATCGGAGCTGTGATAAAAATCCGCATAAGCGATGATGGTCTTACCAATTTTGTCATCTTCGTCGAACAACATCCCTAGGCTATCCTCTGTTATCAGACCGGATAAGTAGTCGTTCCGTTTAGCGATGACCGGACACCCGTTTACGATCGATTCCAAGTAGGTCAAGCCTTGCGTTTCTGATTCGGAAGCATTGATATAAATGTCCGCCATTTGGTAATATTCGCTCACATCTTCATTTCTGACTTCGCCCACGAAGATCACGTTAGGGGTCAAATTCATTTCCGATACCAGCATCTCTAACTCATGGCGCATCGGTCCATCCCCGACGAACACAAGTTTTGCGGACGGGCAGGCTTCGACAACTTCAGGAAAGGCATGGACAAGCTTGTCCAAATTTTTTTCTGAAGACAACCTGCTGAGGGAGAGGAGCACCAATTCGGAATCCGAAATGCCCAACTCTTCGCGCTTACGGGATTTGATTCCGACAATCTGTGCGGGTATCTTGACACCCGTTGGAATGACGCGAATTTCCTTATAAATATTGTAGGATGCCAATTTCTCCTTCATTTGCTCGCTTGGAGCAATGATGCCCATCGTACTGTTGCAGAAATAACGGGAGGCTATCTTAACCGCACGGGGTTTCACAACTTTCCCTTTAGCGATGTAGTGCAGATATTTTTCGTACATGGTGTGATAAGTATGCACCGTCGGAATCTCCAGCATGTACCCGACAAATTTACCCGTCAAGCCCAAGCTGAACTCCGTATGCGTGTGCACGATATCTATTCTCTGCCTCTTCGCTTCCTTCAACGCTTTGTTCATCCCTTTGACCGCAACCCTACGATCTTTGAAAGATAAGAACGGGATGCTGGTCAAACGGATTATATTTTTTTCAGATTCGTCAGCTTTCGGGTCGGTTGTGGTAAAAATGATGACCTCATGACCTTCTGCCTCCAATTCCTCTTTCAAGGTGCGGATTGAAGTGGAAACCCCGCTCACTTGAGGAAAATACGAATCTGTAAACATGCCTATTCTCATGATTTCACCTCGAAAAAATCCCATCAAATTTATTATGACTCAATATGTTCAGTATATAGAACATTTTGATATTTGTCACTCATCCGTCAGACCTACTTTTTAAAATATATTCGCCCGAAACGGAATGCCCAAATAACAGAGGCTGCATCCTTGATCGGTTTCAACTCGCAGGCACACAAAAAGGCCAGGCATGCAAGCATGCCTGGCCTTTTTAACCTGAATCGGCTTAGTCTAATTTAGCTTTCATTTCTTCAACCAATGCAATGACTTCTTCAACAGTCGTACATTCATTGATTGCTTTGTCCGCTAATGTTTCCATTTCTTTGGAATCCAAGCGTTTCATCAAGCTGCGTGTTTTCAGGACGCTGGATGCGCTCATTGAGAACTCATCCAAACCAAGACCTACCAACAACGGAACCGCTGTTTGGTCGCCGGCCATCTCGCCACACATACCAGTCCATTTACCTTCCGCATGAGAAGCATCAATAACATGCTTGATCAGCGTAAGGATAGCTGGGTTGTAAGGTTGATACAAGTAAGAAACTTGTTGGTTCATGCGATCTGCCGCCATTGTGTATTGGATCAAGTCATTTGTTCCGATACTGAAGAAATCTACTTCTTTAGCGAATTGATGAGCTAATACAGCAGCCGCTGGGATTTCAATCATGATACCTACTTGGATATCATCAGCAACTTCTACGCCATCGGCCAATAGATTCGCTTTTTCTTCATCCAACATCGCTTTTGCAGCTCTGAATTCGTTCAGTGTTGCAATCATTGGGAACATGATGCGTAATTTACCGTAAACGGAAGCACGCAATAATGCACGCAATTGTGTACGGAACATCTCTGGTTCAGCCAAACAAATACGGATTGCACGGTAACCCAAGAATGGGTTCATTTCTTTCGGCAATTCCAAATAAGGCAATTCTTTGTCCCCACCGATGTCCATTGTACGAACAACGACAGGTTTGCCTTCCATGCCTTCCAAAACAGCTTTATAAGCATCGAATTGCTCATCTTCTGTCGGGAAGTCCGAAGAGTCCATGTACAGGAATTCAGTACGGTATAGACCTATTGCTTCAGCACCGTTAGCGACAACGCCTTCCAAATCTTTAGGCGTTCCGATATTGGCAGCCAATTCGATATGTTTACCGTCTGCTGTCATTGTATCTGCATTCTTCAGTTTGTGCCATTCAGCTTGCATCGCAGAAAACTCTTCAGCTTTCTTCTTGTATGCAGCTAATGTTTCTTCATCTGGATTGATGTAGACGTCGCCGTCCAAACCATCCAAAATGATGATATCGCCATCTTTGACGATTTGCGTGATCTCTTTTGAACCTACAATTGCAGGAATTTCCAAAGAACGGGCCATGATTGCGCTATGGGAAGTGCGTCCACCGATATCGGTAACGAATCCTTTAACATAATCACGGTTCAATTGAGCCGTATCACTAGGAGTCAAATCTTTGGCAACGACGATCACTTCTTCTGTGATTGTCGATGGATTAGGGATTTTGACACCCAACAAGTGGCTCAATACACGCTCGGTAACGTCGCGGATATCCGCTGCACGTTCTTGCATGTATGGATTGTCTTCCATCGCTTCGAACATACCGATGAACATACCGGCAACATCAGAAAGTGCTGATTCAGCATTCACACCGTTGTCGCGGATGTTTGAATTCATTGATCCAATCATTTCTGGATCGGATAATACCATTAAATGTGCATCAAAAACTTGTGCTTCTTCTTCGCCAAGTGACACTGCCGCTTTGTCTCTGATTGCACTTACCTCTGATTTAGCGGTTTCAAAGCTTTGCAAAAGGCGAGCAATTTCGCCTTCTGAATCTTCCACTTTACGCTTCTCAAAGGATAGATCCGGTTCGGTAAGCAAATATGCTTTCGCAATTGCAATACCGTCACTAGCTGCTATTCCTTGTAAGTGGTTTTTCATATTACTCTGCTAGCCCTTCTTTTACCATTGTTTCAGTAATTCCAGCCATAGCGTCTGCTTCGTCCGGACCTTCTGCAGTGATGACAACATCAGCGCCTTGGCCTACGCCTAATGACATTACACCCATAATGGATTTTAAGTTAACTGATTTACCTTTGTATTCTAAATTGATGTCTGAATTAAATTTGCTTGCAGTTTGCACCAATAAAGTTGCTGGACGTGCGTGAATCCCTGTTTCTGCGATTACGTGATATTCTTTTCTTTCCATGTCATAAACCCCTTTTGAGATGTATTTATTTAAGGTACTTTTAATACGTTTCCATTATAACAGAAAAATGGGAAACCGGATTAAAAATAACCCTTTCATTGAATAAGATTACCATCTTTCGCTTTATACTACAACTGTTTTAACTAGATTCGTTCAAATTTTTGTCATAATTGCTGAAATGTCACTAATTTAATACAACCTTCCTATTTGGCTGAAAGCCGTCCCGCGAAGAAAAATTTTGCTTTGTACAGGTCAAACCACTTGAAAGTCAAAATAGGTCAATGTATAATGGGCTCATAAGGTCAGAGTTGGTCAGGAAACCTTCTCACGAGAATTCCTTAGCCGTTACTACTATAATATACATGTAGCTATGATCCATAATAGAAAGGAAGATTGCCATGCTTTGTCAAAATTGCGAAAAGAACCAAGCTTCCATTCATCTGTATGCCAGTGTGAATGGACAAAGACGCCAAATCGACTTATGCCAGAGCTGCTATCAAGAATTCAAAGCCGCTCAATCGCAACAAAACAATCCGAATCCAAGATCCCAAGGCCCAGTAGACCCTTTTTCTTTCGGTAATCTGGATTCCTTCTTCAAAAAAATGCAGCAAAACCAAGAACAGAATTACCAACAGCCGCCTGCCCCTGAAGCTGCCCGCGGAGGAAAAGGCGGTGGCAAAGGCGGTTTGCTGGATGAATACGGCATAAACCTGACGCAGTTGGCCCGTGATGGTGGTATCGACCCAGTAATCGGAAGAGACAGTGAAATCGCACGCGTCATCGAAATCCTGAATCGTCGCACGAAAAATAACCCCGTACTCACAGGGGAAGCCGGTGTCGGCAAAACAGCCGTAGTTGAAGGTCTTGCCCAAAAAATCGTGGACGGCGATGTCCCTCAAAAATTGTTGGAAAAAGAAGTTATCCGCTTGGATGTCGTCTCGCTCGTTCAAGGCACCGGCATCCGTGGCCAGTTCGAAGAACGGATGCAAAAACTGATGGATGAAATTCGCGCGAACAAACAGATCATCCTCTTCATCGATGAAATCCATGAAATCGTCGGGGCAGGAAACGCTGAGGGAAGTATGGATGCAGGCAATATCCTGAAGCCCGCCCTTGCGAGAGGCGAACTGCAACTGGTCGGAGCCACAACGCTGAATGAATACCGCAGAATCGAGAAAGACGCCGCACTGGAACGCCGATTCCAGCCCGTCCGTGTGAATGAACCAACACCTGAACAGACGCTGATCATACTTCAAGGTATCCGTCCGAAATACGAAGATTATCACCACGTTAAATATTCGGATAAGGCACTGGAAGCGGCAGTCAAATTGTCACACCGCTATATCCAGGATCGTTTCCTTCCCGACAAAGCCATTGACTTGCTTGACGAGTCCGGTTCCAAAAAGAATCTGACAATCAAAGCCATCGATCCGCAACAAATTGAGGAGCGCATCGAAGCGGCCGAAAAAGAAAAACAAGCTGCCCTCCATGCAGAAGATTACGAGAAAGCTGCTTACTATCGCGATCAGATCACAAATCTGAACAAGATGAAACTAAATCCGACACCAGCCGATGGCGATCCCGTCGTAACGGAACAGGATATCCAAAAAATCATTGAAATCAAAACAAATATACCAGTCGGTGAATTGCTTGAAAAAGAGCAAACACAATTGAAGAATCTTGACAGCGACCTGAAGAAAAATGTCATCGGACAGGACGAAGCTATCGACAAAGTGTCAAAAGCAATCCGCAGAAACCGGATCGGACTAAGCCGCAAAAACCGCCCGATCGGTTCCTTCCTGTTCGTGGGACCTACCGGTGTCGGCAAGACCGAGTTGGCCAAACAGTTGGCAATCGAAATGTTCGGGACCGAAGATGCGATCATCCGCTTCGACATGAGCGAGTACATGGAAAAACATGCCGTCTCCAAATTGATAGGTTCGCCGCCTGGGTACATCGGCTACGACGAAGCCGGACAATTGACCGAACGTGTCCGCCGCAGCCCTTACAGCATCCTGCTTTTGGATGAAGTCGAAAAAGCCCACCCAGATGTTATGCATCTCTTCCTGCAGATCCTTGACGATGGCCGCCTGACGGATTCCCAAGGCAGAACTGTCAGCTTCAAAGACACTATCATCATCATGACCAGCAATGCCGGCTCAGGCGTTCAGGAAGCAAGCGTAGGATTCGGCGCAGCCATGAAAGGCAAGACGCATTCCATCTTGAACCGTTTGAGCGATTACTTCAAACCTGAATTCATCAATCGCTTCGATGCGATTGTCGAGTTCAATCAATTGTCCAAAGAAAATTTGAGCAGCATCGTCACGCTTATGTTGGACGACGTCAACGCATTGTTGAAGGATAAGGAAATCAGCGTTACCGTCTCGCAGAAAGCAAAAGATCGTCTTATCGATCTGGGATATGACCCAAGCATGGGAGCACGCCCGCTCCGCCGCGTCATTCAGGATCAAATTGAGGACCAGGTAGCTGAATTCTACTTGGATAATCCAAAAATAAAAGATTTGTTTGTCGACGCAGATGAAGAAGGCAATCTGATAGTCGTCAGCAAAGTCGAGCGCACAGAGACAAAAGACTGAACATCAGGGGGCAAGAGTTGTCATTGACTTCTCTTGCCTTTTTCTTTTGGAAAGCCAATGAAAATTGTTCATTTATTTCTTTACCCTTTAAATAAATGAACAGTTGTTATATAATTATTCTATAAACAGCCAACCTAAGTTAGGGGTGTTCGTCTATGAAATTGATCGATGTTACAAATAGCCATGCTGATCTTGTACGTGAGCAATTGGCCAACACCGATGCGCAATTTGTCAAAGTGTATTCTTTGGGACAAACTACAGTCATCTTTACCGGTGCCGTAACACATGAGGATGTCATCATCCTCAACAAAAACCGTCGCGTGAAGCAAAGCGAAATCGACTTTGTGCTGACGAAATTGTTGCACCTTACCGTTGCCGATGTGGAAGTTATGCCTGGTCATAACTTCGTGGAGCTATCTCATCTGAAATGATTGACATTTTCTGCACTCGAAAAAAACTCTTTTTAATGCAAAACGCACACTGCTTTTCGGCAATGTGCGTTTTTTGTTTTGTTTTTTTGATTTGAATTAAAGCAAAGCTTTCAATTTGACTTCCGGATATTTATCCTCGAACCAGCGCATAGCAAATTGGTTTTCGAAAAGGAATACGGGATTGCCGAAACGGTCGCGGCACAACAAGTTACGGCTTGAAGACATGTTCGGATCCAAATCTTCCGAATCGATCCATCGCGCAATCTTGGAGCCCATCGGCATCATTTCGACTTCCGCATTGTATTCGTGCAGCAAACGGTACTGGAACACTTCAAACTGCAATTGGCCGACCGCACCCAGGATGTAATCCTCTGTATGGTACGTTTTGTACAACTGGATGGCCCCTTCTTGAACCAACTGTTGCACACCTTTATGGAAGGATTTCTGCTTCATGACGTTTTTCGGAGTGACTTTCATGAACAGTTCCGGTGTAAATTGCGGCAACGCTTCGAACTCAAGGCCTTTTTTGCCTTCATAGATCGTATCGCCGATCTGGAAGTTACCAGTGTCATACAATCCGATGATGTCGCCTGCAACAGCCGTTTGGACTTGCTCACGGGAATCGGCCATGAACTGCGTCGTATGAGCCAGTTTGATTTTTTTGCCGGTGCGCTGAACATAGACGTCCATTCCGGGTTTGAATTCACCAGAGCAGACCCGCACGAAGGCAATCCTGTCTCGGTGAGCCGGATTCATATTCGCTTGGATCTTGAAGATGAAGCCGGTAAAGTTTTCGTCTGTAGGTTCAACAATCTCTTCCGCTACGGTCACATGCTCACTTGGGCTCGGAGCAAAATCCACAAAGGCATCAAGAAACGTCTGGACGCCGAAGCCAGTCAAAGCTGATCCGAAGAAGACAGGCGTCAATTTCCCGGCTGCGATTGCTTCTTCCGAAAAGACGTTGCCCGCCTCTTTCAGCAACTGGACATCTTCAACCGCTTGGGTATAGATGGTTGATTGCGTGACTTGATAATCGCCTTCGATTTCGCCATCTTCATTCAGCGGCAGGAAATCGTTGTCTTCATTCTCTTCGGGATGAGTCAATTCCACGCGATTATTGTAGATGTCATACAGACCCAATAAATTTTTCCCCATGCCCATCGGCCAGTTCATCGGATAGGCTTCGATCCCCAAAACTTCTTCCAATTCCGCAATCAGATCCATCGGCTCGCGGCCATCACGGTCCAATTTATTGATGAAGGTGAAGATCGGAATCCCTCGCATGCTGCAGACTTTGAATAATTTCTTTGTCTGAGGCTCAATCCCCTTCCCGCTGTCGATGACCATCACTGCACTATCCACAGCCATCAAAGTACGGTATGTATCTTCCGAGAAATCCTCATGCCCGGGTGTATCCAAAATATTGATCTGTTTGCCATCATAATCGACCTGCATGACCGAACTGGTTACCGAAATACCCCTTTGTTTTTCAATATCCATCCAATCCGATTTGGCAAATCTGCCTGATTTTTTCCCTTTTACTGTTCCTGCTTGGCGGATTGCGCCCCCGAACAACAATAACTGCTCCGTGATGGTCGTTTTACCCGCATCCGGATGGGAAATGATGGCAAATGTTCTTCTTGCTTTTACTTTATCTGCTAATGTTTGAGTCATATTGTTCTCCTTTTTCGAATATCTCTATCGTGAATGCTATCCAAACAAAAAGATAGCATGAGCAATATGCACACGCTAACCCACGACAATGCCTTTGTTATTATACAAGAAATCCGAGCATTCCACAAGATTGTCCTTGCAACAGTATGGGGACCAAAAAAAGCAGTTTCACCCTGACCGACTATTATCGATCCAGGCAAAACTACTCATCATTCATTCTGTTTCTTTTTTCACATCGGCAGCTTCTTTAGCCTCGTCCTCTTTAAAACGTTCTTTTGCGGGTCGGTCATTCTCGTTCATATAAGACACTCCGACTTTCAAAAGACGGCGATTGTCGAACGCCAACGTTTTTATGATCAATCCGTTCTCTTCGATGGACGCTTCCTCATTTTCTTCCGGAAACTCACCCAACTCAGTCAACAGATAACCGGCGATCGTATCGACATCCGCCGATTCAAGTTGCGTGCCAAAATAATCATTGAAGCGATGCAATGGCGTGGCTCCATCCGCTTCGTAGACATTATCGCCGATCCGCTCGATAAGGACATAGCTTTCATCGTATTCATCCTCGATATCGCCAACAATTTCTTCGAGGATATCCTCCAAGGTTACAATCCCCACCATGCCGCCATATTCGTCATGGAGCAACGCCAATTGGTTATGGCTTTTCTTCAGGTAGGACATCAATTCATCGGTCATGATCGTTTCCGGAACAAACAGAGGCTCATTCATGATTTTTCGAAGATCAATCAGATTTATAGGGGTATTCTTGGATTCCTTCAATAAATTTTTCAGATGCAATACACCTATGATATTGTCCTTATCATCTTCATAGATTGGTATGCGGGTATAAGGGGAATCCAATGCTGCTTCTATATTAGCATCGACATCATCGTTCACATTCAGCATGAAGGTGTCCGTCCGCGGTACCATGACCTCACGGGCCATTTTGTTATCCATGGAAAGCACCCCCTTCAGCATGTTGAATTCCATCCGTTCGATGGTCCCTTCATCGCTACTCTTTTCCAACAGGTCCCGTACTTCTTCGCGCGAAAACATATCGTTGCCGCTCGTGAACGTGATTGGTGTCATTTTTTCCAAAACACTGGTGGAAAAGGATAAGAACCAGACGAAGGGTTTCATCAGCTTTTGGACGACAGTGATGAAGCCCGCACCTGCCCGCGCCACTTCTTCAGGGCGTTGCAGTCCCAACTGTTTCGGATACAGTTCACCAAAGACTAGGGAAATGTAGGAGAGCGCTAACGTCACGATCAGAATGGCAGCCTGTTCCGCTCCGGGTATATTGCTCAAATAGGGATCGAGTCTGGCTGCGAATGTATTGGCAGCCGAAGCACTGGAAAGGAATCCCGCGAAAGTAATAGCAACTTGGATAGTCGCCAAAAAATCATCAGAATGATCTAAAAGCGCCAAAATTTTACGCGCTTTTTCATCCCCTTTGATGGCTTGATTTGCCACCCTATTTTTGTTCAATGAAACAAATGCGATTTCGGATGCCGCAAAAAATGCGTTCACCAATGTCAATACCGCAATCAGCAGCAGTTGCCAAAGCAAGGTCTGATTACTGGGGTCTGTGGTCATAGATTGTTTCTCCTTCGTTTTTTTATCTCTTTGAAAGTTTATCGTTATCGTTCATTATCTAATGACCCAGCAAAAAATACAAGTGTTTTATCCGGAAACCCTATCTATTCCACAAAGAACCCCTCTGTTAATCAAAGGATTGATTAACAGAGGGGTTACAAAGTAACGTGTTTAAATTATTTGGCAGCTAATTCTGCTTCTTGTTCCAAAGCTTTTTGTGCCAACAAGTTCAAGTAGTTCCAAGGACGGTCAAAATGAGGTTGGAAGAAGAAGTCGACCAAAGCCAGATCTTCAATCGTCATTTTGTTTTGAATAGCCAATGATAAAGTATTGGCTGATTGTGTGATGTCATACTTGGACATCAGCTGTCCGCCGACGATGCGGTTGGTACCTACTTCGTAGACAAGTTTCATCAGCACTTTTTCATTTGATGGCATGAATTCCGGACGGTAGAAGTCTTCCAGAACTACGGAGCGTGTTTCAAGTCCGAAAGCTTCAGCACTTGCATCGTTCACACCGGTAGAACCGATAGTGAAGCCATTCAAATACAATCCGGAAGTGGATTGTGTTCCACGGTATTTCATTTTAGGTCCGTTGATGTTTTTACCGACCAATAATCCCATCCGCACAGCGTTTGTTGCCAACGGAATATATGCATGTCCGCCGTTCGGATTGTAGTTTACAGCACAGCTGTCTCCTGCTGCATAAACGTCAGGCAAGCTTGTTTGCATGTAATCATTCACGATAATCGCACCGTTCTTCATCATATCCACTTGGCCTTTGACAAGGTCCGTATTCGGTCGGAACCCTACGCATAAGATGACCATTTCAGCTTCGTATTCTCCGCCTGTTGTAACTACTGTAGTGATGTCTCCAGCTTCGTTCTCTTTGAAGCCTTTAACCATTTCATTCAATTGTACTTTTACGCCATGTGCGCGCAAGTCATTTTCAAGGATGTCCGTGAATTCAGAATCCAAATATTTATTCAAAATGCGATCCAAACCATCAACCAATGTAACTTCTTTACCGTCGTTAGCAAAAGCTTCCACCAACTCGATACCGATGTAGCCGCCGCCGACAACGACGATTTTCTTTTTGTCATCCTTGCGTGCGATGATTTCTTTCGCTTGGTTGTAGTTTTTGCAAAGCAAAACATTTTTGCTCTGGATGCCATCGATTGGTGGGATAATTGGCCATGATCCAATCGTTAAAACTAACTTATCATATGTATCTTGGAATTCTACGCCAGTAACTAAGTTTTTCACAGAAACAGTTTTTGCAGCTGTATCAATGCTTGTTACATCATGTTGCATATTTACGTTTGCGCCTAGTGAAGCAAGCTCCTCAGGGTTAGAATAGAATAATCCTTGTGGATCTTTAACGACACCGCCGACGTAAAGCGCAATCCCGCATGACAAGAATGAAACGTTGTCGTTTCTTTCGTATACTGTTAATTCAGTACCTGGATTCTCCTTCAAAATTGTCTTCACTGCTGACGTTCCGGCATGTGTACATCCCACTACGATTACTTTCATTGTACTTCCTCCTAAATTTTCCGCATTAATATATTTTGCACAAACCAATCGCTGTCATTCTCATAATTCATAATAAAAACTGCACAAATTGATTCGTTATGCCCTTAACACTTTTTACATAATAAAGGATTCCAAAGGTAAAAAGCAATCAATAACCCTTGGAATCCCTATTATTTTTCATTATTGTTTATGCAACACTTTTTCCCTTCTGTTTTTAACGTAACGGTGGACATATTGAACAACGGTTTTCACCACCGCATACGTGGGAATCGCCAATATCATTCCCAGTACACCGGAGATTTTGCCTACAGCCAACAGCAAAAACAAGATCGTCAGCGGATGCATATCCAGCGTTTTGCCCAAGACATTGGGGGAGATGATGTTCGATTCCACTTGCTGGACCACCAACACAACGACACAGACAAGCAGCGCCTTTGAAGGAGCGACAGTCAACCCGATTATAGCGGCCGGAATTAAGCCGATGTATGGTCCAAGATAAGGAATGATGTTCGTGATGGCTGCTGTGACCCCAAGCAGGAAGGCATACGGCAGTCCAATCAGCAGATAGCCGATGAAGGTGAATGTCCCTACGAATAAACAGACAAGCGCCTGCCCACTGATGTACTTGGCGATCGTTTTGTTGATTTCCTTCAGCAACGCAAGCACATCTGAAGAATATTCATGCGGCAGCAATTGGGCGACCGCTTCAGGAAACTTATGTCCGTCCTTCAACATGTAGAAAAAAATCAGCGGAATGATGATGACGAGCAAGGCTACGTTCGCTACGGCCGACAACACAGAACCGATGCTGCCCGTCAGATCATTCAGGAAGGCGCTGATGCTGGTTTGGACATTTCCGCTCATCTGAGACAATTGGGTAGGGATATCCAGACGCTCCACCCATTCCTGTTCAATGACTTGTTGATAAAGTTTATTCAGGGAACGGACTACGTTAGGCAAATTCGTCAATAACTCTCCGATTTGGCTTACGAGATTCGGAATGAGTCCCAGAAAAGAGAAAATGACGATGCCTATCATAAGAACCATGACGATGAGGATGCCTATCGGTCGTTTGATGTTCAGCCTATTCTCAAGCATTTCGATGAACGGTGTGAAAATATAATACAGAAATCCGGCCACAAGCACTGGCGTGAAGATTGTCGAGATGAAGGCACCGATCGGATAAAAAATAAAATCAATTTTGGTGGACACCCATATCAGGCACGCCATCACCAAAAGCCACACACTCCAATAGAGCAGATTTGTTTTCCTTAATTTTTCCATTCAATATCCCCTTGTTTCCGCGGCTGTTTGCCGATCATTGGAGCGGACAGGTACGCTTCCAAAAGTTTGGAGCAAGCTTCCAAGGATTTCCGATGGGTACGCTCATAGGCATGGCTTGCATCGATTCCCGGCCCGATCAAAGCATGGCGGACATCCCAACCCGCTTTCATGGCTGCTGATGCATCACTGCCGTAAAACGGATAGATGTCCAGTTTAAAAGGAATTGCCTGGGATTCGCATAATCCGACCAACTGCTGCCGAAGACCAAAGTGGTAAGGACCCGATCCATCCTTCACGCAGATGGACACGGTATACTCGTCAGTCTGCTGGTCGTCGCCCATCGCGCCCATATCGACAGCCAAATATTCCACCGTATGCTCCGGCATATTCGAGTTGCCGCCGTAGCCGATTTCCTCATTGTTCGAAAAAAAGAAGCAGGTCGTATAAGGCAGCGTCAAGTTTTCATCAACGATACGGTGCAAGAACTGCAGCAGGATTGCCGCGCTGGCTTTATCGTCCAAATGTCTTGATTTGATGTACCCTGTCGGAGTAATCTCTGTCCGAGGCGCAAAGCTGATGAAATCCCCTACGCCGATGCCAAGAGCAGAGACATCTTTGGCGGTTTGCACTTCTGCATCCAGACGGATTTCCATATTATCCTGGTTTCGTTCGGCCGTGCGCGCATCTTTATAGACGTGAACGCTCGTTTGGTGCAATAATATCGTCCCCGTCCAGTCTTTCCCTGTGGCTGCACTATGGACCGTACAGTATTCACCATCTATGGAATGGTAGGTAAAGCCGCCTATCAGGTCGATTTTCAGTCTCCCATCCGGTTTGATTGCGCGTACCATCGCCCCAAGTGTATCGATATGCGCGGTCACGAAGCGCCGGCTTTGATCTTCGGTGCCTATAACAGTCACCATCAAGCTGCCTTTGTGATTTCTTTCAGGTTCGTACCCCTTCCGTTTCAGGTTTTCATCCAAAAAGTCGATGATTTCCGCAGTATATCCTGTCGGCGACGGGATGTTTGTCAATTGTTGGATTGTTTCAATTATGTCTAGCATACTTTTCCTCCTCTTGCTGATTAGATAAGTATAGCAAAAGAACACGGGTAAATGAGGTAAAAGTAATTAATTCAGACAAAAAATGCCGATTCAGGTAAAATAAGAAAAGAGGTTTCTACAAACCCAACAAATTTTGAAAGCGAGGTAGACGTATTGTTGCATTTTGAATGGACACAAGATTTACAATCAAAAACCTATCGGGATGCCTTGGCCATCCGCAAAGAAGTATTCGTGGAGGAGCAACAGGTCCCGGTCTCCATTGAAATTGATAATTTGGAAGATAAAACCTTGCATCTCGTCGGATACGAAGAAGCCATCCCTGTCGCCACCGCCCGCATCTACCCGATGGAAAACGGCAAACACAAGGTGCAGCGTGTCGCCATCCGCAAAGCCGTAAGGGAAAAGAAATACGGCAGCATCCTGATGCAGGAAATCGAAAGGCACGTCCGCGAGCTCGGCGGTAAGCGTCTGTTCCTCGGAGCCCAAAACCACGCCATCGGTTTTTACGAAAAAGCCGGCTACAGCATCTGCGGCGAAGAATACGAAGAAGCCGGAATACAACACCACGACATGGATAAAATGATAGAGTAGAAAGATGCACTGTGATCGTAAACGACCAAGTACTCTGATGTCACAGTGCGACATCAGAGGGCCTTACTTCAAATTGTGTAACAAGCAAAATGATGCACCCTGATGCGATTAAAATCGCAAGAGCCATAACAAATCGCGGGTAGAAATCGAGCACTAAGAGGACTAACACTAAGCGAAACGGTAGTGGTGTCTGCGAATCAGAACGCGTTTGAGTATAGCGTGACAGCTCTTCGCAACAAAACAGGCAAAGGACACAGCCGAAGCGGCTGCTTGTCCATTGCCTGTTTTGTTGCACCTACATGAGTGTGGTGATGAAATGTTTCGCGATGTTGAAATAGATCAAAACGGAAGTCAAATCGCTGAATGTCGAGATGAACGGTCCGCTTGCGACAGCAGGATCAAAGCCAAGACGATCCATCAATACCGGAATCAAGCTACCGGCCAGATTCGCCACCGTGATGGCAACCAACATGGAAATGCCGATGATCCCACCCAAGATGAAGTTATGTTTCCAAACACCGATGACAAGCGCAATCGTGACCCCAGTCACCAACCCGGAAATCAATCCGGTCGCCAACTCGGATAAAATGGTACGGAACAAATTTTTCTCCTCATCATCCTGCATGCCGATCTTTCGCACGGCAACGGCAAGCGATTGTGTCCCCGCATTACCGGATGTTCCGGTGATCAAGGTGACAAACACTGAAAGGATTGATGCTTCCGAAATCAAACCCTCATATTGGCTGATCAAAGTGGACGTACCCATACCCAAGAACAATAGCGTAATCAACCACGGCAACCGCTTGGATGCAGCCACAAAGGGGTTTTCTGATTGCTCCTCAACGTCGACCCCGGCCAAACCGGAGAAGTCACTGACAGCTTCCTCATCGATGACGTCGATGATGTCATCGACGGTGATGATCCCCAGCAATACATTGTTTTCGTCGACTACCGGCACAGCCAGGAAGTCATAGTCCCTGATTTTATGGGCAACATCTTCTTGCCCTTCTTTTACGTTCACCGATACGATACGCTCACTCATGATGTCGCTGATCATCATATCTTCATCGTTCACGATCAGATCTCTCAAGGAAATGACACCGACCAGCACATTATCCACATTGACGACGTAGATATAGTAAATTGTCTCAGCATCCGGGGCCTTACTCTTAAGGATGGCCATCGCGGATCGGACCGTCTGATTGGCTACGATAGAGACAAATTCAGGCGTCATGATGGCCCCGGCAGTCTCATCTTCATAACTCAATAAGGCCCGAATCTCTTTCGCCGCCTCTATGGGCATCAAACGCAGATAAAGCCAAATCCGTTCATCCTTCAGTTGCTTCAGCATATCCACCGCATTATCGGCATACATGTTTGCCAACATATCGGCTGCGTATTGATTGTTCATCTCCAAAAGATACTCTTCGATCGACTCCACATCTTCTTCGATGATTTCGAACATGTCCGCCATCTCATTAGCGGAGAGATAATTGTACACCGTTATGCGCTCTTCAGGGGACAAAGCCAGGTAGATCTGGGCTTGATCGTAGAGGTGATAGTCCAAAAAATCGGAACGGAATCTTTCCATATCCTCTCCCTGGAGCGATTCGCGGATTTTCGCCAACGCTTCGTCTAGTTCAAATTCATATTGTGGTTCCAACACGGATATCAGCCTCCTTATTGATCTGTCTGCTTTCCCACTTGATGAAATCATCCGGCAATGGTGCTTCAATCTTTAAAGGTTCTCCGCTGATCGGATGCACAAATGCCAATGACTCGCAATGCAGGGCTTGCCGCAACATATCAGGGTCAGCTTTCCCTCCATAAAGGTCATCCCCAAGCAAAGGCGCACCGATTGAGGTGAAATGTACCCGAATTTGATGGGTCCTGCCCGTATGCAACTTGATTTTAACAGTCTGCCCATCCGGATAGGACTTATCCAACCAATATTCCGTCAACGCTTGTTTTCCGTCTTCCCGCACCATTCGCGTTATGATAGAATCCTCTGTCCTGCCGATGGGGGCATCGATGAATCCATGCGTTTCCGCCAGCACGGGTTCGGATAAGACCGCACGATAGGTTTTGTCGACTTCCTTGTTGCGCAATAGCGTGTCCATCAGAGCATGCGCGTACCCATGCCTTGCAAAAAGCATGACGCCGGTCGTATCACGATCCAGACGCGTGACAATATGAATAACTTGGTCCACATAGCCCTGCTGTTGATAGTAGCCTTTCACGCGATTCGCCATGGAAAGACGCGGGTGCACCTTCGATGGGATGGAAGCAGCACCAAACGGTTTGTTCACAACCAAAAAGTGCTCGTCCTCAAACAAAATATCCAATGGCATGTCCACCCCGACAGTCGTTTCATGTTCCCCTTCATCCGGTATGCGGATCATCACTTTATCGCCTTTTTCCAAGGTCGCCAATACCGTTCTTTCCTTGCCGTTCAGCCAGATACAGCCTCCATCGAATTTGATGGTGGCCAACAGACTTTTTGATACGCCCTTGGAACGTAAAAAAGTCTTCATCAGTGTCGTCTCTTCTTTTTCATATATCCAGCTAAAAATCACTTTACACTACCCCTACTCTATACCGAATCTCTGTGTGCGGGCCCTCCGCCTTGGTTTGTTACAAGCTATTTCAGACTTGGAACAGGTTGCCCAATCAACCCGATGGTCTTGAGACCTTCAGGCGTCTGGTCGGCAACATACATTCCTATTCTAACCAAAACGAGGGTATTCTACAACTCATGCCCCGTCATCAAGCAAAAAAAAATTGTCCGCAAAAAGGGCTGCACCATCTGACTCGCTGGCGCAGCCCTACTTTATTTGTTAATACTTTTTTTCAAAATCGATCAGGTTGCGGCTTGGTTTGCCGTCTTTTTTAAAACTCGCTGCATTTTCTAAGACAACTTCGAACAGATTGTCCCGGAAATGCTCAACCACACCGGAAAAATGCGGTGTAATCAGTACCTTTTCATGATTCCACAAAGGGCTGGCAGCAGGCAACGGTTCCTCATCGAACACATCCAAAGCCGCATAAGCCACTGTTCCATCGTCCAATGCCTTGATGAGGCTGGCAGTGTCCACTGTGACGCCGCGCCCAACGTTCACAAAGAGAACGCCTTTTTTCATGCGCGAGAAAAGAGCATCATCAAAAACACGGTAGGTTTCATCCGTTTGGGGGAGGATGTCCACGACAACATCCGCAAAGTCGATGACCGTGCCAATGTTATCCATTTTGACCGTCACATCCAACCTTGGTATGTCCTTGCCGCTGCGATTGACAGCGATGACCTTCATTCCGAACGCTTTAGCCAATTCCCCCAGGCGATTGCCGATTTGGCCTGCCCCTACGATCATCATCGTCTTGCCTTTCAGCTCCTGGAGTTCCGTGGTCTGTTCCCATTTCCGTTGCGGCTGATTCAGGATCGCAGTCCGCAATCCGCGCATATGCGAAAGCAGCACGCCGATGACATATTCAGCAATCGGTTCGCTGTGGATGCCGCTCGCATTCGTCAAATAGATTCCCTGTCTTTCAAAGGTTGCCAAGGGAAGGCTGTTCACGCCCGCCGAAATCGCTTGGACCCATCTTAATGAAGGCAACTGTCCTTCCTCCAATAGATCCGTCAATCTGTCGTTCCAGCCGACAGTCCACTCGACATCACTGAACGCTTCGGTTTCCGCGTCATTGGTAATCATTTCGTAATCCGGATAGAGTTCTTTTAGCTTTTCGACGTGCTGTTCCTTCAAACTTGTCTTCAGCAGCCACTTTTTAGTCGCCATATTCACTGCTCCTTTGTCCGTTCATTCCTGTCGTTTTTCTTTACGCCGATGAATGCATCTTCGACCCGATCCCAGAAATGCGTGTGACGATAACGTGCAAAATGCACACGCTCTTGGGCAATCCGATACACCAGTCGTTCGATGCTTCTTTTCTTGAAGGTCAAATGATCTACAGACAAAATCAAGCGGTCTTCCTTGTGCGGATAGATTACGATCCATTCGTCTTTCGCGATGATCATGGGTGAGCTCAGCGTCCGATAGATGCGGTTATTCACTGAAGCCATCTCCGTCAGCTGGATAGCTTCCGTTCGGGGATGGATAACAGCTCCGCCAAGCGATTTACTGAAACCTGTCGAACCTGTAGGCGTGGAAACACAAAGACCATCGCCCCGGAATGTCTCGAACAGCTCATCCTTCACATAGATATCGCAAACCATCGTTCCATCCATTTTCTTCAGACTCGCCTCATTCAAAGCGATATAGCGGGTTTCTTCCTCCTCATCCGCATACTTGACGCGGACATCGAGCAAGGGATAGCTCACGCTTTCCCCTTTATCATGCTTTAGGCTTTCGATAAGCTCCGCCAGTTCATAGGTCCGCCAATCTGTATAAAAGCCCAGGTGCCCGGTATGGATCCCCACAAAACGCACTTGGCTCAATTGGTCTTCGTACTTATGGAAAGCTGACAGCAAGGTACCGTCGCCCCCAATCGACACCACAAGATCCGGATGGTCCGTGACAATTTCGATTTTTTCAGAGAGGCACATCTCTTTGAATTTCGCCGCGACCGATAAAGTCTCTGGCGTCTGGTTATGGACCAGTGCAATTTTCATATTTGAACTCCTCTCGACCAACCTTGTCTTCTTTATTCTTTTTTATCGGAAAAATAGCGCTGTGCATCTTTGATTTCTTCGCGTATTTCCGACATCTCTTCGTCAAGTCGGAAGGCTGCTTCCGCCGCGCGTATTAGGCGGTCATGCAATTCTTCCGGATATTCGCCCCGATATTTGTAGTTCAATGAATGTTCGATCGTTGCCCAGAAATTCATGGCAAGTGTCCTGATCTGAATTTCGACAAGTATTTTCTTCTCTTCGAAAATGCGTTGGACCGGATATTCGATCACCATATGGTATGAGCGATAACCGCTCTCTTTTTTATGTGTAACATAATCCCGTTCTATGATGATCTTAAAGTCTTTTCTTGCGCGCAAAAGGCGCACAACTTCGTGTATATCCTCTACAAATTGGCACATGATCCGCAAGCCGGCAATATCCTGCACATCTTGTTCCAGTCTGGTCAAGTCAATGTCCCGGACTTCCGCCTTTTCCAATATGCTTTCCTTCGTTTTGACGCGGCCCGTGATGAATTCAATGGGCGCGTGCGCATTCTCATCGCGGTATTGCTTACGGATCCCCTTCAGCTTAACTTTTAATTCCTCTACCGCTTGTTCGTACGGCGCTAAAAATGAATCCCAGTTTTCAACTTCCTTATTTTCCATAGAACGACACCCTATCATATAGTATATGCTACTTTATTTTATCACAATTATTTATGATTCTATACAATTCTTGTCGAAAAGGACCGAATTCATTTTTTCTTCAAATATACACGGTATGCTATGTGCACTAGCAGCTCCGAATAATCAACTCCGCAAAACTTATGATACAATAAGAATAAGATTTCGCATCGCCTGCTAGTATATATGCTGATGAACGGACTGTAACGAAGGTTCGGATTTTTTGAACAGCTGTTGCAATCAAAATGAACCTCATAACCGAAAGGAAATAATGACGATGAGCCAAAATATCGAAAAAGAATTCAAAAACCTATTGAATAAAGAAGAATACGAAGCGTTGCTTACTGCCTTCAACCTTGATGAAACAGACCCCATCAAACAAACCAACGTCTATTTCGATACACCTGACTATAAACTCAAAGGCCTGAACAGCGGACTGCGCATCCGCATGTATGAAGATAAAGGTGAAATCACTTTGAAGACGCCGATTCAGGAAAATGAAAAATTGGAAACGACCGACGCTTTGACCCTTGAAGAAGCAAGAGCATTGGTCGATTCCCACCAGATCAAAGCGTCAGGAAATGTAGCCGAAAAACTGAAGGAGTTAGGCATTGAGACAGGAGACCTTGGGATCATCGGCCAGCTCTCTACCATCCGCTATGATTTTCCCGGTGACAAAGGGACCTACTTCTTGGACAAAAGCTTCTACCAAGATCAAATGGATTACGAATTAGAATTCGAGTCCGAATCTTTGGACGAAGGAGCTCTTGCATTCCAAAATTTCCTGAAGCTTCACGACATCAAAGTCCGTAAAGCGAAACAGAAAATTGAACGCATGCTGGCCTATCCCAATTCGACGACACACCAATAGCCGGTAGCCAGCAACAGCCCATACAGACAGGTCCATTCTGCGGAAATCCAAGCGGAGAATGGGTCTTTTTGCTTATTACCTTCCGAGAAAACAGACAAAAACGTGAATTCCTTCTATTTGAATCGGATTCTAGGCCATACAAGATGAAAAAAATCAGTCGATTTAGTTGCAAAATTGTTAATTGTCTCGTAAAATACACCTTGAGAATAAAACAGAAGATACTGAACAAGAAAAAATGAAGGTTTCACGGAAGAATCAGAGCCTATCTCCAAAGGCAGCCCTTCGAAAAGCCTTATTGCTACTTGTTTAGGCTTTTTTTTGGTAAACTTAAAGTAAGCAAAATAGGAAAGAGGGAGGGATAAAATGTATAGGTCAAAACAGAATACCGCTGATTCTATCTCTTCTCCTCAACAGATTTTTGAACTTTATCTATTCGTGAATCCGATCGGCCACAAATGCTACCGTACGGAACAAGAAGTCCTGAAATTCATGAGTTCGTTGGATGGACCTAAAGTCCACTTCCGCTTCATCACGTTCCATAATTTCAATACCGTCACACAGTATATGAAGAGATTAAATTTGCCGGAAAAAGACCTAACCTTACGCAACCAAATATACAGTTCAATCTATGATGCCTCATTGGCATATAAAGCTGCCTTGATGCAAGGAAAAAAACGCGGCCGCAACTTTTTGCTTCATCTGCAGAAATCACTTGCGGACGGCAAGACCACCTACTCCAAAGAATTATTGGCGGTGGTGGCTGCCAAAGCCAATCTGGACGTCGACATGTTCTTTGAGGATAAAGAATCGCCTTTCGTAAAAAGCAGCTACGAAGCAGATCAGCACATCGCCCAGGAGATGAACATCAAAACGAATCCGTCACTTGTCATCTTTGACAATCTTAATTATCAATACGGCCTTTTGTTGGAGGACAACATCACTGCCGAAGTACTCCATGAAGTGATCAAGGACTGCTCGGTCGAGTGTGGACAAAAGCATGCCAACCTGAAAAAAACGAACATCACGACAATCGGAAAAAACTACCAACGCATCACCCACTGATAAGCAAAAAGCTTCGTGGTCCTCAACGGACCGCGAAGCTTTTATTGTTTATTACGCTTGTTGCGCTGCAATCAATTGTTCCAGTTCATCCAGACGTTCCTCGAACACTTTCATGGCATCCTCGATGTAAGCGGACTGGGTCATATCCACGCCAGCTTTTTTCATCACTTCAATCGGATAGTCGCTGTTCCCTGATTTCAGATAGGAAAGGTACTTCTCCAACGCGCCTTCTTCTCCCTCAACGATGCGTTTTGCCAACGCCGTTGCAGCCGAAAAGCCGGTAGCGTATTGGTAAACGTAATAATTATAGTAGAAATGCGGAATGCGGGTCCATTCGATGCCGATCTCAGGGTCCTTCTCGACGGTCGGACCATAATATTTGGCATTCAGCTCTGCATAATAAGAAGTCATGAAATCTTGCGTCAACGGCACACCTGCCAAAGCTTGCTGGTGGATGTAGTGCTCGAATTCAGCAAATTGGGTTTGGCGGAAAATCGTTCCTTTGAAGCCATCCAGGTAATGATTCAAAATATAGATACGGACCTTTGGATCAGTCTGGGTCTTCAGCAAATAATCAGTCAAAATATTTTCGTTCGTTGTCGAAGCGATTTCGGCCAGGAAGATCGAATAATCGCCGTATACATATGGCTGATTCTTTCTTGTCAGATAGCTGTGCACACTATGACCCAATTCATGGACCAAGGTATACAGTTGATTTAATGAATCTTGCCAATTCATCAGGATATACGGATTCGTGTCGTATGCGCCTGAAGAATAAGCCCCGCTACGTTTGCCTTCATTCTCAAGCCAGTCGATCCATCGATTACCGAATGCTTCCTGGAGGATAGTCAGATACTCAGCTCCAAGCGGCTGAAGTCCTTTCAAGGTTTCTTCCGTCGCCGCCTCGATGCTGTATTTGATCGGGGCTTCCCCTGTCAGAGGCGTATACATATCGTACATATGCAACTCCTCTACACCCAACAACTCCTTGCGCAAGTCCACATAGCGATGCAGCAAAGGCAGGTGCTCATTGACTACCTGGAGCAACGTATCATAAACCGCTTCCGGAATGTGATTGTTTGCCAACGCCGCTGCACGGGCGGATTTATATTTATGCACTTTGGCTTTGTAATTGTGCGCCTTCACGTTCGTGGATAAGGTGGTCGCAAACGTATTTTTCAGACCCTCATACGTTTGGTAGAGCGCCTTGAAGGCACCTTCGCGCACTTCCCGATCCGGACTTTCCATCAACTGCCCATACAAACCGTGAGTCAGTTGGACATCTTGGCCCTCCTCGTTCTTGACTGTCGGGAAGGTGATGTCTGCATTATTGAGAACCGAGAAAGTTTTGCTTGGCGCAGCAAAAATTTCCCCAGCCCCCGCCAATAGCTCTTCTTCTCTGGCGGTCAGCACATGCTCACGAGCAGAAGTTAGGCTATCCAACAGATGCGCATACGGCTGCAACTGTTCGTTTTCTGCCAAGTATTTCTCCAGCTCGTCCTCCGGAATCTCCAATATTTCCGGTTCGAACCAAGAAGTCGCTTCACTGACGCTCGTCAAGATAGATATGGCTTTGTCGTGCAGGTTTTGGTACAGGCTATCCGCTGTATCCTGATCATTCTTCAGATGGGAGTAAACATAGACCCGTTCCAATTTCTGGTTGATTTTGAGGACTTCTTCAATCCCTTTCAACAAGGCGTGACTGCTCGAGCCGACGGTTCCTTGCAACGCACGCACGAACGGCACTGCACCTGCTAATTCATCCAACGCTTTCCCGAAAGCTTCGTCTGTCGCAAAGATTGCTGTCAAATCCCATGTGGATGCCTCTGGGACTTCCGCTCTCTTCAATTGTTTATCTGTGTTTGTCATCCGAGTTCCCCCTCTAATTTTCAATAGTATAATTTTAGCATACCTTGAGACCGAAAGGGTACTTAGAGTTGAACACGTTCTAACCCAAGCAAGAATGATGACCCTCAGTTTGCCTATCCAACGGCGTGGAAATCAGGACCCATTCTTCCCTGCCGATGGCTGCGGCATGCCCATCCTCGACCAGCCGCATCATAAATTGGAGCAATGGTTCCCATAAATTCGCCTCCTCAGCTTCCATCGACGTCCTTGTCCGGATTATGTTCATGTGTATGCATTTTGACAGCCAATCCAGCAACTGTTTTTTCGTGAGCGGATTGGCCATTTCCGGTTTACTGAAATCCCTGAGCAAATAATACCGCCAAATATATGCCGGCGTACGGATACCTAATGTTTTGCAAGGCAATTCGAACAGGAATGCCGGTAAATGATACAGGTCCTTCCGATCGAGATAGACCGCCAACAGAAATTTCCGGTGCTCCGGATCGGTGCGGTACCGCAATAGGTTGATATCCTTCGCCTGCATGTGCTTTCGCTGAGCAGTTTTCCCGGTAGATTGCGGCATCAGATCGGTATCGTTAGGCAAACTCCCCTTCCTATAGATATTCTCTAAGTAAGCAATTGTGAGCTTATCCCAAGGAATCGCCGTCTTCACAAAATAGAAACGATCATCACCGCCCAACTTGAGGTGGTGATGGATAAGCATTTCTTCCGCCTGGGTATCCAGAATCCCGATCCAACTGCCAAGTGCAACGGAATGCTTCAAGAATTGATAGACAGATTGCGTCATTTTGATGCCACCAGGTTGATAATTCATCCCACAAATCCACCATACTTCGTAGCCGAATCGTCGGTATCCCTTTGTCCGTTCCGACAAATCGGCAGCAGAAATCGGACTGCACTGGTACTCCACAGCAATTTTCTTTCCATCCGCAAAAACAAGCAAGAGATCCGGGCGCTGCTGCAATTCAGGCAGCCAACACTCCAACGTGACTTCAAAGCCTTCACTCTTGAACTTATCCAGAAGCAGCTGTTTCCCTTTCAGATGGGGAAGCGTTTCGCCTTCCGAAAAAGCGGCACAATCCGAATGTTGGTGATGGGCAAAATGGGCAATCATGATGTTTCCTTTTTTCAGCACCAACTTCCCTTTGCACGCCGGACAATAATATTCTTCAACATTCTTCCCTTTTTCTTTTGAGGCTTGGTAAGCCTGAACCAGTTCTCCATTAGCATTTCTAGCGATCAGCATAAGCAACCGCCCTTTCTGTCTCTTTCCCATAATATCCGCAGAAGAATTAGAAAAGCGTTCCAAGCCCGAACTGCTTCGAAAGAAATTTAGGAAATCGTGCCTTGCAACGTTCCCTACGGTCACCTTGTACTGGGAGTCTTAGAGCGCAATATGCTGAGAGACTTCCGAAACAAAGGAATCAACGTGACCGTACCGGTCAGTTGTATCGTGTTTCTAAGGCATCAAGATGACAAGAACTATCGCCTTGTCGAATAGTATCCTTGGCTCGTAGAGACAAGGGGTTCCTTTATTCCTTTTCCGAGAGGCTGCCTTGGAACGCTAGACATCGGTTGGAGATGCAGAATATTGTTGCAAATGTATAAAACGCTTGTGGTGATGCAATTTTCAATTAAATTAGTCAACCTCGTTGAAGTATAAAAAAATCCGACCCTTTTCGGGGTCGGATCAGATTAGTTATTTAAAGTAGTGTCTGGCTGATTCCAATGCGTTGTCTTGGATGACCAACTTACCGTATTCGCCCAATATCTCAACAGCAATATCAGATTCCTCCGCAAATTCCAAGGCCTTCAAAATTTCATTGTCGATATTCGTTTCCGTCATCTCATCTATGAAGTAGACAACCGTCAAATAGTATTGATTATCATAATAGTAAAGCGAAGATACGCCGCTCTCCAAAAACATCCGTTTCGCCAGCTCCAAGAAGTCATCAAAACTCTGGAATTTAAATACGACTTCCAAAGGTGCCATATCATCTTCTTCAGATTCAGCATCCGTTTTATCACGTGCGTTGAAACTCTTTGTCTGTTTTTTGATGTAATCCACTACATGCTCCAATTGATTGGAGCCATTCGCCATGTCGAAGTCGTCTTCATTGTTCATCCCTTTACTGATGAATAACTCTAAACCATTCCCATTAGGCAGCACTTGGAAAGTAATTGCATCTGATTCATGAAATTGATTATCAACATCGACCTCCTCGAGGATGCTGTAGAAAAAGCTCTCGATTTGCTTTTGATTTCCTAATAAATCCAGAAAGGTGATGCCTCTTTCCTCTAAATCAGAATTCTCAATCAAAACGCGAATTGTGTTTTCGTTGATGTTTTCCATTTCCATCATGCTTCACCCCACTTTTCTTTCCCTATTTTTCTTATACCCATTGTAAATCAAATCGCAAAAATGTAAAGCCAAAAGCACAAAATCTTTTAACTTCTCATTTGTTTTCTCATCTAAGTGTTTCTGTCGTTGTAAAATATCGAAGTTCAGCGGTCAAAAAAGACAAGTACAGCCGTCTGTCCGGTGCACTTGTCTGTTGATTCCTGTTTAGTTGCGGTTGACTAGAAGTTTGCCAATCTTTGCGCTTTTTGTAATTCCAACGCGCGGACTTCCCTCGGCAAGAAACGACGGATTTCATCTTCGTTGTATCCCACTTGCAAACGCTTCTCATCCAAAATGATCGGACGACGCAACAGGCCGGGATTATCCTCGATCAAAGTGAATAATGTATTTAAAGGTAATTCATCTAAGTCGATGTTCAGTTCTTGGAATGCTTTGGATCGAGTGGAAATAATTTCTTCGGTGCCTTCTTCAGTCATTTTCAGGATACTTTTGATTTCAATTTCTGTCAAAGGTTCGGAGAATATATTCCTTTCAGTGTAAGGGATGTTATTGTCTTCTAGCCATGCACGTGCCTTGCGACATGAAGTACAACTTGGGGAAGTATATAATGTTACCATCTCTGATCTCTCCTTTATTCGTAAGCTTTATTTGTGAACCACTTACAACTATTATTATAAACCAAGCCACGCACAATAGCTATCCTTTTTTTGGGGGTTCTACACACTTCCGTCACATTTACGACACAATTACACTTTTCAATAGTCAGTAAAAAGTTTGTGAAAACCTTATTTAAAGGCGTTTCCAGTCAACATATCTCAATTCTGAAATTTTACAATTTATAATAAATATCGTTTGATAATTATTTTTTTCCGAATTCAGTCTAAATTTTAAAAACGCTTCCATTCCATCCACAATCATCCAACTTTATGCATTCGATTTAAATCGTGAATACAAGCTCAATTTGCGTTATAATAAATAATGACGTATTTAACCTAGGAGGCTTTTTATGAAAAAGAAAATATTTTCCGGCGTTCAGCCCAGCGGTATCCCGACAATCGGGAACTATATCGGAGCTATGAAACAATTCGTGCAGCGGCAAGAAGAGTATGACTGCACCTACTGCATCGTAAACCAACATGCAATCACCGTTCCGCAAGATCCAGCCACTTTGACCGAACGGACACGTGGATTGGCGGCTCTTTATTTGGCGCTTGGAATCGATCCGAACAAATCGACCATCTTCATCCAATCGGAAGTCCCTGCTCATGCTCAAGCTGCGTGGATCGTCCAATGTAACACTTACCTGGGCGAATTGGAGAGAATGACCCAATTCAAAGATAAATCCTCCAAACAAGAGACAGTTTCGGCCGGATTACTGACCTACCCGCCTTTGATGGTAGCGGATATCGTCCTCTACAATACGGATTTTGTCCCTGTCGGCGAAGATCAGAAACAGCACATGGAATTGACAAGGGATTTTGTGCAGCGTTTCAACAACAAGTATGGAAAAGGCAAAAAAATCCTCTCCATGCCGGAACCTATGATTCCCGAAGACGGCGGCCGAATCATGAGCATCCAGGACCCTACCAGCAAAATGAGCAAATCCGACAAGAACACCAAAGGGTACATTTCTTTGCTGGATGAACCAAAAGTCATCCGCAAAAAAATTAAGAGTGCCGTCACCGACTCAAGCGGCATCATTGAATACGATAAGGAAAACAAGCCGGGTATTTCGAACTTGTTGACTATTTTCTCGGCCTTTACCGATCAACCGATTGATCAATTGGTAAATGAATTCGCCGGCTCCGGCTACGGCAATTTCAAAGAAAAATTAGCGGATGCCATCATCGCTGAATTGGAACCTATGCAGAATCGTTATTATGAATTGTTGAGTTCCAAAGAATTGGATGACATTTTGGATGCAGGCGCGAAACAAGCGAATGCAATTGCCTCCGAAACTTTGAAACGCATGGAAACAGCAATCGGCCTCCACAGATAGAACAGAAATGCTGAACGAGTTTGTTCAGCCCTATAGATGCAAAAGAGAAGCTCCGCTAATTGCGGGGCTTCTCTTTCATTATCAGTACAATTCTTCAAGCAATTCCTCTGCGGTCACATTACCGAAGTATTTTTTGATGTCAAGTTCATTCAATTTAGCCAGCATATCCTCTTTGGCATATTTGACGCCTATGAAAGCATCTTCAACATCCTTGATTTCCCCCAAGCCAAAGAAATCCCCGAAAACTTTCAGCTGTTGGATATGCCCATCTTCAACGTTCATGCGGACTTCAATGGATCCGATCGGAAAACGATGATGTTTTTGGATTTCGAATTTAGGTGATTTACCATAATTCCAATCCCAGTTGCCGAAGTACTCTTCGCGGATTTCATATACGCGTTTCCAATCTTCCTCGGTTAAATGGTACTCTTTTACTTCCTCACGCGTTTCGACATCAAAAATCGACAACAACATCAAATCACGGAATTCTTCCGTAGTCAGGTTTTGATAAGCCTCATCAACAAAAGGTTTGATGTTGGTCACGCGGCTGCGGATCGACTTGATGCCTTTCGATTCGATTTTCTCTTTGCGTGGTTTCAACGCGCCGGTTACGGCATCCAGATCGGAGTCGAATAGGATCGTTCCATGGGCGGTCATCCTTCCGTTTGTCGCATACATGGCGTTCCCCGAGAATTTTTTCTCCCCGATCACCAAATCGTTTCTTCCTTTTAGCTCAGCTTCTTTGACGCCTACGCTGTGCAAAAAGGAAATGACTGGCTTTGTGAATTTCCCGAAATCGCGGAATGAATCACCATCATCCTTGGTGATGAAGCAGAAAGAGAAGTTCCCCAAATCGTGGTACACTGCGCCGCCCCCGGACATACGGCGGACAATGTGTATCTTATTCGCTTCGACATAGTCCGCATTGATTTCTTCAATCGTATTCTGGTTGCGTCCGATGATGATCGACGGCTCATTGATATAGAACAACAGGATCGGTTCATCCAAGATTTTTTCTTTCAATAAAAATGTCTCCAACGCAATATTTACGCTAGGGTCCAACTGTCCTTGATTATCCACAAAATACATATGTTTATACCTCTCCCATTCTTCATTCAATTTGTTGTTCTGGTTGCTGGACGCGATTAGATTGTGATGATCCGGTCCTTTTTGGCAAGCGTGACGGATACGGAAGGTGCTGCTTCCTTCGCTTGATCCAGCAGCACGGATAGCGCGCCTTTTTGAGGCAAATGCGTCAGAATCAGCTGTTTGACTGCCGCTTCTTCAGCTATCGCTCCGACTTCGCCTGCAGTCATATGCGCATGGTGCCGCTCATTGCCGTTGAACAGGTTTGCATCAGCCAAGAATAGGTCAGCAGCCTTCACAAAAGGCACAAATGCCGCCAAATAGGCTGAATCCGCACCGAACACGAAGACTTTCCCGGTGGCTATCTCTTCGATCCTCAACGCATAGCACGCAACCGGATGGATGGTTTTCAGAAATCGGATCCGGAATGGCCCCAATTTCAACGTTTCCTCCGGCGTATAGGCAATCCCTTCACTCACTCCCGGCATTTCCAGCAAGCGGAAAAATTCCGATTCAGCATGACCGTATATCGGCAGTATTTTTTTTGACTTGCCTTCAGCAGGCTCTTTCAGCTGAAAAGTATATTGCAGAACACCCAAGTCCGCAATATGGTCCGCGTGATAGTGCGTCAGGATGACCGCATCCAAATCCAACGGGTCCAGATGATGCTCCAGCGACAGCAAAGCGTTGCTGCCGACGTCGATCAATAGTTTGAAATCATCGGATGTCAGCAGATACGCCGTCGTCCCGACATCTTTTGTGGGATAGCCACCCATGCAGCCCAAAATAGTCAATTCCATTAAACGTCCCCCAATCCAATATTTGATAATCAAAGAATCCTATTCAGATTATAGCATGCCTTTAGCCATCCTCAATGGCAAACTCTTTCACAGGCACGAAAAGAAACAGTCCTGACACTAAAAAAAACAGCTTAATATCGTTGGGTTCATTATAGCACCAAACAAAAACAAACACTATATGAAATTAAAAACAGTCCACCTTAATCTGTAAAAACACAGATTTGCGGACTGTTTCATTATGTATTCGGACTGTCATTCTTTTCCAGTTTTTTCATGTAACGGATCGCCTCGTGGGCTAAGCGTTTTCCCTCAATGACGGCATTTTCCAAACCATAACCAGTGATTCCATTTCCCCCTACAAAAACACCTCTTTTTGCATACTCTCTCCGAACTGGATATACTTCTTCCAACATCTCTTGTCTTTGCTGCAAACTGAAATGAGGCACGGCTTGTCCCCAGCGATAAAAAGTGGACTGCAAAGGTTCCTCTGTCAAAGCCAAAATTTCCTTCACTTCATTTTTGATAATATCCATCACGAGATCATCGGCTAATTCTATCAAGGTTTCTTCCAGACGTCTGCCGAATTCCACAAGCACATAATAATAATCTGCTTGTTCAAAAAGTGGCCATTTGTTGTTCAAAACGACAACCTTCGTGCTATGAAAGGAACTTTTCCGCGGAATCACAAACCCTTGCCCTTCCGGTAGGTTATTGACTGATTTTTTATTTATTTTGAAAAAAACGGTACCGACACTCGTGCTTTGGGCCTTCGGGAAATCATTCTCCTTAGCGAAGCCTTCCAAAAAACCAAGGGATTCTTGGGGGTTGGTTGTGATGACAACACTCCCAGCACGCATGGATTCACGACCGTTCAATTCAATCATAAGCAGGTCTTCTGACACATTGATCAACGATTTAACTTTCTGATTCACGTATAGATGGCCTTCCGTATGTTGGGCCAGACGTTTGATTAAGCTTGACAACCCCCCTTTGAAGGTATATTCCTGACCGGAGCCATCCGCGTAGCGCATCAGCTGCTCTTTTTTGCCTTTTCCGATGTGCGCCTTCCCATAGATCGTCACCAAATTCCCATCAAATAATTTCACTGGCATCAGTTCCATGGAGCCATAGACGTTGTCCGGATAGTAGGGTTCAGCCATATAGTCGACCACTTCCCGTCCCAAACGGAATTCCAAAAAGTTGTCGGTTGAATATTCTGGGTTCTCATGTAAGCTTTTGGACAGAAAAACGCTATTCATGAACGCCCGGAGCTTTGCATCCAAAGTCAATCCGTTGGCCTGCCAAATGTCATTCAGAAAGAGCGGCATGCCATGGTAAGTAGGCATAACGTCATCGATGACCGCATTTCCATCGAACAACACCAGTTTCCCCCCTCGGCTGAATTGTTTTTCATCTTCCAAACCTAATTCCTGCAAAAAACCGGAAATGTCCGCGCGTCTCGAATCGAAAGCCGAAGCCCCTACATCAATCGCATAACCATCCATATCTATCGTATGGATCATGCCGCCGACCGAGGCTCGATCCTCAAGAATGACATACTCAAACGGGAGGTTCTGTTCCCGGATGGCTTTATCGATTTCGTAAGCGGCTGTCAACCCTCTCAGTCCGCCGCCAATGATCGCGATACGTCTTTTCATCTTCTCCATCCTGTCATCCCCCCCTCTTGCTTTATTGACACCCACTTTTTCATTATCTATATCTTACTCTATCCACCAACGAAAATATGTGGATACTTTTCGACAGATATTCATGCTGTTTTCATTTTTAGACGTTTTCGCGGATCTGTTTGACCGCTTCGCCATCCAAGCGTTTGACTAATTCCGTGACCAATTTAACCGCATTCAGATAGTCATCTTCATGGATTATGGACGTGTGCGAATGCAGATAACGTACCGGCACCGTGATCGCAAAGGAGGGAATGCCATCCAAACTCTGATGTTGGGCACCGGCATCCGTACCGCCGCCTGTGATGACTGTGTACTGGAATGGAATTTCGCATTCTTCGGCAACGCCCACAATGAAGTCGCGCAAGCCACGATGCGGAATCATCGACGCATCATAAATCAATAACTGCGGCCCTTTTCCTAATTCGGAATCCGCTTCTTGAGGCGTCATTCCTGGAGTATCCCCTGCCGTGCCAGTATCCAAAGCAAATGCGATATCCGGACGAATCATGTGCGTGGCCGTCTTCGCTCCGCGCAGACCCACTTCCTCCTGGACATTCCCACCGCTGAAGATTACATTCGGGTGCCCGGCTTTGGCGACATTTTCCAACACTTTGAGCGCAACGGCCAGTCCGATGCGGTTATCCCAAGCTTTCGCTAGCAGGAATTTGGAATCGTTCATGCGTTTGAAGGAAATGTAAGGTGTAATCATATCGCCGGGCTTGATGCCCCATTCCGTTACTTGCTCTTTCGAACAAGCACCGATGTCGATGAACATATCTTTGATTTCATATGGCTTTTTGCGGGCTTCCGGCGTCAGCACATGCGGTGGTTTGCAGCCGATGACCCCGTGGCGGCGCTCGCCTTTCGAGTTGGTGATCTCCACTTGTTGCGCCAGCATAACCTGATTCCACCAACCTCCCAAAGTTTGGAATTTGATGAATCCCTTCTCGGTTATGGTCGTCACCATGAATCCCACTTCATCCAAATGCCCCGCCAACAAAATGGTGGGGCCCTCTTCCTTACCGGCATGTTTGGCAAAGAGACCGCCCAATCCGTCCTGCGAAAAGCTTTCGGCGAAAGGTTCGGCATATCGTCTGAAGACTTCACGTACCTCCCCTTCATTGCCCGGAACGCCTCTTGCATCCGTCAAATCGATCAACATTTGTAATTCTTTCTCTTCCAAAATAATACCCCCATTGATTTAGCGACATAATATCAGTATAGCATTTACTCTAAGAAAAACAAAAAATCGCTGCACTCCCGATACAAGACCGGAGAGGCAACGATTCAAAAATTATTTAGCTAATGCAGCTTTAGCTTGTTCAGCCACTGCAGTGAAAGCTGCAGCGTCCGTAACAGCCAAGTCAGCCAACATTTTACGGTTCATTTCGATACCAGCAAGTTTCAATCCGTGGATCAAAGTGCTGTAGCTCATGCCGTTGATGCGAGCAGCCGCGTTGATACGAGTGACCCATAATCTACGGAAGTCACGTTTCTTTTGACGACGGTCTCTGTAAGCATAAGTATAAGATTTCATTACTTGTTCTTTAGCTGTTTTGAATAATGTATGTTTTGAACCGTAATAACCTTTAGATAATTTAATAATCTTTTTGCGGCGTTTACGGGTTACTGTCCCACCTTTTACACGTGGCATAGTGATTTCCTCCTTATTAGAACCAAAGTTCTATCTCGTATTGTTGTTTTAGAATTATTTCATTTGTGATAATTGTTGGCTGATGCGTTTCATATCAGATGCGCTAACCATTGAAGCTTGACGCAATTGACGTCTTTGTTTCTTCGTTTTTCCGTGGAATCTATGGCTTGTAAAAGCGCTCCAACGTTTTAGTCCGCCGTTACCAGTTCTTTTGAAACGTTTAGCTGAACCACGGTGAGTTTTTTGTTTTGGCATTTGTCTTTCCTCCTAAATTAAGTTACAAATTTATTTATCGGCTTTTGGTGCCAACATCAAGAACATGCTTCTTCCGTCCATTTTAGGATGAGATTCAATCGTCGAAACGTCAGTAAGCTCAGATGCAAGGCGATCAAGGACCCTTTGTCCGATTTCTTTGTGGGTGATTGCACGTCCTTTGAATCGGATGGATGCTTTCACTTTGTCACCTTTTTCCAAGAATTTGCGAGCATTCCGCATTTTCGTTTGAAAATCATTTTCGTCGATGGAAGGACTCAAGCGCACTTCTTTAAGGCTTACCACTTTTTGGTTTTTACGGGCTTCACGTTCGCGTTTTTGTTGATCGAAACGGAACTTGCCGTAATCCATAATACGGGCAACGGGCGGGTTTGCATTTGGCGATACCAAAACTAAATCTAAATTTGCTGCCTCTGCAATCTGCAATGCATCACTTTTCGATTTGACTCCTAGTTGCTCGCCGTCACTACCTATAATGCGTAGTTCGCGGGCACGGATGCCGTCGTTAACCATCATATCTTTTGCTATGGTCGTTCACCTCCATGATATTTGAGAGAAAGAACGCAGAAAAAAGTCGGCGGGTCATAATAACCCGCCGACAATACTTGCATTGCTGCAAGTTACTTGTACATATCTGGCCCAGGAACGCAATTGTCCGCTTAGGCGAGAAGCGGGTGCTTCTGCTTAATTTCTCAACTTTTATAGTATACCTTGTTGCAATGAAAACGTCAAGCGCATTTCTCTAAAAATATTCTTTTTCAAGATATGCTCAGACATTCAGGATTCCGGTGCGTATTTCCAGATTTCTTCGAGATCATTCGCTGGCAATTCCGCCACCAATTCATTGACTGTCTTGTTCCATTTCGGAACGATTAATTCGGGATTCAGCTCCTGCAAAGGCAAAAGCACGAAAGCGCGCTCCTGCATCCTCGGATGCGGCACGATTAACCGTTCTTCTTCAATAATTTCCGCTCTGTACAAAACAATGTCGACATCCAGCGTGCGCGGTCCGAAGCGGATGGTCCGCACTCTGCCAAGCTCCTCTTCGATGCTTTGGCATCTGTCCAGCAGGTCCACGGGCAGCAGATCCGTTTCCGCTTCGAACACAAGGTTCAGGAAATCTGGTTGATCGAGGTAGCCGACGGGTTTCGATTCATAAATGGAGGATACGCGTTTCACTTCCACATCCGGAAAGGACCGGAAGAGCTCCAAAGCTTTTTCAAGATGGGCTGCGCGAGGTTCCAGATTCGTACCTAAGGCGATGAACACGACAGGCATGCGCTTAGCTCCCTTCCCTTTCGCGGTAGATTTCAACCGCAACGGAATCATAATGGCCGACGATCGGCGGATCCGGTTTGATCACTTTCACTTGGCAAGACTGCAGCCCGTCGAAGCGCGCAAACAAAGCGATGGCGATATGCTCCGCCAAAGCTTCGATCAGGTTGAAGTTTTCGCCCTCCACTACCGCTTTGACGGCCTTGTAGGCATGTCCGTAATGGATCGAATCCTCCATTTTGTCGCTGTAGCCGGCTTTTTTTGTATCGGTGTGCAGCACAACATCTACGTTGAAGCGTTGTCCTAACACCTTTTCTTCCGCATTCAATCCATGAAAAGCATAGAACTGCAGATTATTCAAATAGATTTTATCCAATTGGGCTCTCTCCTTTTTTCAACATGATATCCATCATCCGCGCCATTTCCGCATTGGCCTTCACATTGTGCACGCGGAAAAGCTGGGCCCCGTTCACGATGCCCAAAGCAGTCGTTGCGGCTGTCCCCAGATCTCGCTCCTTGAAAGGGAGATCCCCAAGTGCCGTTCCGATGAACCGTTTCCGGGACGTTCCCAAGAGCACTGGGTAACCTAGCTCCGTAAACCGCTTCAGATGATGGACAACATTCAGATTGTCTTCATAGGTTTTTCCGAATCCGCAACCGGGATCCAGAATGATGTTTTGCCTTTTGACGCCTGCTGACACTGCGATCCGCACGCTCTCGGCCAAATCAGCCAACATATCTTCGATCAAAAAGGCATAATCCGACTTTTCCCGATTATGCATCAAAATGATCGGCACATCAAATGCCGCGGCCACCGTTGCGATTTCGGGATCGTACTTGCAGCCCCAGATGTCGTTGATGATGTCGATGCCGGCTTCACAAGCCGCACGGGCGACCGCTGACTTGTAGGTATCAATCGAAAGTGGCACATCGATCGCCTTTTTGAGCGCTTCAATGATAGGCACTACGCGGGCGATTTCCTCTTCATCAGAAATCTGAGTATGGCCCGGGCGTGTTGATTCCCCGCCGATGTCGATGATGTCGGCGCCATCCGCAACCATTTCGAGGGCGTGGGCGACGGCTTTTTCGACCGTGTTCCATTCCCCGCCATCGGAGAACGAATCGGGCGTAACATTCAGTATCCCCATGATATGGCTGCGCTGCGACAGATCATATACTTTTGTTTTTGTCATTAATTTCAAGGTTCATTCTCCTCGTCAGCGTGCAATGTGTCTACAGTTTGATCAATTCCAGCACTTCGCTTCTGGATTTGAATGATTGTTTGAATGCGCCACGGACTGCGGATGTCACGGTCTTGCTGCCCGGCTTTTTCACGCCTCGCATCGTCATGCACATATGCTCGGCTTCCAAAACCACCATGACTCCCTGCGGTTGCAGATGCTCCATCAGGATATCCGCAACCGTCGTCGTGATCCGTTCCTGGATCTGCGGTTTTTTGCTGACCTCATCCAAGATACGCGCCAGCTTGCTCAAACCGATCACCTGTCCATCCTTCGGCATATAAGCGATATGTCCCACACCAAAAAACGGAACCAGATGATGTTCGCAAGTGGAATAAAAAGGAATGTCCTTCACTAATACGATTTCGTCGGTATCTTCATGGAAGACCACTTTAGCGTGATCGGCAGGGTCTTTCTCGACACCGGAAAAAATTTCCGCATACATGCGCGCCACCCGCTTCGGCGTATCCTGCAACCCTGAGCGGTTCGGGTCTTCCCCGATCGCCTCCAAAATCATTTGGACGGCGGTTTCTATCTTTTCTAAATCCATTTTTATCCTCCTAAACGCTCATTCCCCGGCTAACGCCGCAAGGGTGATATCAGCGACTGTTTTAGCCGCGACCAATAGAGCTTTTTCATTGATGTCAAATTTCGGGTGATGATTATTGAAAACTTCTGCCTGATCCGGGCGAGCACCGACATTCAAGAAAGCGCCGGGGATCTTCAGCAGATACTGTCCGAAATCCTCCGCTCCGGTATTGGCAGAAGTTGCGATGACCTGTTTCAAGTAAGACCCGACACCATTTTTTTCCAGAACAGCAGCGGCTTTCGCAGTCTCTTTCGGATGATTGTACAAAGGCGGGTAATCGGAGTTGTAGTCGATATCCACTTTCACGTCATACATCTCTTCAAGACCGCGGCCGATCCGGTGGAAATGCTCCTCGATGACTTTTCCGACTTCAAGATCCATGTAACGGGCATCTCCACGCAGAATCAGGTTGTCCTTTATGACATTGCTGCTGCCGACCGCCTCGAAGGAGCCAATCGTCACGACAGCCATATCATACGGGTTGATGCGCCGGGAAACAATTGTCTGCAGATTCATCACGAAGCTCGATGCCGCCACGATTGTATCGTTGGAGCGGTGCGGTTGCGAACCATGCCCGCCCGTCCCCTGAATCGTGACTTTGATGTCACTGCAACCGGCGTAGGCGAAGCCGCTCGTGTAAAAGACGGTGCCCACTTCATAGTCCGGATAGAAATGGATGCCGTAGATTTCGTCGACATCGTCGAGCAAGCCGGATTCCACGATGCTCTGGGCGCCGGCGGGGGCCATCTCTTCGGCATGCTGATGCACGATTTTTACGGTCCCTTGCCATTGGTCCCGCAGACGGATCAGGCATTCAGCCAAGACCATCAGATAGGCGGTGTGTCCGTCATGTCCGCAGGCGTGCATGACGCCTGGATTTTTGGATGCGAACGGCAGACCGGTCTGTTCCTCGATCTGGAGCGCATCGAAATCCGCCCGCAACGCGATGGTGCGGCCGGGTTGTTTCCCATTGATCGTGACGACGATGCCATAGCCGTTCCCGACATTCGTCTGCACATCAACCGGTTTATCTTCATAGAAACGGGCGATGAACGCAGCCGTTTCTTTCTCATCGAATGACAGTTCAGGATGCTCATGGAAATGACGGCGCAGAGAAATCATGTCATCTTCGCGGCCATCCAACATTTTCATCAATTCATCTCTTAACATCTTCTCATCATCCCCCATTAAGCGAATTATATAAAGACGAAGGCCCGGAACACAAACCGCCATGTTCCGGGCCTTCATCAAGCTAACAGAATCAAAGCTACATCACTGAAACTTATTGTATCATGATTTGCTCAGAAAGATGTGGATTTGATAAGATTATTTGAAGTTTTTGATTTCAGATTGAACCTCAGCCAAGAAATCATCCATGCTGAAAGTAACCATTTCTTTCGAGCCATAACGGCGGACAGTTACGGTTCCGTTCAGTAATTCCTGATCGCCGATGACCAATTGGTAAGGGATTTTTTGAGTCTGGGAAGCACGGATTTTGTAACCCATCTTCTCGTTGCGATCATCGACTTCGACGCGCATACCCAACTGTTCCATTACGGCTTTCAGTTCAAATGCTTGATCGGCATGCAGATCAAGGTTGACAGGGATGATCGTTGCTTGGACAGGAGCCAACCATACCGGGAATGCGCCTTTGTACTCTTCAATCAGATACGCTACAAAACGCTCCATTGTGGAGATGACGCCACGGTGGATGACGACCGGACGGTGGTTGTTTTCGCCGTCTTCGCCGACATAAGTCAGGTCGAAGCGCTCAGGCAACAGGAAGTCCAATTGGATAGTGGACATCGTTTCTTCCAAGCCCATCGCTGTCTTGAACTGCACATCCAATTTAGGGCCGTAAAAAGCAGCTTCGCCGATGGCTTCGTAGTATTCCAAACCGAATTCGTCCATCGCTTCTTTCAGCATCGCTTCCGCGCGGTCCCACATAGCGTCGTCATCAAAGTACTTCACTTTGTCTTCCGGATCGCGGTAGCTCAGACGGAAACGGTAATCGCTGATCTGGAAATCTGCATAAACATCCATGACCAACTGCAACACACGTTTGAACTCGTCCTTGATCTGATCCGGACGGACAAATGCGTGAGCATCATTCAGAGTCATTTCACGCACGCGCTGCAGACCTGACAATGCACCGCTCTTTTCGTAACGGTGCATCATGCCCAACTCAGCGATGCGGATCGGCAATTCGCGGTAGCTGTGGATGTCGTTCTTGTAGACCATCATGTGGTGCGGACAGTTCATCGGACGCAACACCAACATTTCGCCATCGCCCATATCCATCGGCGGGAACATATCCTCATGGTAGTGGTCCCAATGGCCGGAAGTTTTGTACAATTCCACGTTCGCCATGATCGGCGTGTAGACGTGCTGGTACCCCAGGCTCACTTCTTTGTCGACGATGTAACGCTCAAGCGTGCGACGGATCGTAGCGCCTTTAGGCAACCAGAAAGGCAAACCGGAACCGACTTCAGGGGAAATCATGAACAAGTCCAGTTCTTTGCCCAATTTGCGGTGATCGCGCTCTTTTGCTTCTTCGCGCATCTTGATGAATTCAGCCAAGGCTTTCTTGTCGAAGAAGGCTGTTCCGTAAACACGTTGCATCATTTTGTTGTTCGAGTTCCCTCTCCAATAGGCACCCGCCAACGACAACAACTTGAAGACTTGGATTTTGCCTGTTGCCGGCACGTGGACGCCTCGGCAAAGGTCCGTGAAGTCATCTTGCGTATAGACAGTGATGATATCACCTTCAGGCAATGCTGTGATCAATTCGACTTTGTATGGGTCATTTGCGAAGATTTCCAACGCTTCCGCACGACTGACTTCACGTCTGACGATCGGATAATTAGCCTTCACAATGTTCATCATTTCCGCTTCGACTTTCGACAAGTCCTCTTCGGCAAGCTGTACTTCCATATCGGTATCATAGTAGAACCCAGTTTCGATTGCTGGACCGACACCAAAATGGATTTCAGGGAACAGGCGCGTCAAGGCATGCGCCATCAAGTGGGCAGTCGAGTGACGCAGGACACCCAATCCGTCTGCGTGATCCGGTGTCACGATTTCAAGTGAACCATCCGTCTCCAATTGGCGTGTGAAGTCGACCAATTCCCCGTTGAATTTTCCGGCCAAAGCCTTTTTAGCCAGGCTGTTGCTGATGCTTTTTGCTACTTCTTCCACTGTTACGCCGGCTTCGAATACTTTTACGGCGCCATCAGGAAAAGTGATTTTGATTTCTGACATGCTGATTCCTCCAATTAATTAAGTTCTGTACCTTAGTGATACTGACAAAAAGGCAATAAAAAAAGCCCATTCCCAGCTTGTGCCGGAAATGGGACGTGTCTACGTGGTTCCACCCAAATTCAAAGAGTGCGACAGGCATCCGCTTAAGATTCTGTCTCATCCTTACTTGAACGCGATAACGAGCGTACCGTTTCCCCCTACTGTAGTTTCAGGGAATCTCTCGAAAGGGGTCAATACATGATTGATTAGGATGTTTCACCAAGCCATCCCTCGCTAAAAATCAGATCATCCATCGGTGTCTTTCTCATCGATTTGTCTTTCGTTTCATCTGTAGTCCATTTAAACACAAAAAATAGTTGTTTTCAAGTTTAAAATAAGAAAAGCTGAACGGGTTAGCTTATCCCTTCGGAAATTAGATAAATCGTGCCTATTGCTCGAAACGGCGGTTTTTCCCAGTCATCGGAATCTCGCGCGATAAGAAGCGGATCCGCTCCATCAGACGTTTCGCCTTCATCGGCTCGTCATCGCCCCGGTTGCCCATGCGCAAATGCTCCTCCAACTGTTGCATCGTAAAGTTAGAACTGAAGAATGTCGGCAAGTCTTCTTGCATGCGGTACTGGAGGATGACACCGAGCACTTCATCGCGGATCCAGGTGGAATTGGCTTCTGCTCCGATATCATCCAACATCAGAATCTCCGCTTTCTTCACGGCATCAATCTTTTCGTTGACCGTATTGCTCTGGATCGCCTGCTTCATCTCCATCGTGAAGGTCGGGTAATGCATCAGTGTCGTCAGATGGCCGCCCATCGCCAATTCATGCGCAATCGCACCCAGAAGATAGGATTTCCCTACCCCGAATGGACCATAGAAATAAAGTGCTTGGTGATGCACTTTCGGATTCCCATTGAATGAATCAATAAAATTCAACGATTCCAGAATGGCCGGCATCCGCTCGTTTGATTGGACAAACCGATCCAATGTCGCCGTGCGGACATCCTTCGGCATCGACATCGAATGGACGCGACTCCGCAATTCCTTTTCTTTTTCCCTCGCCATCGTCTCATTGGTCGGTGTATAGACGACATCAATGTAACCGGCATTCAATACAAGATTCGGCTCATAACCGGGATTCTGTGATTCTTTCCCAACACGGATCTTCTCTTTTTCCTGCACATATTCGTGCAACTTGGAATAACTTCTCTCGACGATTTCCCGCGTCAGGCGCTCTTCGTGTTTCTGGAAGAAGGCCTGGACATCGGCATCCTTCATGATTGTGTCGATCATGCCTTTGTAGCGTTGGCTGATTTCGGGATTATTCATATATTTGTATAATGCTCTTCCGATATGATCCATCACTCATCCCCTGCCTTTCCGCTACTTTTTAATTTTTTGATGCGCTCATTCAATTTTTGTTGCGCTTCCGGCGTCAGCGGTGTTTCCACAACCGATTTATGTTCCTCTTTAGCCCAATCCGGCAAGTTTTCCTTCTTGCGCGCCACCGTTTTCCCGTAATTCTTTGCGGTTGTCCGGCTGGCTGCCCGCTTCTCCGCTTTCGCTTTCATCTCGCCGGCGAATTGCTTCGCCTTCGCCAACGCTTTTTCGGGCGAATCGACACCGTCCTGCAGCCAATCGTTTGCGATGGCTTCCACATAGGCCTTGGAAAGATGCGGATTGTTGAGGATGACCAACACATAGTGCGTCAATACATTGAGCACACTCGGTTTGAAATCAGCCTTTTCCATCAGCGTACGCAGCAGTTGCGTCTCCGAAGCGGTCACGATGCCGCCTTTCTGCTTTTTGATGCTCGTCAAAAATTGATGCGGCGTCAATTGTTCGCACGCCTTGATGAACGAGATCTCTTCATTGGAAAAGCGTGCCTGAATCAATTTTTGTTCCCGGCCTTTTTCAGTATCTTTAGCCAATTGGATGCTCTGGGTGACTTTATCCTTAACTTCCAAACGGGTGCTGTGTCTCTGCTCAAAGGCATCGGATACAATTTTTTTGAGCGCTTCTCCGTCTACTTTGCCCGATTCGATATCGGCGGCCTCCAGAATGAATTGAGCCATCTGCAGTTCGTCGCAACCATACAGCGTGTAGAGGATAGTGATTGTGTGCTCCAATTCCTTTGTGATAGAATCACGCTTAACGAATTGTTTGTTCAACAGCTGCCGGAAAAAGGCGAAGTCAAACCCCTCATTCTCGATCACGGGCAGGCTTGCCGAGTTATCGCCCAACAACGAGTTGTCGTTCTGCCTCATCCGCGCTTGCTCCGTAAAGGCGCTTTCCGAGAAAGAAAAAACATCCAAAAAGGACTTGGTGATATTTTCCGCATTTTTTACGTCGCGGACTTGTCGGCTGAACCGTTGCTGCAAGTCGCGGTATTTCCGTTCGCCGACTTTTTCATACAACAGCAACCCCATCAGGTCATCACTAAAAAAAGCATGACTGGACAGCGGTTGCTGCAATTCGTATAGGTACTGCTTCTCTGGCTCGTTTACGAGAAATGTCTTCAGTAAACCGATCCCTTCCAATTTCACCCGTGCTTGATAGAACTCCTGGATCCCGCTATTCGATAAAGCCAATAATTCGGTGTGAAGCAGATCTTTGCTCCAATAGCTCTCTTGCGGAATCTCTGCAAGCAGCGTCAAATAAAGACTGAATGCTTGTGGACCGATGATGGGCTGATACAATTGCGTCAGGATTTTGCGGTCCACATCGGAAATCAAGCTTGTCTGGCTTGCTCTGAAAGGATCCTTAGGGCTTATGTTTTGCCATGGATAGCTCATTATTCATTGTCTTCCTTTCCGGGGGCTGCCTCATGGGGAGGAGCATCGGATGGTTGGATGTCTGAAGATTCAGCAGCCGTTTGTTGGGCTTTTTTCTTCTCCATGTTCTTCAATTCATCAAGGAAGGTTTTCCGGTCCGAAAATTGGCGGTAAACACTTGCGAAACGGATGTAGGCGACGTCGTCTATTTTGGATAGCTTATCCATGACGAACTCTCCGATGACGATGCTGGATACTTCATTTTCTCCAAGCGCTCGGATTTCGGCTTCCACCTCATTGACGACAGTCTCCAGTTGTTCGAGGGCGATCGGCCGTTTTTCGCAGGAGCGGATCAATCCCCGCAACAACTTTTCACGGCTGAATTCTTCGCGTGCGCCATTTTTTTTGATGACAAGCAATGGCGTTTGCTCGATCCTTTCGAATGTAGTGAAGCGGAAATGGCATTGTTCGCATTCGCGACGGCGGCGGATGGCTTTCCCGTCATCAGCCGGACGACTATCGACAACACGCGATCCGTGATAGTGACATTTTGGGCATTGCATCGGCT
The DNA here is from genome assembly GCF_003052295.1 of Trichococcus paludicola. GTDB lineage: Bacteria > Bacillota > Bacilli > Lactobacillales > Aerococcaceae > Trichococcus > Trichococcus paludicola. The sequence goes on from NZ_QBLC01000004.1 coordinate 251,054, forward strand.
TTCCCCCTTTTCTTTCCTTTATTATCACTTCATTATAACATACTTGGGGCTCAAAAACCTTGAAAAGATGGTCTTTCCGGCGCCAACGCACTAGACTGAAAGACGGCCGTGCAGCCATTCGTTGACTTGTTTTTCGGTTTCTTCGATTGTCCCGGAATTGTCGATGACAAAGTCCGCCAGCTCTTTTTTCTTTTCGATCGAAAGCTGGCTTTGCATCCTCCGGGCGGCTTCCTCCGCATCCAAATGGTTGCGGCTCATTAGCCTTTGAAATTGCAGCGCTTCCGGAACGTAGACGACCATCACGGCATCGCAGCTGTCCTCATACCCGCCTTCGTACAGCAACGGGATATCCAGCACGATCAAATTGTGCCCTTCCGAAATATAACGCTCTTTTTCTGCCTGTATCCAATCATTGATGCGCTCCTTCAGTAACGCATCCAGTTCTTTACGCTTCTCCCTGTCCGAAAAGATCAGCGCTCCCAAGCGCTTGCGATCCAGTGTGCCATCCGGCAGCAGATAGGCTTCACCGAAATGTTCGATGATGTCCGCTAATCCCGGTGCACCCGGAAGAACGACAGCCCTTGCTCCCAAGTCCGCATCGACAACCGGTATGCCCGCAGACAAAAACAGCTTCGCTACAGTCGATTTCCCTGTAGCGATGCTTCCTGTAAGACCCAGTATATAACTCATGTTCTTCTACCTCGCCCCTTTGTACACAATGTCAGTGATGCCTGCTGTCTTCGAACGCGTCTTTGGCAGTTGTTGACAATGCGGGCAATAATGCGTTCCTCGCTGTGCTACCCTTATCTTTTCGATTGGATGGCCGCAGTTCGGACAAGGCTGTCCGGTCTGACCGTAAACGGCAAGAGAGACTTGGAATTTCCCGGCTTCCCCCAACGTGTTTTTGTAGGTCCGGATTGTCGACCCTCCGGCTTCCACTGATCTGCTGATCACATCAATGATGGCTTCGTGCAATCTTTTGGCTGCTGCCGGTCCGATTGTGTCGGCAGATTGCATAGGATGGATCCGGGCTTGGAAAAGTGACTCATCCGCATAGATATTTCCGACGCCGGCAACAATGTTCTGGTCGAGGATGACCGCTTTGATTGCCCGATGCGACTTGGCAAGATCTTTTTTAAATTTACTCAATTTGAAGAAATCCGCGGTTGGTTCCGGCCCCATTTTTTTGAAAGGTTCATATTCATCCCGCTTTTCGATCGGCAACAACGTGAATTTACCGAACTTGCGCACATCAAGGTACCGCAATTGGCGTCCATCGGCGAGATAAAAAATGACGTGGGTATGCTTCTTGATCGGTTCACCGGATGCGCTGACCTCATACTTCCCCTCCATCCGCAGATGGGAAATCATCGCCCAGTGGTCCAATAAGAAGATCAGGTACTTGCCGCGGCGTTCGATGGTGTGGATCTGTTCCCCCCGCAGGACCGTCTTGAAACGCTCCGTGGAAAAAGGCGGCGTGATCATCCGATCCCAAAAGACAGCTACATCTATAATGACGGCTCCTCCGACAAGGTTGATGAGCCCCTTGCGGATGGTTTCTACTTCTGGCAATTCCGGCATAAGCAAACCCCCTTTCTTTTATCGGTTTGTTCCTTGTTTATTTCGCTTCATACCAGCTGTCTCCGAAGTTACTGTCCACTTTAAGCGGCACAGCCAAGGAGACGGCATGCTCCATGATTTCCGGGACCAATTTTTCCAATACTGGAATTTCTTCTTCCGGGCACTCGAAGATCAATTCATCGTGCACCTGCAACAGCATGTTTGCTTGAAGGCCTTTTTCCTTAAGGACTTTATCCATCCGGACCATCGCCACTTTGATGATATCGGCGGCAGTGCCTTGGATCGGCGAATTGATGGCCGTCCGTTCCGCAAAGGAGCGCAGGTTGAAGTTGCGGTTATGGATATCAGGTAGGTAGCGGCGTCTGTGGAATAACGTTTCGACATAACCGTTCTCCTTCGCCTCTTTGACGATGTCCTCCATAAATTGCTTCACGCCTGGATATTTTTCGAAATAACGGTCAATGAATTCCTGAGCGGCTTTTCGGGTGATGTTCAGGTTTTGGGACAAACCATAGTCGCTGATTCCGTAAACAACCCCAAAATTGACGGCCTTCGCTTGTCGGCGCAGGTTGGCGGTGACGTCTTCCGGGTTTTCAATACCAAACACGCGCATCGCGGTCGAGGTATGGATATCCTGCCCTTCCAGGAAGGCTTCCTGCAGATGTTCATCCCCGGAAATATGCGCCAATACACGCAATTCGATCTGTGAGTAGTCGGAAGCGAACAGCTTCCAGCCTGCTTGTTGAGGAACGAAGGCTTGTCTGATTTTCCGGCCTTCCTCCATCCGGATCGGGATGTTCTGCAGGTTCGGATCGACAGAACTCAAACGGCCCGTCTGCGTCAATGTCTGTTGATAACGGGTATGGATCTTTCCGGTTTCGGGTTTGATGAATTTCAGAAGTCCTTCCACATAGGTCGATTGCAATTTTGCCAATTGTCGATAATTCAGGATATGCTCCACAATCGGCGCTTGCGCTTGCAGTTTTTCCAAGACATCGACCGCTGTCGAATAACCGGTTTTTGTCTTTTTGATGGCGGGCAAGCCCATCTTCTCGAACAGGATGACGCCCAGCTGCTTCGGTGAGTTGATGTTGAACTCTTCCCCTGCTTCGGCATAAATGGTTTTTTCGATTTCAAGCAAACGGCCGGCAAATTCCTCTTTCATGGTCAACAGACGCTGCGGTTCCACTTTGATCCCTTGGATTTCCATGTGCGCCAATACAAATGACAACGGCAGTTCCATTTCGTAATACAGATCTTTTTGCACATTGCTTTCCAGCTCCAGGTTCAATTGGGCAAACAGCGCTTGGATCGCTTTCACTTTGCGCGCCAAATGATCGTGAAGCACGGCGTCTTCGGGAACGGCCGTTTTAGCGCCTTTTCCGTAAATGGCCTCATCAAAGGAGACATCGTTGTAGCCATATTCCTGAGCGACCTGGGCAAGGTCTTTGCTGTTGTCCTTCGCATTCAGGATGTAGGAAGCCAACAGGATGTCAAAATCGATGCCAGCCAGCGCGATGCCGGCATAGTGCAGCATGACCATCGTCCTTTTGCCGTCGTACACGATTTTATTGGCTTCGGCATTTTCAGCCCATTCCTTGAAGGCCGGACTTGCTTTCACTATTTCCAATGAAGCTGTATAAATCTTTTCATCCGTACCCCAGCTGACCGCGAGGATCTTCCCATCGTGGTAGTTGTCTTCAAGCATCTCCACATACAGTGCCATCCGCTCCGCAAAATGCTCGGGACGGATTTCGTTCAGGACTTCGAAATGGATGTCCTCAAAAGATTCCGAGCGGTCTTCCGAAGCCACACCCAGTCTGTCCAAGAAGCCATTGAAATCCATTTCGCGATAGAAATCGGTCAATTTGTCGATCTGTTTGCCTTCAACCGCAAGGTCATCGAGCTTCAATGTCACCGGCGAGTCCAGATCGATCGTAGCCAACGTTCTGCTCATGAATGCATTTTCTTTGTCATTGATGAGATTCTCTTTCATCTTGCTTTTCTTCAGTTCATCGACATGCTCGTAAAGGTTTTCGATGGAGCCATATTCGATAAGGAGCTTCAAAGCAGTCTTTTCGCCGACTTTGGTGACGCCCGGATAATTATCCGAAGAGTCCCCCATCAGACCTTTCATGTCGATGATCTGTTTCGGTTCGATGCCGTATTCTTCACGGATGACTTCCGGGGTGTAGGATTTCAATTCCGACACGCCTTTCACGGTGATGTCGACCCGGATATTATCTGTCGTCAGTTGGATCATATCTTTATCGCCTGAAATGATGACGACATCATAGCCGGCCTGATCGGCCATCCGCGAGTAGGTTCCGATGATGTCATCGGCTTCATAATTGACCAATTCATAGGTCTTGCCTCCGAAAGCATGGACCAATACGCCGAAATAAGGCCATTGTTCGGACAACTCAGACGGCATGCTGGCACGCCCGCCTTTGTAATCATCATAAAGGGCATTACGGAAAGTCGTTTTCCCTGAATCGAATGCCACCAACAGATGCGTAGGCTCTTCTGTCTGGAAGATGCGTTCCAATATATTATTGAAGGCGTAGAGCGCGTTCGTATGCAATCCGTTCTTGTTGCGGAACCCATCCAGATTCGGCAATCCGAAAAAGGATCTGAAAGCCACACTGCTGCCATCCACCAATAGTAATTTTTTCTTTTTATCAGTCATTTGGTTACATCCTAACTCTGCTTATTCTGAATCGTCTTCTGTCATGGATACGGAATCCGCTCCCGAATCGACAGCTTCCTGGACTTCAGTTCGCTCGTTCATGATCACGTTCTCTTGCTCATCAAAAATCAACTTGCGAGGCGTCTCTACAATCAATTCAGCATCCAATACACGTTCGTTTTCCATATTCGTTCCGACCACACTGATCGTCACTTGTTCACGGCGTTCATCCACGCGTTCCACTTCAAAATTGAACGTGATCGTGCTGTTGTGGTATATCGGTTCAATCACATTCAAAGAAACGTCCACAATATGTGAACCAGGACCCGGCAAATGTTTGGAAACGTTGCTCGTCAAAATCCCCACCAACAAAACGGTTGGCACAATCGGTTTATGGAACCGAGTCGTCTGCGAATAATCATGTTGAATATAGAGCGGGTTCCCATCATTCGTCAACCCAAGATACAGCAAAATATCTTTGTCTTCGATGATTTCTGTGACAGTCAACGAATCCCCCTCTTGAATTTCATCAATCGATTTCCCAAGCTTTATATCTTTCAGACCCATTTTCACTTTTCCTTTCTTTGAACACATATATGTCTATCATATCAAAAACGCCGTTCCGATAAAAGCCGTTTAGCTGTTTGAAACCATTTAATGCAAAAAGCGATCCAAGCCGTTCCCTTGTTTGCATCAAAAAAGCCCAGGAAGCAATCCCTGGACTAATAGTGTGTGATGAATCCTGAACAGCGTTAGGCACTCAAACGTCACAGTGCGACGTTTGAGGTCTTTGGCCTTCTAAGTACTGAGACCGTTGATGCACTTTTTACTAAGGATTCAGAACCGTTCTACTGTATTAATTTGTTGTCGGTATGCTGTGACTCAACAGTTCTTCATAAGCCAGTTCAAATTTCTGAACATCCCCAGCACCCATGAAAATGGCGACTGCATCATGGAACTGCAGCAACGGGGACATGTTGTTGACGTTCAATACCGTTGCGCCTTTTTCGATTTTATCGGCCAAATCGCCGATTGAAACCTGTCCGTTCTTTTCGCGGGCAGATCCGAAAATATCGCAAAGGAAGACCTGATCAGCCAATTCCAACGACTCAGCGAACTCACTAAGCAGAGCAACCGTACGCGTGAAGGTATGCGGTTGGAAAATCGCAATGATTTCTTTCGTAGGGTATTTCTGTCTGGCCGCATCGAGGGTGGCACGGATTTCGGATGGATGATGGGCATAATCATCAATGACGACCATATCCGAAATGTATTTCTCGCTGAAGCGACGTTTTACGCCTGAGAAAGTCTTCAGCTGCGCAGCGACCTTGTCATTATCCAAGCCTTCCAACCAGCAGAATGTGATGATAGCCAATGAGTTAAGGATGTTATGCGTGCCGAATGACGGGATTTCAAAATGACCATACATTGCGCCATTAATCTCCACATCGAACTGACTGCCGGTTGTGTCCTTCGTGACATTTTTGGCGACAACATCATTGTCTTCACCAAAGCCATAAAATGTGACCGGATATTTGCCTTTCAATTCACGGACATAAGCATCTTCGCCGCAAGCGATGACACCTTTTTTCACTTGGGAAGCAAATGAATCAAAAGCGCTGTAAACATCATTGATGTCTTTGTAGTAATCCGGGTGATCGAAATCGATGTTCGTGATGATGGCATAGTCCGGTGAATAAGCCAAGAAATGACGTCTGTATTCGCAAGCTTCCAATACGAAATACTTCGCATCTTCCCGACCGAAACCAGTGCCATCGCCGATCAGATAGCTTGTCGGCGCAATCCCGTCCAACACATGGGACAACAAACCGGTCGTGCTCGTCTTGCCATGTGAACCGGTAATGGCGACACTTGTATAGTTCTTGATCAAGTCGCCTATGAAATCATGGTAGCGGATGACCGTCAATCCGAGTTCTTTCGCTTTCGCAATTTCCTCATGGGAGTCAGGAAAAGCATTCCCTGCGATGACAGTCAAACCCGGTGCGATGTTTGCTTCGCTGAATGGCATGATTGTGATGCCAGCATCATCCAAACCTTTTTGTGTAAAGAAATAAGTTTCGACATCCGATCCTTGGACGCGATAGCCTTTCCCATGTAGGATCAATGCCAACGCACTCATCCCAGAACCTTTGATGCCGACAAAATGATAAATCGTTTCCGTTTCCATAATTACCTCCAAGTGAATAAGAAAGGTTAGTCTTTCGGCTACCTTCTGATGTTTGTGTCTCAAAACAGTCGTTTAGGACCCGATGACTTGCTGTCCATTTATTGAATCGGAACCAGTATAGCACGCACAGATTAAGAAAATACTTAAAATTATTTAAAATTTGAGGTCAAACATGTCAATAATTTCATTGCATCATTCTCCGCAGCCCACAAATCAGCCTAATGTTACGATGCGATGACTAAAAATAAGAGTGGTTTACAGAATCGGCAGGCTCCTGAACGAATTTTCCGGCCACCTCATAAGAGCGTTCTTGCTCCATGATGCCCAACAGCGAGCGGTTCATTGCCCGTTTGGATTTGCCTTCCAACGGTTGCAACTCACTTCTTTCCTCGCTGTCTTCCTCCAGAGCCACATCGTCTTCAACAGGCGACCCAAGTTCGAAAATAAGCAGTTCTGAGCTGTTTTTCTTCAATAATGCTGCAATCTCGCGATAATCGATTTTCTTTTCTTTCAGGTTTTCCCAGCCTTTCAAAGGTTCCGGTACTTCTGTCAGTTGGAAAGGTCTTCTGCTTTTATAAGAAGCGAAAGGGTGCATTCCCAATTCCGTGCGGCGTTCCTTCTGCTTTTCGTCCTTCAGTCTTTTTTTCTCGACCGCAAAAACATCTTCAGCAGGCTTCACAGCTTGATCCCTGAAGGATACAAAAGCCTCCTTGTTGTGGCGGATATACGGGACCGTGTCCATCGGATGCAGCAAATCTTGCGAAATATAGGAGGACGGTTGTGCAGAATCGCCTTTTTCTTCCAGGATACCATGCCCTTCGTCCTCTTTTTTCAGGTAATTCGGAAAATCATACTTATTTGTTGCAGGATGACTTCCTTCCACCCCTGAACGATGGTCATGCCGAAAAAAACTTGGTCCATCATAGCGACTCATCCAGTCAACTCCTCTCTTATTTTGCTTCCGGCAATGCTATGCCCGGTCTCAATGGAATTCCTTTATTATAGTACTTCTTTTTCAGTAAAAATTCTATAGCGTTATTTGGAAAACGCTGCGCCTATTGCATAGCTGTCATCCAAGACGAGGATGCCTTTTTTAGGGCTTGCGTTTTCCAGTTGCAATTCTTTGGCTGAACATATCATGCCATGGCTGGCTACGCCGCGCAATTCACCCGGCCAGATGATCAAACCGCTAGGCATGACAGCGCCCGGTTTGGCTACGACGACGCGTTGCCCTTTTTTGATGTTGGCTGCACCACAGACGATCTGCAGTACTTCACCGTTGTCCACTTCCGTTTGCGTAACGGACAGATGGTCGGAGTCTTCATGCGGCACGCATTCCTTGACGTAGCCCACAACAAATTTAGGCGAGCGATCGACAACGACAGCGTCATTGAAGCCCGCAGCTTGGATCAAAGCATTCACTTTTGCCACTTCTTCATCGGATAACAGCACTTGTCCGTTTGCATCCAACGTAAGCGTCTCTGAAATCGAGAACAGATTGTAGCCCATCGTTTCATTTGTACGGTTGTTGAAAATGCGCGTCACATTCCCTTTTGATTCGCAGGATTGTTCCTGGCGGACAGCGATATCCCCTTTCGTCAACATTAATGTATCCCCGACTGCTTCACGATTATAAAAACTTAACCACATTTTGTATTTGCTCCTTTATGCTTCTTCATTTATTTTTCCCAAACGAAATAGTATCACAATTGTTCCAAAAAGGCTTCAATCTCTTTTTGCGTCTTCCGGTTGCGGGAAACGAAACGTCCCAGAAGTTCTCCTTTATCATAGGCGACAAAGCTCGGGATTCCGGAAATTTGCAAAACTTCCCCCAGCGAACTGAAATCATCGCGGTCTATTTCTACGAAACGAAAATCCGCGAACTTGCTTTCCACCTCGGGCATGAATGGGCGGATGTAATGGCAATCCGGGCACCAGCCGGTCATGAAGACGAATACCGTTTTCCCCGAATCGCGCAGTTCTTTGAATTGATCCAAATCTTTCAGTTTATCCATAATCCCATTCCTCCTTAGTTCATGTCCAAGATGGTTTCATAAGTGCTCTTGTCCAGTGTTTTGATGACTTGCGCGACCATTTCCTTAGCCGCAGCGTAATCATCGATGTGGAACATCGTCTGATGCGTGTGGATGTAGCGGGCGCAGACGCCGATGACTGCGCTCGGCACCCCGTCGTTCATGACATGGGCGGCACCCGCATCCGTTCCGCCTTTGGAAACGAAATACTGATAAGGGATATCGTGCGTTTCCGCCGTATCCAACAAAAATTCGCGCATCCCTTTCAAGGTGATCATGCCTGGATCCTGGATCCGCAAAAGGAAACCTTCCCCCAGATGGCCGAACGTATCCTTGGTCGTCGTCAGATCGTCCGCAGCCGAGCAGTCCACCGCGAAGAACAGATCCGGCTTGAACTTGTGCACGGCCCCTTTTGTCCCCCGCAGTCCGACTTCTTCCTGGACGTTGGCGCCGGCGATCAGTGTGTTCGGCAACTTTTCATTTTTCAATGCTTCCAGCGTTTCCAGAACGACCGTGTTCCCGTAGCGGTTGTCCCACGCTTTTGAAATGATCTTCTTCTTGTTGGCGGTCCAGATCGTTTCGACTTGGGGAACGATTGTATCTCCTGGACGGACCCCGAATGCTAGCGCCTCTTCTTTCGTATCGAAACCGGCGTCGAATAGGATATCCGTCACTTTGACTTTTGGGGCTTCACTTGCTCCCCGCAACAAGTGCGGCGGAACAGAAGAAGAGATCACAGGAATATCGCCTATGGACGTCTGCAGCGTATAGCGCTGTGCCGAAACGACATAGGCATTCCACCCTCCCAGCGGAACGACCCGGAACAGCCCGCGATCCGTGATGCCGGCTATCATAAAGCCCACTTCATCCATGTGCGCCGCCACCATGATGCGCGGTGCTGTTTTATCTTCATGCTCCCTGATTCCGAAAATACCGCCCAAGCCATCCGTTTCGATGCGATCCACCAGTGGCGCCATTCTCTCCTGCATATAGTTGCGGATATTGCGTTCGTTACCGCTTGTCCCTTGCAATTCCGTCAATTCTTTGATCATAGCAAATGTTTTATCTTCCATATTTGAATGGAGCAGGACACATCTTTAACCTTATGCCGCTCCCGGTCCCCCTTCATTGTCTGACTATCCTATCTATTATAGCGCAGCATCGTTGTCATAGCAACGATTCCATTCGTTCCGAAGCATTACCCCGACCAGGAAACGTTTCCTTTAAAGAGCCTGAAGCATGTGACATTTCCCTATTAATTTTTTCGTTTTATTGCTATACTGAGGGGAGAAAAAAGAAAGCGCATCACTTTGAGGAGGAACATAGGATGAACTTTTTAGAAAAATGCATGTGCAAAAAACACAAAGAAGAAATTTTGGGTGGTATTTTATTCGGAGCCGGACTCGTACTTGGCTCAGTCGTGACAGCCCTTTGCTATGAACAGAAACGGACCATAAACGGCGACAAAATCTTGGAAAACGTCAAAAAGATGTTCTTGGCTGAAGCTCCAATAGAGGGCTCATGGATTGAACTGCACCCTGTCCCGCTCAGTCGTTATTCTTCAAAAACGGATGTATATTACGGCGGAATCTCCCGTAAAGAAGAAGGCGTGTTGGTGCAATATGAATTCATCGCCGATGCTTATACAGGAACTATTTTGGATCTGTATAAATTGTAAAAAATCATAAAAAGCGAAGGGCCAAAGCAATTGCTTTGGTCCTTCGCCTTTTTTGGTTCTATTTTTCTGAATCAGCCGTTGTTTTTTTCGGGAATGCTGCTTCGACACGGTAGATGCGGTCTCCTCTTGAAGAGAACTTCGCTTCGTATTCCGTCATGATGTTTCCTTCATAATCGCTCTTGTGCAGATCCAACCACACTTGCTTCAAAGTCATTCCGTATTGCGAGAAGCTCGCCAACGAATATTCGAATAAGCCTTGGTTATCCGTTTTGAAATGGATTTCCCCGCCGGATACTAGGATTTGCTCATAGTTCCGCAGGAAGTTTTTGTAGGTCAAGCGGCGTTTGTCGTGTTTGGACTTTGGCCACGGATCGGAAAAGTTCAGATAGACGCGATCCACTTCGCCTTCCGCAAAGAAATCCGCTACATTCTCTCCGTCCGTATTCAGCAACTGGACATTTTTCAAACCTGATTCGATCATCTTATCAAGCGTCATGACCGCCACGCTCGTCTGGCGTTCGATCCCGATATAATTCACTTCCGGATGCATGCGTGCCATCTCGACGATGAACTGGCCCTTGCCGGAGCCAATTTCCACGTGGATCGGTTGCTCGTTGCCGAAGCGTTCCTGCCATTTCCCTTTCCAATCCGCTAGTTCCATCACTACATATTGGGTACTCTCAGCCAATTTTTCGGCAGCCCAAGGTTTATTTCTTACGCGCATAATTCTCCTCTTTCTTATCTGTCTTATCTGTTTTTTTTCGAAAAAAGAAATCCTTTCCGTTCGTGTAAACACGAAGAGGATTTCATAAGTAACTGTTTAGGCGATTCTGATACAGCTGTTTCAGCAACAGAATCAGTTGATTCATTTCCACATTGCGTTCCTGCGAATGACTCTTTTTGATCATGCAGAGGCACACCATCATGCTGTACCACTCCAATCGGCGTTCCATATTGTCATTCATCTGCAAGCCGTACTGCTCCAACCATACTCCCCATTCTTCATAGGGAACATATTGTACCAACAAGGTACTGATGTCCGAGAACGGATCGGCAATTTTGACCATTTCCCAATCCACCAGGTACAAGCGGTCTTCCTCATCCAACAGGAAATTTTTCCGATTCACGTCTCCGTGGCAGACCGTCTTTTGCGAGTCATCAATGCTGGCGATGCTGTTTTTCACATATTCAGTCGCCTGTTGCAGGACCGAATTGGATTTCAGATCATCCGGCAGATCCGCAACATACAAGTTGTAGAAATTGATTGGATTGAAGATTTCCCCTTTTACCTTCTGAAGCATCTTCAGGAGATTTTCGGAATGATGGATGCGATGCAGGATGTCACGCACGGTCTCCCCTTTCATCTCATTCGGATTCAATTCCCTGCCGTTGAGCCATTCTTGAGCTGTCAGGATATCCCCATTGCCGACCCGTTTGGTCCAAATCAATCGCGGTGTGATCCCCTCAACGGAAAGCGCAGCTAAGAAAGGTGAAGAGTTTCTTTTCAAAAAAACTCTTTCCTCGGCTCTAGTGCCCATATAAGCTTGTCCTGTGTCTCCTCCGATGGGATGTAGCCGCCACCCTGAGTCCATTTTATAATCCATCGAGCTCATTCCTTACTCTAATCTCTAGTTTTTCTATGCCTATGAAAAGAAGGAGCCGGGACGAAAGCCCCAGCTATCTTATTCTGCTCTTCTGTTCATACGCTACATGTTCATTAGGCGATGCTGATTGTTCTGCGCTGAGAGCGCCACGACCATCACTCGCTTACATTATCATTTTAGATTTCTTTACATATTCAGTCAAGAATATTCCATGGGGGTTCGGAACTGAACCGATTTTAACCCGTGCATCAGTAATTTGCCGCTTCTCTTTTTTCCGTACGACCACCCATGTAAAATCGGCTGAACGTCCAGACGAAGCCGGCGTTTAAGGCCACTGCAGCCAATCCCGTTTGCCAACTGTTGTTGATAAAGATGATTACCGCAAAAAGGAATCCTTCCACTCCCAAAAGGTAACCCAACAAACGCTTGAAGCCGGCAAATTTATCTGCATGCTGCGTCGGATAGAGCCGGTAAAGCATATTTTCATTGAAATGAAAATACAGCGGCAACAGCTGGAATCCCGTCAAATAAAGGAACAGCAGACTGAGGCCTAATGAAAAGCCGGCTGACGGCGTGAACAAAAGCAACAACATCCCGATGGCCGACAAGCGGAAAAACAAACCGCTGTAATCCGTTCCGCGTAAAAATGCCCGCGCGTACAAATACTGATAGGAATTGCCTTTGCCTTCAATCCGACGCAGCAAGCCGTCGAAATATTTCCTTCTTTTTGCTTTGCTCTTCACTTGCGGAACATCCGTAAACAGATTGATGACTCTATTTATGCGAGCCTTTCGTTGTTCCTCCGAGGCGATCATCTGCTCCCATTGATAGAGAGGATAGCGCGCCTCATACGCCACTTGTACTTTTTTACGCAGAAACATAGTATACAGAATTACAAGTATCGGTGCAACCCATGGATGAAAAAATATCGCGACGCTGAAAGATAAAATCGCCGCGCAAGCCAAGTAGAGATTATTTTTCTGGCGAACTTTCCTGTCTCCTATCTTCAGGCCGAGTTCCAGCAGATCCAAATGGATAATTTTCAACAGAATCAAGGTTGCATAGATCGGCAGCAAATCACTTGCCCCGATTGTTCTCCCGGCAAAAAGCATCGGCATCGCCGCGGCTGCCAAAAAGAACAACAGAATCACCGGAAGAATCAGGCTGTATTTCTTAGCTTTGCCGAAATAGCTTCCCCATTCCTTTTCCTTAGCCAAAAGGAACACTTGATCGGCCGGCTCCAAAAAGGTCGCCAGCTTCCCGATAAAGATGCTACCGGAAAAAATAGCCACTATCAGAAGCTTTCCCCATAGGAAGTCCGGCGACACGGTTTTCACGAATTCGGAATATTGGTAAGCCAAAGCTCCCAGCAGAAAGAGGAGCACGAGGACAAAATGATCATTGAAGATATATTTGCTGTAGCGACTGAATTTTTTCAAGTGCAGTTGCTGTCTTCTTTTCCAGATACTGTCCAGATTCATGGTTGCGCCACTTCTTTCGTCAAACTGATGTAAAGCTCATCGAGACTCGCTCCCGGCATACCCATTTCCCGCTGCAGATCTGCCATCGTGCCCGTCACTTTGACCTCACCGTGGTGAAGCAGGACGAAATTGTCACATTCTTTTTCGGCAGAAGCCAGCACATGTGTGGACATCAAAATAGCTGCACCTTGCGCTTTTTTCTCCCTGACCATCTCCAGGAACGAATGGATGCCAAGCGGATCCAGACCCAGGAATGGTTCATCGATAACATATACCGGCACATCCAACATGAATGCACAGACGATCATCACTTTTTGTTTCATGCCTTTTGAAAAATAAGCCGGAAACCAGTCCAGCTTGTCCTCCAGCCGGAAATCCCGAATGTAGCGCATGGCCTTTTCCATCGCGACTGCTTCCGTGATTCCGTAGGCCATCGCCGTGATTTCCAAATGTTCCCTTAAAGTGAGCTCTTCATAGAGCACCGGCGTCTCGGGAATAAAGGCGAAGGACTGGCGATAACGCTCCGTGTCCTCGCGCAACGTCCGGTCATCGATCGCAATCTTTCCGCTGAAAGGCATCATCAGACCGATAATGTGTTTGATGGTCGTGCTCTTGCCTGCTCCGTTCAACCCGATCAATCCAGTCAATTCACCGGATTTGACCTCAAAATTTATATTTTTTATGACAGGCAATTGCGTATAGCCGCCTGTGACATTCTCCAATAATAGTGACATTTAACCGTCCCTTTCGCATGCGTTTGTGCCTTATATTATAGCACAGCCTTGCCCCATCCCAAATATCTTGCTGACTGAAGCGTCAATTCGACCCCAGGATATCAAATAAAACGCAAATATGATAAAGTTAGGATATAGAGAAAAGTAGATTATGGACAGAAAGAGGTCAGGTATACATGACAGATTGTATTTTTTGCAAAATCGCGAACCACGAAATCCCGAGCAGCATTGTTTATGAAGATGATGTTGTCATTGCGTTCCTGGATTTATCACAAGTGACAAAGGGACATACGCTGCTGGTACCCAAGAAGCATGTCGCTGATATTTTTGAATATGATGAAGAATTGGCGAAAGAAGTCTTTTCGCGCATCCCTAAAATCGCGCGCGCAATCGAACGTTCCAGCGATGACATTTTGGGACTGAATATCCTGAACAATAACCGTTCCATAGCCTATCAGTCTGTTTTCCATTCGCATATCCACTTCTTGCCACGTTACGAAGATTCGGATTCGGATGGCTTCGGTTTGAAATGGAAGACGCACGAAGGAAAGTATTCGCAGGAAGAATTGGCAAAAGTAGTTGCATCCATCAAAGAGAGTCTGGAGGAATAAATATGCGTTCATTTATGGAAGGATTATTATTCGGTTCGGTAGTCGGGGGTCTGTTGGGATTGCTGAATACACCCCGCAGCGGAAAAGATAATCGCGAGAAAGCGAAAGCTTACCTTGAGGACAATACGCTTGCGGTCGAGGACCTCAACGAAAGCCTCCAAGGTTTGCGCAACGCCATCCAATCATTGACCAACGAAGGTTTGGCTTCCGTCACAGCAGTCACTGAGGACATGACAAAATCTGTTGAAAAATTCACTCAGCAAGCTCAACCCAGAATCAACCGCATCAACGATAAGCTCGCCGTGTTGACTGAAGATATGGAAAAAGTCGCTGCGAGCATGGAATCACAAATGCCTGCACCTACAGATGCGCCTACAGATGCGCCAACTTCATAACGGAAATAAAAATACGACGCTCCAAATGCAAACCGGACAACCGGTCATTTGGAGCGTCGTATTTTTCTGCGTATAAAACCTTTTGAGTACACTCAAGAACCCGCTACTCGTTCTTGTTGTCAGCCTGCTTAATAAATTTCTGTATCGGCATTTCTGCGAAAGACTCCCTGAGCACCTGTTCCACTGTTGCAGCCGCTGCATCCAGTTTTGCCACACCAGTTTTCGTTAATGACGTATAGATGATGCGCCGATCCTGCTCGCAGACATTCCGTTCCAACGCTCCGCACCCCTTCGCCTCGAACTTGCTGACCAATCTCGATACTGCGCTTTGGCTCAAGCCGACCTTTTCCTCCAGATCCTGGAGCTTCAGTTTTTGATCCGGCTCCTGTGATAAGAAATATAGGACATAGAACTCTTTCAGAGAAAGGTTATGGTTCGTCTGCAAACTTTTTTCCAAGGCACTCTCGACTTTCAGATGAAAATTATTGATCTCCAGCCATTGGCAAAACGCAGAACTCATTTCACACTTCACAATGATCCCCCATTCCTTTCTTTTTATCAGCTTATGATACCAAAAATTGGCATTTTGAGCAATCCACCGCGACTGGGTGCAGATGATTTGCTTGCTGAATTCGGCTATGTTACCCTAAAAGCATGCGCACGCATATATATTTCAGATGGGAGTGTTCGATTTGGAAAACGAAATCAATAATATCACATTCAGCAACGGCGTAACCATCCCGCAGCTGGGCCTGGGCGTCTTCAAGATGAAGGACGAAAAGGAATTGATGGAAGCGATCCGCGTTGCTTTGGAGGTGGGTTACCGTCATTTCGACACCGCGATGATTTACGAAAATGAGGCTACTTTAGGCCGGGCTTTGAAAGCAAGCAGCATCCCAAGGGAAGTGCTTTTCTTGACCTCAAAAGTTTGGAATTATGACCACGGCTACGAGGAAACCAAAGCGGCTTTCCAAGCCAGTCTGGACCGATTGGGCACGGATTATCTTGATCTTTACCTGATTCATTGGGCTTCCGCTAACTACATCGAGACTTGGAAAGCGATGGAAGAATTGTACACGGCAGGCAAAATCAAAGCCATTGGTGTCTCCAATTTCCAGATCCATCACCTCGAGGATCTGATGGCGCACACGGAAATCATCCCAATGATCAATCAGATCGAAACGCACCCTGCCTTTCCGCAGGATGAACTGCGGGCTTTCATGGCGCAACACGCAATCATCCATGAAGCTTGGGGTCCGCTTGGGCAAGGCAAAAATGACCTATTGACGCAACCGGTGCTCCTGGAGCTGGCAGAGAAGTACGGCAAGACAGCTGCCCAGATTGTTTTGCGGTGGCATATCGAACGCGGCATTGTCGTCATTCCGAAGTCTGTCACACCGAGCCGTATCCGAGAAAACCGCGATATCTTCGATTTCAGCCTCTCCACAGTGGATATGGACAAGATCGCGACCCTCAACACCGGCGCAAGATACTCCGGGCATCCCGATGACCAGGAATTCCTGACCAGAACCTCAATCCGTCCGAGTTAAAAAAACAATCCAAAAAAGGAGCACATTGTCCCATACTCACGGACAGCGAGCTCCTCTTTTTGTTCTATGTTGCTTTTTTCGTCTGATTCCGGATTGGGCGGCAGATATGAAGTTTCTGAGAAGTTTGCTAGCGTTTTTAAGGAATATTTTCCATAATCAAGGCGTTTATGATATATTTATAGATGGTTATTCATGAGATAGATAAATAGAAATAGATTGGAAGTGCCACATTCATGAAAAAGAAATTAGCATTGACGTCCGTTGCTTTCCTGACGGCCATCACATTAGCAGGCTGCTCGACCGGCGAAACTGTCGCAACGACTCCAGCAGGCGATATCACAAAAGATGAATTATACGACGCAATGAAAGCATCAATCGGCGAAACCGTCTTGCAACGTCTGATTTTGATAGACGTATTGAACGATAAAATCGGAGACAATAAATTAGAAGCTGAAACAGAAGCTGAACTATTGACGACCATCGAACAATACGGAGGAGAAGAAACATTCAACTACATCTTGTCACAATCAGGATTCGCAAATAAACAAGAATACCAAGATGTATTGTATTTGAACAAACTGATTGAAGCAGCCGTAAGAGCTGAAACGACATTCACGGATGAAGAAGTCGAGGCCTATTATGAAGCATACCAACCGCAAATCAACGTACAGCATATCTTGGTTGCAGATGAAGCAACTGCTGTAGATCTGATCAACCAAATCAATGGCGGTGCTGATTTCGCTGAATTGGCTAAGGCCAACTCTACCGACACAGCAACTGCTGAAAACGGCGGAGAAACAGGATTGTTCGGAGCAGGCGAAATGGTCGCGGCCTTCGAAGAAGCTGCTTATGCGCTTGAAGTCGGAGAAGTGACACAAACACCAGTCGCTACCGAATACGGCTACCACATCATCAAAATGATCGAGAAGACAGAAAAAGGAACGTTGGAAGAAGAACGTGAAAACATCGAAACAGTGATGATGGACGAAAAACTTGCCGACAACGATTACTTGACTTCCGTCATGTCCACAATCGTCCAAGCAGCAAATGTTGAAATCAAGGACGAAGATTTGGCAGCAGCAATCGATCAATTCTTGCCTGCTAAAGAAACAAGCTCATCAGACGCAACATCTGAAGCAACAACTTCAGAAGCAGCTAGTTCAGAAGCGGAATCAGCTACATCCGAATCTGCAACTGCTGAATCAGCAAACTAATCTCTACAATGTAAAACACGCAGGCTACCAGCTTTTGATTGCTGGTAGCCTGCGTGTTTTTTGTTATTGCCCTTCTTCAGTAGGTTGGGTAAAAACGGGCTTATAGAAGCTGCGGTTCTCCAACCCGAAAATACGCTCGCTGAACGTTCCCGGTGTCGTGCGCAATAAAGCAGTGTCGATCATATTGATGGAAGCATCCAAATTATCAAGGTGATGGATGATTTCGGCTTCCAAAAGATGCGGCGTCACCGGTGAACCGAATTCTTGTTTGCCGTGATGCGCCAGAACAATGTGTTTCAACAAGATGACTTCTTCGCTGTCCTCGTCGATGTTCAGGGACAGACAAGCTTTGGTGATTTCTTCGTCAATCAGGACGATGTGGCCGATCAGATTCCCTTTCAAGGTGTACTCTGTCGACATGCTGCCGCTCAACTCAATCGTTTTTCCGATGTCGTGGAGAATCACTCCTCCGTAGAGCAACGACTTATTGACTGTAGGATAATGTTGGATGACCGTTTTCGCCATCCGCAAGATCGATACCGTATGGAAACCCAGTCCGCCTACGATAGCATGATGGTGACGCTTTGCAGCAGGATACTCGAAAAATTCCCGTTGATATTTTTTGAGTATATGGCGGACAATCCGATTGATTGGTGCGCTCGTGATCTCAAACAAGATTTGGCTGACTTCCTCAACCATTTCTTCAGATTTCAAGGGCGCACGCTCCATATAGAGTTCCGGTCGGCTTGGTTCACCTTCGCGGGCGAGCCTTAGTTTTGTGATGCGCAGTTGGGGATTATTCTGATACATTTCCCTTTTGCCTGTTACCGCAACGACTTGGCCAGCCTGGAATTGCTGGATATCCTCCTCTTTTGCATCCCAATACTTCCCGTCGATCTGACCGCTGCGGTCCTGAAAAGTAAAGGCGATGAATTTCTTGCCATTTTTTGCCAGACGGATATCCGCACTTTTGATCAGCACATAAATTTCAAAATTATCATCTATTTCGTGTTCATATATTTTTTTGGCCACGCCTACCAGCCCCTTTCACTCCTATTTTAACATGTATACTTGTTTCTGTGAAAATCGTTGAACGCAAGCGTCATCAAACGTGAAAAAGAGCACCTGCACATCTTCACTCAGCTCTTCAAGCAATGTGAACATGATATTTTTCCTATCATCATCGAAGTTCACAAAACCATCATCGATCAAGATTGGCATACTGACGATATCGGCAGTGTTCTTCACAAACGCAAGCCGTAATGCAATGTACAGTTGTTCCACCGTTCCCTGAGACAATTCATTTGGTAAGAAGGTTGTTCCGTCCTTACGCTGCACCTTCATGCCGTTCTTTTGAAACGCAATTCCGGTGTATGCACCTTCTGTCAAACGACTGAAGAAGGCTATCGTATCATCAAGCATCAGTGGCAAGCGATCCTCTTTCCCGTACCTTAATGCCCCTTCGATCCATTCTCCGGCTGTAACCAAGCCAGCCCACTCGACGGCAAGGTCCCTCAGCTCGGTCTCGGCCAAGGCGAACTCCTGCAGCAAGGCGCTATAAGTCCCGCCTTCTTCCAATTGTTCCAGCTGATGCTTCAGTTCCACTTCCGTTCTTTGCAGTGTTGACAGCTCGGCCTTCAACCGCTGTATTTCCAGTTCATTTTTTTCGTAAAGGACTGTGCTCTTCTTGGCATCGCCGTATCGATCCAAGAGTTGCTCGCGCCCATTGACCTGCTCATCCAGAAATTCTTTGCGCTTGAGGTTTTGCTCCTGCTTTTCCTTCAGAGCCAACAACTGGTAGAATTCCGCTTCCGTTTTTGCATTTGCCTGATCCAATAGCCGCTGTCTCTGTTGATGGGACTCGGCAAGATCGCGTTGGATTTGTTCCAATTCTTGCTTCAGTTCATTGATTTTATCCTGAACATTTGAAGCCATATTTTCTTCCAAAATGACGGCATTCTGTATCGCGGAGAAGCGTGCGACCATTTCGGTGACTGTCAGATGTTCAAAATGGAGGCGGCTGCGGATGAACGTAGTCTGCTCATTCCAATTATCCACAGCAAGATTAAGCTCGCGCATTTCGTCTTCCTGTTTGATGATCAGGGCGGCTCGCTCAGCCAACACGGCACCAGGGTCCAGCTGTAAGAGTTCCTTTGCCGTCATGCGCGCAGGATAGCCTTTCTTCTGCAGGAAAGTGGTCAATTCGGTTTGGAGCATCTTTCCGCGCTCTTCTGTTTCTTCCCGGCTGTTTAAAAGCTCAAAAAACTTATCCTGTAACTCTTCGAGGTCTCTCGTTACGGCCTGGATTCTTTCCCGGACAGCAGTCTGCTTCAGAAATTGCTCCATCGCATTTTCAGGAGAGCCTTCTGAAAATGCATCTTCGCTCTTTGATGTCTGAGGCTTTCTTACTATCAGGAGCGCACCACCTACAGCAAGCAAAGCGGCCAACATCCAAGCAATTACCCTGAAGTCCGCCAGAACAAAAGACAGGACCACAAATGCAGCTGCAATCGTCAATAACGTCACACCAATCGGATTTCTTTTCGCTGGAGCGGGCGCAGGTGTTCTTTGGCTTGGCTGTTGGACATCGCTTTGCAGCGCCGCATACGCATCATCTGCAACCTTCTCGTGTTGGAGACGCGTCGCTTCTTTCTGGAGCGTTTCCAGCTGTTCTTCATGGAAACCGATGTTGTGGTCCAATCGCAACAGCTGTTCTTCGATCTGTCGGATGTCTTGCGCAAACTGCTGAAGCTGAGAGCGTTCTTCTTCCTTCAGCGGTTCCGGTGCAGAAAGGGCTAGATTCAACCCAAAGGCCATTTTTTGTTTGGCCAAATCAGCCTTGTTGTTTCTGACCTCATTTTCCAGATAAGTGATTTTATTCAGATCCGCGTGCGTTTTGGCGGCACTATGCTGCAAAGCTGCAAACTCCGGTTGATGTGCTTTGTACCATTCCACATTGTCATATTCGCCCAACTGTTTATGCAACTGAGACAATCGCTCCTGAAGTTGCGTTTGTGCCTGGATCGAACCGGCCATTTTTTCCTGTTGGTTCTGCCACTGATAACGGGCATCTTCCGGCACTTCACTGTAGTCGACTGCCGTGATTTCCCTATTCAGTCGTTTCCACTCCTGATAACTGTCCGCCAAACGTAAACTTTCTGCGATGGCGGTTTGTTCCTGCTCCAGTTCCTGTTGACGGGATAATAATTCGGCCTGCTGTTTTTGGCTGTCCGATAAATCGAGCAGCGAGGTTTCATAGGTCGCATTTTTTGCTTTTGCTTGCTGAAGCTTCCTTTGCAGTTTTTCAGCAGCCTGTATCTTCTTGTTCAATGGTGGGACACTGCCAGTCGGTTTGAAGCGTTTCGCGGCTTCGTCACGGTATTCTTTGGCTAATTGAAGCAAGCGTTCGCTTCCGCTGGTGCCGATGCTCAAAAGATAATGATTGAGATCCTCTTTTTGGGTTTTTTTCAAGGAAAGCAAGCTGTCTATTTTGAAGGTATACAAGGACTCGAAAGTCTCCCTGTCCATCCCCAGCAGGAATCGCCCGAGATTTTTGGTCGTCTGCTGGACACCATCCGGTAGCGTGACGAGCGCTTGTCCCTTATTGCGGTCTTTCACCCGTTCAACGATGACATCTCCGAACCGCGTGTCCTCCAGAAACAAGCGGCCGCCGTATGCTTGTGCTTGTTTCGGAACGTACAGATTCTGATCTTTCTTGCGGGCACTCGGAAACCCAAAAAGGATACTGTTGATGAAGGAGGACAGCGTGCTTTTGCCGGCTTCATTTTTGCCGTGGAAAACCTGCAGATCCTGCACATCATCAAAAGTTCGGTTCACCCATTTTCCGTAGCCGTATATTTCAATCTTCCGTATCTTCACTGTCTTCCTCCTCAAACGCGACCGCCTGCACCAATCTGGTCTTTGCTGCGGCCAGCACTTCCTCTTTGAAGCTTCGATCTTTTTTTAAGTCAGGGAATGTCGTCCGGATAAGCGGATGTTGGAAAAAGTTATCCAGCTGTTGATAGAATACGTCATCGCCACTGATTTCCGTCCAACTTTTCGAAAAACTTTCCTTCATTACCTGATCAAAAGAAAACAGTTCCTTTTCCGTATCCACCGCAATTTTCAATTGATAAAGGTAGATGAAAGGCTGTTCCAACCGTTGTTTGACACCCTCCAGTATCTCTTCATCCTCAATCTTTTTGATGACCTCTGGATGAAGCTCGTGTATATCCGTGAACAGCAACGACAACAACACACTCGATTCTCTCTTAGAGCGATGCTGTTCCATTCTTTCCTCGACGCGCGAAAAAACATCATTGAGGTTTTTGCACCCAAGCAACGACAATGTTTCTTTTTCCCAAACAATCGGTGCTGTCGGGAGAAAAACCAATGCAGGAGCCATGCCTTTCCGGAGCGTCACCAAATACGCGCCTTTCGCTTCGGTCTCGTTCGGATTGCGTCCTTGCGTATTGCCGCAATAGACGACAGGCGGAGCTGTCTGCAGCTGCTGTCTTTTGTGGATATGTCCCAAAGCCCAATAATCATAGTTCTTTGCGTTCAATTCACCCAAAGAAAACGGCGCATAGACGCCTTCGGAAGAGTTCAACCCTTCCAGATAACCATGCAGCATCCCAATATGGTAATCCACGCTGTGATTCCGGGTCGGATAATCGACGATCATCCGTTCTTCGACCCATCTGGAAGGATAACTGAAGCCGGTGATGGCCACCCGTTCCCCTGCTTTCGTGGTCAACATTTCAGTCGTCACTTCTTTTTCGAAGACTGTAACGTTTTCGGGAAGCTGTAGTTTGAGTGCTTCCCTTCCGAGAAAATCGTGATTCCCATGCGACAAATAAACCGGGATACCAGCCCGATCCAGCCGACCCAGTTCATCCCTCAGAAAGGCTTGTGCCTTCACGCTCTGATTCTCTTCATCGTAGATATCCCCGCTGATCAGAAAAAAATCCACTTGGGCCGCGACGGCTTGCGTCACCAATTCCCGAAAGGAATCAAAAGTGGACTGGTAAATGGCATCAAAAAGTTGCGGTTCCAGCTGTTTTATCCCCTTAAAAGGGCTATCCAGATGGAGATCCGCTGTATGGATAAATGTAATCACAAGCTGTCCTTCTTTCCGCATTTTATGCTAAATCTGATAAAGAAGATAAAATCCTTTTGGAAAATATATACAAAATAAAAAAAGCTGCGCCATTTCCTCCAAATATCGGATGAAGAACGTTGGAAGGCATTGATAGGCAATGCGTTGAATCCTGTCCTTATCTATCATCCGGCCATTCTTTCGGAAATGGTCACAGCTTATCTTCAAAAATTAAGGTTTAATCTTGTGCAGGCGCGTATAATTCTTGCAACGGTTTTGTGATGATGGCATTGACTTCTTCCATCAATTGGCTCAACTGTTGTTCTTTAGCCATCAAAGATTGGATAACTTCGTTGCCGGATGCTCTCTCAGCGATTGCTTGAGCAGAAGCCACATCATCATCAGTGATCGCTTCACCTGTCATTTGTTTTTGTTGCAACCCGATTTGCACATTACGGAACTCCTCAAACAATTCAAAAGCCACTTTATCTTCTCTCATTGCAGCGTAAGCTGAAGACAACTCAGTAAAAACAGAAGCCTCACGCAGATTTTTTTCCAACTCATAAGCCGTATCATAAATATTACTCATTATCCCATTCCTTCCATTCGCATATTACATAAACTATAACATTATCCGAACAATAAAGCCATCAAAAAACACGAAAATACGTTCTTATTAGAGCGTGAGGAATCCCGGGTAGAAATCGAGCACTAAAAAAAGACAAGCCATCATAGCTTGCCTTTCCTTAAATCATTTCTTATTGACCGAAAGCATCGTTGGCCCAGTCGAACAGTTTTTGCGAACCCTCGCCGATGCTTTGACCGAACGAACCCATTTCGTTCATGAACTCATCCAGACCGGTCTTGAATCCACCAACGATGTCATTGTCATAGGTTTCTTCAGCAGCAGCGACCGCAAATTCTGTCTGCGGACTGATCGACAACAACGCGCCCATCTCGGCACTGTACAAATTCGCCATCGTCTTTCCGGCATTATTAAGATTGTGGGTTTCATTGGTTTCGTCATACCCCAACCAAGTGGCGACGACTAAATCCGGGGTATATCCCACCATCCATTGCGACTTGATGTAACCTGTTTCCCGATCAAGCTCCGTCGTTCCGGTTTTGCCAGCGATCACCATGCCGTTCGATGGTTGTGCCGATGCACCGGTACCACCCTCAGCGTAGACGCCCATCAGCATGCTCGTCATTTCCTCCGCGACTGCGGCGGTCGTGACACGGTTCGTTTCCGGATTCGTATTATCCACGATTACAGCGCCGGTCGCATCAACAATCTTCGTGATGAAGCGCGCTTCCGTGCGCACTCCTTCATTCACGAATGTCGTATAGGCACTGGCCAACTGCACTGGCGAGACGCCGGTGCTCATACCCCCGAGCGCGATTGCACCCAGATTTTCATCGGCTTCACCGATGGGGATACCGAAATCCTCCAACTTGGAAATTCCTTTTTGGATGCCCAGTTTATCCAACAGCCATACCGCAGACGTGTTCTTACTCTCAGCAAGCGCTTGGTACATCGGCAAAGTGTCATACAGACTGTTCTGGTCATAGTTCCAAACAGAATAATCGTCATCGCCGTAAGTCAAGGAATCATCATCCATCACTTCCGCATCCACTTCATAGCCAGCCTCAAGAGCCGGCGTATAGACGGACAATGGTTTGATTGTCGATCCCGGCGCCATAGGCATCTGGGTTGCGCGGTTATAGCTCCTGAAACCTTGATATACTGTTGATCCGATGACTGCAAGCACATCCCCGGTTGCCGGCTCCAAGGCTACAGAAGCACTTTGTAAAGGAATTTCGTCTTCCGCAGTCGCCAGATAGGCATTCGCATAGGCGGTATCCATCTGATTCTGATAATCCTGATCCAAGCCGGTGTAAATTTTGTAGCCCCGGTTCAGCAGGTCCTCTTCATCCAGGCCATAAGTATTGACGGCCTCGTCAATGACCGCGTCGAAATAGTAGGGATAGTTGTAACTACTGTTTGCATAATAGGTACCCACCACATTGATATCTTCAGCCATTGCCGCATCAGCGGTGGCTTGATCGACAAATGCATTATCTGCCAAAAGCTGCAGCACCGTGTTCCTTCTGGCAATGCTCGCATCATAATCATCAATCGGGTTGTAATAGCTTGGTGACTTCAGGATTCCGGCCAGAACAGCCGCTTGCGCTAAACTGACTTCGCTTGCTGATATTCCAAAGTATTTCTGTGAAGCATCCTCGACACCCCACACCCCGGAACCGAAGTAGGCGTTGTTCAGGTACATCTCAAGAATTTCGTCCTTCGTATATTTGCTTTCGATTTCGAAAGCCAGAAACAGTTCTTTGGCTTTCCGGATCAGAGTCTGATCCAACGTCAGGTAGGCATTTTTGGCCAGCTGTTGGGTAAGCGTCGAACCCCCACCGACGATATTCCCACCATTCAGCACGAAGCCGACAGCGGCACGGCCGATTCCGATCGGATCAACTCCAGTATGCGTATAGAAACGCTTGTCTTCAGTCGACACGACCGCAGTCTGAATGTTCGTCGAAATCTGGTCGATTGTCACGAACGTTCCTTTTTGCGAATAGAGTTCTCCGGCTTCATTGCCGTAGCGATCATAGATGACCGTTGTCTGTTCCAATCCGGCCTTCAGGTTTTCGACATTGGCTGTCTTTGCCAAGAAAACAAGGTAGGTGCTGCTGATCAATGTCCCGATCAACAAGAACAATAAGATAAATTTGTTGATCCGATATTTGCGCCAAAGGTTTTTGCGTTTCTCATTGAAACGGACCCACCCGGCTTTAAATATTTCCTTAAATGATTTATTTTGCATTTTTTCATCCTTCTTCATTTTCTACATCCCCCCGGCTTGCTGAATGCCTTTGCGGTGCGCGTGGCAGTGGAGACACATCATAAGCTTTTCACATGAAAGCACATTGCGATAACAGGATTCCGTATCATAGTAACAGGAATCGCTCAAATAAGAAACCCGACTTAAGTCGCAGAAGTGCGCTCGTGTTGCAATTTCTCTATTTTGATTTATAATTTTAGCATAAGTATCGTTTTGAAATAACCGAATTTTGCTTAAATAATTATTAAGGTAGGTGGCACCAGTGGGACAGAACGCATCAGATGACAATCATCTGTAGACCAAAAGAATTTTCGAAAACGCGTATTTTCAGGGATTCTTTTGGTCGCTTTCATTTGTTTCAGCGTGAAACCAGAGATCTCGTGAAGAAATTTCCTATTCAGGATCATTATTTCACAGGAGGTGAAGTCTGCTGTCCTTAACGGATGCAGGCAATCAATTATGTCAATCACAACAGGCTTACTATTATTTTTCCTCATCCTCTTCATCGCTTCATTTTTCGTTATGTCCGAATATGTGCTCGTTAGGATACGTCCTTCCCGGCTGGATTTCCTTGTTGAAGAAGGAAACCCGCAAGCAAAATTATTGAAAAATATGACCGTGAAACTGGACAGCTATCTTTCAGCGACGCAACTGGGGGTTACGATAACTTCCCTTGCTCTTGGTTGGTTAGGGGATCCTACCTTTAAACGCCTGTTCGATACGCTTTTCGGCAACCTGCCGATCCCTGATGCAATCGCGACTATCCTGTCCTTTGTAGTTTCCTTCGCTGTTTTGACTTCCATCCAAGTCATCATCGGTGAACTCGTTCCAAAAAATGTAGCCTTGAGCCGCACAGAGAAAATGGGGCTGCGCATCGCAAGACCTTTGAATATTTGGTACCGTGTGATGTTTCCCTTGATTTTTGTGCTGAACAAAACCGCCAATGGCATTTCAAAAGCGATCGGGATGAAAACGATTGGCGAATCTGACGACAATGTATCCGAAGAAGAACTCCGCCTGATCATGAGCCAAAGTTTGAAGAGCGGCGAAATCAACCGCGAAGAATACCAATTCGTGGAAAATGTCTTCAACTTCGATGAGCGGATGGCGCGCGAAATTATGGTTCCGCGGACGGAAATAGTAGCGGTGGACTTCAACATGTCGCTTAGCGATATCGCAAATGTCGTCCAGCAAGAAAAATATACCCGCTATCCCGTCATGCGCGAAGATAAAGACTCGATTGTAGGCGTCATCAACACGAAAGAAGTCTTCGCTGCATTTGTCGAAGCTGTCCAAAACAAGGACGAAAGCAAATTCACCGTCACCGATTTCGTTCGTCCGGTCATCACGGTCATCGAAACGATTCCGATCAAGGAACTTTTGGTCAAAATGCAGAAGGAACACAACCAAGTCGCCATTTTGATTGATGAATACGGCGGCACAAGCGGCCTCGTTTCGATGGAAGACATCGTGGAAGAAATCGTCGGCGATATCAGCGATGATTTCGAGACGAAAGATCAACCTGAATTCATCATGCTTGGCGAAAACCATTACCGCATCAGTGCCCGCATGTTGATTGACGATGTCAACGATCTGTTCGGCTTGGACATCGACAACGAAAATGTGGATACGATGGGCGGCTGGCTGCTGGACCAGAAGTATGACGTCAAGGAAGGCGAAGAAGTCGCATACCACGGCTACCGCTTCAAGGCCATCCAAAAAGAGAAAAACTCGATCCTCGTCATCGATATCTTCACGACAAGGAAGCTGAAAAATCATATCGAATCTGCCGATTCCGAAGAAAAAGAAGAACCCGAAGTAACCGAATAAAAAAACAGAAAAGCGGAACGGGTTCGTTCAGCCCTTGTAAAGGAACTGAGCATCGTAGAGCGCAATATGCTGAGAGACTTCCTGCGTCAGCAGGTTAGTCGCACAGTATCCTTGGCTCACAGAGACACGGGGTTCCTCTATCCTTTCCGAAGGGCTTACCTGTGAAGCTGGCCATCAGGTTTGATTGCACAAAACATTTTGCAAATTTGTGAAACACCTGCGGTGACGCACTTTTGAATTCAAAATATTCTATACTTTCCTAGTTATACGAAAAAGACTTTGCGATAGGCCTATAAACGCCTGCCGCAAAGTCTTTTTTTGATGAGATTTCTTAATGAAGATGCCCCGTATCCAACTCCGGACGCCCTTTGAAAAAAGGCAGCACAGTCTTCGCGATCACCGGCAGTTTGCCGACTGCATCACTTTCGATGGTCCATACCAACAACGGCTCATGTAGGCTCAAACGCAAGATGAACCAGCCTTCCCCATACTGTCCGCTCAGGTTTACGCGCACGCCCTCAAGGTGATCCGCAACCAATGCCATGTCCTCGGTCGCAGCGATGAAAGCCGCAAAATCCTTGATGATGGCATTGCCCACTTCAAAAATGGGTTCTTCGATGATCGTAAAGCGGTATTCCATCGTTTCCGTCGGTTGTCCCAACGTGGCGATCAGATCCCCCAAACGCTTGCCTTCCGTTGACAGCTGCGCATCCGCAATCAGCAGTTTTGCGATCAGGTAGGCACCATCATCCAGAAAATAGTTTTCCTTCAGCGCCGCATGTCCGCTCGTTTCGATAGCCAAGACCGCATTGATACCTGCCTCATTCAATTCGATGCCGCGGTTGATGACATTCCGGTAACCGGTCAGATAACGGTCCTGCACCCCGCCAAGTCCCGTGAGGAACGTCTCCAAGTGGGCGGAAGTCGCCGAATTCGTGACGATGGTCGCGCCTGGGTCTTCAGTCAATAGCACCGCCGAAATCAATGCAATCAGATTGTTGCGGTTGAACGCTTTTCCGTCGCTGTCGACGATCGCGGAACGGTCCACATCCGTGTCGAAGATGATTCCAAGATCGGCCTTGTTCGCGATGACCGCATCCTGGATGCTCTTCATTGCTGCCTTGTTGTCCGGATTTGGGACGTGATTCGGGAAAGTGCCGTCCGGATCCAAGAATTGGCTGCCGGAAGTGTTGGCTCCCAAAGGCTGCAGCACCTGTTCCACAAAGAATCCGCCCGCTCCGTTGCCGGCATCCACGATGATGTGGCGTCCGGTCAAAGGCTTTTCAAGGTTTTCCGTTGAAGCAATCCCTTTGCGGATCTTTTCCTGGAGATCAGCTGCATAAGTCGAAAGCAGGTCCATCTCCGTCACTACTGCAGCTTGTTCTTTCTCCGCGAATGATTCCGGCATTTCGTAGGCGTATTCCAGAATTTCTTCGATATCCTCATGCTCCGCTCCACCAGTCTTGGTGAAGAATTTCAGTCCGTTGTATTCAAAAGGAAGATGGCTTGCGGTGATCATGATTGCTGCATCCGTCGCATAACCTTCGTACTGCGTCGACATGAACATCGCCGGCGTAGTGCAAAGGCCGACATCGATGAGTTCGATGGCATAAGGCGCCATGCCAGCCATGAGTGCCGCTTTGATGTCCCCTCCGGATAAACGGCTGTCCTGTCCGATCGCAATTTTGACTTTCTTTTCACCGCTTAAGCTGATGTTTTTCCCATTTTGCAGCCACTCCACGAAACCATATCCGATGCGCGTCACTTTATCCGCCGTCAGCGTCGCTTCATGTTTTTCCGTCGAAATCGCAATCCCGCGAACATCCGATCCATTCTGTAAGGCCAATAATGCAGCTTTTTCCATCATTCCATCCCCTTTTCAATTTTCCGTTACATCCATTATACCTATTCGACGGAAATAAAAAAAGAACGGCCGAAGCTTTTTTGCTTCGGCCGAACGATATGCAATTCAATCAGAAAAGCAGAACGGGTTCGTTCAACCCTTCAACTTGTCGTTCTCATAGGTGTGGGTCAATTCCAAATTGGGGAAACCTTGCTGACGCAATGCTTCGTAGACGATCATGCAAGCAGTGTTCGAAAGGTTAAGGGAACGGACATGCTCATCATTCATCGGAATGCGCAGACATTTTCCAGCGTTTTCCTGCATGAAAGTTTCAGGCAGCCCTGTCGTCTCTTTCCCGAAAATGAAGAAGACATCCTCATCCTTCGTGAAGTCGGCCTCGCTGTAGATGCGGTCGGCGAACTTTGTGATCAGATAGAGCTGGCGGTCGCCCAGATAGTCGAGGAATGCCGCCAGATCCGCATGATGGATGATATTCACGTCATGCCAGTAGTCGAGTCCGGCACGCTTCAGTTGCTTGTCGTCGGTCGAAAAGCCCAACGGTTCGATCAGATGCAAAGTTGTATTGGTTGCAGCGCAAGTGCGCGCGATGTTGCCTGTATTCGCAGGGATCTGCGGTTCAAATAGTACGATATGGTTGGTCATAAGTGAAACTCCTTCATTCTGTTAGATTAATCTGTTTCCTTGATTTCAAGTATTTTCAGATAAGCCTTCTCCATTTCGGCTTTGGTTTCTTCGTCCGTTTCGATTATAAGCCGTTCGGAGAAAAAAGCCAACAATTCAGGATTGGCTTCGCGCACAATTTCGGCGACGGCCCAAGCAGCCGTCCCGCGCAGCACCGGCCGGGGGTCCTGCTCGATCATCCGCAGCAGCTCCGGAATCGCCGTTCGATCGCGGTAATTCGCCAAAGCGATGACCGCGTTGCGCTGCAGCGGTTTCTTGCCGCGCCACGAGCCTGCCAGATGTCCGAATTGCTCCTTGAATTCGCGGTTCGATATCGTCA
Source organism: Trichococcus paludicola (assembly GCF_003052295.1). GTDB lineage: Bacteria > Bacillota > Bacilli > Lactobacillales > Aerococcaceae > Trichococcus > Trichococcus paludicola. The sequence continues at coordinate 281,462 of NZ_QBLC01000004.1, forward strand.
GCATCGGTTGCAGCACAGGGGTGACGCTTTCCGGTTCCGGCTCCATCTCAGGATGCACGTGATGATCCATCCCTCGGTTATACGGGCAAACTTGCTGGCAGATATCACATCCGTAAATGACGTGTCCGATCTTTTTGCGGTACTCTTCCGGCATATACCCTTTTGTCTGTGTTTGATAGGAAAGGCAGACGTTCGGGTTCAATTGGCCGTTGCCGAGGATTGCTCCGGTCGGACAGAAATCCTTACAGCGCATGCACTCCCCACAGCCGAAGACACCCGGCTCATCCGCGGGAAAAGGTATATCCGTGATGATTTCCCCCAAGTAGACGTAGGACCCGAACTCGCGCGTGATCAACAGGCCGTTGCGGCCGATGAAGCCCAACCCGGCCCGCTGCGCCACCACGGTATCGATCAGCTCGCCGGTGTCCACCATCGGCTTGAAGCGGGCACCCGGAATTTTTTCCTGGATGAAGGCAATCAAGCGGTCCATCCTGTCGCGGAGAATGACGTGGTAATCGGTCCCCCAGGAAGCGCGCGAGAAATTGCCGCGACGTTCGCCGCGCACGCGCTCCGACTTTTCGGTCATTTTGCTCGGGTATGCCAGGGCGAGAGAAAGGATCGCTTGCGGCTTATCGAATATCCGATCCGGGTAAATCCGTTCATCCAGGACCGGGTGTTCAAAGCCGACAGTATGGCCCTTCGCATGCTGCTCTTTCAAACTTTCCAACATATATTCAAAAGGTTCGGCAGTGGTGAAACCCAGTTTATCGATACCCAGCTTTTTGCTTTCTTCTATTATTTCAGCCTTCAAGGCGGCAAAATTCATTTTTCTTGCTCCTGACAGTCAGTATTTTTTTGTACCATTCGGCGCCTTCGTCGAGCTCCGAAAAAGATTGCGAAAATACGCACAAAAAAACGTATCGTTTCGGTGTCTGGCACGGCGAATGCGATACGTTGGTCAAGGTCATTTTGTGAAACAAAACGATAATAATGGCTACAAAATGATATACGTATTATAGCATATCACACCGCTGTGTCAACATTTTCCGGAAACTTGGGCTATATTCCAGTTATGCAAAAATCAGACTGGTTTACTTGCGACCAAAAGTGTGACTGCCACAGTGACAGACTTCAACGGATTTGCCACCGCGTTTGCTAGAGATTCTTCGGAAGCACCCCAGGATAATGGCGTCATCTCCATCAGCCATCCATAGCTTTTTGCATCAAGAGCCACGGTATAGCTGACTTCTTCGCTGACAGCATTCGGATAGATGTCATAAAACCGGTCCACCACTTGTTGATTATCGTACTCTCTCTTTGTAGTATCCAGGGCATACAACTGCTCCCGCAACTCGATCAAATACTGCGCATTCGGCACCACTTTGACGACCTTCCCACCCGGCTTCAGAACACGATTGAATTCCTGATACTGGGATGGTGAAAAAATGTTCAAGATGACATCAAAGGCACTTTCTCCAAAAGGTGAATGCGCCAAGTCGGCCACGCACCAGAACGCATCCGAGAAAAAGTTGCTGGCTGCCAAATGGATCGCATCCTTCGATATATCAAAGCCGATTTTTGTTCCCGTTAAGCCTTTTTCGGTCAAATAGTGCAGATGGGAACCTTCTCCGCAGCCGACATCCAAAACTGTCGCCGACTCAGGATTATCAATATGAGCATAAACGGCATCCAATAAGGGGTAAAAGAAACCGGTATCCGCCAAATTTTTCCGGCTCGACAGCATCTCTTTGCCGTATTCGTTCTGGCCACCTTTCATCAACAGATGCAGGGTACCCTTTTTTGATACATCAAAACGATGGCCATTCGCACAGACGACACTATGCCCATCCACTGTCTCAAAATTCCCTTTGCAGATAGGACACTGGAAAAGATTCCGATGCTGTTCCAGATAGAGACTGCCCGCTTCAATTTTTTTCATATTTAACTGTCCTTTCCGGCCTCTTCCGGTTACACGGTGCAAGGCGTTAACTGATTCAAAACTCCTCAAACAGTTTACCATACTATCCGTTTGGAATCAGCTTTTGCTTGGTTGCCGCAGTTTGGAACCGGATTCATATCGGTGGAATTCTGATTTGCGTAGGTATATACTGAGGGTGAACAAAAGGTTCAACCAAAAGAAAGGAGATTTTTCAAATGTCAAATGAGTTACGCAAAAGCAACAGTTTCTTTGACCTGCTGTCGGATACCGGATCGATGTTCCAAAATCGTTTTTTTCAGGAAATAAAATTGGACGTACATGAAACCGAAGACAACTATCAAGTTACAGCCGATCTGCCGGGCTATAGCAAAGAGGATATCACTGTGGACTATGACAACGACATTCTCTCCATTTCAGCCGTGCGCAAATCGGAAAAAATCGAAAAAGACGAAAAAGGCCAAATCATCCGCCAAGAACGTTCTTCGGGGTCCGTCCACAGGGAAATTTATTTGAAAGGCATCAACGAAGAAGATGTTACAGCTACTCTGACAGATGGCGTCTTGAACTTAGTGCTCCCGAAAAAAGAACCTAGTGTACTTTCCAAACGTAAAATTGAAATTTTCTGATCCATAAAGAAAAGACCGAGCAAACCGCTTTCTGGCTTGCTCGGCTATTTTTTTGCACTCAAAACGAATACTTTCACTTGAACAATCAAACATTAAGAGATAAAATACATCCATGGATAAAATATATCTACGAAAGAAGGCGAAAAAGATGAAAATGAAAAGCGGCGTGGAACAGGCCATCTGCATATTGATCATGCTGGCGACCCAAATCGAGCAACGTCCCATCAAAAGCACCATCCTCAGCAAGCGCCTGTCTGTTTCCGATTCCTACCTGAAGAAAGTGATGCGTTCCCTTGTCGTTTCTGGCTTGGTAGATTCCGAGGCAGGCAAGGACGGCGGATTCAGACTGAAACGGACTCCTGAAGACATCACGATGTTGCATATCTATGAAGCAATCGAAGGAACGCACAGCTTTGTCCGGCCGACCAATCTGGCCGAAAAGGTGTTCCTGCGTGCGGAAAAAATCAAGTACAAAAAAAGGGAAGTCCTTGAAGTATTCTTCGATGCAGAACAGCAATTCAAAACCCGCTTGCAGCAATACACACTCGATTCCCTCCTAGTCGAGGGCTCGGAAAGGGTCGAAAATGTAGATTGGGAATCCATCATCCTGTCTACCGAAATTTAAATGAAGGAAGTGCACTATTTTGTTTAAGCAAGAATGGAAAACAATTTTCAAAACGAAAAAAATGATGATCATCCTGTTCGGGATCAGCTTGATCCCTTCCCTTTACACAGTCCTTTTCCTCAGTTCCATGTGGGACCCCTACGGTAAACTGGCCGAACTGCCAGTCGCTGTTGTGAATCAGGACAAGTCCGTTTCCTATAATGAAGAAACACTGGCTGTCGGCGATTCGCTGGTGACCGGTTTGCAGGAATCCGATGCTTTGGATTTCGATTTCGTCTCACAGGAAGAAGCGGAAGCTGGATTGGAGGATGGCAGCTACTATATGGCACTAACCATCCCAGAGAATTTCTCAGAAAATGCGACCACCTTGTTGGATGAAACACCCCAGCAGATGGAATTGTCTTACCGGACCAGCGCGGGCAGAAGCTACATCGCCTCCAAGCTGACCGCTTCTGCCGCAAACGAAATCAACGACACCATCTCTGATGAGGTGACAGCCATCTACGCAAAAAACGTCTTTGAGCAACTGCAGACTGTCGCGGATGGGATGACGGAAGCGGCTGCCGGAAGCGCACAACTCAGCGACGGGACTGTCCAGATTAAGGAAGGCAACGAGAGCTTAACCACAAATCTCGAAACGCTTGCAGATAGCAGCCTCAGCTTCCGTGACGGTGCCGAAACGATGACGGTTGGACTGCAAACGTATCTGAACGGAGTCGGCCAACTGGATGTCGGCGCCATTGCATTGAACAATGGTGCAGCCAAACTGGCAGCTTCCATGCCGGCATTGCAAACAGGCGTCGGTAAATTGAATGACGGCGCAGTAGCAACAGCTGAAGGCAGTGCATCGTTGAGCAACGGGCTTTCCAGTTTGGCGACGAACAGTCTCGCGCTTTCGACAGGTATGGACACGTTGAACAGTGGCATGAGCCAACTATCGGAAGGCAGTACATCATTGACTGCAGGCTTAGCGGCACTCAACACAAGTCTCACCAGTGCGGAACAACAAGCAAAACTGACTGCATTGCAGAGCGGGCTCGACCAAATGAAAAACGGCATCGAAACGCTCGACAGTCAACTGCAGCAATCCAGTCTTTCATCAGATTTGGCGACCACCCTATCCCAATTGGACGGCTTATCCACCACGATTGCGTCATTTCAAACCGAACTCAATACTATCACGGCTGCTGCGGATCCCGTCAACAATACCGCAGCCATCATGGATGCAATCTCACAAAGCGGTACCGAATTGACCCCTGAACAGGAAGCAGCCGTCAGCCAAGCTGTCTCTGCACAGCTGGCGACCGTCGCAAATGAACAAGCCGGTTCGATCCAAACAATGGCAACCGGCCTCAGTGCTCTGTCCGGATTGAGTGGTATCGATGCCACTGCCATCGGGCAACAAGTAGCCTCACTCCAGTCCAGCGTCAGCAGTCTTTCGGCCGGCTATGCAAATGTCTACGCTGGAGCGACGACGCTTGTATCGGGCTTTGGCCAAATCGGCCAATCCAGCCAAACTCTTTTGTCCGGTTCTCAATCATTGCAGACCGCCATCGGAAGCGCACAAAACGGCTCCCAAAAACTGGCTGACGGCCTGTCCCAACTTACAGCCGGTTCCGAACAATTGGCTGTAGGCGGACAAAGCCTTACGGAAGGTAACGCACAAGTAAGCGCCGGCCTGCAGACCCTAAATGAACAGACCGGAACCCTTGCATCAGGCGCAACTGAACTCCAAGATGGAACCCAGTCACTGGCCGACGGAACCATGCAGCTGGTCGAAAATGGCAGCCTGCTGACCGACGGAATCAGCCAACTTGCAACTGGTGCTGTTAAAATAAGTGACGGCTCCGGTCAATTGGCGGATGGTTCAGAGCAACTGAATGCCGGTTTGACAACATTGCTTAGCGGCACAGATGAACTGGGTTCTAAATTGCTCGACGGGAGCACCGCTCTGAACGAAGTCGATGCAAACGAGAACACCTACGCGATGATGGCTGAACCGGTAATCGCGAACCAGATCGAAACGGCACCAGTCGTCAACAACGGCACCGGGATGGCACCCTACATGATGTCCGTCGCCCTCTTCGTAGGCGCAATCAGCTTGAACCTGATGTACGACAGCTTAACCCCAAGGAAATATCCGAAAAACGGCATCAGCTGGTGGGCCAGCAAAATCTCTGTGCTAGCGGCAGTCGGCGTTTGCCAAGCACTCATCATGGTCGGCCTCCTCTTGAGCGTCAATGGATTGGCCCCGTCCTCGATTGAAAAAATGCTTTTGATCACCATTTTGACTGCGCTCGTTTCGGTGTCGATCGTCATGCTTTTCAACCTGCTGTTTGATAAAGTCGGCTCCTTCCTGATGCTGATTTTCCTCATCCTGCAGCTGTCGGGATCCGGCGGCACTTATCCGATCCAGCTGTCCAACAGCTTCTTCGAGGCGATCCATCCCTACCTGCCGATGACGTATTCGATCGATGCCTACCGCCAACTGTTCGGCATCGGCGGCAGCATCTCCACGGATCTGTTCATCCTGTTGGCGATCCTGATCGTCTTCAATCTGCTGATCATCCTCTTCTACACAGTCAAACGGAAAACATTGCAACAGGAAGACTTTGAGCAAGAGGAAAAATCGGCTGCTCTGGAAACCCAAACCGCTTAAAAAACTCTATGAATGCCAAAACACGCACAACCTCAACAGGATGTGCGTGTTTTCTTTGTTCTTTTCTGGGTGCAACAGCACCAGTGACGCTACTGTTGCACTTGCTCCGGTGAACAGTGGCTTCGCCGAAGGTCAGCCAATATTCTGGTTGCCATCTCCGTTGGGGAGAGCCTCGTCGTAGGTGCTTCTGAAAGTTACCTTCGTACTCCGGGGAGCACCCCTCTGACCGGAGCTGAGGATCATCTCATCAAATTCTCTGACCCTTAATCCGCCAATATGTTTTCCCCGTTCGTGGCAATCACTTCTTTGTACCAGTCGAAGGATTTTTTCTTTGAACGTTCCAATGTACCGTTGCCCTCATCATCCAGGTCCACATAGATGAATCCATAGCGCTTGCTCATCTCGCCGGTGGATGCGGACACAAGGTCGATGCAGCCCCAAGGTGTGTAGCCGATCAGGTCCACCCCATCCAGCACGGCTTCATGCATCGCCTTGATGTGTTCCTTCAGATAGTCGATGCGGTAATCGTCCTTTACAGAACCGTCCGCTTCCTTGACGTCCTTTGCACCAAGGCCGTTTTCGACGATGAACAACGGCACTTGATAACGATCCCAAAGATCATTCATGGAAATGCGCAAGCCCATCGGATCGATCTGCCAGCCCCATTCGCTCGCTTTCAGGAACGGATTTCTGACGCCGTTCATCAGGTTGCCTGAGGCTGCATCACTTTCGCCCCGTGCTCCGACTTCATCAGTCGCCATGCTCATGTAGTAACTGAAGCCGATGTAATCAACCGTATAATTTTTGATCAGGTCCAGATCGCCTTCCTCCATGACCGGTGCTTCGGCATCATATTCCCGCAGCAGACGGTTCGTGTAAGTCGGATAAGCCCCTCTTACTTGCACATCGCTTGTGAAGTAGTCGAAAGCTCTCTCTTTGAATTGCGAAGAAAATTGATTTTCCGGATGCGCATTCAATGGATAGAATGGCGCATAGATCTGCATGCAGCCGATTTGGATGTCTTCACGCAGCTCATGGCCGATCTTTACAGCAAGAGCGCTTGCGACGAATTGATGGTGCCAAGCCTGAAAACGGTTCGTGAAGTCATCCGAACCCGTGCTCGGGATCAGCCCTTGCGACAATGTCGGAAATTCCAACGCCGAATTGATTTCATTGAATGTCATCCAATATTTAACTTTTGATGCAAAACGTTCCAGAACGACTTTAGCGTAACGTTCGAAGTAGCCAACAATCTTACGGTTTTTCCAGCCACCGTATTCCTTCGCCAGATAAAGCGGCATTTCGTAGTGGGATAGAGTAATGACTGGTTCGATCCCGAATTTCAAGCACTCATCGATCAGTTCTCCGTAGAATTCCAAGCCTTTTCCATTCGGTGTCTCCTCATCACCTAACGGGAAAATCCGGCTCCAAGCGATTGAAAAGCGGTAGGCTTTGAAGCCCATTTCAGCGAATAAGGCGATATCTTCCTTGAAACGATGGTAGTGATCGATCCCGACATGATTCGGATAACCATATTTTCCCTTGTCGATTGTCCAGTCGAATTCCTGCGAATTCAAAATGGCGAAACGTTGCTTCCCACCCGGCATCGCATCCGCAACGGACGGCCCTTTCCCGCCTGCATCGAAAGCTCCTTCACACTGATTTGCGGCGGTCGCACCGCCCCAAAGAAAATCCTTTTTGAAACTCATCATAATTGCCCCCTTTTTCATTCGTTTAACTGACTCAACTCTACCACTTAACCTTGACTTTAAGTCAATAGGAAATAGGAAATTTTATCCATTTGAATATTTCACTTGACTTAACCTTAACTTTAAGTTGTAAGCTTTGCCTATAAAACAAATTATGCCAAGCAGAGGTGAGAAAAATGAATATTTCAGAAGCATCAGAAAAATCAGGACTGACAGCGGTAACCTTGCGCTATTACGAACGGATCGGCTTGATCCCGCCCGTGACCAGGGGCAACGGTGGCGTCCGGTTATATAAAGAATCCGATCTTGGTTGGATCGATTTCATCAAGTGCATGCGCAATGCCGGTTTGTCGATCGAATCCTTGATCGAATACACCGCTTTGTTCGATCAGGGAAAGGATACCGTCGTTGCCAGGAAGGAAATCCTGATAGAAGAACAGAAAAAAATGGAAGAACGTTACAACGAACTAGGAAAAACACTGGAAAAACTGAACAAGAAAATAGAATACTACGAGCAGGACCATTCTTGAGTACTGCACATACAACCAAAAGGAGCGATTTTGATTTGCATACATTACAAACAACAATCATCGACAAAGTGAACAGTCCCGCAGACGTGAAGACACTGAACCTCGTTGAGATGGAACAATTGGCTGGAGAAATCAGGTCTCTTGTATTGAACAAAGTCAGCCAGGTCAGCGGCCACGTCGGTCCGAATCTGGGCGTCGCCGAATTGACGATCGCTTTTCATCATGTTTTCGATTCGCCAAAGGATAAGATTGTCTGGGATGTTTCCCATCAGTCCTACCCTCACAAAATTCTTACCGGACGCAAACACGGCTTCGTCGACAAAGAAAACTTCCATTCCGTCACAGGCTACACTTCCCAGCACGAAAGCGAACACGACTTCTTCACGGTGGGGCATACTTCCACATCCATCAGCCTAGCTGTCGGTATGGCTAAAGCAAGGGATCTGAAGAAGGAAACAGGAAATGTCGTTGCCTTGATCGGGGACGGTTCCCTGAGCGGTGGGCTGGCCTTCGAAGGTCTGAACAACGCTGCGGAGTTGGGGTCCAATCTTATCGTTATTGTCAACGACAATGAAATGTCAATCGATGAGAATTTCGGCGGACTCTACCGTTCCTTGGCTGAGCTGCGTGCGACAAATGGAGAAGCAGCCAACAATCCTTTCAAAGCATTGGGCTTCGAATACCGCTACGTCGAGGAAGGAAACGATTTGGCGAAAATGATCGAAACCTTCAGCGAAATTAAGGACTTTGGCCATCCACTTGTGCTCCATGTCCACACCGAAAAAGGCCACGGTTACGAAAAAGCCACTCAGGAAAAAACGAACTACCATTGGCGTTCACCTTTCAACCTGGAAACAGGCGAAAGCTTGAGAAAGTCTGCCGGGGAATCGTACAATTCAATCATCATGGATCATCTGATTAAAAAGGTTGATGATGATGAAATGAAACTGGCTGCCATCAATGCAGCCATCCCGGGCATGTTCGGGCTGAATGCATTCAAAACCGCACATCCGGAACACTATTTCGATGTCGGCATCGCCGAAGGGCACTCGATTACGTTTGCGGCCGGACTGGCTTCCCAAGGCGTCAAACCGGTTGTCTTCCACTCGAGCACCTTCCTGCAGCGAGCCTATGACCAATTGTCGCATGATCTGGGCATCAACGAATTGCCGGCTGTACTGATCATCAGTGGCGGAGCTATCTCCAGCGGCGCAGTGACACATCTGGGTCTGTTCGATATTCCATTGATCAAGAGCATCCCTAATTTCAACTATCTTGCGCCGACCAGCAAGGAAGAACTGCTTGCGATGCTGGATTGGGCTCTGAAACAGGAAAAAGGACCGATTGCCATACGATTGCCGAATGGACCGGTCGTCTCCAGAGAGAATGCTTTGGCCGACTTCCAATCGCCAACTTACGAAATTCTCAAGCAAGGCAAGAAAATAGCGGTCTTGGCGCTCGGTTCTTTCCTCTCACTCGGCGAACAAGTCGCTGAGCAAATGAAGGCTGAAACCGGTGAGGACATCACAGTAATCAACCCGCGCTCCATCACCGAGGTCGATGCAGATACACTAAAGGAACTGGAAGCGACCCATGACTTGGTCGTCACGCTCGAGGACGGTTCATTGGCTGGCGGCTTCGGAGAACAGATTGCTTCCTTCTATGGGGCCTCAGCTGTTAAAGTTTTGAACTTCGGCGCGAAAAAAGAATTTACGGACAATGTTCCGCTCGAAACGCTTTATGAGCAGTTCCATCTGACGCCTGAATTGATTGTAAAGGATATGCTGGAAGCTTTGGCTTAAACCATTTTACGGCACTTGTCCGGTTCCGATAATTTCATCACTACCTAAAAAAATCCCTTCCGACGTTGAGCTGTCGGAAGGGATTTTTTGGTTTTTTTGGTTGTCTTATTCACCGTCTTGCTGGTTCCTTGTTAAATCGATTGTGTTGTCGGACGGACAATCATTTCACTGACGGACATGCGATCTGGTGTGTCGATCGCAAATACTACTGCCATAGCGATATCTTCGGACGTCAAACCCCATTCAATTTGTGCTTTATGCACTTCATCGGCAATCTTGCTGTCGCTGATCGTTTTGTACAATTCTGTTTGCACAGCCCCAGGGGAGATGATGGTCGATTTGATATTATTCTTGCGTTGTTCTTGACGCAATCCTTCCATGATGGCGCGCACAGCAAATTTTGTGCCGCAGTATACCGCTGAATCAGGGTAGACGACATGTCCTGCTACCGAATCGGTCGAAATGATGTGACCGGATTTTTGCTCTGCCATCAACGGCAGTACAGCAGAAATGCCGTTCAACACACCCATGATATTGATATCCAACATTTCTTTCCATTCGTCGCGGCGACCTTCAACCAGTGGCGCGGTAGGCATAACACCGGCATTATTGAACAGCACATCAACATGGCCGTAGGTTTCGACAGCCAAATCGACCACTTTTTTTACATCCTCATAGTTGGATACGTCCGCAGCTTTGTATACAAGTTCTGCATCCGGCAATGAATTTTTGATTTCAGCCAGGCGGTCTTCGCGGCGTGCCGCAATGACAAGTTTTGCCCCTTTTTCGGCCAATAGCCGCGTGGTCGCTTCCCCAATTCCGCTAGAAGCACCCATGATTATGACCACTTTTTCTGTCAATGATTTCATTCTATGTTCCTCCTCTGATTCTTTGATAGTTTGACTTTAACACTTAACCTTAGCGTTAAGTCAAGACTGATGGCAATTTCTTTTGTGAATCATAACGGGCTTCATGCTGTTGTATTGGTTTTGTTTTCCAACTATGAAAACTGTAGATATCTTTAATGCGGGAGACTATCTTCGGAAGCCTTCAGATTGCCTTCGAAGCTTTTGATTTTTCCGTTCAGCCTCTCTATCGTTTCACTGATTTCCTTCTGTTTGGCAATCAGTTGATCTCTTTCCCTGATCAAAATATTTTTGCGCGCTTCATCGGACTGCTCCCCATTTCTGAACAAGGTCGTATATTCAATCAGCGACTCGACCGACATCCCGGCACTGCGCATGCATTTAATGAAATCGATCCAACCAAGATCGTCTTTTTGGTAATCCCGAACCCCACCATTTTTTCGGGTCACGGGAGGAATCAGCCCTTCGCTTTCATAATAACGCAGTGTTGCAGCTGTGAGCCCGGAAATTTTTGCAGCTTCTGATATATTCATAACTCGATCACCCTTTCTCGCATACAGTATACAACAAATGTATGCAGTTGGTGCCAAAAGAAGTCTGAAAGACATCCCCATTGAAAGGGATTCTTTCAGACTTCTTCTTTACATTACAAATCGAAAACTCCCGTTCGCTGCTACTGAATCTGCTACAGAGGAGCTGTTGCTGCCGTTGGAATTTCCAGGTTGTCGCTGGACAAGTCCATGCCGTTGGTTTCGATCACTTTTTTGTACCAGTAGAATGATTTTTTCTTGGACCGGTCCAAAGTACCGTTGCCTTCATCATCCCTGTCCACATATACGAATCCGTAACGCTTGCTCATCTGACCGGTGCTGGCGGCGACCAGGTCGACACAGCCCCAAGTCGTATAGCCCAGCAACTCGACCCCGTCGATTTCGACGGCATCCGTGAAAGCTTCTATATGCTTACGCAGATATTCGATGCGGTATTCATCATCCACATATCCATTGTCATCTGGCACATCGATTGCACCCAAGCCGTTTTCAACGATGAACAGCGGCTTCTGATAGCGGTCATACATTTGGTTCAATGAATTGCGCAGACCCATCGGATCGATTTGCCAACCCCACTCGGAAGAAGGCAAGTTCGGATTCTTGATGGTCGCAAAGATGTTCCCGGTCGTTTGTTGATAATCTTCAGCATAGGCACTGACTGTCCGCGAGGAGTAGTAAGAGAAAGATACGAAATCCACCGGCGCAGAAGCCAGGATGTCTTTGTCCTCTGGCTCCATCTTGATCTCCAAGCCTCCCCGCTCAAATTTTTTCAGTGCATAATTCGGGTATTTTCCGCGCGCTTGGACATCGATGAAAAAGTAGCCTTCGCGGTCGCGGTCGATCGCTTCCTTATAGTCTTCCGGACGGCACATGTAGGGATAATGGTTCCCGCCTGCCAACATGCAGCCCACTTTGTTGTTCGGATCGATCTCATGCGCGATTTTTGTGGCAGCTGCACTTGCGACCAACTGATGATGGGCAGCCTGATATTTGACTTGATTCTCGTTCTCTCCCTCTTCAAAGACGATGCCGCCGCCTACGAAAGGTTGGTGGAGCAGAATATTGATCTCATTGATCGTCAGCCAGTAATTCACCAATCCTTTGTAACGCGTCAGGACGGTTCTTGCATATTTAGTGTAAAAATCAATCAACTCGCGGTTACGCCATGAGCCGTATTGTTTGATGAGATGCAAAGGCACATCGAAATGAGCGATCGTGACTAAAGGTTCGATGTCATACTTCCGCAGTTCCTTGAAAACCTCTTCGTAGAAGCGCAATCCTTCCTCATTCGGCTCCTGATCGTCCCCATTCGGAAAAATCCTTGACCAGGACAAGGACATCCGATACACTTTGAATCCCATTTCTGCGAACAGTTTGATGTCTTCCTTATAGCGATGGTACATATCGATCCCCTCTTTTGCGGGATAATAATGCTCCTCATCCCACTCCAGCATTTTTTGCTTGCCGGCCGCAATCAGCTTGCGATCTGGTCCGGTCGGCATAACATCAACGTTCGATAACCCTCTCCCGCCTTCAAGGACGCCTCCTTCTGCCTGATTGGCGGCACTTGCTCCGCCCCATAAAAAATCTTTTGGTAATACCATACTTTAAATTCCTCCTGATTAAATGTGAACCGTCAGCATCACATTGTTGCTATTTTTAATTCCCAGAGCATCGTGTTTCACATCGCTGTAGTTGCCTGCATTCGTTACGACCACTGGTGTTTGGGTCACGTAACCGGCTTCGCGGATGCTTTCCAGATCGAAGGTCAACAAAGTCTGACCTTGCTTGATTTTATCCCCTTGCTTGACATGTGCTTCGAAAAATTTCCCGTTCAATTCAACGGTGTTCAAGCCTACATGGATCAGCAGTTCCACGCCATCATTGGACAGAAGACCGATGGCATGATTCGTCGGGAAAAGGCCGACCACTTCACCGTCGAAAGGCGCAACGACTTTTCCTTCAACAGGTTCAAAGGCTACCCCTTTACCCAACATCCCTTCAGAAAAGGCTTCATCCTGCACTTCGGATAGCGGCAACATTTCTCCGTTGATTGGACTGTTGATGCTGACAGATGCAACTTGGATCGTTTGAGTCGCTGTGGTTTCATTCGCTTCGCCAACTACCACAGCCGCTTTCTCATATTTCAAACTCAGCAGGTAGGTTGCGATGGCTGTCGTTACTGCACTGATTGCGATTGCAATGAGGATATTGTACAAGTTGGAAATATCTTCCCCGATGTACAAAGGAATCGCCGGCAAACCGGATGAACCTGTCGCATATCTCGAAGCGCCGCTCAAACCAGCATACAATCCACCCGCGCCCCCACCGATCATCGTTGCGATCAGCGGATATTTCTTCGGCAAAGCGATACCGTACAACGCGGGCTCGGTGATCCCCATCAACGCAGTGATCCCTGCTGACGTACCCAGCAACTTCTCGGACTGAACCTTGGTGACACGGCTAGTGACCAGTGCGGCAACGCCTGTCGCGATATTCGAAACCATCGCACCCGGCCCAAAAATATTTGCATATCCCACAGAAGTCAACTGGATGACATCCAGCGGGCCGACGCTTGTGTGGATACCGAACATAACCATGATCGGCAAGAGTGTTCCGACAATGACCGCAGGTGCCCAAGGAGCCACGCCCCGAATGATTTCAAAGCCTAAAGCGATAAATTCACCAGCATATGATCCGATCGGTCCGACAGCTACCAATGCCACGATACCCGTCAACAATATCGTAAACATCGGAACAAATACGATCTTGACTGCATTTGGAATCACGCGATTAAAGAATTTTTCGATATAAGATTGAACGATCACGATCAGCAAAATCGGAATAACGCTGGATCCGTAATTCACCAGACGCATCGGCATAGCAAAGATTTCCACTGGATTCCCTTCCGTGATCAATCTTGCCATATTCGGGTGCAGCAGCACACCGGCTAAAGCCATCGCAAGATAAGGACTGCATTTCAATTTTCTGGCCGCAGTGGAAGCCAACAGGAACGGCAGGAAATAGAAAACAGCATCCGCCATAAAATTGATTACGAAATACGTTTGGCTCTCATTGGAGATAACTTTGAATAATACCAATAATGCAAGCAAAGCTCTGATCATACCGGCTCCACTTATCGCAGGGATGATTGGGGTGAATGCTGAAGAAATGAATTCGACAGCCATAAGGGCCACATTTTTCTTTTCGTTATCCGAAGCGGCGACAGACTCGGTCATTACACCCAACAATGGCTGCATTTCATCATATACCTCGCTGACATGCGTGCCGATAACAACCTGAAATTGCCCTCCGCTGTTGATGACACCCGCAACTCCGTTCAATGCTTTCAATTCCGCAACATTTGCTTTTGATGCCTCATAAAGATCAAAACGAAGTCTGGTCTGGCAATGAATCAGATTGCGGACATTTTTCTCTCCTCCAACCAATCCAACGATGTCTTTGGCTAACTGTTCATACTTTTTGCTCATCTGGGAAACCCCTCTCTTTTTTTGAATAGCGCGCTTTCGCTTTACATATCGACTATACTTCTTGAGAGGAGCGCTTACAATACATTGAAGCCAAGTCGGAACAGCGTTTCGCGGAAACAACCAACTTCATAGGAATACGCGAAATAATGCGAAACGTTTTCATAAAATTTCATAACTGCAGAAGCTTTCTGATATAATACTTTCTGGAGCATACTGTTACTGTAGAAAATAAATGCCACTGGAGGTCCTTCCATGAAACTTATTCAAAAAATCGAAGACTATACGATATTATATAAAGACTCCCGTTCGCAAATAGCTGAATTTTTAATCCAAAACAAAGATGACCTTAACGAATATTCAATGAATGATATATCCAAACAAACCTTTTCATCGAAAGCGACTTTGGTCCGTTTTGCAAAATCACTGGGATTCAGCGGCTGGAAAGAACTGATCAAGACATTGATAGAAGAAATCCGCTATGAAGAGAAGCATTATTCCGCCATCAGTCCCAATATCCCATTCGACAAAAATGATTCTTTCCAGAAAATCATTCAAAACATCTCCACAGTCCAAATCGAAAGCATCAATGACACCGCAGACCGCATCGATACCGCTGCTCTTGAAGAGGCTGTAGGGAAACTGATCAGCGCGAACAGAATCGTTGTGCTGGGAATGAGCCCGAATAACCTGCTGGCAGAAATTTTCCGACGAAAAATGGCCACGATCGGAAAAATTGTCGAAGTGGCTCCTCCTGGCGAAATCGGTATAATCGCTTATTCCCTGACCAACAAGGACGCCGCCATCGTCATCTCGTACTCAGGAAATGATGTCTCCCGGGAACCGATGAAATTCATACCGGATATGAATTCAAAAGGTGTGAAACTCATCGGTATAACAAGCGATGGGTACAATTATATGAGACAGGAGATCGATACAGTTCTGACCATATCCTCCAGGGAGGGACTCTACAAAAAAATCAGCAATTTCTCTACCGAAGAATCGATACTGTTCATTCTAAATGTGCTCTATGCTTGCTTCTTCTCGAAAGAATATATAAAAAACTACACCTATAAACTAAAGAATTCGATAAAATTGGAAGAATCCCGCCGCATAAGGCAAATGGATCTGAAGGAATAATTTGCTTTCCTGGTAATAGATGCAAAAAAAACTTTCGTCGGAATCTATCTTGATTGCGACGAAAGTTTTTATATTCAGGCAGAAGTCTGTCTCGCTCTTCCCTACCCAATTGCACGATTCCGACTCAGGTTAACTCCAGATAAAACGGAATAATGTCCACAAAAGTACCATCGTCCATTTTGAAGCAACCCGGAATGGTCCCCAACTCTTTGAAACCCAGCTTTTTGTAAAGGCTGATTGCACCCTTATTGTCGGCGACTACAGCATTGAACTGCATGATGCGGAACCCTGCCTGCTTAGCCACCTCCAACGAATGCACCACAAGTTTTTCGCCAATGCGCTTCCCTCTTTGGTCATCCTTGACAGCGTAAGAGGCATTCGCGATGTGGCCGCAACGTCCGATGTTGTTCGGATGAAGAATATACAAACCAACTATTTCGCCATCCTCTTCCGCAACGCCGGTAAACGTCTGTTCCGCGAAAAAGACTGCCGCTTCCTTCATTGATAAGCCGTTTTCTTGCTGGAAATACTGACCTTCGATAACGATATGATTCCAAATACTCGTCATTGCAACCAATTCATTGTTACTATATTTCCTGATAACGATACCCATCACCCTACCCGCTTTCGCATACAAATTCACTGGTTGTATTGTAACCCACAACACGATTCGCTATACAAAAAAAATAAACCTACAACGATGAAATCATCGTCGTAAGCTTATTTGTGTGATACCGGCGGCCGGGGTCGAACCGGCACGCCCTTGCGGGCACTGGATTTTGAGTCCAGCGCGTCTGCCAATTCCGCCACGCCGGCATGATATGAAGAATGCAATTTTCCATCTTACTTATGGAAAGGCGGTAACCGGATTTGAACCGGTGATAGAGGTTTTGCAGACCTGTGCCTTACCACTTGGCTATACCGCCGAGATGTTGCTATTTGAAAATATTTGAAAAAACTGGGCTAGCTGGATTCGAACCAACGAATGACAGAGTCAAAGTCTGTTGCCTTACCGCTTGGCGATAGCCCAATAAAGAGGGCGACCGATGGGAATTGAACCCACGAATGCCGGATCCACAAACCGGTGCGTTAACCA
>NZ_QBLC01000005.1 GCF_003052295.1 Trichococcus paludicola
GGTGGTTGGAACCTTTTTTTGATTCGTTTCAGCTAGTTATGTCCCAGCCTCTTCTTATTTTTTTAACATGAATTCCCAGAATCTATAATGAAGAGGGATAACGGCCTTGTGTAACTCCTTCTGCTTCATCGTAACCTCTCCCAACGCGCTAACTTCGGACGAAAATTTCATTATTCTCAATTTGATATAATCGTTCAGCGCGGGCAGTAATAATCGTAATCGCATTAGTTATAAATATTGAAATCTGTTCTATGCACTCTATCTTCTTTTCTTCTGGAAGTTTACTAAGCCTTGAATAAATATACGATGGAACAAATTCCTTCGATGGTGCAAGTGTGACAATAAAGGCCATTCCTTAATGTGATCTGAAACTTCGTACATCAGTTAGCATTATTGTAGACGAACATTAATAATGCCCAATTCAATCGCTTTAATTACTGATTCAACAACAGTACTCGTTTGTAGTTTCTCACTTACAGAATACATGTGATTTCGAACTGTTCTCTCCGAAATTCCCAGTTCAGATGCAACCGCGGTTTGTTTAACTCCTTGAGAGATCAGTTGTAAAATTTCTTTTTCTCTGTCTGTTAAAAGGATACGTCCACTAGTCTTAAATTCAGGAAAAAGTTTCTTATTTTCAAATTGAATGATTTTCAGGTTATCCACCAAATCATCTGCTTCGATGTGCTTATCAAAAAAGCCATGAGCACCAATTTTAAAAGCTTTCTCCTTATATTCTATCAAGCTAAAACCTGACAAAAAAACCAGTTTTACCGGGTATTTTTGCAGGATCTGGCTCCCTATTTCTAGTCCGTTGTGTTCGCCCATGTGAATATCCATTAAGATGATGGATGGCACGTAGGAATCTACAACTTCAAGAGCCTTCTCTGGATCAGATAGGTAAAAAAAATCTGATATTTCAGAATAACTTTTAAGCGTTATCTCCAGACTTCTTCCGATTAAGTGATGATCGTCAATTAACAGTATTCTCATAAAGCTTCACCTTTTTCAAAAGGAATGTTTATTTCTATGATGGTTCCAGGGTTAACTGTTTCCATTGGAAAAATCTCAAAAGATCCATTTAACCACTTTAAATCATTTTTTATAGAAAGAAGTCCGATATGCTCTTTCCCCTTAAATAAATTTTTTTCAATTTTAAAGTAATCATGTATTCCTTTTCCATTATCTTCAATGACTATGGATAGAATATTTTTTCTGTTGAGTATTTTGGTTATTCCAAAAGTAGCTTGTGAGTGTTTCCCAATATTTTCGTTGAGCTCTTTAATAACTCTATATACAGGAGCTACTAAGTGTTTGGGTAGTTCCTCATTTAACTGATAAATCAACAAAAACTCTATCTCAGGATACTTGTGATTGAAATCTTCTATCAGAATTTGAATATTTTCCTCAAAACTTAAATAATATAATGTAGATGGAGAAATATTAAAAACTTCATCTCGTATAGATCGAATCAATTTTGAAAACTCTATGCGTACCAAGGATTCTATTTCATCATCTCCATGAAGGTTTGAGACAAGGGTATGTAATCCGATAATGGACTGCAGGACGCTATCGTGCAAGTAATGCGTATATTTTGTTTTTTCTTTTTCAAGATTATTGAACAGTTTTGCTTGTAATAATTCGGTTGTTCCTAGCGAGGAATCAATATATTTTTGCTGGTTAGTATGCATTTTCCTGATAGTCGTAATAATCCCTTCGTATTGATGCAGGATATCTTCTATATGATCTAAATCAACCGAATAGTCCGTTTTTTCTATAAAGACAAATAACTTTTCATGAAATCTTGAAACGGATAAATAATGGTAAGTCTTTCCACGTATAGTTACTTCTTGCTTTGAAGAGAGCGACGAAAAGATTTCTTTTTTTATTGCTCGGGAAATTCTGCTTCCGGACTGACAAAGTACAAACCTTTGATTGTTCGATTGCATCATAACTAATATTGTCGAACTTTTTGTTTCACCTTTCAATCGATTCAGCAGTAAATTGGACACGCTATTCATAAAATTAGAATACGTAACCTGATTTAGGAGTTCTATTTTTTCATTGTTCAACTCTTCAATATTTTTTTCGGCCTTCATTTTTTTTAAGTGCTGAATATATTGAATTAAAAAGTGAGAGAGATAACAAAAGAAATAAAAAAGAAGCGTGACCATCAGTTTGTTTTGCAAAGAAACTTCCAACCAACTAATGATTATAAAAAAACAAAAGCTTAAAATATTTATTGCCATATTCAAAATAAGGCTATCCGGTAACGAAATCGTCTTCATGTAACTCAAGATACAGGCAATGCACGTCGGAAATACCAAAACTAATAAAGCTGTCCTCGGATCGCCTGATACGCCAGACGAAAAGACCGCTGGCAAAGAATAACTAACAATAAATGGAATAAAGGCCAACAGAACAGAAAAACTTAAAAATTTAAAGCTTAATGAACTAAAGAACAGTTTACGTTCCTTATATATAGTTATATAGCTCGTAGTGGTTGAAATAGTTAACAGTACCAGCAAGGTGAATTCCGGATAAATTTTGAGAATAAAAGAAAAAAACGAATAAATTGAACTACCTGTTAAAATTAACATACTTATTTTAAATAGTTTTCTATTTTCTGATTGAATAAATGAATATAGAAACAAATAAAGCGAAACTGGGCAAAGACACAAAAGCAATAACCCAGTAAAATTAAGCCAGGGGACGTTAGAGTAAATAAACAAGAACATCAAAGCCATAATCGTAGTTAAATTATAAAACTTGGATGAGGAAGGATAGTCGGGTATATTTAAATAAATAAAACTCCCTAATGAAAAAATATAGGCGCCAATAAAGAGATAAATAAGATCCGTGTGCTCCATTGCGGTTAGGTAATAAAATATATAGGTCAGCATAATAAGCCAAGGCATTGTAACGCCAGCTATTTTCATTATTTTCAAATCTATGTTACTCCTTTAAATAGCTCTTTAATAAAGTAAAAACTTCTACAGAAATGTTAGAATTATTCTTTAGAATTTGAAAAGCTTCTTCAAAGTAAAGCGAGGCAGCTCTTAAACAATATTCAACCGCACCGCATTCTTCCATATAATATGCTAAGAAAGCTAAAGAATCCTCATCAGTTATTCTATTCTCAACAATAGTGAAAAACATTTTATTGTTATCTATAGTTGCGTATTCAAGGGCCTTTATAAAGGGAAGCGTTTCCTTGAATAAAACCAAATCCGACTTGCTCGTGTCCATACAGTCTAGCGCATCGTTTTGCAGTTGAAAGGCAGTAGAGAGATTTTGTGCACAGTCTTTCCAAATAAGTTCATTCTCAGGACAAGCAAGGTAGAAGACCAGTTGAACTAAAGGAGTAGATTTCTGTAACATCTTAGAAAAATAAACTTCTACAGAGGAATCTTCTGAAAGTGTTGAATAAAAATCGAAACGCTCTCCATTTATTGATTCTGTAAGAAAATATAATATTTTAGAGGCATCGAGATAGTTTTTGGTGAGTTCACAAAGCTCTCCTATACATATAAAAAGTAGAGACATAGCGTTAATGAGCAACTCATTTTTTGGCAAAGCAATCACACTGTCTCCGTCTAAAATATCATCAAGGTAATCACACAAAATAAAAAGAATATCCAGTCTGACCGCAATCTGATTCTTTGTTGGAAGGGAATGTGGTTTATTTTGATCCAAAGAAAGAAACAAATAAACTTTCCCTAACGACAATCTGTCCGTACTTTTTTTTGACAACTCCATTTGCACGAGATCCACAAAAGAAGAAGAAAAATTCTTCTTAAATTCTGATAAGTAGGCAGTTAAAGCTATATCATATTCCTCTTCAATTTTATAAGTTCCCATATTCTTGTATATCAATTTTTCGAACCCAGTTATTTTCACCATTCAACGTAAAGGATACGTTTCCATTTTTCCCGATATCAAATAATGGATTCTTTCTCTTTAACAGTATCTCCTCCTCTATTTTTTTCAACTTCTCTTCGATTACTTTATCCATACAGCCGCTCCTTTTTTTCATTTTACGTTCAGTATGTAGTCTTCCAATAAATATTCTATCTTTTCAAAGGTGAGTATGTCCATGAATACATAGGGGGTTGCCGGTTTTACTCATACCTCTCGATATAGGAATCATTTAAACTGACTTTAGGAACATGGGCTTTCTAAAGTCATTTTTATGGCAATTTGAAACGGAGGTATTGGTTCATGTAAATGTCTTAACACCATTATTTTCCTATGAAGATAAAGCCGAGAAAAATGCTGGTTGCTGATTAACAAACTAAAAGCGTTAAGAAGGAGACTCACTGCACTTTTTTTGAGTCTTCAACTGTTATTATAGCACTTTTTTTACATAAAGATGCGTGAAGGAATCAATAAATTTACATATCAGGAATGGGACCCATCTCCCTCATTATTGTAAAAAGTATTTTAAAGAGTTGTCTTGAAGGTAATGTTATTATTCTTGCAACGTACGTGTTAAATATAGGCTAGTTACTCGGCTTATAATTCAACAACAAATCAAGAAAGGAAGGCACTCATATGAAAATTTCAGAGGTGATGCTTTTTTTCGCATTGCTAGCTACTTTTTTTCTGATTTATTTGGACTTTCAAGTTAACAGACTTGATTATCGATTAATATTGGTATGCATTTGTTTAATAGTCATGCTAATCATCAATCGAAATAGTATCACTACAAGTTTAATGGCTCTGACGATGATTGTTTTACTATCCAGGCTGCAGTTTAACTTAATCGCATTTATGATACTTACGATATTCTTTGGAACATACTACTTTTTAAAAAATGAAAGCTAAACCATGCGGCTGACCTTGAAATCAGTAATTGCAACTGTCATCAACCAAATATTAAAAATATATCAATGAAAAGGTGTGTAATCTAAAATGAAGACAAAAGACAAACAGGATTATCTTAAAAAGGCTAAAAATTGGAATATGGTGTTATTAGTTTTAAAAGCTCTAGGGCTGCTTACGTCGATTGTAGGGCTACGGGGGATTTTAAATCCTGACAAAGCACTCTACACAGAAGCTGTCTACGGATCTTCAGCTACGCAATTATATGAACAAGCAAATAGTATAGGAACAAAAGCTTATGCCGTTATTGGCGTAATCATCTCGATTACAATCCTGATTATGCTTATCTCTGCACATAAAAAACTAAAAGCAGGCGTCTCAACTGCAAAAACGCCTTACTACCTGCATTTATTTTGGATCGTAACCGGGATTATCTACTCCTTGCTGTTCACTCCCAAAATAGAAATTCAAGGATTTACCGAATTTGCCAGTATGATTTCTATCGTAAGTATTGGTCTACAAGCGCTTGTTTCCCTACCAGCGATTTTTTCCATAATCTATCTATTTAAAGCCGAAACAGAGGCGTAAAAAATGAAGAGAGACAAGGCAAAGGAAGAACACGCTAATAAAAAAGGCTTTAACATGAAACCACTATCCAAAAAGAAACGCATAATCATTAGTTTCGTATGGGCAATAGTCGCCATTTTAGCGATCAGTACGGCGTTTTTTTTCAAACAAAAACAACAACAAGAACCTGCAGTGGCCTCCTATGACGCGGTAACAATAAAAAAAGCCGATGATTTAATTTTTAATGGATCCGTTGCGGCTCAAAATGTAGAGGAATTCTATTTTGATCAGACAAAGGGCGAGGTTTCCGACATTTTAGTAACAAATAATCAAGAAATCAGTGCAGACACGGTGGTTTTGGTCTATCAAAACGAAACCGTACAAGATCAAATAACGGAACAGCAACAAACGCTCGATAAACTAACTTTAGCGGTGAATAATGCACAAGAAAATCTAGACAATACGTATACAAAAAAACAAAACATTCAAAATAGTTTGAATGAAGCATTAAGTAAATTCAATAATGCAGATGCCGATTCAATGGAAGGTCAAACCATTCGCCAAGAAGAACAAGCTAAAATGGATCAGTATAAAGAAGCTATTTCTTCTCAGGAAGAAGTCATCTCACAAGCGCAGCAGGTACTAGATTCCGCAAACTTAGATTTATCCACTGCCACTCAAAATATGGAATTTGCCCAGAATAAAATTACAACAAATGTAGCAGCAACAACTGATGGAACCGCCATTGTGGAACCGAAAGGGAAAACAAATGCGAGTGTTCCCGTTATTAAAATTTTAGGTAAGGACACAATCATAAAAGCATTAGTTTCCGAGTATGATTACAGACACTTAGCAACAGATCAAGCTGTGGAAATCCAATTGCTGAATAGTAATAAAAAAATTGCAGGTACGATTACAGAAGTCAGTATATTGCCGGAGTCTACAGCTACTGAGGGGACTGCAACGGCACAATCTAATGTGGCAAATTATTCCTTCAAAGTAAAACCATCAGAAAACTTACAATATGGGTATAGTTGCCAAATTTATGTACCCGTTAATGAACTGCGTATACCCAAAAAGGCAATCCTGAACGAAGACGATAAGCAATATGTTTTTGTTTACTCCAAAGGAACGGTCAAAAAACAAGCTATCCTGGCAGAAAATAGAGAAGGTGTTTTTGTTGTTACAGAGGGATTAAAAGAAAAAGACCGCATTATTTCCGAGCCATCTCAAGACTTAAAAGACGGCCAAGAAGTGATGGTGAATTAGATGATTAGTTTGGTTAATGTGAATAAATACTATCAGAACGACGAAGAAAGCCTGCATGTTCTCAAAAATATTAATCTAGCGATTGCTCCAGGTGAAATGATTGCCATTATGGGCCCATCGGGCTCGGGCAAATCAACCTTAATTAATTTACTGGGATTCATCGATAAACAATTCGAAGGAGAGTACTTATTTGAAGGGGAGGCTCTATTGACTTCTTCGGATGAAATCCTCTCCAAAATTCGGAATCAAACCGTAGGTTTTGTGTTCCAAAATTTCAGCTTGATCGAAAATAATACTGTTTTTGAAAATGTTGAATTGCCCTTGCTTTATAATGGCTATAAATTCCATCAAACAGAAGAAAAGGTAAGGGCTGTTTTAAAAAAAGTGGGTCTATCCGATAAGGCAGATAAACACCTGAAACAATTATCTGGCGGTCAACAGCAGCGCGTGGCAATTGCCAGAGCGTTGATTAACCAACCTAAATTCCTCATTGCGGATGAGCCGACAGGTGCATTGGATTCGCATACTTCTGAGGAAATTATGAAGTTATTTGTTGATTTGAATACCCAAGATCAGGTTACGATTATTCTCGTTACACATAACCCTGATATGGTCCCGTATTGTTCAAGATTAATAAGTATTCGCGATGGTGAGATTATTGAAGACAAGGCGTTACGCCCATGAACATATATGTTAATTGGCGAACCGCTACTAAAGCAATCTTAAAAAACAGAAAACGAAGCCTGTTAACCATATTTGGCATCGTTATTGGGATTGCCTCCGTCATCACTATTTTATCAATCGGTCGTGGATTCGAGAAAGAAACGTTAAAGAATTTAACCAATGGCGAATCGGATGAAGTGAACATACAAGTAAATTATGCCCCAAGCAACGACAGTCTGAGCTATAGCAGTTTGGATTATTTCACTGATGTGGACATTGCAACCGTAAAGCAAGTGGACGGAGTGAAATCCGCAAATTACCCTGACCCCGATTATTCGAACATTTATAAAGGCATTTACATCAAAGGCAAAAAACAAAATAAGCAGGTTTCTTTAATAAATAATCTGGGTAAGGATCCCATTGTCGGACGCCAGCTGACCGCGTATGAAAACGAAACGCTGGATAAAGTAGCTATGATAGATTCCGTTACCGCAAAAGAGATGTACGGAAGTGCTGAAAATGCATTGGATCGTGGGATTGAATTAGAGGGCCATCTATTTAAAATAATCGGGATTTATCAAGGCACGGAGTCAGAAAGTCTATTTTCTATGCCAGAAAGCAACATTCAAATTCCCAAAAAAACCTATCTGCACTATTTCAATGACACGACTGAAAAATCTTCCTTAACAGTGACATTGGAAAAGGGAGCCACGCCTAGTTCCGTGACGACGGATGTGATTGAACAACTCAAGGAAAAGGGCGCAATGAAAGCCTTTGGTGAGTATCAAGTATTCGACACCGCCTTATTAACTGACGGGGTCAGTAAAATCCTCCGCACGATCACCGTATTTATTTCCGCCGTTGCCGGAATCTCCCTTTTTATTGCAGGTGTAGGCGTCATGAATATGATGTACATTTCTGTCTCAGAAAGGACAAAGGAGATTGGGATTCGACGTGCACTGGGAGCCACCCAAAAGTCCATTCGGATGCAATTTCTTTTGGAGGGCGTCACACTGACCTTGTTTGGAGGGATTGTGGGCTATATTGTAGGGATCAGTTTTGCATATATAATTGGCTCCATCATTGATATTCCAATTTCAATTGAATTTTCAACTGTTTTTTTAGCCATAAGTGTATCGACTGGGATCGGTTTAATTTTTTCTGTCATGCCTGCTTCAGCAGCTGCTAAAAAGGACCTGATTGAAACATTAAGATAATCCAAGAAGCGCCATTTGATTTCACACTGAATATTTGGAGGTATGAGGTATGAAAAAGTCGCTTTATACAGTTGTAAATTTCATATTTGGAATAATGTTCATTTCTTTAGTTTTTATTTTTTTCTTAGATTACTCTGAAAATGTAAGCAAGAATACTTATATTTTTGGAGGAATGTTATTAATGTTGGGAATAGCGTTTAACTGGTATATGTTTATTAGAATAGTTAACAAAAGAGGGTAGACACATGGAGAAAAAACGAAAAAAATTAGGCTTATTAGTAACTCTATGCTGTGCTTTATTTATAATATTTTTTTCATTATTTTTAAATAAATAGCGGGACTGCTTTACAGACGGCGGCTGATTTTTTATTTGATAAAGGATATTCCTTTGAGGTCCCACTGCATATGGTCATAGACATGTCCGCTCAGCGTTCGCTCGGAAACGGTCTTGAAGCCGACCTTTTCATAGAGCTGTTTTGCCTGAAGATTGTCCTTTTCGCAATTCAGGCCGATGACGGTTTCACCCGCGGCCGAGGCGAGTGTCGGCAGGGTTTGCAGTAATTGGTGGGCGACGCCTTTTCCACGCGCTACTTGCTTCGTCACGATGGAATCCAAATACCATTCTCCGGCAAACGTTTCGCTGTCGGGGAAAAGTCTGGGCGCCGCGATGTGCATTTCCTCAAAAGCGTTCCGGAGTGCGGCATCGATGATGGGTTCGGTTGCTCCCGGATAGCCGAAGCAACAGCCGAGGATTTCGCCGTTTTTTTCATAGACAAGGCCATTCCGGAAGCTGAACCGGTAGACGTCCTCGTGCATGGCCCGGACCATCGCGGCTTTCAGGACATCCGGATTCAACAGATCGAGCAGCGGCAATTCCATATCAACGAAAATCTCGTGGATCAGGTCGTAGAGTTCCGGGCAATCCTCTTTTCGGGCTTTGCGTATCATCTTGCATCGTTCCTTCCGTTTTTTTTAATTCCAGTATACCATTAGTTGCGGAGGCGCATCAGTTGCTGTTCACTGCATTTCCGCTGTGGTAAACTGGTCGATGGAAGAGAATGTCTCGTTCAAAAGGAGGGATCGGTTTGGCAAAGAAGAAGGCCAGCGGGAGTCGGAAGGCCATGAAGCGGATCGTCGTCATTGGATGCAGCGGATCGGGGAAGTCCACTTTTTCGCGCAAGCTGCAGCAGTTGACAGGCAATCCATTGCATCATCTCGATAAATTGTTTTGGCTGCCTGCTTGGGAATTGCGCTCTGATGCGGAACAGGACCGAATCCAAAAAGAACTTGTGCAAGAGGACAAGTGGATAATCGACGGCAATTACCAACGGAGCCTGCCGATCCGGCTGGAGCGTGCGGATACAGTCTTCTTTTTCGACTACCCAAGAAGGTTGTGCCTTTACCGCGCGTTGAAGCGGATCGTTTCGAACCGCAAGCGCACCCGTCCAGATATGGGGGAAGGCTGTCCGGAACGCTTCGATTGGGAATTCATGAAATTCATTTGGAACTTCAACAAAAACAACCGCCCGGGCTTGGTCGCCTTATTGGATCAGGTACCGGATGGCATCGAAATCCAACATTTTCGCAGACCGCATGAGGCGATAGACTATTTGTGGGCATTGAAAGAACAAAAAGAAGAAGTCGCTTAAAACAGCGGCTTCTTCTTTTTGTATTATTGGTTTCCTTGACGACGATATTGTGAAGGCGTGCAGTTCGACAATTCCCGGAATGTTTTCGAGAAGTGTGAAGGTGACTGGAAGCCGACCAAGTGTGCAATATCGGCGATTGCAATATTGGTGTTGCGCAACATTTTTTGCGCTTCATCGATACGGATATGGATCAAGTAGTCGATCGGCGACATGCCAACTTCCTGCTTGAAGATACGGATCAAGTAGAATTTGTTGATGTGGACCAGATCCACCAAGTCATCCAAAGTGATGTTCTTGTGGTAGTTCACTTTCATGTAATTCTTGACCGTTTGGATTTCTTTGTGGTTCTTCTTGTTCAGCGAGTTGCGGATCGAGAATTCTTCCAGACGCAACAAGTGGATCAGGATGATCTCGACGAAGCGTTTGCTGACCTCTTCGTAGCCTTGGTTGCGAGTGCTCATTTCATCCAGCAATAAATTCAGGAAAGTTGCGGTTTCTTTTTCACCGTCGTTGTGGCGGTAATAAGAGAAATCGCTTTCTGCGTCTCCGATTTTTGAGAACTCCAGACCGTGGATACCGACTTCGATGATCTCTGCTGCTTTATCTCCTGTCAGGTCCCAATAGTACTCTACATTTGGATTCAATAAGATCAATTGATCTTTTGAAAGCTTTTCCGTCGTTTCTTTCATTATTAAAGAAACATCCCCAGATGTAACGTAGAAAAGTTTAACATAAGGGAATTTTTGGTAGTTAGTAGGTTGGGCGGCTGTGATTGTATTCTTTTCAGCGAGTACAATCTTCAAGGAGAGGTTTTTTATGTTGGACATGGTATACATAGTTATCCTCCTAACGTAATCTATCTGATAGCAACGGTTCGACAATTTGAAAATTAATTGACTCAAATTCCATATCATCCGAACGAGCCAATAACAATAATAATATACTATTTTTTTACTTTGTCTAGTATATTTTATAAAAATATAAAAATTTAATCCTTGTCATAAAAAGGCTTGTTTGTAATATGTCTGTAATTAAATCTGACATGTACAAACTAGCGTCTAAAAATGATAAGTTTATTGCGGAAAGTATGTTGCCGTTAACGAACCCAATTTATTGATGCAACAGAGGGGGCAAATATTTTGCCATTAAAGCGTATGGATTGAGGGATCGGTGCCGCTCCTCCCAATCGCGGCCGACTGCAAAAAAAGTATCTGGCTGAGGGATCACTATCCCTTTTTGGCGTGCAATTTAATGGCCACTTCAACATGGATTTCCGTTCCCAAGACAACGGAAAGATTCTCGGAGCATAATCGACATAAAGTATGTTTTTGTTTATTAAAAACCGGAACAAAAACAAAATAATTACAGTGATTTGCAATTGAAAGCCTGTTTGATGGTTTTTTAGCGATTTCAGATGATTTAAATTCGCAATATAGCTGATGTAAAAATATTTATTTTCTGGATGCTGGGATTTTTGCTCATTAAAAAGTGAGGGACGGGAGAGACCAGGAAGGGATACTTTTCTGGAAATGCTTATGGGTTGGGATTCCTCAGGCGCTGTAGTATATTTGTACCCTAATGCGATAAACGGTATTTCATGTATAGTATAGCACCATCGCGTGAAAACGTCATTAAATAACTGAACATTTTTATATCAACTGAACGGAATTTGTATAAATTTTTATAAATTCTATGTAGGATGTTTGTTTCAGCTTTCAGTTAATTGCACAATTTTCAGTATTTGGTAGCCAAATTGGTCAGGCGCGTAGGCTTTCTTGCTTTGTTTTTTAGGCAATATGGTAAAATGGACTTAGAATTGTAAGGGATTACGGTCCGGAGGTGTGGAAGATGAAAGGTGATTACGATCTGTTTTTTGAGTATTATTGCGCGATGTATGACTATGTACTGGCTGAGAAAGTGTCAGTGAATGAGCATACGTTGCATGATTTTCTGCATACGCAGCACTTTTATCGATTATCCCATGAGGCGCAACGTTTTGCGAAGCGGTTTGCAGAAGAGGACATCTCCGTGGATCGGCTGTTGCTGAATGAACAAGAAGCGCATGAATGGTATCTCTTCTATTACAAACAGAATTTTCCAGCGGGTTATCCTTTCAACCATGCAAACTTGGAATTCATGGAAGGGGAATATGAGCTAAAGGACTTTTCACCGATAATCGGGCCTTTGGGTCATCAACCCTTGCATGCGGGGATTTTGCGGAAAAGGGTGAATGAAGATTATTTTATTTTCCCTTATTTCAGGAATCAAGTGAAGTTGTCGCACCTCATTCTCAGGCCTATTGTAAATAAATTAATGGTAGAAAACAAATACAATGTCAGGAAGTCGATTGAACTCGTTCAGTTGTTTGAAGCTGAAGCAATCGGATCGGGTTGGGAGCGGACCAGAATCAAGGCGCAGATGGAAGAAGTGTTGCGGCAACAGTTACATTATCGCGTCAGTTATTCTGACATAAAAAAACTGTGGCTACAAATGATTTTCATCAGCTTCCGTTACGAAAAGAATGAGGCGAGTTATATCCAGTGGGAGCATCATGATTATGAGGATACGGTCCGGAAATTAGAAAATTTTGCGGTGGTTTTGGATGGCAATCCGGACATTCAGCTGACTGCTGAAGAAGGCGCATTACTGAAATGGGTCCGTTTTGTCGTTTTTCGATCCCGTGGCATGCATGACAGGGCGAAGGAAGAGGCACATAAGCTGTTGGAACGCGAAGAATTGGTGGTGGGTGCAAGCCGGCAGCCGTTGTACACTAAGTTGGACATTGTGCCTGTCAATGATACTTACAAGGATTTGGTGGTCCGTAAACTGTCGATCGATTTTCGGGATATTTTGGTTTCCTATTTGTTGGAGAGCTACATTGCCGATCGGAAATATGAAGCAGCTTTTTTCTTGTTGCAACAATCCGACCCTTATTTCAAGCATTTTATCCCCCGGTATTACCGGAGTGCAAACCGCAACAAGTGGATGCCGGGGGAGGGCGAAGTTTCCACCGAGCAGCTTTTTCGTGAGCAGTTCCAACGGGTGCGGATTGTCCTCGGGGATCATTGGGTCGATGCGTTGCATAAAGAGATCGAGCAAGAAATGAAGGAAGGCGTTACCCTGAAGAAGGACGCGTTTGATTGGTTGTTACGATACTTGTACAATGTGATGAGCATTTTCCATGAAATGCAAGAAAGCGAATTGGCCGATCAGATGAATGCCTTTTATGCGCAAATCCGCCTAGCGGAATAAATAAAAAGAAGCAGCCGACAAAAAGTCCGGCTGCTTCTTTTGGTTCGTCTTAGTGGTCGATTTCTAGAGTGGGATTCATCGTATCCTTGTAGTTGAGTTCTGATTCGCAGATACCGCTCCCGTTTTGTCATGGCTCTTGCGATTTTTAATCGCTTAGAGACATGATACACTTGACCGGTACGGTCACAGTGCGTCCTCCTGTTGTCCACTCCAACGTCCGGGTATCTAAACGCGAATCATCACATCCTGCTAGTTGAACTCTGAATTGCAGGATGTTCCGCCTAAGCTGACAACCACACGTGGACACAAAGCGTCCGCTTTGTTTTTGTCCTCTTAGTGCTCGCCCCCTACCGCAATTCATCGTATCCTTTTTCTTAATCGTGGCGAAGTGCTTCTACTGGATCCAGGCGGGCTGCTTTTTGGGCAGGCATCAGGCCGGCTACCATGCTGATGATCACACTGGTGACGATGCCGAATACCGCAAACGCCGGTGTCATATTTAGGATGGCCGTATCAAAAAGATTCTCCACAACAATGTTTCCGACAACGGTGATGAGGTAGGCGATGCCTACGCCCAGAATTCCGCTGAACAGACCGATCAGGAAGGACTCGGAAACGAAGATGCGGCGGATATCTTTCTTCCGGCCGCCAATCGCTTTGATGACGCCGATTTCTTGTGTCCGTTCCACAACGCTGATGTAGAGCACCGTCAAAATCATGATGGCGGACACGAACAAGGAGATGCCGGCAACCCCGGAAAGGATGTAAGTGAAGATATCCAACATCTGGGTGAACGTGGAAGCCAGGGCATCCGCGGATGAACCGCGGTAACCTAGAGCGGCTACTTCATCTTTGATCGCTTGGGTATTTTCAGGATCGTCGGATACCAAGTAGACAACATTTGGCTCCACTTCCATATTGTTCTCTGCAGTCAATGTTTCAAAGGAATCAGCCGACATATATACAGACTCGAATGCGCCGATGGCTTGGCCGGCCGTGTAAATGCCGCTGATGATGTAATTTTTTTCCAATGACTCACCGTCTATGGTAACGTCCAGAGTCACTTCTTTTCCGAGGGCTTCTTCCGGAGTAGCACCCATCTGATTGGCTATGCCTTCTGTGACCAGAATCTCGCCTTCTTCAGGAAACGCCCCGAAAAGGATGTTGGAATCGGTCATGCCTGAGGTTGTTCCGAAAGTCATGAAGGAGTATTTATTCTCCTCAAAGATGACATTATCGCTTCCAATCGTAAAGGAAGAATAGGCCAGATTGACTTCAGCGACATGCGGAATATTCCGCAATTCCTCAATGTTCTCTTCTTCGAACGGATCGGACTGCGTTACGCCCGTAGGGGGGCCCGATGGCGTAGAGCCGGCGGGTATCTCAGCCCCGGTAGGAGTCGTTATCATCATGGATGAATCGGTGTTTTCACTGTTGTTGGTTTCGATGACGACGGGCATCTGGACTTCACTGACCAGAGGATTGACATTGGCATTCATTGTTTCGGTCAGGTAGTCATTGACGCCTTCGCCAAGGGACAGCATCACGATGATGCTCATGATTCCGATGCTGCCGCCAAGAGCGATAAGGATGTTCCGGGCCAACTTTTCCTTCATATTAAGAAGGGCCAAGCGGATTGCTGCAAAAAAAGTGAGATTCTTGCTTTTGATTTTTTGCTGCAGTTCCAATGCGTTGTCCTGCAAGGCAATTTCGCCTTGACGGATATCGCCGATGATTTTTCCGTCATCGATTGTGACGACGCGCGTGGAGCGGGCCGCTACCTTTTCCGAGTGGGTGACCATGATGACGAGTTTGCCGGTTTTGGCGATGTCCTGGATGATGTCCAGCACCTGATCCGTTGTCTGCGAGTCCAGTGCGCCGGTAGGTTCATCGGCAATGATGATATCCGGATCATTGACCAGGGCGCGGGCGATGGCCACACGCTGTTTTTGCCCGCCGGATAACTGGCTGGGTTTCTTTTTGTATTGGTCGTCAAGGCCGAGCTGCTTCAGGACTTCTCTCGCCCTGGCCACCCGGGTTTTTTTGTCGACGTTCGAAAGCGTCATCGCCAAAGTGACGTTATCCAGCACGCTGAGGTGGGAAACGAGATTGAAACTCTGGAAAACGAAACCGATTTTCTCTTTGTGGTAATTCACGAAATCTTTTTCCTTGAATGTGCTCATATTTTGGCCGTCAATGGTTATTTCGCCTGAAAACTGGCTGTCCAGACCGCCCAGCAGATTCATCAAGGTCGACTTCCCGCTGCCTGATTCGCCAACGATTGAGACCAATTCACCTTTGTCTAAGGAAAGATTGACGTTCTTCAATGCCTGGAAATCTTCCGCGCCGCTGATCGGGTAATATTTGTTCAGATTTTTTAGTTCGACAAAAGCCATAATAATGCGATGCCTCCTTATTATTTTAAAAGAAACGACGACGAGTGAGTATTTACTCACCGTTCGATTAGTCAAGTATAGCGATTCGGGAAGGGACTGTCAATGCTATTGCTTATCGGGTCGGAGGCCTTTGACGATCTGCTGGGTCAAATATGCGATTTCGGCTTCTTTGTCCCGCTTTGTATCCGTGAAAAGGACGTAATGGGTCAGGTGATTACCGAACAGGATGCTCATGATATATTGCCAAATAACGGGATTGGGCCAATCGACGACTTCGTTTTTTTCTTTGTAGCCGTCGAGGATTGCGTAAATGCCATCTATTAAGTCCTTGGGGATCATCGTGTTGAACTCTTGGAATCGCTGTTTGTCGTACATCATTTCAGTTAGGAAAATTTTTCCTGACTGGAAATGCTCTTCCGGCATCATAACGTCCTTGCGCACGATGAATTCCACGAATCGCTCAAATGGCGCATTCTCTGCTGAATTACGGAACTGCTGCACTTGGGCGAGCGCTTCCGTCGAGATGATATCGCGCAGAATCGGGAAAATCGTAGCGTAAAGCAAATTTTCCTTGGTCCCGAAGTGCTTGTAGATGGTCCCTTCAGCAACGTTGGCTGCTTTAGCGATATCCTTTGTGCTGGTATTGGAAAATCCTTTCGTCGAGAACAGCACGACGCAAGCATCCAGAATATCCTGCATCTTGGGCGACAAACCCTCTTTACTGCGAATTTTTTGTTTTAAAGCTTCCACAAACTTTTCCATTTAACGTATGCTCCTCTGAGTGATGTTGCTTCCATAGTACTCGGACCGACGGATTATTGCAAGCCGACGCCATGACGGGCCCTTTTTCACGAAATACATGTGATAAATCAACGAAAAGGTGCTAAGATGAAAGTATGATGAGAACTGGAGGGGAAAAGATGCAAAAAAACAAACTTGTTGTGGTGGGTGTGGGTCACGTAGGTTCCTATGTATTGGCTGACGCAATGAAATTGCGGTTATTTGCGGAAATTGCGACAATCGATATTCTGAAGGATGTTGCCCATGGGGAAGCCTTGGATCAGGCGCATGCGACCGCATTGACCTATATGTCCAATGTGGACGTACACGCGGGGGATTACGCCGATTGCGCGGATGCGGACATCATCATTATCGCTGCCGGACCGAGTGTCCTGAAGGATGATAAGAATCCGAATGCCATCCCGGATCGCGCCTCCTTGACCGGCAAAAATGCGGCGGTCATCCGTGAGGTGATGGGCGAAATCATAAAATATACAAAAGAGGCCATCATCATTTTGATCACAAATCCATTGGACACGGTGACCTATATCGCGGCCAGCGAATTCGACTATCCGGAAGGGCGGATCTTCGGGACAGGCACGATGCTGGATTCGGCCCGTCTACGGAAAGTGATTTCACAACAGTACGGTGTCGATCCCAAAAGCGTGACCGGCTATATGATGGGCGAGCACGGATTTACCGCCTTTCCGGTGGTGAGTAGACTAGCCATAAACGGCATCCGTTATGAAGAGTTCGGAACCCATTTCCCGGAAGTGGAGATATTGAATCCCGAAGCAATCGGGGCGGCGGTCGTGAAGTCGGCCTACGATGTGCTGAACGGCAAGGGCTGGACGAATGCCGGGGTTGCGCAATCCGCCATCACCTTGGCGCAGGCGGTCATGCTGGATGAAAAGAGCGTCCATCCCGTCTGCACGATTTTGCGCGGACAGTACGGACATGATGGGGATGTTGCCTTGAGCATGCCTTGCCTGATCGGCCGTAACGGTGTAGAAAAGCAATTCGGGATTGCTTTGGATTCGTGGGAAACCGACAAGCTCAACGCTTCCATCGATTACATCCAATTGGCGATGAAGGATGCGAAGACAGGACCGTTCAAACGGTAAGCACAAGGGAGCACAGCCACGGGCTATGCTCTTTTTTTGATGGCGCCTTTTTTAGTGCTAAGCCCTTAAATGCATCGCAAAATTTGACAAAGGTGCGCATGGATATCCATAATTATGATATAGACGTTTCGTTTTATCAGCAACAGTTCTAATGTTGGATGCGCTCACCTTATTTTGTTGGGAAGGCAGGCATAGAGATGGCAGCCATAATTAATGTGAAAAATTTTTCGAAATATTATGGGGATTACCTTGCGGTGGAGGATGTTTCTTTCGAAGTGGAAGAGGGCAGCAGCTTTGCTTTTCTGGGTCCGAACGGTGCGGGGAAGAGCACGACAATTAACGCCCTATGTACGATGATCGATAAAACCTCGGGAGTGCTTTTGATTGATGGAGAAGATGTCTCTAAGCAACAGAAAAAAGTCCGCAAAGCGATAGGCATCGTTTTTCAGGAACCTACATTGGATCAGCAGATGACAGTGCAAGAAAATCTGGTTGCTCACTGCAGCCTTTATGGGGTGCCAAGGGATGAGGTGGGGGAACGAATTGGGATACTGCTGGATCTCGTTGATTTGTTGGAATGGCGGAATAGCCTGGTCTCTACCCTTTCCGGCGGGATGAAGCGTCGCGTGGAGATCGTGCGCGCGCTGGTCCATTATCCGAAAGTTCTTTTTTTGGACGAACCGACGACGGGGCTTGATCCCCAGACAAGAAATCGCATGTGGGAATACATCATGAAGCTGCAGAAAGAGAAAAATATAACGATTTTCTTGACGACGCACTATATTGAAGAAGCGGAAGTGTGCGATCGAGTGGCTATCATGGACGACGGGAAAATCATCGTCAACGATACCCCGCAAGCTTTGAAAAAACGGTATACCAAAACGCGGGCCGTATTGAAGGTGAAGGATTCCCGAAAAGTTGAAATCTATTTCTTGCAGCAGGAGTTCCGTTATGAAAAGAGAGGTGGATACTTGCACCTTGAGGTGGATGACATGGGAAGATTTATTGAGACAATCCATTCATTGAAGGATGATATTCTCGATTTGGAGGTTACGAAAGGGAGCCTGAATGACGTTTTTCTTGAAATTACAGGCAAAAAAATCCGTGAAGGCGGTGATGCGGGGTGAGAGTCGTCTGGACATTATGCTTGCGCAATCTGCGTAACTTTATGCGCAACCGCATCCGCTTGCTGATTACTTTTCTTACGCCTTTCGCTTTCATTTATGTATTGTCCTCCCTTTTTCAAAGTCAGCTGCAAGAAAATTCCGTCAATCATGTCATTGCGGGTGTGACAATCGCCACCGTATTTCAAACGTCATTGAATATCGCGGCGACTACGATTGAGGACATCAGTTCAGGGTACATGAAGGAAATACTGGTTAGCCCCATCAATCGTTTTCAGGTAGCAGTCGGACAATTGTTGGCAGGCGCCCTGATTGCGACGTTGCAAGGCTTCATCATTTTTGTGATCGGGATGTTCACAGGTCTGGGATTCGAAAAGCCGCACACAATCGTGTTGGTCTTCCTTTCCATGTTCCTGGTAGGGATTGTCTATTCTGCCTTGGGGCTTTGGGTTGCCACCATCGTTCGGGATGCGCAAACCTACCAAATCGTTGGTCAGGCGGTAGTTCTTCCGTTGGTTTTTTTATCCGGTGCCTATGTTCCTGTGAGCCTTTTTCCGACCTTTTTGGAATACCTGTCCTATGCGAATCCCATGACCTATACGACCATGTTTTTTCGGGCGATCGTCTTGGAAAACAACGGAACGGACGCCGAAATGGTCAAAAATGGATTAGCGTTGAATTTCAACGGGTTCATATTCAAGCCATGGATGAGCGGCCTTGCCGTATTCGGATGTGGCATTGTCTTCCTCGCGATGGCAACCGTTACGTTCCATCGGGCCGATTTTACGCATAAACGAAAGAAAAACAGGAAAGCAGAGAGGATCGGATAGCGTTATTTTCCTATCAGCCCTATTGTAAGAAAGGAGTGGCAAAAATGAAATTCAAAGATTCATTGCGGACGGCCTACAAAGGAATGGGCCGCTCAATCAGTCGTTATCCATTGACCGTACTATTTTTGATAGCGGTCGCAGTGTTGAACAGCTTCATGATCGAAAACCCGCGCGAGGATTATGCCCGCTATCTGTTCACTTTTTTGGTGGGAGCCATGCTGAGCATCGTCGGCCAAATGGTTTATGAACGTTTCTATACGCAACGGAACACCCGCTATCTGTTGATGGGTGGAGCCGTGTTGCTCACGATCGGTTATTACTTCGCGGTCGGACCGCAGACGCAGTACAATATAGCCATAAATGTCAAAACGGGTGTGGCGCTGTTCGCTCTCATGATTGCTTTTATTTGGATACCATCAATCAAAAATGTGAAAGTGCCTTTCCACCGGAGTTTTTTGTCGGCTATGAAAGCTTTCTTTACTACCATACTTTTTTCAGCAGTGTTGACAGCCGGAATCAGCGCTATTTTCTACGCCACTGATTACCTGCTCTTCAATATCGATTTCAAGATCCTCACGCATCTTATGAATATCGTCGCTTCCTTGTTCGCACCGATCTATTTCTTGTCGATGACGCCGCAGTACCCGGGCAAACGCGAAGAAATGATTCCGGATGAGGCATGGGCGAAGCGCGGGGAAACTTTGGATCGCCAATTTATGGTGCCGCGGTTTCTGGAAATCCTGATTTCCTACATCATCATCCCTTTGACTGCCATCTATACGTTGATTCTCGTGATCTATGTCGTCATGAATATCGGAGGCGAATTCTGGACAACCAATCTTTTGGAGCCGCTGCTTGTTTCCTATGCGATCATCGTCATCATCGTCTATATCCTTGCCTGCAATCTCGAGAATAAGTTTGCCGACCTGTTCCGCAAAATTTTTCCTAAGATCCTGATTCCGATCGTTGTCTTCCAGACCATCGCCTCCTTCCTGAAAATCAGGGAGATGGGCGTCACGCATGGCCGCTACTATGTCATCCTGTTCGGCATCTTCGCGACGATAGCGGGCGTGATCTTCAGTTTCATGAAACCGAAGCATAACGGTTTGATCGCCATCGCCTTGCTTGCGCTGTCGGCCATTTCCATCATTCCGCCGATCGATGCCTTTACCGTCAGCAAGAACAACCAAATCGGTTTTTTGGAACGGAAATTGATGGAAAATGACATGTTGGTTGATAACGCCATCGTTCCGAAAAGCGATGTTTCCATCGGCGATAAGATTGTCATCACCAAGGTCGCCTCCTACATCGACAACATGGGCTACAACAAAGAGGTGGCCTACTTGCCGAGCGATTTCAATGTCTACAGTGATTTCAGCGATACCTACGGATTTGATATGACTTATTCCGAAACGGAATATCCGCAAGGCGAGGGAGAATTCGTCTATTTGAACTGGGATGCCGATCCCGTCGTCGGAATCGCCGGCTTTGATGTCATGCTTCATCAGTATCTTTACTACTCCGAAGTCGAAACAAGCCCAGTTGAAACTACCGATTTTGAAGTGGATGGACAACCATACCAACTGGAAAAAA
This sequence comes from Trichococcus paludicola, assembly GCF_003052295.1. Classification (GTDB taxonomy): domain Bacteria; phylum Bacillota; class Bacilli; order Lactobacillales; family Aerococcaceae; genus Trichococcus; species Trichococcus paludicola. The sequence continues at coordinate 21,289 of NZ_QBLC01000005.1, forward strand.
GGTTGGATGGCACGTATTATGTCTTGACCGTAAAGGATGCGGCAGGAGAGGAATTGATCGTCTATAATACCCGCGAAGTGTACGATACCATTTTCGAGGAGGCTGCGACTTCCGGCTTCGACAAAGGGAATCTGACGACTGAGGATGCGACGATATCTACCGAAAATGACCAGATCCGAATGAATATTTTGGTCAATTCCTTGGAGCGCACACCGGATTTCACCGGTGGAGATCTATACATTTTCATTGAATTCAAGTAAACAAAAGGCCAGCAAACATACTTTCAAAGCCCCGGTGCGCAATTAGAGCGTAACCGGGGCTTTTTTGGTTTTTACCAATGAATGAACATGTAAGGAATAGTGACGCGGAAGAGCGGCAGTTAGATAGGGGTTCGGCGATGGGGTTTTATTTGGTGTGAGGTTTTGTGACCTGATTTGTCATGAGAAATTAGACTTTGGACAAAAATCCCCTTATAGTTAGTTACATAATTGCATTGCACCCATAAACAAGGTGCTGATCCGACACTCGTGTGATTAAATCTCACACGAGTGGGAAGGGAGAGATAATATGGTGTATGGGATGGAGATTGAAGGAAACAAAAAAATATATGATTTCGAGTCGGTCCTCAGCAGAAAAAACAAAGGCTCCGTGAAATGGCAACAGATGTATCAATGGATGCCGGATGTAGCGGATGACGTGGTGCCTCTTACGGTGGCGGATATGGAATTCCGGACTGCGCCCGAGATCACCAAAGGCTTACAGGAATATTTGGAAGACAACATACTGGGCTATAGTGTCCCTACCGAAGGCTACTATCAAGCGGTCATCGATTGGCAACGGCGCCGGCACAATTTTGAGGTGGAGAAGGAATGGATTTTGACCAGTCCTGGTGTCGTTTCAGCATTTTATGCGGCAGTCAGGGCGTATACCCAGCCGGGTGAAGGTGTCATCATCATGACGCCGGTTTATTATCCTTTCTTTGGAGCCATCGAAAATGCGGGACGGAAAGTCGTCAGGAATCCTCTCTTGAATCGCGCGGACGATTACACGATCGACTTTAAAGGGCTTGAGCATCTTTGCCGTAAGAAAGAGAACAAGCTGATTATTTTCTGCAGTCCCCATAATCCAGTCGGAAGGGTGTGGACGGAAGAGGAGCTGGCGCGCTTGGCGGATATCGTTTTACGCTATGACATGATTATCGTCGCGGAGGAAATCCATCATGACCTGATCATGCCCGGCTACGAACATAAGGTTTTCCAGACACTTTCCCACGCAGTGGCTGAAAGGACGATCACCTGCACTTCGCCATCCAAAACATTCAATTTGGCTGGGCTGTGCACTTCCAACATCATCATTCAAAATGAGACTTTGCGGAAGAAACTGTCCGATGCGCTCGGAAGTGTCGCATGCGGTATGGTCGGGACGCTGGGGTTGGAAGGCTGCCGAATTGCCTACGATGAAGCGGAACAGTGGCTTGATCATCTGATTCCGGTCATCGACAGGAACCAGCATCTGGTGCGCGACTTCTTCGCTGCAAATTTCCCCAAAATAACCGCCCCCTTGGTTGAGGGAACGTATCTGCAATGGGTAAACTTCAATACACTGGGATTAGAACCGGAAGAACTGGAACGGTTCATGCGCGAGGAAGCGCAGTTCTTTACCGATGAAGGTTATATTTTCGGAGATGGAGGCGAAGGCTACGAACGCATCAACTTGGCGGCGCCGACCAAAGTGATTGAAGACACGCTCAATCGTCTCGGGCAAGCATTGTACCGAATGCAACAGTAACCAGTAAACCAGCAAGATGTGCGTTTCATAATGAAGGAGGGAGCAACAATGATGAAAAATTTTATTAAATGGGGATCCGTTGTCTATTATTTCGCTGGAAAGAAACCTGAAAAGGCAAAGAAACCAAAAAAAGTAGAAGAAATCAGGGAAGCTTCCATCATCACTGCGTCCATCGATTAGTTTGGACAAACCCGCATGGGGAACGCATGAAGCAATGGCTTAATGACAAATGATCCATAAAAGAATACGGAACGCAGCTGGCTGCGCGTTCCGTATTTTTTTGCGTCAGACCTGTCCCGGCCCATAAACTCTGTGATATGATGGGTGTACTATTTTCATCAAACAAGGGAAGGTGTGGGGTTGTGTCGAAAGGAAAAGGGAAAGTGATGCTGTCGATGCTGATATTCGGGACGATCAGCATCTTCGTTAAGAATATTGATTTGGCTTCCAATCAGGTTGCCTTCTTCAGGGGCGCTTTGGGGAGCCTGTTCCTCTGGGGGACATTGGTGGTGCGCAAGGAAAAGATCCCTTTGGAATTGGTGAGGAAAAATGCCAAGTTCCTGTTGCTTTCGGGTTTTGCTGTCGGCATGAACTGGATCTTGCTGTTTGAAGCTTTCCGCTACACGACGGTATCGAATGCAACCTTGAGCTATTATTTCCAACCAATCTTTATGACGCTGTTGGCGCCGTTCGTCTTCAAGGAATCCTTGACCGCGAAGAAGATCGCTTGCGTCCTGTTGGCGATGCTCGGGATGTTCCTGATCATCGGCGTGAGCCCGAATGCGGGGACGTATAATCATCCGGTCGGGATCGGATTCGGTTTGGCTGCGGCGTTTTTCTATGCGGTGGCCATCATGTCCAACAAAAAAATCGCGGGTCTTGGCGGGATCCCTTTGACTGCTTTGACGCTCGTCATCGCAACCGGAATCCTGACCCCTTATGTCGCACTGACTTCCGGGTTCGGATTGGGACAATTGACTGGCGGATCCATCACCAGTCTGCTGGTTTTGGGGATCATCCACACGGGGATTGCCTATGTGCTGATGTTTGCGGGCGCCCAGGCGGTCGAGAGCCAGACATTCGCTGTACTCAGCTATGTAGACCCGGTGACAGCGATTGTGGTCTCGGCTGTATTCCTGAAAGAAGACCTGTCTCCCATTCAATTGGCGGGAGGCGTACTGATACTCGCCGCGGCCTTCCTGAACGAATTTCTTGGCAACAAAGAGAAACAAATGGCGACCAGCAAAGAGTAGCAAAAAGGCAGCCGCTTTCCATATGGGAATTGAATTTATGCTCAGAAATAACCCGTCAAAAACCGGTTTGGCGGGGAAAAACGTCCGCGGACAACAAGCGATTGCCCGTCAAAACCATTTTGGCGGGGAATTCCGCCACGAACGCGAACAACAAAACACAGAAAGGGGCGGCCTCATTGGAGGCAGCCCCTTTCGTTCGGTATAGATTCAGTTGTTACGCGATTTTTATCATGCGCTTCCGGATGGCTTTTTCCCATGTATAATAGTGATTGACTGCGAATTTGAAGAGGGTACCGTCTTTCCTTTCGATGATCAGCGCTTTGCGGAGGCCGTAAGCGCCTGGACGTACACTCCTGATGTCTTCATAGGGAATAGCGATGTCGTAGATGCCATCAGCGAAGGCTTTTGAGAAGGGTTTGAAGAAAATCTTTGTCATGATTTTGGCTATTTCCGGCATGTCGAAGCGGAGCTGCTTGTCTGTCAAAAAGCCAAAGCCATCCAGGGCGGACTGTTCGCTTCGGCACCAACTCATCCTACCGCTGTACAAGATTACTTCCCCGGATCTGTCTCCAGTCTTTTTAAACATATCGATTCCTTCTTCCATAAACAAAACAGTAGCAATCCTTCGCCCTTATTATACCAAGAAGCTAATCAACAGGTCTAAAAATAAACAAAAACCCGAACAAATTTGTCCGGGTTTCGCAGAGCAGAATGCCTCTTTGCGTATGGCAGTACGCGGTTGAAAGCCTTTCTTCTCAAGGATGGATTCATTTTTTCCGGCGCTTACTGACTGAGCGATCTCACGCCGGGAGGAGCAACCTGTCATCAAAAATGAAGGCGCCTCTCTTATGGATGCACTCAGTATAAGCCATAACCCTTTGGGAAAAAAGGTACCAAGCCCCGAATGAAAGAAATCTATCACAACTTGCATCAGGATGGTTCGAACACTGATAGGATCCTTTCAGAAGGCGCAGCCGTTCCGATGATCCTCACCAATTGATTCGGCTGATTTTTTTGTAATAATCCATTTTCAGTGCGACATTACGCTCGTAGTCGAGTTTGAAATAGCTGGTGTACAGGCAATCCAACAGGAACAGCAAGGAAAGCCTGGTCGAAAACGAAGAAATCTTATTGTAATGACTTTCGTTCGAGCTCATGTAGAGATGGTGCGTGGCTACATCTGCGAAAGGAATGGCATCGGTGGATGTGATCAACAGAATGGGCGATCGGTTATTCTTCAGGATCTTCACGATTTCTGGAATGACCGTGCCCCGTCCGCCGTATGAAACAACAATGGAAAGATGCGAAGGATCGCTGGCGGCCGCCGTCAGACGTTGGTGATACTCCTCTATCGGGACATTGACGAATCTGCCGATTTCCTGCATCTGAAACTTGAAGTTTTCCGCGAAAAACAGATTCCCGGCGGAGGTGTAAAGGTCGATGGCCGGCATCTTTTTCATCAACGAAGCCGCTTGGCGCAGCTGCTCCAGATCCAAGTTGTTGAGCGAGGACACCACGGTCTGCTCATAGAGTTCCTGCATCGTCCGCGTGATCTGGTATTGGGTTTCGTTGGGGTGGATCGGATAGTTGAAATCCAAGGTCGTCCTTTCCTTCAGGTAGTCGCCCACCGAAGAAGAAACCAAGATCTTCAATTCGGAAAGGCCGGCCAGGTCCATCTTTTTGCACAAACGGTAAATCGTTGCGTTCGAAATGAAGCTGGCTTCGCTGATTTCCGAGGAAGTCATCTTCACGAAAGCTTCGGGATTTTCTTTTATATAGGAAACCAAAATTTTCTCGTTTTCGGTCAGGCTCACTAAATTATCCATTTTGCTGAAGATATTCATCCGTGTCACCTCATTTCTTCAAAAAAATGCGCAGGAAATCCGATTCGGAAAGCAAGGTCAGATTGTGGCCGCTGCCTTGCAGTTCACGGACAGATTGGATTTTGCGGCTCTCGCTCGGTGTGCCGATTTTGCGCCAATCACTGTCAGCGACGACCAGGTAAAGGGTCTCGTAGCTCAGGTTGGCATCGAAATGGCCACCGACATCGACAACGAGCTGCGCCAAATCGTTGCGCTTCAGTTTTTGGAAACGGCCGGTAAAGCAGACGTGCTTGTCGTAAAAGACGTGTTCCTTATCGAACAGCAGGCTCTTCGGCTTCCGCGGTGCGGCTGTTTTTGTCCGTTTGGCAGGGGTGTTTCTGCCGCCTTTCGCCACTCCAAAAGCATGCGAGAACAATTTTCCCATCCGGTATTGGTATTCATCCAGGAAGCCTTGGATGTCGTAATCGTATTGCGCCAGCATTTTGCTGGTGATCAGTCCGCAGGCGACAGCATCCTCCACTGCATTATGGTGGTTATCGATTGTCATGCCGAAGTAGTCCAGGACGGTCGGCAAACGGTTATTGTGCAGGTCCAGCATGCGCTGCGCCATCTTGCAGGAACAGAAAAATTCATTCTGCATCATCGGCAGTTTGTAGGTTTCAATCGTCTGCTGCAGGCAGCTCATGTCGAATTGGGCAAAGTGGGCCACCAGCGGATCTGCTCCGATAAAAGACCGGATGTCCGGATAAAGTTCGTCGAAGGAAGGTTCCCTGGCGACCATGGCCTCGGTGATGCCGTGAATCTGGATATTCCCGCGGCTGAAATATTGGCGCGGATTGATGAGCGCGTAATAGCGGTCGACTTCCTTCCCGTCGGAAAAACGGCTCAAGCCGATGGAACAGACGCTGTCACCACGGCTGTTTGCAGTTTCAAAGTCAATGGCGACGTAATCCATTTGCATGCATACTCCTTTTGGTTGTTTATTTATAAATGAATAGAAGATCTATTGCTGCTGCAAAGCCATGATCTGTTGGTAATAAGGGATCAGGCTGCCCAAAGCCGCGCCGATGATGAAGAACAACAGCATGCGGATCAAAATATAGGCCCAGCTTGCTGTATAATCCCGGGTCGGGTTTTTATTGGAGCGTCGGAAGAGGAAGAACATGCCGATTCCCGCAATCCAACCGATGCCGGACAAGAGCGCTTGGGAAGTCGCCGGATTCAGGTAGCCGATCACGAAGCCTACAACCGTGGCAAAGGCCAACAAAAGCCGTTGCTTCATTTTTTCTGTCATCAAAATTTCCCCCTTTTTCGTAAACCCATTCTACCACAAAGGGCGCTTGCGGAATACGGTTGTGATCCGACAAAAAAAGGATTGGAACCCAAATTTGTCGGTTGAACTTTTCATGTCGCAACGCAAACAGTCGATAGAACTCTAAATTGTCGATTGAACTACTCGTGTCGCAACGCAAACAGTCGAGAGAAACCCAAATTTGTCAATTGAACTACTTTCTTCGCATCACAAACAGCCGACATCTGACGACACATGCGCTCGCAAACCAAAAAACCGTCTCCATACGAGACGGTCGCTAGCAGTTTTACAAAAACAACAAGCCGTCGAGATCCAGGATGACGATCTCGCGGTGGTTCAGTTGTTTGATGAGATGGTGGTCCTCCAACGAACCCATTTTCCGGCTGATCGTTTCCGGTGTCGTTCCGAGGTAGGAAGCCAGATCCTTCTTCGACATCGGCAGCGTGATGGTGTCGCCGTCCTTCGTGGCCAATTCGGCAAGATAAAGGGCCAAACGGGCTTCGACTTTTTCTGTAGCCACGTAGGTCGTCTGTCTTTCCGACTTTTCCAGCCGGTTAGAGAATTCCTGCAGCAATTTCAGGGAGATGGCCGGATATTTCAACAAAAAGTGCTGCAGATCGCTCCTTTTCATCCGGCAGACTTGTGTCTCCTTCACCGCTTCGGCATAGGCTTCGTGCTTCGATTCGCTGAAGAGGGCCAACTCTCCTGTGAAATCGCCCGGATTGAGGAAGCGCACGAGCTGCTCTTTCCCGGATTCCGCCAGTCGGTAGATGCGGATCAAGCCGGAATGGAGGATGTAGAGCGTATCCGACGCTTCGCCGGGGCGGTAAATCAGTTCGCCTTTTTTGTAGGTCGCCGGATTGGTCACGGACATGATTTCGTCCATCTGGTCCGGCTCCAGGTGATTGAAGATCGGCACAAGCGAAATGCAGGAACTGTGCGAGTTGCAGGCGCATTCTCCGCTGCAGTTGTGCGCCGCGTTTTGGTTATTGTTCATAGGGTGGATTCTCCTTTTCGGAACAGGTCATGCAGTTGTTCGGTCATTTAAATTGTACCGCAATTCAACGGCTGCATGCGAATTTTAGTTTGATGCGACAGTATTTTTCCGGCCGAATCCGATCAGGCGCATGGCGTTCAGGATGACGGCTAGGATGCTGGCTTCATGGATGAACATGCCGCTGGCGAGATGGACGGATCCCAGCAGGACGCCCGCCAAAAGGAAGATGACGACGGCTACCGCAATGGCGATGTTCTGTTTCATATTTCGCATGGTTGCCTTTGACAGCGAGTAAGCATGTGAAAACTGCATCAGCTTATCGGCCATCAGTACAACGTCGGCCGTCTCCATCGAGATGTCGGTCCCGCCTTCGCCCATCGCCAAGCCGATGTCGGCGGTCGCGATGGCAGGCGCATCGTTGATGCCGTCCCCGGCCATCGCCACGACAGCACCATCTGCCTGCAGTTGTTTGACGAAACGCACTTTGTCCTCCGGCAACAGCTCGGCGTGGAAGGCGTCCAACCCCAATTGTTCGGCGACAGCTTGAGCGGTATGGCGGTTGTCACCCGTCAGCATGATGATCTGTTTGATGCCGTTACGGCGCATTTCGGCCAAAGCCTGCGGTGCATCCTCACGGATCTGATCGGCAATGGAAAAGAGCCCGGCAAGCTTGCCGTTAATGGCTGCGAAAACAACGGTATTACCGGTTTTTTCACGTGCGACTGCATAGCTTTCCGCCGCTTCATTTATCGAGATTCCGGACTTTGCCATCAGTTTGCGGTTGCCGGCGACGAGATGACGGTTGTCAATTGTGGCTTTCAATCCGTGGCCTTTTATGACTTCCGCATCTTTCGGCGCAGCAGTGTCCAGGCCGTGTTGATGTGCGTATTTCACGATTGTCTGTCCGAGGTGATGTTCGGAAATGCGCTCCGCCGAAGCCGTCAGCTGCAGCAGTTCCTGGCGATCGATGGCACTAACGATATGGATGTCGGTCACTTCCGGCTTGCCTTTCGTCAGCGTGCCGGTCTTGTCGAAAACGAGCGTATCGACTTTGGAAAAACGATCCATGACTTCGCCGCCTTTCACGAGCACGCCGTATTTAGCGCCGTTACCGATGCCGGCCACGTTCGATACCGGAGCGCCGATTACGAGCGCACCAGGGCAGGCGATCACAAGAAAAGTGATGGCAAGATGCAAGTCACGCGTCCAAACGTAAACGACGACAGAGAGCACCACAATCGCAGGCGTGTAGAAGTTGGCGAAGGCATCGAGGAAGCGTTCGGCCTTGGATTTGGATTCCTGCGCCTCTTCGACCAATTCGATGATTTTGGCGAAAGTCGTGTCGTCGCCGACCTTTTCCGCGATCATTTCGATGTAGCCTTCGTCGACCAAAGTCCCCGAAAAGACTTTAGCGTCCACGGATTTGTTGGCCGGAATCGCTTCTCCCGTCACAGCGGCTTCGTTGATGGCCGCCTGACCCTTCACGATGATGCCGTCGACAGGGATTTTTCCGCCCGGTTTGATGAACAGCCGATCCCCGACAGCAACTTCCTCGACGGGCACGACGACTTGGTCAGTGCCATGCAGGACGATGGCTTCCTGAGGCGCCATGTCGATCAAGGAGCGCAGAGAAGAACGGGTCTTTTCCAAGGTGCGTGCTTCCAGGAAATCACCGAACAGGAACAGAAAAGTCACAACGGAAGACTCCGTATATTCGCGGATGAACAGCGCGCCGATGACCGCGATCGTCACCAGCAACTCGATGCTGAAAGCCTTCATCCGCAGCGCCAGATAGGCTTTGTACATGATTGGCACCACCGCGATGAGCGTTGCGAGGATAAGCGCGTAGTCAGCAACTGCAGCATATCCGAGTGTTTTCAGGATGAAGCCGAGCGCAATCAGGATTCCTGAGAGTGCGGTTACGCGGTTTTTGTATTTGTGGATCCATTTGATCATGTAAATGACCTCCTCTTGTATTTCCTATAGCCTAATCATACGCCATCAGGCAGGAAAGCGACTTGATCAGGGTCAAGCTTTGGATGTGGAAATACGCGAGGGTTTCTTCGCGCGGGTGAGCGGTCGCAGCTCCGGTGAAGAGGCGCTCGTCGGAGTTGTGCGACTGGTTGGGGGCTGTGCTCCGACGAGAATCTGCTCGCAGGAGAAGAGCCTGCACATTACCGCTGTTCTCCGGTTTGGGGAGCCTCGCCGGAGGAGCGCAGCTATTGCCCTGACTCACGCCACCGCTCATTGGCATCCGAACACAAAAAAAGCTGCCTGCAAATTGCAGACAGCCGAGCCCTTCGCCAGGACAGAGAATTATATATAGAAGTAAAGACTAAATCGCATCCCCATCAACAACGGCAGCGTCGTCGTTCAGGATGGAGGAGTCGAATTCCCCGATGTTGCGGGAGGAAACGACGCCCGCCAGCATGCTGTCGTTGACGTTGGTCAGAGTACGCATCATATCGATGACCGGTTCTACCGAGATGACCAGTCCGGCGATTGTGACAGGCAAGTTCAGCGCGCCCAGAACGATCAAAGCGGCGAAAGTCGCACCGCCGCCGACACCGGCAACACCGAAGGAACTGATTGTCACGACCAGGATGAGCGTCAAGACAAAGCCGATACTGGTAACATCAATGCCCAAAGTTGGAGCGACGATGGTCGCCAACATAGCAGGGTAGACGCCCGCGCAACCGTTCTGACCGATGGACAAGCCGAAACTGGCAGCAAAGTTGGCAGAGGCATCATCGACACCCAAGGCTTTCGTCTGCGTTTCAACGTTCAAAGGCAGTGCGCCGGCGCTGGAACGGGCAGTGAATGCGAAGCTCAATACCGGGAAGGCTTTTTTGAAGTAGGTAATCGGATTGACGCCGACTGCTGCGAGAATCAAGCTGTGCACCAGCAGGACGACAAGCAAAGCGGCATAGGAAGCGACCACGAACAGTCCCAAGTTGACGATGGCTTGGTAGCTGGATGTCGCCATCATTTTGGTCATCAAGGCCAAGATTCCGTAAGGAGTCAAGCGAAGGACCAAGGTAACGATACGCATTACGATTGATTGGATGACTTGCAGTCCTTTATTGAACAAAGCAGCATTTTCGGGCTGTTTTTTCTTGATGCCCATATAAGCGATCCCGACAAAAGCGGAAAAGACCACTACAGCAATCGTACTTGTGCTGCGCAGGCCGGCCAAATCCTGGAAGATGTTGGTCGGGATGAAGCTGAGCACTTGGCCAGGGATCGTCAAGTCAGCGACTTGGGTCTGTTGGGTAGTCAAGGCTTCAATCCTTGCGGTTTCAGCGGAACCTTGCGTGAATTGCGCGCCGTCAAGATTGAAGAGGATGACGGATGCCCACCCGATAAGGGCAGCGATGGCGGTTGTACCCAGCAAAGTGCCGAGTACGGATCCGCTGATTTTGCCCAGATTTTTGGTTTCTTCAATGCGGGTAAACGCGCCCACAATCGACACGAAAATCAAGGGGATAATCAGCATCTGCAGGAAGCGGACGTAACCGTTACCGACGATGTTGATCCAGTCGATGGCAGTGATTGTTATTGTGCTGTCCGATGCGAAGAGCAGCTGGATGGCAGCCCCGAAGATAACCCCCAAAGCCAGCGCGATGAAAACACGTTTTGAGAACTTGACGTGTTTGGCGCCCAAACGATAAAGTGCGAAAAGCAATGCCGCAAATACGGCTAAAATAATGACAATGGAAATGATGTCCATTTGAACTCCTCCTTTAATTTATCTATCCCGAGAACGTAAAAAAGCCCTCGTCCCTATACTCCAAATGCTTGGAATACAGGGACGAAAGCTCTTCGTGATCCACCCTTATTCGCACGACCCTCGCGGATTGTGCCTTATGAAGTACGCAAAATCAGCCATACTTCTGTACGCTATCGGGTACAAACCGAAATGACACTAACGCATCATTTTGCTCCGAGACGCATTTTCGCTTTCCTGACCATGCCTCTTCTCACCGACTGAGGCTCTCTTTGATGACCCTGAAAGGTACTTCTTCTCTTCATCGCACAACTTATTTTCATTTGTGTTTTCATGATAGCACGCTTATTTTTCGAAAGCAACTGATATCCCTCGGTTCAGGAATAATTGAATTTGCGGGAGTGATGTGGTGGGCGCGGAAAAGATAAATAACTATCCGGAATCCATGTTTCTGGCCCCGAATCCGGATGAGAAGATGAATAACTTTCCGGAATCCATGTTTTCGGACACCCTCGAAAAATAAAAAAGCAGGGGACGCCTCGAAAAATGAGATAGCCCCCTACTAAAAAAGCTAGGATTCTTTGACCGATTGGACTTCGTAGCCCAATTTTTGGATCGTTTCACTGATGTCGTTCGCTGAAGTCTTGGTGCCGTCGAATGCGGCTTTGACTTTGCTTGAGTTGAACAACACTTTGACGGTTTCGACCCCCTCGATTTTGCTGACGGCGGATTCGATTTTCTTGATGCAGGATGGGCAAGTGACGGGTCCTAATTGGATAACGGCTTGGCTCATGATTCATTCCTCCTATTTGTCTGGTATGACTATAGTATAAGCGGAATGCGCCGGAAAGAACTTGACCGGCATCAAGTATTCGAAATCATTTTAAGTTTTGAGATACCTTCTGTAAAGCCGCACTGCTTTTTGTTTTGCGGAACAACAAAAAGTAGCTGTAAGCGGTATATTATTATTTTACGGGACGGAAGTTTTAGCAAAATCCGACTTCGTTTCCCTGCATGTCCCTGTCACAGCGGAAACAACAGAGATGATCAATAAGGAAACGCTGCGCTTGATGAAACCGAACGCTTACCTGATCAATTGCGCCCGCGGAGAACTCATCAACGAGGAGGCGCTCCATGAAGCCTTGAAGAGCGGCGTCATCAATGGGGCCGCCCTGGATGTCTTTCAGGAGGAGCCGATCGCGCAGGGTCATCCTTTCTTCGAATTGGATAACCTGATCATGACACCGCATAACGCCATCATCACGCATGAAGCGCTAGATCTGATGGGCTACCATGCAGCCGTCGGAATCGATGATGTACTAAATGGCAGACAGTCGCAATGGCAGGAACGCTTAGTGCAAACTGCTGTGGCAGAAAAAGTTCAATAGAGCGGAAATAAGCTAAAAAATAGAGTGGAAAAGCCATCCGGAAAGGATGCCTGTTCCACTCTATTTATATATACTCACAATGTCTTCATTGCTTCCTCAATCGGATCGAGTTCGTCCGACTCGGTCACGGGCGCTTCCGTTTCGGCATCTAATTTTTCCTCAACTTCAGCAGCCTTCGAGGCGAATTGTTGCTTCACCGTGTCTGTCGTTTCTTGGGCCATTTCTTTGGCTTGATCGACGGCTTCTTTTGCAGTTTCCTTGGCTTTATCGGTGTAGTCCATCACCTTGTCCAAGGTCTCATCGGCTTTGTCGGCCAAATCTTTGCGAATTTCTTTTCCTGGCTTAGGTGACAATAGTAGGGCGATTCCTCCGCCAATCATAATCCCTTTGACGAAACTAGAAAATTTTCCCATTCTTGGTTCCTCCTTCTTCATGCGGCAACGCGAACACTGCCAGCGGACATCAAGACAAACGATTGCTTACCAAGGACCTACCTCAATGTGTACAATACCAACATTTCCTTCTGACATCAGTATATAACACACCAAAAATTATGCAAACGATAACCATCAAGCCTCGTCTAAATATCGCCCATCTTCTTGTTGATCTGAACCATGCTCAACCGACCGGTATGCTCCAGCATGTATTCGTAGTTGGCTAAGTAATCTTTTTCGAAGATGCCGCTGTAGAAAAGATCGAGGATATAGCTGAAACCAGCGGAAGAAGCGAACTGACCGATTTTTGAATAGTACTTTTCCCAAGGCGGGATAAAGAAATTGTAGTCGCAAGCCTCGCTGAGACTGTTCTGGCCGAATGATGTGATGGAGATCGTCTTCGTTCCGCCGTAACGGCAAAGTTTGGCATCGCCTATCGTTTCGCGGGTTTCGCCGGTATAGGACAGCAGGATCGCCACATTTTCTTCATTGGAACGGCTGGCATAATAGTCTTGTTCGCCTGGACCGCTGGCGACGATCACGCGTTTGCCGATGCGCATGCAGTGGTATTGGAATTCCTTGGCATGGGCGATCGTCGAATGGGAGCAGTAGACATTGATCGTTTCGGCCGCATCCAAGAGTGCGATTGCATTCTCCAACTGGTGGTAATCCAAAAGGCTTTTTGTTTCCGCAATGGCGGCTTCCTTCAAGGCTGCAATGTTGGTTGCAATCTTCTGCACTTTATCCCCGCTTTGGATTGGAAAATTGGCGTCCAATGTTTGGGCCGAGTGGGAGTCTGATTTCTGTTCCGTCAAGTACTTCAGTTTGAAATCATTGAATCCTTTGTATCCGAGCTTTTGGCAGACCCGGACGACGGTGGCGTTCGACGTAAAAGTATGCTTTGCCACCTGTAAAGTCGTCATATCGACGACGCTGTCAAAATTATTGATGAAATACTCCACTACCGCTTTTTCCGTTCCGGAAAAAGATTCCGAAGCAAGCTTCGTCTGCAAGTCCATTCTGCTGTTCACCTCATTTAATATCATACGATCCGTAATGCCGTTACACGCAAACGGCAGGATAAAAACAAATTATGTAACCGCTTTCCAAATGCGTCCGGAAGTATATACGCCGGTTCTCTTAATGGTTATGATAGCATTAATAAAGGCTTTAGAGGAGGAAAAAAATGAGTAGATTTCCAAAAGGTTTTTTATGGGGCGGAGCGATTGCTGCGAATCAAGCGGAAGGCGCTTATCTGGAAGATGGCAAAGGGTTGGCCATCTCCGATGTGTTGACGAATGGATTCCTGACCGAGCCGGATAAAGCGATAGACTCGGATAAATATTATCCGAGCCATGAGGCAATTGATTTTTACCACCGATACGGAGAAGACCTGCAGTATATGGAAGAAATGGGCTTTAAAGCTTTCCGGACATCGATTTCTTGGGCGCGCATCTTTCCGACTGGAGAAGAAGAGGAACCGAACGAAAAAGGGCTGCAGTTCTATGATGACCTGTTCGCGGAGATGCTGAAACGCGGCATGGAGCCGGTCGTCACTTTGTCGCATTACGAAACGCCGTATGCTTTGACAGAGAAATACAATGGCTGGGAAAGTCGAGAGCTGATCGGGCTGTTCGAGAAATATTGCAATACCGTGTTCGAACGCTACAAAGACAAAGTCAGCTACTGGATGACTTTCAACGAAATCAACAACATGCACACGATTCCGTTTGCGGCAGGCGCCGTAATTCTGGATGAGACGGATGAAAACGAGAAACTGCGCGTCATCTATCAGGCTTCCCACAACATGTTCGTCGCCAGTGCAAGGGTCAATAAGCACTGCCACGAAATTATGCCGGAAGCGCAGATCGGCTGCATGCTTTCCTTGAGCGCGGTCTATCCGAACACCTGCAAACCGGAGGACATCTTCGGGGCGATGTCGTTGCGAAGACGCTCCTTGTTCTTCGGCGATGTGATGCTGAGAGGGAAATACCCGTCCTATGCCGACCGCATTTTCGAAGAGTTCGGGATCCAACTCGAGATGGGCGAAAACGATCTGGCAGAAATCGCTGCTTATCCGAGTGAGTACCTTGGCTTCAGCTATTACCGCAGCACGACCTACAAAGACGGCATGAAAATCCTGGGCAACACGGGCGGCATCATCGGCGAGAAGAATCCGTACCTGGATGAAACGCCTTGGGGTTGGCAAATCGATCCACTTGGACTGCGTTATGTCTGCAATGAACTGTATGATCGTTATCAAAAACCTCTGTTTATCGTGGAGAACGGCATGGGCAGCAACGATGAGGTGACGGAGGACAACAAGATCCATGATGACTACCGCATCGATTACACCAAGAAACATCTGGTCGAAATGGCCGAGGCAGTGAAGGACGGCGTTCCAATCATGGGCTACACCTATTGGGGACCGATCGATATCGTCAGCGCCGGCACCGGCGAGATGAAGAAGCGCTACGGCTTCGTATACGTCGACAAGGATAATGCAGGCAACGGCTCGCTGAAGCGCCTCAAGAAGGATAGTTTCTATTGGTACAAGGAAGTCATCGCGACAAACGGAGAAAGCCTGTTCGAATAGGACAGGTTGATCATAAGTAAGACAGCTTGGAACAGTTGAAGGAGGAATTTTAAATGAGTTTCATGGACAAACTTAGCTCAGGGATCGATGTCGTCGCCGAAAAGGTCGAGGGGAACAAATATCTCCGCGCCATCAAGGATGCATTCACCGCCTACATGCCTTTCATCATCATCGGTTCGTTCGCATTGCTTTTCAATGTGCTGCTGACGAGCCCGACGACCGGACTTGCCCAATTCGCGCCGTTCAGCTTCCTGACCGCGTTGGCACCGGCATTCAGCACGATCAATTTCGCAACGATGGACATCATGTCCCTGCTCATTCCTTTATTTTTAGCTTCTAATCTTGCAAAAAGCAATAATACGAACCCGTTGATTACAAGCGCGGTCGCATTGATCGCATACGTCATTGTAGTTCCGCAATTCTTCACCACCACAGTCGATGGGGTGCAGCAGGCCGTCAAAGGTTTGCCGGCCACCAGCACCAACGCGTCCGGCCTGTTCATCGGCATGATCTTGACGATTTTGGTCGTCGAACTGTTCACGAAATTATCCAATGTGAATGCTTTGCGCATCAAAATGCCGCCGAGCGTTCCGGGCGGAATCGTTGCTTCCTTCAACGTGCTGTTGCCGATTTTTGTGACCTTGATCATCGTGGCACTTGCAGCTCAATTGTTCCTGAATACCACTGGCATGTACATGAATGAATTTATCTACAAAATCGTGCAGGCACCGTTGGAAAGATTGGTCCAAAGCCCAGGCGGCATCATGCTTTTGGTTATCGTCAGCCAAGTCTTCTGGCTGGTGGGCATCCATGGCGGCTTGATCATTTCGCCGATCCGCAATCCGTTATTAATCGCTGCTTTGGCTAACAACATTGCAGCCGTCCAAGCCGGTGAGCCAGCTACGAATCCTGTCACAATGGGCTTCTGGATGTCCTTCATCGTTCCTGGGGGAGCCGGATTGACGTTGTCGCTGCTGATTGCCATTCTGATCGCTTCCAAACGGGATGACCACAAGGCCGTGGCTAAAGTATCCTTCATGCCCGGCTTATTCGGGATCAGCGAGCCTGTCGTTTTCGGTCTGCCATTAGTATTGAACCCGGTGTTTGCGATTCCGTTCGTCTTCGCATCCAGTATTGGAACGGCGATTGCGCTGTTCTTCAACCAGATTGGCTTCCTGCAGCCGAACACGGTCGATGTGCCGTTCGGCCTTCCGCTTGGCGTAGGTGCTTTCCTTGGCTACGGCATCAACGGCGTCATCGTGCAGATGCTGATCATGGCCTTGGGAGTCGTGATGTACATGCCGTTCGTCTTGGCTGCCAATAAAGTGACGGTTGCGGCGGAAGAAACAGAAACTGTAAGCCAAATTGCTACAGAAAAAATCTAAGCACAGCATAACCACAACAGAAAAGGGGACATAATAATGAAAAGTTACTATCCGAAAGATTTTCTCTGGGGCGGCGCCATCGCCGCCAACCAGGCGGAAGGTGCCTGGAACGTTGACGGAAAGGGCATGTCGGTAGCCGATGTCGCCCGTTTCAAACCAAGCATCTCTGTCGAGGACTACAAGTCGCAATGGCACGTTTCATTGGAGGACATCGCCGTCGCGAAAGAGACCGATGATGTCGTTTATTACCCGAAAAGAAGAGGCATCGACTTCTTCCACCGCTACAAGGAAGATATTGCCTTGTTCGGCGAAATGGGCTTCAAGGTGCTGCGCGTTTCGATCGCCTGGACGCGGATTTTCCCGAACGGAAACGAAGCGGAGCCGAACCAAAAAGGCTTGGATTATTACCGTGATCTGTTGGAAACGCTACGTGCGCACAACATCGAGCCGTTGGTGACGCTGTCGCACTATGAAATGCCGCTCTATCTGGTGGAAAACTACGATGGTTGGGTTTCGCGTGAAGTCGTCGGTTTCTTCACCAAATTCAGCGAGACGGTTTTCCGCGAGTACAAGGATCTGGTGACATATTGGCTCACCTTCAACGAAATCGACAGCGTCTTCCGCCACCCGTTCACAACTGTTGGTGTGGTCGAAGAGAAATACGTCGACAAAAAAGCCGCCGAAGAAGCCATCTACCAAGCGCTGCACCACCAGTTCGTGGCCAGTGCGGAAGCGACCAAGCTGCTGCGCGAAATCATCCCGGGGGCGCAGATGGGCGCGATGCTGACGAAGACGATGACCTATGCGGAAACTTGCGATCCGGATGAGGTGCTGATGGCGCAAAAAGCCAACCGCGACAATCATTTCTACGCGGATGTGCAGATTTTCGGGGAATATCCGAAGCATGTATTGAACTATTTCGAGGAAAACAACTTTCAGATTGCCTGGACTGCTGAGGATCTGCAGCTGTTGAAAGCATACACGGTCGATTTCCTTTCCTTCAGCTATTACATGTCAATGGTCGTATCGAAAAATGAGTCCCAGCGCGAAAAAGTCGGCGGTAACCTGACGACTGGCGTGAAGAATCCGTATCTGGACACCTCCGAGTGGGGCTGGCAAGTCGATCCGGTCGGGCTGCGCATTTCCCTGATCGATCTTTATGACACGTATCGCATTCCTTTGTTCATCGTCGAGAATGGCATCGGCTCGACCGATGTGCTGACCCAAGAAGGCACAGTAGAGGACGATTACCGGATTGCTTATTTCCGCGACCATTTCGAACAGATGAACTTGGCCATCAAGGACGGCGTCGAATTGATGGGGTACACTTCGTGGGGCTGCATCGATATCGTCAGCGCTTCGACTTCCCAGATGACGAAACGTTACGGCTTCGTATATGTGGATGCCGACGATCTCGGCAATGGTACCTACAACCGCTTCCGAAAGAAATCCTTTCATTGGTACAAGGATGTCATCGAAACGAACGGTGCCAGCCTGTACACTGAACAATAGGGCAAGGAACAGAATATGCAGGGAAACCATATCGGGCGGAGTGATTGGCCAACCGATATGGTTTTTTTTGGCAGATTTGCAAAAATTGGCCATCTGCTTTGAGGAGCGTATAATTGAGTTAAGGAAACAATGCCATTGTACAACTGTAAAATCCGTCTGTTTTTGCCTGGAAAAGAGGGGAATCTTCATGAAGTATCCAATTGTTCCAAAGACGCAGAAAGGAAAATGGGCAGTAGGTTTGTTTGTTGCCTTCCTGGTGCTAGGGATTGCAGGGAACCTGATTTCTAACTCTACAGGAAACACCATCGAATATCCCAATCCGATCAATAGCCCTTTGTTGGGGAGTGTGATCTATCTTGCCTTTACGGCAGCGATAGTGGCTTCGATAATGGGAATCCTGGCCGTAAAGAAGGATCATGAGCGCTCGATTCTGGTATTCCTGTTGATACCGATCGGCCTGTTCTTTTTTGTCGCCATCGTGGGTTTTTTGATTGCTAATCTGATCGGCCCGCCGAATTGATAAGACAGGTAAGGCGCTCTTAACAGGGGCGCCTTTTTGTTTGGGGATGTGGATGCGCTTCGAACATGTGAGAAAATCATTTTTCTCCGATTGCTCAACTCCGATGAGCGGATGCTGGCCGGAGTTGGATGTCTTGCGGGGGTCTGCCCTCCGGCGAAGCCGCTGTGGTCGGAGGTGATGATCTTTTTAGAGCCCTATCTCCGGCAGAGAGGGGTTCCCCGGAGAAAAACAAGCTCGCCTATATTTTGCCTGAGAGTCCACAATAATTCGACTTCTTGTCTAACAATATTTACATTGTCCATCCAAAAGTGTTAGTATTATTAATGTAACCGATGCCAGGAAGATTCAAATGAATGGTAGCGGTTGCTGAAAGCTTTTGCATAAGCGAAAGCAATGAAACTGTATGTAACATTTTAGTATAAAAAGATCTAGGAGGATGGACAATGGCTTTAAGAGAAGACTTTTTATGGGGCGGCGCTACTGCTGCCAATCAATGTGAAGGTGGATACAACGCAGGCGGACGCGGTTTGGCCAACGTTGACGTTGTTCCCGTCGGCAAGGACAGAGGGGCCATCATCACAGGAAAAATGAAAATGTTCGATTTTGACGATGAGCATTTCTATCCTGCGTTGGAAGCTATCGACATGTATCACCGCTATAAAGAAGACATCGCACTATTTGGCGAAATGGGCTTCAAAACATACCGTCTATCAATCGCGTGGACACGCATCTTCCCTAACGGCGACGAGCAAGAGCCGAACGAAGAAGGTCTGAAATTCTACGAAGACTTATTCAAAGAGTGTCATAAATACGGAATCGAGCCATTAGTGACAATCACGCATTTCGATTGCCCGATGCACTTAATCACAGAGTACGGCGGCTGGCGCAACCGCAAAATGGTCGGATTCTATGAGAATCTATGCCATGCCATTTTCAACCGCTACAAAGGTCTGGTTAAATATTGGTTGACTTTCAATGAAATCAACGTAATCCTGCACGCGCCATTCATGGGTGCCGGTCTGTACTTCGAAGAAGGCGAAAACGAAGAACAAGTCAAATTCCAATCTGCACATCACGAGTTGGTGGCCAGCGCAATCGCTACCCGCATCGCGCATGAAGTGGATCCTGAAAACCAAGTAGGCTGTATGTTGGCTGCTGGAAACTACTATCCATATACTTGCGATCCTAAAGACGTATTCAAAGCGCAAGAAGAAGACCGTGAAAACTACTTCTTCATCGATGTGCAATCACGCGGCGAATACCCTGCTTACGCACTGAAAAAATTGGAGCGCGAAGGCATCAAAATCGAAATGGAGGAAGGCGACAAAGAAATCCTGAAAGCAAACACAGTCGATTTCATTTCCTTCTCCTATTATTCTTCACGCGTAGCTTCAGCTGACCCTGCAGTGAACGCAAAAACAGGCGGAAACATTTTTGAATCCGTCAAAAATCCTTATTTGGATGCGAGCGAATGGGGCTGGCAGATCGATCCATTGGGACTACGCATCACGATGAATGCGATGTACGATCGCTACCAAAAACCATTGTTCATCGTTGAAAATGGTTTGGGAGCTGTCGATGTGCCGGACGAAAACGGCTATGTCGAAGACGATTACCGCATTGCCTACATGGCGGCGCATATCGAAGCGATGAAGGATGCCGTGAACTTGGATGGCATCGACCTGTTGGGTTACACTAGCTGGGGCTGTATCGACCTTGTCAGCGCAGGAACAGGCGAAATGAAGAAACGTTACGGTTTCATCTACGTCGACCGCGACAACGAAGGCAACGGCACGCTGAAACGTACGAAGAAAAAATCCTTTGACTGGTACAAACAAGTCATCGCCAGCAACGGAGAAGATTTGTCCGTCTAAGGACTAACCGGTTCGCTTGCTGACGCAAGCGGACATTGCACAAGACAATAAAAAGAGCAGCAGCGAGGCAAAAATGCCTCGTTGCTGCTCTTTTTTGTGGTGTACCCACTGTTGGGGTTGGCTTCTCCGGTGAGGGCCTGCTCATCGGAGTTGATGAATGAAACCTGATCGCCAACTCCTGCGAGGGCTTGTTCCCCGGAGGAGCCGGACGAAATCCAGTCGTCAACTCCGGCGAGGATCCGCTCACCGGAGTTGACGACTGAAACCGATCAGTCAGCTCCGATGAAGCTGCTTCTCCTATCTTTTCCGGTAAAAAGCGGTCGGCCTTCCGACCGTCCCGTATTCCAGCCGCATTTCGATGACCTGTTTGTCCTCCAGATAGCGCAGATACTTCCGGACCGACACATGGGAAAGATTCGCCAGACTGGTGATGTCGTTCACTGTGAAATCGCCTTTCTGTTGGTCGATGCAGGACATGATCATGGTCAGCGTCGAAGGGGTCAACCCCTTGTCGATAGCGTCATCTTCCTTCTCTTCAGGGTGATTATCCAGCGATCGGAATTGATCCAACTGCTTTTGCGTAATTGGCTTACGAGTATTGAGCAGTTCCTGGCGCTGAATGAAAGCTTCGATGCTCTTCTCGAAGCGTTTGAACTGGAACGGTTTGAGGATGTAGTCGATGATGCCGCACTGCAGGCCGATGCGGATCGCTTCCTGTTCACCGGCTGCCGTGATCATGATCAGGTCGGCCGGGTAATCCCGTTTCCGCAGCGCCCGGATCAGATCCAAGCCGCTCTTCCCTTGGATGTTGACGTCGACCAGCAGCAAATCGTAAGTATGCTTGCTGGTCAAACGGATGGCCTCATCAAAGCTGCCGCAAGTCCCCGATACGATAAAGCCGGGTATTTTCTCCAGATAGCGACGATTGATGGACAGCACCATCGGATCGTCCTCCACAATCAATACATGATAGACCATCAGTTTCCTTCCTTTCGGTACGCCGTCTTCAGAGAAATCTTAACCCGGCGCTCATTGCTTTCGATTTCCAGTTGTCCGTCCACTCTTTTCAGCAGTTGGGAAATGACCGGCGCGTGCAGTTCTTCCGTCAGCCGAACCTTCGTGGCGGGTTCCAGCTGCATTTCGTAAACGGTCTCCAACCGGTCGTTCCAGAAGCCGAAATGGATCTGCAGGTCATCGGCCAACCGGTTTTCCAAAATGAATTGGTCCAGGAAACGGATGATGTTGATCCAGCACTGGACAGCCGTGTGATCGGTGGTCGGCGGCACATCCGGGTAGACTTCGATCATGAACGGATAGTTCTGCTCGGTGAACTTGCTGCGCTCGCCGATCAGGAAGCCTGCGATGACGGGATTTTTGACCAGGAAAATCATGCGATGCGAAAATTCCTGCTCCGGTTCGAGTATTTTGCTTAAGTAGTCGTTCAGTTCCTCATATTCCTCCAGATCCGCCAAACCGTAGATGACATGCAGTTTGTTCAGGAAGTCATGCGATTGTGTCTGCAGGGTGGTGGTGTAGGTGGCCGCGTTGAACAACTGATCCGTCAGCAGATAGAGCTCGGTGGCATCACGCATCAGGATGATCTGGCCGATGACTTTCTTAGAAACGGTGATCGGTGCGGTTGAAAGCAAATAGTCCACGCCGTCCTGATGATAAATCCGGTCGGTCGTTTTGTTTTGTCCGGTCAACAGCTTTAGGTCTTGCGCAACAGGCAACAGCGATTGGATGGGCATGCCGATGATGGTCTTGTCCACTTCCTCCCCACCATCCTCTCCATTCTCCGTTGTTCCATCCGATGAAAGCGGCCGGAACAACTTTTTGGCCTCCAGATTGGAAAGAACGACTCGGTTGTCCTTGTCGGTGACGATGATGGCATCTTTCGTGTTCTCCAGCATCGCATTGCGTTCTTCCAATAGCCGGGCTATCTCGATGGGCTCCAGGTTGTACATTTGGTTTTTGAGATGGAAAGCTGTGAAAATTGCTGCGGCAGCTCCGAACAGTAGGCTGACCGCGAAACTGACGGAGAAAGGCTGCATCGTTTTTTTGGCGATCGAAGTGAGCGTTGTCGTCTTGATGCCGATTGCGACGACGCCGATTTCCACGTTTTCCGCATTGAAGACGGGGACAAAGGCGCGCAATGATTGGCCCAACGTACCTTGCGCGATTGAAGTCGTCTCCTGTCCCGAGAGGGCGGCTTCTTCATCGCCACCCTGGAAGGGGGCATTGATCTTTTCCGGATCGGGATGGGTCAGGCGGATGCGGTCCATCGTCATGACCACGACGAAGTCCAACTGGTAAGTTTCGGTTATCTGATTGGCATAGGTCTGCACTTCCGGATTGGTGGCTCCGTCGCTCAGCGTTTGGATCACCAACGGCTGTGCAGCCACGATTTCGGCGATGGACAAGAGCTGTTCCTCTTCCTGCTTCTGCGTCGCTTCATAGATGCGGTTCGTCAGCAACAGGTACAGAACGCTGACCGTCAGAGCCACCGTCACCAATACCATGAGGGTGAGCTTTACCCATAAGCGCTGATTTTTCCATTTTTGCTTCAATTTGATCATTCATCCATGTTCCCTTCCTATTACACAGCCATTATACCAAACGAAAAGTAGGCGTTCTCAATTTAATTAATTGAATAACACTTAAATTAATTAAATAATCTATTTTAAATCTGTAAGCGATAGCATAATGAAACCATGTTAAAGAAAGCGCTTCAAGATTGCGGTTAATCAAAAGGAGGAGAAGGAAAGTGAGAGACACGACAAAAGAATTGGAGCTTGAACAGCTCCCGGGCATTTCAGAGTTGACGGTTTTCGACAGATTCAAGAATGCGAAGGTAGGCGCGATTCCGTTGCCGACTTATCTCGTGATGTCAGCCATTATAATAACTTCTGCGTATCTGGGCGAATTGCCCGTCAACATGCTGGGCGGTTTCGCAGTCATCTTGAGTTTGGGTTGGCTACTGGGTGGGATCGGTGCAAGCATCCCGGGATTGAAGAATTTCGGGGGATCGGCCATCCTGTCGCTTATGGTGCCATCGATCATGGTATTCATGAATATATTCAATCAAAATACGCTGGATGCAGCGAACATGCTGATGAGGGAAGCAAACTTCCTGTATTTCTACATCGCCTGTCTTGTCTGCGGCAGTATTCTGGGGATGCACCGCAAGATTCTGGTGCAAGGTTTGATTCGGATGATCATCCCGATGGCAGTAGCGATGATCGCTGCATTGATCGTCGGAACTTCAATTGGAACTTTGTTGGGACTAGGTTTTGAGCATACGCTTTTCTACATCGTGACACCGATCATCGCCGGCGGAATCGGCGAAGGCATCCTGCCGTTATCGCTTGGTTACAGCGCAATCACCGGCATCCCGAGTGGAGAATTGGTTGGACAATTGATTCCGGCAACAATCATCGGTAACTTCTTCGCGATCATCTGTTCCGGTATTTTGAATCGCCTAGGCGAAAAATATCCTGAGAAAAGCGGTAAGGGCCAATTGATCAAATTCGGTGGCGACGACGATATGGCTGATGCCATGCAGGAAGACAAGAGCCCGCTGGACATCAAATTGATGGGTGCTGGCGTGTTGACGGCCTGCACACTTTTCATCGCAGGTGGACTTTTGGAAAGACTTACGGGCTTCCCGGGTCCGGTTCTGATGATCCTGATTGCTGCAACTATCAAATACTTGAGCCTGTTGCCTAAAGATGTTGAAAAAGGCTCAAAACAGCTGTACAAATTCGTTTCCGGCAACTTCACATTCCCGTTGATGGTCGGCTTGGGCTTGTTGTACATCCCGCTTAAAGACGTCGTCGGCATGCTTTCTTGGCAGTATTTCGTGGTCGTGATCTCAGTCGTGTTGACTGTAGTGCTAACTGGTTTCTTCGTCGGTGGGAAAATGAACATGAACCCGATCGAAGCAGCCATCGTAACGGCTTGCCAAAGCGGCATGGGCGGAACCGGCGATGTTGCCATCCTATCGGCTTCGAACCGTATGAATCTGATGCCGTTTGCCCAAGTAGCTACCCGTTTGGGTGGAGCCATCACCGTCATTTCCATGACATCCTTATTGCGTTTCCTGTTCTAACAACATAAGAACCAAAAACTAAAACGAGAAGAAAGAGAGTGTGTTCATTATGACAAATGTAAATGAAAAAGCATTGGCTATCAGCAAAAAATTCGGCGGTAAATTGGAGGTCATCTCAAAAGTGCCGATTGAAACAATGGAAGATCTGAGCATCGCCTATACACCGGGCGTCGCTGCTGTCTGTATGGAAATCGCGAACAACAAGGAATCCGTTTATACTTATACAACCAAGAAAAATTTGGTTGCCGTCGTAACGGATGGATCGGCTGTCCTGGGCTTGGGCAATATCGGACCGGAAGCAGCCATTCCGGTTATGGAAGGCAAAGCGGCCTTGTTCAAACGCTTCGGGAATGTGGATGCCGTTCCGATTTCCTTGAATACGCAGGATGTTGAAGAAATCATCTCGCACGTTGCTGCCATCGCACCTTCTTTCGGCGGGATCAACCTGGAAGACATCAGCGCGCCTCGCTGTTTCGAAATCGAACGTCGCTTGAAAGAGATGTTGGACATTCCGGTCTTCCATGATGACCAACACGGGACCGCGATCATTGTGCTGGCTGCCCTTTACAATTCCTTGCGCCTGACAGGCAAAAAAATCGATGAGATTCAAGTGGTCGTCAATGGCGGCGGTGCTGCAGGGATCGCCATCAGCCAAATGTTCCTTTCCGCTGGCATCAAGAATCTGATGGTCGTGGATCGCACCGGCATCATTTCCGAAACCGATCCTGAATTGGCCGAACGCCATGTGGAAATCTCAAAAGTGACGAACCGCAGCTTCCGGACCGGCACTTTGGAGGATGCAGTTGTCGGGATGGACGTATTCGTCGGCGTATCCGCGCCGGGCGTCCTGAAGAAGGAATGGATCGCAACCATGAACGAAAAACCGGTCATCTTCGCGATGGCGAACCCGACACCGGAAATCTTCCCGGATGAAGCGAAAGCAGGCGGCGCCTATATCGTCGGCACCGGCCGCAGCGACTTCCCGAACCAAATCAACAATGTGCTGGCATTCCCAGGGATCTTCCGCGGCGCCTTGGATGCCCGTGCCAAAGACATCACGATCGAAATGCAGCTTGCTGCAGCGCGCGGCATCGCCAGCATCGTCAGCGATGAGGAACTGAACGTAGACTACATCATGCCGGATGTCTTCACTCCGGGCGTGGCTGACATCGTAGCCGCCAGCGTTATGAACGCAGTCAAAAAAGAGGAAGTACTTGTTTAAAGCATAAATGTAGAGGGAAGAAGGTGCCGATTAGCTTCGGTGCCTTCTTTTTTCGCGGTTTCCGGTAATTTAGGGTGGGTTCGGAAGTCGGGAGTGTCGACTGAACGGAGGACGGAGAATGCAGAACAGTCGAGACAAGTCGAGGGCGTCGGCTGAACAGGGGGCGAAGAATGTAGAACAGCCGAGACAAGTCGAGGGTGTCGGCTGAACAGAGGACAAAGAATGCAGAACAGTCAACACAAGTTGAGTGTGTTGCCTGAACAGGGGACGAAGAATGCGGAAAAGCCGACGAACTCCAGTATGGAAGCGGTTGGGCTATTAGAACGAGACAACAAATCAAAACCACCCGTAGCAACATAACGGGTGGTTTTGATTTCAGCTGTCTGTATTCATTTTCAGATTCTGGATGTTCAGGAAGTTCTGCGTGGACCTAGCCACACCCCCGAATAAGGTCGCTTTTCTCTTGAGCGAGCTGCTGACGACACTGGTGTCACATGAAAATTTACCTTTGAGATCACCCTTAAGAATACTGATCAATTCAGGGATTTGCGAATAAATGGAACTGTTGATAACCACGAGATCTGGTTCGTATATCACCGCCAAATTATTAACTGCTATGCTCAAATAATGCGCATTGGTCCGAAGTGTTTTTTGGACAATGGGATCGCCTTTTTTGTAGCGTTCAATCACTACCGACGAATTGACGTCCGGCAACGCAAGCATCTGCTCCAATTCGCTGTAGATGGCCTGGTGGGATGCGTATTGTTCGAGGCAACCTTCATTGCCGCATGGACACTTCCGGCCATCAGGGTAGAGGATACTGTGGCCAATTTCACCGGCTATACCTTTTTTCCCGGTCCTCAGTTTCCCATTTTCTACAATTCCGGCTCCGATGCCCGTATGGATGCTCAGGCTGACGACGCTGTCCGAAATGGATCCGAAGGTATATTCACCGAGCGCCGCCAGATTCGCTTCATTTTCCAAATATACATAAAAGGGGTAAATTTCTTCCAATTGAGCCTTCAGATTGCTCTGCAAAGTATAGTTCGGTGTAAAGATGATTTCTTCCTGATTGACGAGTCCGTGGATCGCAACGCAGACTCCCGTGATGCCGTGCGGCGTTTCCACAGCATGTTGCGTCAATTTTTCAACCATTTCCGTGATATAGTCGAGGACATTGGCGGAGGAAACTTTGATGCCTCTGATTTCGGATTCATAAAGGACCTTTCCATCGATATAAGCGATGAGCCCCTCTATGTAATTGGGTGCGACATCCAAGGAAAGGGTAAGCGCAGCTTTTCCATTGAAAGTGAGCATGATGGGCTTCCTGCCGCCGATTCGGGCTGCGTCGCCGACCCGGTCCTCATGGATCAATCCGTCGTCCAACAGTTTTTTGGTGATCGCGGACACGGAAGCTTTGTTCAGTCCGATATGGACGGATAATTCAGCGCGGGAAATTTCTTTCTGGCCAATGATTGCATTCAAAATGGTGGCCTCGTTGTTTTCGCGGATTGTGTATTTGCTATGAATCAATAAAACCACTCCTTCTTCCTTCGTTATCTATCATATATCTTCTGAAAGCGCTTGACAACAAAAAAATAATCGTTTATATTATGTTCATGAGTTAGTTGAGCGAACTAACCCAAAGACAAGATAACATTTTTGAGGAGGAAAAGAAATGAGTTATTTTTCAACAGTAGATAAAATTAAATATGAAGGCGTTACCACAGAGAACCCGATGGCATTCCGTCATTACAATCCGTCAGAAGTCGTGATGGGCAAAACGATGAAAGAGCATTTACGTTTTGGTGTCGCTTACTGGCACACAATGACGCAGGACGGTTCTGATCCTTTCGGAAGCCCTACGAATATCCGCACATGGGAAGGGTCCACTCCGATGGAAACCGCAAAAAACCGTGTGGAAGCTTTCTTTGAAATTTTGGAAAAATTGGATGTTGAATTCTTCTGCTTCCACGATGTCGATATCGCCCCAGAAGGAAATTCCCTTGAAGAATTTTTCAAAAATATCGATGAAATCACAGACCTGATCAAAGCGAAGATGGATCAAACCGGCATCAAACTCTTGTGGAATACAGCAAACATGTTCTCCCACCCACGTTATGTGAACGGGGCAGCTTCCTCCAATAGCGCTGAAGTTTTTGCCTATGCAGCGGCACAAGTGAAAAAAGGCTTGGACATCAGCAAGAAATTGGACGGCGCAAACTACGTCTTCTGGGGCGGCCGTGAAGGTTATGAATCCTTGTTGAATACGGACATGAAATTCGAGCAAGATAACATTGCCCGTTTGTTCAAAATGGCAGTGGCTTACGGCGAGAAGATCGGCCACAAACCACAGTTCCTGATCGAACCGAAACCGATGGAGCCATCCAAGCACCAATATGACTTCGATGCAGCAACAACAATGGCTTTTATCCAAAAATATGGTTTGGAAGGCGACTTCAAACTGAACCTGGAAGCGAACCATGCGACATTGGCTGGACATACATTTGAGCATGAGATGAATGTGGCCCGTTGCTACGACGCTTTAGGATCGATTGATGCCAACCAAGGCGACATGCTGTTGGGTTGGGATACAGACGAATTCCCGACAAACATCTACGATACGACATTGGCTATGTATGAAATCCTTGAGAACGGCGGGATTGCACCGGGCGGAATCAACTTCGATTCCAAAGTACGCCGCTCTTCATTCGAGATGGAAGATCTGTTGTTGGCACATATTGCCGGGATGGACACTTTTGCCCGAGGATTGAAAGCTGCTGCTAAGTTGAAAGAGGAACGTTTCTTCGATGACCTGAAAGACAAACGCTATGCCAGCTACAACGATGGCGTTGGCGCAAGAATCTTGTCGGACAAAGAAACTTTGGAATCATTGACAGAGTATTCCCTGCAAAACGGAGACATCAAATTAGAGTCGAGCCATCTTGAATTCGTCAAATCCCGCTTGAACGACTACTTGGTATAATCCATACAGAAGTCGTTCGGTTGATGGATGCAACAGAAGAGGAGCAAAAATTATGGCGTATGTGTTAGGAATAGATTTGGGAACAAGTTCATTGAAGGGGTTGCTACTGGATGAGCAAGGAAAGGCAGTAGCTTCCGCCCAAAAAGAGTATCCGCTGATCCATCCGAAATCCGGATACAGCGAACAGGATCCGGGGCAATGGATCCTGGCCTGCGAATATGTACTGGACAGGCTGAAGGATGAAGTTGCGGACTTCACTGCACAATTGGAGGGAATCAGCTTCTCCGGCCAAATGCACAGTTTGGTTGTGCTGGATGAAGATAATAATGTCCTCCGCAATGCGATTCTGTGGAATGACGTCAGGACCACCGAACAGTGCAAGGCGATCACCGACGCTTTCGGAGAAGAACTGCTTGCGATCACAAAAAATATTGCGTTGGAAGGATTCACTTTACCAAAAATTCTGTGGATCCAGGAAAACGAGCCGGAAATCTGGGACAAGGTGCGGCACATGCTGCTTCCAAAGGATTATCTGGGATATTGGATGACTGGCACCATGCATATGGATTACTCGGATGCAGCCGGCACGCTACTTCTGGATGTTGAAAAGAAAGAATGGTCTAAAGCTGTTCTCGAAAAATTTCGCATCCCGGAAACCTATCTGCCTGAATTGATCGAATCTTCGGGCATGACCGGAAACCTGCGGCCGGAACTGGCGAACCGCTTCGGCTTTGAAAAGGAAGTAAAAATATTTGCGGGTGGGGCAGATAACGCCTGCGCTGCGATTGGCGCAGGTATCGTGAACGCTGAGACAGGCATGGCCAGCATCGGAACATCCGGTGTGTTCCTCGCATTCGAGGATTCGGCTGAGCAGGATTACCAAGGCAAGTTGCATCTGTTCAACCACACGATTGAGGATGGCTACTACTCGATGGGCGTCACCTTGGCGGCAGGCCACAGCCTCAACTGGTTCAAGGATACGTTCGCGCCGGACAGCACGTTCGAGGAACTGCTGGAAGGCATGGATGCGATCAAACCGGGTGCAGACGGCTTGCTGTTCACCCCGTATATCGTCGGGGAACGTACGCCGCATGTCGACAGCAAAATCCGCGGCAGTTTCATCGGGATGGATACAAATCATACGATCAAACATTTTGGACGTGCAGTTCTGGAAGGGATCACCTTCTCCTTGAAGGATTCGCAAGTATTGATGGAGAAAGTAGCTGGCAAATCCTTTAAGCGGATTGTTTCCGTTGGCGGGGGCGCCAAAAATCCGGATTGGCTGCAGATCCAAGCAGATGTTTTCGATGCCGAAATCGCCTATCTGGAAGTCGAACAGGGACCTGGGTTGGGTGCTGCAATGTTGGCTGCGGTCGGACTTGGGTGGTTCCCGACAGTGACTGCTTGCGCGGACGTATTTGTTGCCTACAAAGATGTCTTACGGCCTATTCCGGAAAACGTTGCAGCCTACCAAAAAATATATGCACTGTATACGCAAGTTTACGGAGCGACTAAAGAATTGTGTCATGCATTGGCGAAAGAATAACAGTCTATTTGTGCAGAAATTTGAGCGTGCATCATTAAGATTTTTGGGTTTGAATCATGGGAACGAATCGTGGCTGGAGGGTATGAAACCATCCAGCCACGATTCGCGAAATGATGCCGAGGAACGGGCAACTCATTTAATGTAAGCGTTATTTTTATTGGTGTGGTACAGATGTAAAAATAATCAGCAGTGGAGGAATTCGGAATGGGATTCAGTTTGAAAAAAGGTATCCTTGCAACAGCAACTTTGTTATCTGCATTGGTGTTAGGAGCTTGCGGAAGTGGTAACGCTTCTACCGGAGAAAGTGGTTATGTCGGGATTGCGATGCCAACGAAATCGATGGAACGATGGATTTCGGACGGTAACAACATGGTGACGGAATTGGAGAAGCTGGGTTATAAAACGGACTTGCAATATGGAGAAGACAAAGTCGAAAATCAGATTGCGCAAATCGAGAACATGATCACGAAAGGTGTCGATCTTTTGGTGATAGCCCCCATCGATGGTTCTGCTTTGACAAACGTTTTGGAAAAAGCTGCGAACGAGGATATTGAAGTCATCGCTTACGACCGTCTGTTGATGAATTCCGAGCATGTAGATTACTATGCAACATTCGACAACTTCGGCGTTGGGGTTCTACAGGCTTCCTATATCGAAGATGCATTGAACTTGAGTGAAGGTGAAGGCCCTTATAATATTGAATTATTTAGTGGATCTCCAGATGACAATAATGCTTTGATCAATTACGATGGTGTGATGTCCGTGTTCCAACAGTACCTTGACAGCGGTCAACTGGTTGTTCGTTCCGGTCAAACAAAATTTAGTCAAATCGCTACGCTGCGCTGGGACGGGTCGACTGCCCAAGGACGGATGGATAATCTGTTGAGCGCAAACTATTCAGATGAAACATTGGATGCCGTCTTGTCTCCTAATGATACGATCAGTCTAGGGGTTATCTCTTCATTGAAAGGGGTAGGCTATGGCTCCGCAGACAAACCGATGCCGGTCATCACAGGACAAGATGCAGATCAAGCAGGTGTGAAATCGATCATTGCCGGCGAACAAACGCAGACAGTATTCAAAGATACGCGTATCTTGGCTAAAAATACAATCGAGATGATCGAAGCCATCTTCAAGGGTGAAGAAGTGCCTGTCAATGACACCGAAACCTACGACAACAGCGTTAAAGTGGTGCCGACCTATTTGGCAAACCCAATCTCGGTCGATAAAGAAAACTATAAAGCTGAACTGATTGATACCGAATATTACACAGAAGAAGATTTAGCGCAATAAGCAGAATGCACGAAGAAGGGGTTGTCTCATTAGGGACAGCCTCTTCTTCGTGCATTCATTTTAGCGTTTTGTAAAACTTTATTTGGAGTAATAGATGAGATTGTTCTCCTCCGGTGAACGGAGGCTACGCCGGAGGACGCCCCACATTATAAGTCTGTGTTCCGACGAGGATAGTCTCGCAGGAGGAGAATCCGCAAGATACCGCTCAACTCCGGCCAGCGGAGCCTAACCGGAGGAGGGCACAGATACCGTCGCTCAACTCCAGTCAGCGGGCAGCTGCGGGCGCCGCAGCAACTTCCTCAAACACCCAAGCATCATAAGGCTGCAGCTGTACGCGTTTTTCGATAGCCAGCTGTTCCGAATTCGTCAGCAGCAAGTGCCAGTTTTTGTTGGACACTCTTGTCGGCAGATCGATTTGGCAAGGATTCCGGCTAAGATTCGTCAGAACGAGAACCTGTTTGGTGTCCGACTTGCGCAAATAAGCAAAAACCTGCGGATGATTTTTCAGAATCAGTTCGAAGGTACTATCGGAAAATACGGACTGATTCTTTCTCAATCGGATCAATTGTTTGTAATGACTTAAAACGGATTGTTCATCTTTTTCCTGCTCGGCGATATTCAAATGTTCAGCGTTACTGTTCACAGCCATCCAGGGCAGCAACTCGGAAAATCCGCCGAACATCCCGCCTTCCCATTGCAGCGGCGTGCGCGAATGGTCCCGCGTCCAATGGGTGACGTTCCTTAACGCTTCTTCTGGAGAAGAGCCGCTCTCCAAGAGAATCCGGTAAAGATTGTGCGAATCTTGGGCGTCGACTTGTTCCATCGACTGAAAAGCAAAGTTGGTCATGCCGATTTCCTGGCCTTGATAGATGAAGGGCGTCCCTTTCAGCAACATATACATCGTGGCAATCGCTTTGGCGGATTTGGGTGATTCATCCCCCAGAATCGAAGCGATCCTCGGATTATCATGATTCTCCACGTATAAGGCGTTCCATCCGTTCGATCCCAAGTCTTTTTGCCAACGGGAAAGCACCTTTTTGAACCCCAACAGATTGAGCCGTTCCGAACCAGGCTGGCCTTCGCGCACGTTATGCTCCAACTCAAAGATCATATTCAAATAGCCGTCTTCTTTGGTCCAATGCGCGGCTTTTTTGCTGGAAACGCCGCTGGCTTCGCCGACCGTCATGATGGGGTATGCATCAAAAATTTCCTTCAGTTCTTGCATATAGACTTCGATTCCCGAGACGTTCATGAAGGGTGCCCAAGGATTTTCGGTGATCTTGAAATCCCAAGGTTCTTTCTGGATATGGCTGATCGCATCCAGACGGAAGCCGTCGATCCCCAAGTCCAGCCACCAGCGGATCATCTGGTAAATTTCTTGCCGGACTTTAGGGTTTTTCCAATTCAGATCGGGCTGTTCCGGAGCGAAGACATGGAAATAGGCCTGACCCGAGCGGTCGTCGTAAGTCCAGGTCGATCCGCCGAAGAAACTTTGCCAATCATTCGGCATTTTATTTTCCGTCGCATCCGCCCACAAATAATAATCGCGATACGGGTTTTCGCGGCCTTTTTTCGCTTCCAGAAACCAAGGATGCTGATCGCTGGTATGGTTCACGACCAGATCCATGATGATTTTGATGCCTGCAGCATGGGCCGTGTCCAACAGTTCCTCGAAGTCGGCCATTGTCCCGAAATCGGGATGGATATCCTGGTAATCGGAAATGTCGTAGCCGTTATCGACATTCGGCGAAGCGTAGACCGGATTCAACCAAATGAAATCCACGCCCAATGACTGCAGATAGGGCAGTTTTTCGATGATTCCCTGCAGGTCACCGATGCCATCGTGGTTGGCGTCCCGGAAACTCCGGGGGTAGATTTGATAGCCTACCGCATTTTTCCACCAGCCGTTCATGCGGTCACCTTCACCACAAAAGCTTGCCAAGGCTTCAATGTCATGTCCTTCAAATCTGTAAGCTCCAACTCATAATTCTGGATGATCACTTCGGCTATTTCGTCCTCGACCGAGAAGAGCTGCGCGTCATCTGAAAAATTGGCCACAATCAGCCAACGCTCGCCCTCGTATTCCCGGTAATAGCTGATGACTTCATCGACCGTATCCACCAACTTGAATTCGCCCCAAACCATGATCGGCTGCTCTTTGCGCAGACGTATCAGCTTTTGGTACGTGTAAAAAATCGAATTTGGATCCGCCAATGCCGCTTCTGCATTGATGACCGGATAATTTTCATTCATGCCGATCCAAGGGGTGTCGGTCGTGAAGCCACCGTTCAAGGAAGCGTCCCACTGCATCGGGCGGCGGGCATTGTCGCGGCCTTTGGCGTTGATCGAAGCCAGGATCTCTGCCTCTGAATAGCCTTTCGCCAAGCGCTCGTGGTACATATTGATCGTTTCGATGTCCCTTGCTTCTGAAATGGTTGTAATCGGCGTGTTGGTCATGCCGATTTCTTCGCCTTGATAGATGTAAGGGGTGCCCTTCATCATGTGCAAGAGGATCGCCAGCATTTTGGCGCTTTGCGAGCGGTAAGTCTGATCGTTCCCCCAACGCGACAGCATCCGTGGCAAATCGTGATTATTCCAGAACAAAGAGTTCCAGCCGTCCTGTCCGAGTTCCGTTTGCCATTTCGTCAGAATCCGCTTCAGTTCGGCCACCCGCATCGGCTGTAGATCCCATTTCTCGCCGTCCGGTTTTTGGTCCAGGCCGATGTGTTCGAATTGGAAAACCATCGAGAGCTCCTTGCGTTCGGGAGCGGAATATAATTTGGCGATTTCCGGAGTGGCGCCCCAGGTTTCGCCGACGGTCAGCAGGTCATGGGCGCCGAAAGTCGCATGATGCATTTCCTGCAGGAATTCATGCAGCTGCGGGCCGTTGCCGGTGATTCCCTTTTCGGGGATTTTTCCGATCAGGTCGATGACGTCCATGCGGAAGCCGCCGATGCCTTTAGCAATCCAGCTGTTCATCATCGCGTAGATTTCCTGGCGCATCTTTTGGTTCTGCCAGTTCAGGTCCGGCTGTTTTTTGCTGAAAAGATGCAAGTAGTACTGTCCGCTTGCGGCATCCCATTCCCAGGCCGGTCCGGAGAAGGCCGAGCCCAACCCGTTCGGCACGCCGCCGTCCGCGGCAGGGTCTGCCCAAACATAATAGTCGCGGTAAGGATTGTCTTTGCCTTTTTTGGCTTCGACGAACCAAGCGTGTTCGTCCGAAGTATGGTTGACCACCAGATCCATCACCACCTTGATGTGCCGCTTGTCGGCTTCCGCGATAAAGTGTTCCATTTCTGCCATTGTGCCGAATTCAGCGAGAATGGCTTCGTAATCGGAAATGTCATACCCGTTGTCGTCGTTCGGCGACTGGTAGACAGGCGAAAGCCAAATCGCCCCGATCCCCAATTTTTCCAGATACTCCAATTTTTCGGTCATGCCGGTGATATCGCCGATGCCGTCGCCGTTGCTGTCCCTGAAGCTCCGCGGATAGATCTGATAAACGACAACCTCTTGCCACCAATGTTTTTCCATGCTGCAACCTCATTCCTTATTCATTTCATTTGAGAAAATCTATTGCCTAATTG
The DNA here is from genome assembly GCF_003052295.1 of Trichococcus paludicola. Lineage (GTDB taxonomy): Bacteria > Bacillota > Bacilli > Lactobacillales > Aerococcaceae > Trichococcus > Trichococcus paludicola. The sequence goes on from NZ_QBLC01000005.1 coordinate 56,643, forward strand.
CCCGCCGCAACGTGCAGTGACTATTCTTTCATCAACACAAAGCCTTTGCGTTCCAATTCGACCGAGCCGTCCGACACGTCCGCAAGATTCGCAAACAAAGCGTTCCCGATCAGTTCCACCCGTGCTGTGTGTTCACCGGTGTTGAAGGCGCCGCGGATGACCTCTCCGCCCAGCATGCGCTCCAAAATGATCACGCCGGATTCTTCAGATACTTGCCGCCAATAAACGGTGCCTTCCGAAAGGATTTTTTGCTGCTCTTTGCGAAGTCCATTCAATTGTTTCACGAATTGGTGCAGATTGCGGTCCTGTTTTTCCTCTTCCCAGACCATGCACTTGCGGCAATCCGGGTCCATCCCGCCGGTCAAACCGATTTCATCTCCGTAGTACAGGCATGGGACTCCAGGTTGGATATAAGTAAATGCCATCGCTTGCTTCATGATGTCTTTGTCCTCGTTGGCTTCGGTCAACAGGCGCGGCGTATCATGGGAATCGAGGATGTTGAACTGCATCTGGTTCGTCTGATCGCGGTAGAGCATCAGCTGGTTGTTCATTTCCGACACCATTTTACTCAATGATAGTTCATTCTTCACGAAATAGCCCATGATTGCATCAGTGAAGGCGTAGTTCATGACCGCATGGAATTCGTCGCCCTGCAGCCAATTTTGGGAGGAATGCCAAATTTCGCCGAGAATGTAGAAATCTTTTTTGGCTTCATCGCAGACAATCCGGAATTTTTTCCAAAAGGCGTGATCGACTTCGTTCGCGACATCCAAACGCCAAGCGTCGATATCGAAGGCCTCAATCCAATAACGGGCGATGTTCAACAGATAATCCTGCACTGCCGGATTGGCCGTATTCAATTTCGGCATATGCGGATTAGCAGCAAAAACATCGTAGGTGATATCATAAGCATCCTCGAAATTTTCGCCCCGTTTGTACGAAGGCGGGAACTCATTGATGTGGAACCAATCGACATATTTCGAGTCTTCGCCGTTTTTAAGCACGTCTTGCCATTGCGGAGAAGAGTCGCCGATATGGTTAAAGACGGCATCCAGCATGACTTTCATACCGCGCCTGTGGCATTCATCCACGAGTTTTTTGAAGATTTCGGCATCGCCGAAAGCCGGATCGATTTTCAGGTAATCAATCGTGTCGTACTTATGGTTGGAAGAAGCTTCAAAAATCGGACAGAAATATATACCGTTGATTCCCAGGTCCTCCAAATAGTCAAGCTTGTCTATGACCCCCTGCAGGTCGCCGCCGAAGAAATTCTGCCTGTTAGGATCTTCCGAACCCCAAGCAAGTGTGCCTTCCGGATCGTTGCTCGGATCCCCGTTGGCAAAACGCTCCGGGAAAATCTGATACCAAATGGTTTCTTTGACCCATTCAGGTGTTTTGTAGCGATCGACTTCATGGAAGAATGGCATCCGGAAGTAATTATTTGGCATCAGCAAATACTCTTCTTCTAATGGATAGACGCCGTGATCGCCATAAAAGACGGAAATTCCGTCATGACCCTTTAAAGAAAATGCATAGGATAAGCGCTTTAAAGGTGCGTTCACTTGCACAAACCAGTAGTCGTAAAGATCGGTGGAAAGTGTTTTGATCATCTGAAGCGGTTTGCGGAACCACTCCTCTTTGTCCAAAAAATAAGGGTCCCCGTAAAGCAATCCCATCTCTCTAACGTCTCCGCGGGCAGTCCGCAGGCGGACGTGCATCGTTTCTTGGTCATATAGATAGGCAAACTCGCTTTCGGGACGATGGTAAAGCGCTGAAGTGTTCATAGTAGTATCGGCTCCTTTTCACTCTTTGTTTTCCCACATTGTGGCACATCAGATAATCGGTTGCAAGAACTTTTAGCAATCGGTTGCATTTTATTTTTGGAGTGGAGAATCATATCCATTGGCTTGCATATTGTTAGAAACCCTTGATATACATATGTAATTAAGCTTTTCACAATCAATCCGATTCATCAAAAAAATAAATCGTTTTCTTTTTATGAGAAATAACGCTTGACTATTTAAGCAATCGGTTGCATAATCTAGAGTGTAAAGGAAATTCATTTCAAGGGGGACAAGTAAGTGAAGACGAATTGGAAAAAATATTTTGGAAGCGGTTTAATTTTGGGAGCATCTGCTTTAATCTTGGGCGCATGCGGCGGCACAACGGATACAAGCGACACAGGCTCGGCTGAGAACACATCCGGGGAAGTCGTAGTAGAAGGCGATGTCAAATTGTGGGTGGACACGGATCACGTGGAAGTCTTCAAAGGAATCGTGGCAGACTTCGAAAAAGAATTCCCTGAAGTTACCGTTGAAGTGGCAGCAGGAAGCTCAGCGGATGCAAAAAAAGATGTATCGAAAGATCCAAAAGCGGCTGCCGATGTCTTCATGATGCCGCATGACCAGGTCGGTCAAATGGCTGAAGCCGGTCTGTTGTACCCGAACACAAAATACGCGGATGAAGTAAAAGCAAACAACGTGGAATCGGCTGTGGAAGGCGTAACGTGGAACGATGAGCTTTACGGCTACCCATACGGCGTTGAATCGCAAGTTCTCTACTATAACAAAGCGAAACTTACTGAAGATGATGTGAAGAGCTGGACGACGTTGTCTGAAAAAGGCAAAATCGGCACAAACTTTGCTGAAGCTGGAGCCAACTATATCTTTGGACCGCTGTTCATGAGTAACGGTCTTTACTTGTACGGTGAAAACGGTGAAGATCCAAGCGGAACCAATTTCAATAACGAAAAAGGTGCTGAAGTACTTGCATGGGTCGCAGCTCAAAAGAACAATCCAGGCGTGATCCAATCTGGAGCTGAAGCTTTGGCCAACTTGGAAGCAGGCGTTTCGGATGCTTTCCTTTCCGGCCCTTGGTCCAAAAATGACGTAATCAAAGCATTGGGCGAGAACATGGGCGTTGCGGCTTATCCGACAGTCGATTTCGGCAGCGGCGAAGTTCAAATGAAAGCTTTCTTGGGCGTCAAATTGTTTGCCGTAAACCAACAGACAGATGCTCCTTTAGCATCCATGGCTTTGGCTAACTACCTGTCCAATGAAACTTCCCAATTGACTGAATTCCAGGAAATGGGCGTCATCCCATCTAACAAAGTCGTTCAGGAAACAGCGGAAGTGCAAGAAGACGTTGTTGCAAAAGCGGTCATGGAAATGTCCCAACCCACTCATTCAGTCGTAATGCCTAAAGTTCCGGAAATCGTTTCGTTCTGGCCAGCAATGGATGCCATCATCAATGATGCATACAAAGGCAACATCACAGAATCCGAGTACATGGAAAAATTGGACAAATTGGTCAGCGACACTTCCAAAGTAACAGAACCTGAGGAAGAAAAAGAATAACAAAAATTAAAAAGGGAGGGCGAAAGATCACGCATCTTTCGTCCCTCCTATTTAAATGACGAAAGTGAGTGGGGAAGCCATGTTCAAGAAAAAAAGTTACAGCCAGCAGATGACCTTTCGGGAAGTGTTCAAAGAAGGGGACGTCGCAACAAAACTTTCCTTTGTTGTCATGGGAGCTGCCAATCTTGCCAATAAACAATACTTAAAGGGTTTGATTTTTCTGTTTTCGCAGATCGCCTTCTTCTATTGGCTGATCCGCAACGGACTACACGCGCTGTCCATGTTGGCGACGTTGGGTACTCAGGGGCAAGGGCTCGTTTTTGATGAACGCATAGGGATTGAAGTGCTGCAAGAGGGCGACAACTCGATGTTACTGCTATTATTCGGCATTGCTGCCATTGTGATTTGTGTGCTCCTTGTGGGTTTGTACATCATCAATCTGAAAAGCGCACGGCATCTCCATGGGCTAAAAGTAGCGGATGAAAAGATTCCGAGCACGATGGATGATTTGGCGAGTCTGCTGAACGAACGGTTCTACCTTACCCTAATGACGATTCCGTTGTTGGGCGTACTGCTGTTCACGGTCCTGCCGTTGCTTTACATGATCTCGATCGCCTTCACTAACTATGATCATACGCACTTGCCGCCGAAAAACCTCTTTACCTGGGTCGGCTTGGTGAACTTCGGTAACGTCATTTCCGGAAATATGGCAGACACCTTCTTCCCGGTCTTGGGCTGGACGCTGATCTGGGCTACGCTGGCGACGGTCACTTGCTTTTTCTTCGGCATCCTGCTCGCGCTTTTGATCAACACCAAAGGCCTGAAATTCAAAGGCGTTTGGCGCACGATTTTCGTCGTCACGATGGCAGTACCGCAGTTCATCTCGCTATTGGTGATGCGCAATCTGTTGAATGGCGCGGGACCCATCAACGCCACGCTTCTGAATTTGGGGCTGATCGATTCGGCCATTCCGTTTTTGACGGATCCGATTTGGGCAAAAATTACGGTCATTGTCGTTAATATGTGGATCGGTATTCCGGCAACGATGCTGGTTTCGACGGGGATCATCCAAAACCTGCCGACTGACCAGATTGAGGCTGCACGGATCGATGGCGCCAACAAGTTGCAGATTTTCAGGAACATCACTTTCCCGCAAATTTTGTTCGTCATGATGCCAGCGTTGATCCAACAATTCATCGGAAACATCAACAACTTCAACGTTATTTTCCTGTTGACCGGCGGCGGCCCTTCAAATTCTGACTTTTACGGAGCTGGTTCGACGGATCTGCTGGTTACGTGGCTGTACAACTTGACAGTCAACACGATGGACTACAACTTGGCGTCCGTCATCGGTATCCTAATCTTCATCCTGTCCGCAGCTTTCAGTCTGCTGGCCTACACAAGAACGAATTCATTCAAGGAGGGCTAAAAAAATGGCAAAAGAAAAGAAAACAACAGGATACAAAGCGCAGCGGCGATATTCGCTGGCTGCAGTCTACGCCGTCCTGGCTGTCCTGTCGGTCATTTGGATGTTCCCTATCGTATGGATCGTTTTAACCAGCTTCCGGGCAGAGGGCGGGGCGTTCGTTCCGTACATCATTCCAAAATCATTTACTTTGGAAAACTACAAAATTCTGCTGCAGAACACAACCGGAAATTATCCGTTTGTGCGTTGGTTCCTGAATACGCTGTTTGTTTCCGTGATCAGCTGCCTCCTGTCGACTTTCATTACGATCGCAATGGCGTACGCACTGTCGCGCTTGCGCTTCAAGATGCGGAAACCGTTCCTGAAAGTGGCGCTTGTCCTGAACATGTTCCCCGGATTCATGAGCATGATCGCCGTGTACTACATCCTGAAAGCCCTGAACCTGACGGAAAGCCTGCTTGCTTTGATTTTGGTCTATTCTGCGGGCTCCGCGCTGGGCTTCTATATCGCCAAAGGATTCTTTGATACGATCCCGATGGCGCTGGACGAATCGGCCATGATCGACGGCGCCAACAAGTGGCAGATTTTCACGAAAATCACGCTGCCGTTGTCCAAACCAATTATCGTGTACACGTCTTTGCTGGCTTTCATGGGACCGTGGATGGACTTCATCTTCGCAAAAATCATCATGGGCGACAACATCCCGAACTACACAATAGCGATCGGGCTGTTCACGATGATGACCCGCACGACCGCGAACTCGCTGTTTATGGCGTTCACCGCAGGTTGTGTGCTGATCGCCATCCCAATCACGATCCTGTTTATCTTCATGCAACGCTTCTATGTGGAAGGCGTGACTTCCGGATCAGTCAAAGGATAGTATTGTAAAGTGAAAAAGCCCAAAAGGCGCTCTTGCCGGAGCGCCTTTTGGGCTTTTTGGGTTTTGTTTTTGTGGGGGTAGGCAATTTTGTCGTGTGAACATGGATACTTTGGAGTTATTCATGATTTTGGCAGTATTCGGGCTGGAAAAGATGAATACTTTGGAACAATCTATCTTTAGCACGGCATGCGCGCGCAAAAAGATGAATACTTCGCATTTATCCATGGTTTCAATCAACATTCCGCCGCGCGTTCGATCAGCCGGCGGTCGCCAAGCCCTTTACGATTTGAGCCAAGGCCTCGTTGATCGGAGTGGCTGGATGGCCGAGCAGTTTTTCGAAATCCTCGCTTTCGACATCCAACGAACCTTCGCGGATGCTCTTTTGGATAGCGAGCAGGATAGGGATGACGAAATCCGGTACACCGGCACCGCTCATCGCTTCGGCATAAGCGGCATCATCAAGCTGCAGTACGGTGACTTCTTTCTCCAAAACGGTTCCGAGAGCCGCGGCAATTTCTTCCTGAGTCAAGGGCTTGCCGGAGAGCTCATAGATTGTGTTTTCGTGTCCGCTGCCGGCCAACACGGCAGCGGCTGCTTCCGCATAATCCTGTTGCAGCGCCCATCCGACCTTGCCGTCGCCTGCGGATGTCACCCACGGAGCGCCTGCCAGGACGCCTTGGATGCTGGAAGCCTCATTCTCCAAGTACCAGTTGTTGCGTAGGAAAGAATAGGGGATGCCGGTTTTCAGGATGGCGTTTTCCGTCGCCTGATGCGTCGGAGCGAACAAGTTGGTGCTGTCCTGAGCTTTAGCTAGGCTGGTGTACGCAATGAAGCCAACGCCGGCCCGCTCTGCCGCAGCTACAGCGTTGGCATGCTGGCGGATCCGGGTTTCGTTATCTCCGTCCGCAGAGACAAGCAAGATGCGATCGACGCCTGCGAAAGCGGCGTCCAACGTTTCCGGATGATCAAAGTCCCCTTGGCGGACATCCACCCCGCGAGCGCTCAATGCTTCCGCTTTCTTTGGATCGCGGACACTGACCGCCAATTGGTTGGCCGGTACTGTCTGCAAAAGCGTCTCTACAACTTTTGTGCCGAACTTTCCTGTTGCTCCCGTTACTAATAATTTCATGCTGAATCCCTCCGATTTCTTCACTTATTTATTGTAATCTAATGATATAGCATCCGGCTTCATTTGGAAAGCCGTTACACTTAGAGTTGTGTGTGGATGAAAAATTGGCAAGGAAGAAAGGGAATGGGGGATGAATATGTAGAGAACCTCCGACATTTATCTTGTATTCTCGGCAGTTCGCGAAGAGTGGTGAGATCCTCCGACAATCTTCCTAAAATGTTGAACGACTAGGTTCGCCACCCACAAATGATTGATACAGCAGGATACTGGTTTTATTGGTGGTCAGCCAGTATTTCACCCAACCTTTGCAGCTTTTCAGGACTGTCCTTGCATAACGAGAATAGCAATCTATCAGTTTACGATTTTTTCAACTGCCATACTCCTAGATCAGATGAATCGGTACATTAAAATGAGCAATGTTTACTAAAAATTCAGTTTAAAAAAGGCAGGCTTCCATTTCAATCCCGAAAATAATAGTGATTTCTGATATTGGGCCTGTGCGTATCATTTGTTATTTCGTTTTGCTTGTTATAGAATGGGTGAAGGATAATGCAAGCGCTCTCAATTCTTTTATACGTTATGAATCATAAGGAGGAACCGTAATGGATAAGAATCCTGAATTTGAAAAAGAATTACACGAAAATGAAGTGGCCGCAGCAAATGCTGCCCATTCCCATCCAGATCCACTTTCCGGAGAAGCAGAATCTGAAAGGGACTATCAAATACCAAAATCCCAACATCCGGACCCAGAATTGGATGCCGAAGCAGAAGAGATTGGGAAATTAAATTCGGATGATGACGCTTAAAAAAATACACAGATAGAGGCTGGACAAAACCCAACTGAATAATAAAAATAGGCGCTAAATTACCTGAGTTGGGGTAAGTTATCGCCTATTTTTTTATCCTGCTACGGAGGTTCGTTCCATAGGTGTGTCCTTTCAGAAAAGCGAATTCATCTCTACCGTGATATCCGTCAACAGGATCTGGAAGGACAGCAGCGTCAACTCGAAGAGGAACGCTGCGATTGGGTCTACTTCGAGAAAATCACTGGAACGAAAAGTGATCGTCCCGAATTTCAAAAACTTCTTCAGGAAATCCAGACAGGGGACACGCTGGTTGTGACGAAGTTGGATCGCTTCGCTTGGAGCACACAAGATGCATTGAACACGATTAAGCTCCTATTCGGGAAGGGCGACCAAAGAAATTCAATCAGTAACAAATCAATCTTGCCATGAACCTATTGAAGGACCATTCCTAAGGGTACTACTTGCTTTAATTGAATAACATAAGGTGCTATTGTATCTATAAGCAAAGGGGGGTGTCTCATTTTGAGACACCCCCCTTTAAGTTCTATCTATAGTTCTTCTCCATTTGTAGTAATTACCTGTTTATACCAATCAAATGATTTTTTCTTGCTTCTCTCTAAAGTACCATTGCCATAATCGTCTTGATCAACGTAGATGAAACCGTAACGTTTAGACATTTCAGAGGTACTTGCACTAATTAAATCGATACAACCCCAGCTTGTGTACCCAATAAGATCTACACCCTCTTTGATCGCTTCGTTCATTTGCTCAATATGTGCACGCATATAATCAATACGATAATCGTCGTTGATTGAGCCGTCTTCCTCTACTTTATCATAGGCTCCAAGTCCATTTTCCACGATAAACAACGGTACTTGGTAGCGATCATACATTTTCTTTAAGGTAATACGCAATCCTTTCGGATCAATTTGCCATCCCCAATCAGATGACTCTAAATAAGGGTTTTTCACACCACTAAAGAAGTTCCCTTTTTCCTTCTGCTTACCAGGTGCTCCGCTGGCAACCATTGACATGTAGTAACTAAAGGATAAGTAATCCACTGTATGTTGCAGTAATATTTCTTCATCGCCAGGAAGCATGTCAAGCTTAATATCATTTTCTTCAAAATAACTTAACATGTAACTTGGATAATAGCCACGAACTTGGACGTCAGTGAAGAACAGGTTCATTTGGTCTTCTTTCAGTGCTTCTAATACATCATCTGGACTGCAAGTTTCTGGATATACTTCCATACGAGCCAGCATACAACCAATCATGGCATCAGGGATCATTTCATGACATGCCTTGACCGCTCTAGCGCTTGCTACAAACTGATGATGTAATGCTTGATAAACCGTTTCTTCCTTGTGTTCTACTTCATCTATAAGAACACCACTACCGATATATGGAGACAGCGTTGAAATATTAATTTCATTGAACGTTAACCAGTATTTCACTTTTCCTTTGTAACGATTAAATACCGTTTCTGCATAATGAACAAAGAATTCAACTACGCGTCGATCTGCCCAACCATTATATTTTTGAACTAAAGCAAGTGGAATTTCATAGTGTGATAACGTCACAAGTGGCTCGATTCCATATTTCAATAATTCATCGAATACTTTGTCATAGAAAGCTAGTCCTTCTTCATTTGGCTCTGTCTCATCACCATTTGGAAAAATACGAGGCCAAGAGATGGACATACGGAATGTTTTAAAGCCCATTTCTGCAAACAGTGCAATATCTTCTTTATAACGGTGGTAGAAGTCGATACCACGACGTTTCGGGAAGTTATCTCCAACGGTTCCTGCTAAAAGATCCTCAAGTTCCTTTTTGCTTCTGATATCCATTTCGATTTCATTTGCACGTTCTTCTTTTGGTACAAATTGAACCATATCAAAAATGGAAAGGCCTTTGCCCCCCTCGTTGTAAGCTCCTTCTAATTGGTTTGCAGCCGTAGCTCCACCCCATAAAAAACCTTTTGGAAATGTCATAGTATATTCCTTCTCTCGACTTTTTTTGTTTCTGATTTTATTATAATTTAGTGATGCTAAAAAAACTGGTCTAAAAGAGACCAGTTTAAGGCTGCGAAGAATGTTGCTATTGGGATCAATGAAACAATACATCAAACAACCTTAATAAGGTTTGACTGCTGACAGCACTATTTTCAATTTTTCCGCACTGTAAAATTTCATCAAATAATGCTAGATGTTGATGTGGCTCCGAGAAGGTAATCAGTAATTTCTTTCCTTTTGTCCTTTTAAGTTTTTCAAATAAAAGGAATTCCTCTGATAGTAAGTATCCCTGTATAGAAATAGTGATAATCATATCTTCCTCTGTCAATATGTCCAGAACATCCATTTGTTTAAAAATATTTGTATTACATTCACAAAATTTCCCTGCAAGAAGTATTTTTTTTTGTAACTCCAAAGCTTGGATTTGATGCTTTTCAAAACCTAGTATTACAACTCGACGGGATTTGCTGATTTGTTTTACAATCCGCTCAATCTGTTCCCTTGGGATATTTTCAATTATTTCCACGTTTTCCTTTAATTGCTCTATAAACCTATCTCCACTTAGGTGAATATCGTTCTTTTCAAGAGGTGCCCCATGCTTAATTACAGAATTTCTTAAGTTTGAAAAATTTCTAAAACCAATTCTTTTGCAGAAACGATTAATTGTAGAAGGGGCTACATTACATACCTCTGCTGCTGTTTCTAATGAAAACCCCTCAATCTTATGAAAATTTCCGAGCAACGTTTTCGCTATATGGTAGTTAATATCCTTATCAAGAGAATTGTTTATGTATGCTAAAAGATTATAAATCAATGTTTCCACGTTTCCCACCTCAAGTGAATAATTCATGTTAGTTGGACAATCACTTCATTATTTTAACATTAATTCCCTTTTTTTATTCGTGATTAGTGCTAAAATCTACGTGTATAACGCGACTGATGAATGACACCATCTAAGCCGGTCCAATCGGAAAGCAGCGTTGCCTGGCTTTTAGGGTTAAGATAAATAAACAGACAACAGAGGATGCGCCATGAACGAAAAACTATTAAAGGATCTATTTTTTAAAGAATATTATTTCTCGGATTTTTATTTTTTTAATGTGGGATATGAGAAGTGCCAGAGCAAGCATCGGTTTGGCCCTTCGTTACGGGATAACTATATCGTGCACTTTGTAATCAGCGGAAAAGGGCGGTATACCGTGAACGACACAACTCATCACTTAGGTGCGGGGGATTTTTTTCTGATCCGGCCGAATGAACTGGTCGATTATGAAGCGGATGCGGAAGATCCCTGGGAATACTATTGGATAGGATTTTCTGGCAAAAAGGTGAAAGAAATCCTGCAGACAAATGGCATCGGAGTCAAAGACTATATCGGGCAAGTCGACACGAAAGAAGCGTTGCGGGAAAAATTCGAGGGTTTTATGCAATCCGATTTTTTTGATGATTCTCAAAAACTAGCAAATCAGGCCTTCTTCTATGACATTTTTTCGTTCTTCAAAATCCATAATGAAGGTGTGGAAATGGAGGTCCGAGTCAGCCAAAGGACAAAATACAGCGAAGCTTTTTTGTTGTACGTGGAAAATAATTATTATCGCGAGGATTTGACGATCGAAGAAATTGCGAAATCGATGTACCTGCACCCTTCCTATTTCAGCCAGGTGATCAAAGAGGAGTTGGGTTTGAACGCCCTCAAATATTTGAACCTGTACCGCATGAACAAAGCCAGCCAACTGTTGAAAACGACGGAATTGTCGATTGAGGAAATCTCAAACGCGGTAGGATATGAGAACCGGCACTCTTTTTCGAGGGCCTTCAAGAGCAGATTTCACAGTTCGCCGACCGAATATAAGGCTGAAAAATAAGACCTACAAAATTGTACCCTGCAGCTAAAATCATGCACTTTTGTTTCAGTGAGAATAAACTATACTGGAGACATCAAATGGAAAAAGGAGCATGGATATGGTTAAAATTTGTTTTATCGGTGCAGGCAGCACGATTTTTGCGAAAAATGTTTTAGGGGACGCGATGTTGACGCCGAGTCTTCAAGATGCAGAGATTGCATTATACGATATTGATGAAAAAAGATTAAACGAATCTGAATTGATGCTTAAGGCTATCAACAAAAACTCGAACCAAAACCGCGCCAACATACAGTCTTTCAGCGACAGGAAAGAAGCTTTGAGAGATGCGAATTTCGTCATCAATGCTATTCAAGTTGGGGGATACAAACCGAGCACTGTGATTGATTTCGAGATTCCCAAAAAATACGGCTTGCAGCAGACAATCGGGGATACTGGCGGTATCGGCGGTATTTTCAGAGGATTGCGCACACTTCCAGTCATGTTTGAATTTGCCAAAGATATGGAGGAGGTTTGTCCGGATGCCTGGTTACTGAACTACACCAATCCTATGGCCATTTTGACGATGGGCATGCTGAAAGGGACGAAGATCAAAACGGTCGGCTTGTGCCACAGTGTTCAAGTTTGTGTGCCGGAATTATTTGAACATCTGGGGATAAAAGATCAATACAATCTGGATGAATTCCAATGGAAAATCGCCGGCATCAACCATATGTCTTGGCTATTGGAGATTAACCGAAACGGGAAAGATTTCTACCCTGAAATTCGCCATCTGGCTTCAACAATCGCTGATCCGCATAAGGATTCTGTGCGCTTTGAATTGATGAAACATTTTGGCTACTACATCACAGAATCCAGCGAGCATAATGCAGAGTACCATCCTTATTTTATCAAAAAGAATTATCCGCAATTGATTGATGAATTGCAGATCCCGATTGATGAATATTTGCGCAGATGTGTTACCCAAATCGAAGGCTGGGAACTTCAAAGAGATGAGATCGTCAATAACGGTTCGCTGGAACACACAAGAAGCCGCGAATATGCCTATTATATTATGGATGCGATTACAACCGGAAACCCAACGATGATTGCTGGAAATGTTCTCAATAAAGGCCTGATCACCAACTTGCCGGAAGATTGCTGTGTGGAAGTTCCGTGTTTGGTGGACAAAAATGGCGTTCAACCTACCTATGTGGGCAACCTCCCTACGCAACTGGCCGCATTGAATCGAACAAACATCAATGTCCAGGAGTTGACGGTTGAAGCCGCAATGACACTTGAAAAAGATAAAATCTATCAAGCGGCATTGTTGGACCCTCATGCGAGTTCAGAACTGTCCATTTCAGAAATAAAAGCAATGGTGGATGAATTGATCGCTGCCCATGGCGACTATCTGCCGACTTATAAATGAGAGAAAACAGGTGCGCCCAGTCAATCGGCTTCGTCGCATCATAGAGCATACTCGATATCTTGAAATACAAAAAAACGAAAGGAAGAGCAGCCTGTTGGTGCTCTTCCTTTCGTTTTTTTTGTTTATTTTGAACTAGGCTTCGCATGTTTCGGATGCTCGTGGTTGGCCTGAGAAATTTCCCGGGAAATGGTAAAAAGGCCAGTGTGAGAACGCTTTCCCTAAAGGGGTCCATCTTATTGTGGGGCTCTTTTACCCGTGCTATAGTAGTCACATGAAAAGGATTTCAAAAAACAAAAGGAGATGAAAAATGATGATGCAGAAATTGCAGCGCTTTGGTGGCGCCATGTTTACACCTGTTTTATTATTCGCTTTTGCAGGGATTATCTTGTCGCTTTCGATCATGTTCCAAAATGAAATGTTGGTTGGTGGAATCGCAGCGGAAGGGACAATATGGAAAAACTTCTGGGCGGTAGTTGAATCCGGTGGGTGGACAGTTTTTAATCAGATTGAGTTATTATTCGTTATTGGTTTGCCTATGGGATTGGCCCAAAAAGCAAATGCTCGTGCAGCTTTGGAGTCGTTCGTTGTCTATACCACATTCAACAACTTCTTAAGCAAAATTCTTCAGCTGATGGGACCGACGTTCAATGTTGACTTCACCCAAGAAGTCGGCGGCAACAGTGGCCTGAAAATGATTGCTGGAACAAAGACGCTGGATACCAATTTAATCGGCGCAATCTTGATTGCAGCTATTGTTGTTTGGATCCACAATCGTTACTTTGAAAAGAAATTGCCTGATTGGATCGGTATTTTCCAAGGTTCTTCGCTAGTCGTGATTATCGGGTTCTTCCTGATGCTGCCTATAGCATTTTTGACGGCTTGGATTTGGCCAATCATCCAAAGCGGTATCGGATCAGCACAAGGATTCATGGCCAGTTCCGGTACATTCGGCGTTTGGTTGTACGTGTTCCTCGAAAGGATTTTGATTCCGACGGGCTTGCATCACTTCATTTACCAACCGTTCATTTTTGGGCCAGCGGTAGTCGAAGGTGGGTTGACCGCTGCTTGGTTGGAAAACCTGAATACATTCGCGCAGTCGACTCAGCCTTTGAAAGAGTTATTCCCTGAAGGTGGGTTCGCTTTGCATAATGTTTCCAAACTGTTCGCACCGCTGGGGATTGCAGCTGCCTTCTATACGACAGCCAGTCCTGAGAAGCGTAAAAAAACATTGGCACTGTTGATTCCGACGGCGTTGACCGCCATTCTTTCCGGGATCACGGAACCGTTCGAATTCACGTTCCTTTTCATCGCACCGCAGTTGTTCTTGGTTCATGCTTTATTGGCGGCAACTTTAGGCGCGACTGTATATGCTTTCGGAGTTGTCGGAGATATCGGTGGTGGGTTGATCACAAACCTGTCGCAGTTCATCATTCCGATGTCGATCAATCATATTGGATCAGTCCTAACCCTATTCGCAGTCGGCTTTACTTTCAGTGTCATCTACTTCTTTGTGTTCCGATTCGCCATTCTGAAATATGACCTGAAAACACCTGGGCGTGAAGATGCGGAAGAAGTCAAGATGTACAGCAAACAAGAGTATCGGGAAAAGCAAGCCAAGAAAAATGCTGGCGAGCTGGCAGGCAATCCGTACTCTGTGAGAGCTGCGCATTATATGGAAGCGTTAGGCGGCGTGGATAACATTGTCGAGGTGAACAACTGTGCGACAAGGCTACGTGTGACAGTGGCAGATGAAGCACTGGTGGCAACGGATGCGGAATTCAAGCAAGGCGGCGCCCATGGACTCGTCAGAAATGGAAAGGCGTTCCAAGTGATTGTGGGGCTGGATGTTCCGCAAGTCAGGGAAGCATTCGATCAGCTGGTCGAACAAAGGCCGATTTAACAACATATCCAATAGATTTATCATCATACATTTAAGTTAACAGGAGAAAGGGAGAATAAACATGGAATTAAAAAAACAATCGATCGCTATCGCAGGCGGAGGCAGCACGTTTACACCAGGGATCATCATGATGTTATTGGAGAATCTGGAGATTTTTCCGATCAGACAAATCAAATTTTATGACAATGACTCGGAGAGACAAAAGCAAATTGCGGATGCATGCGAAATTATCCTAAAAGAACGCGCCCCTGAAATCACTTTTGTTGCAACTACTGATCCCGAAACTGCCTTTACAGATGTCGATTTCGTGATGGCCCATATCCGCGTCGGCAAATATGCGATGCGTGAAAAAGATGAAAAAATTCCATTAAAATACGGCGTCATCGGCCAAGAGACTTGTGGACCAGGCGGGATTGCGTACGGCATGCGTTCGATCGGGGGCGTGTTGGAATTGGTGGATTACATGGAGCAATATTCTCCGAATGCATGGATGCTGAACTACTCCAATCCAGCAGCGATTGTAGCGGAAGCGACGCGTAAACTGCGTCCGAACAGCAAAATCATCAACATATGCGACATGCCGGTAGGTATCGAACATCGCATGGCGGAAATTCTTGGAATGAAATCCCGCAAAGAACTTTCCATCCGCTACTATGGATTGAACCACTTCGGATGGTGGACAGATATCCGTGATAAAGACGGCAATGATCTGATGCCTGCAATCCAAAAGCATGTCAAAGAGCATGGCTACCTCACTCCAGCCGAACTGGAAGGAAAGGGCAGCGAGGAAGTCGAAGCAAGCTGGGTGCACACATTCGGAAAAGCTAAAGAAGTTTATCCACTGGATCCAAAAACCTTGCCGAACACTTATTTGAAGTACTACTTATTCCCACAAGATGAAGTCGAAAAAGCCAACCCTGAATATACCCGCGCAAACGAGGTGATGGATCACCGCGAGAAGATGGTCTTTGGGGAATGCAACCGCATTGCGCAACTAGGGACTGCGGTAAATTCCGAACTGGAAATGGACGATCACGCTTCTTACATTGTCGACTTGGCTCGGGCGATTGCCTACAATACAAAAGAGCGCATGCTGCTGATTGTGCCGAATAATGGGGCAATCTCCAATTTTGATCCGACAGCGATGGTGGAAATTCCGTGTATCGTTGGTTCGAACGGTCCGGAACCACTTGTTCAAGGTGAAATCCCTCGTTTCCAAAAAGGCTTGATGGAACAGCAAGTCGCTGTAGAAAAACTGGTAGTGGAAGCCTGGGAAGAAGGCTCCTACCAAAAATTATGGCAGGCACTGACTGTTTCCCGCATCGTACCAAATGCGCGGGTAGCCAAAAACATTCTTGATGATTTCATTGCCGTCAACACAGAGTTTTGGCCAACTCTAAACTAAGAGTTCCTTCCTGAAACAGACACTTCATATGATACAATAGAGTCGCAAACCAAAGAGAGTTGCTCTTGGTAGGCGACTCTTTGTTTTCGGAGGGATAGGGATGGAATTAGAAGGCATCATCAACGAGCACTTCAACGAACTGAATGAAAATGAAAAAGCCATTATTGAATATATCATCAGGAATAAGGCGAATTGCCAAGAGATGACCATCATTGAATTGGCGAAAGAGACGCTGACGTCGAAATCATCCATCCTGCGCTTGACGCAAAAGTTGGGATTCAGCGGGTACAGTGAGTTCAAATACAGCATCCGAAAAGATATTTCCAAGAAAAACGTCACCGGAGAAAAACAAGATCTTTACAGTCTGCAGATCAAAGACATTGAAGCGACAAAGAAAATTTTTGAACAAACCGAATTGACACCCATTTTGAAACAGTTGCATGAAGCAAATCGGATTTATTGTTATGGGACCGGCTGGGGACAGCGCAACGTTTTGGCTGACTTCTTACGCTCTATGATTGCTGTCGGTAAATATCCTGTTGTCCTTGAAGCCAAAAGGGAACTGGAAATGGCATCCAAAAGCGATATCCAGCCGACGGATTTATTGATTGTAGTATCGTTAAGCGGCGATATCCGCGAAGTCGAAAAAGAAATGGGTATTTTGAAGCTGAAGGGCATTCCGATTGTCTCGATCACTAGCTTGAGCAATAACAGCTTAGCGTCTTTAGGAAAGTATAATCTGTATTTCCAAAGCACCCCGGTCATGCAGGGTGACACCGAAATTGTTTCCTTCCTACCCATCCACCTGACTTTGGACAGCCTGTACAGGAAATATGTGGACTACACAAACCTCCTGCTCAAGCAGTGACGCCAGAGCGGGTAACGCTGTGACTTAGCCCGCCAAAATTGATTTGGCGGGCTTTTCGGTCCGCATTTCAGGGCGCCCCCGCCTTCGTGCCCAACAAGACTAAATAGAAAAAGAAGATCTACCTCGCCCGAGGTAGATCTTCTTTCTTTCAAATGTATCAAGCTCAAGCGTACGTTACCGCAACCCCATAATGGTCGGACACGCCAGGCAACTTCTTACCATCAAACTTAACTTCGTAGGTTTCGACCGCTTGCGGTTGATCCGAGAAGATGTAATCGATGCGCAGCGGCACTTCGTTTCCTTCCCAGCCGTCGATCGCCGGCGGAACGGTTGCAGAGCCGATTCGAGTTGCAGCGACGGCATAGGCATCTTGCCAGCCGGCATTCGTGATCAGGTCGTAGCCTTCGTTGCGGACATCGGCCGGGTTGTTGACGTCGCCCATCACGTAGATAGGCTTGGTGCCACGCAACTTTTTGACGCCTGCCTCGACTGAACTCCACTCCCGCAGGAACGGATTTTCTTCTTCCTCTTTCCACCAGGACAGGTGGACGGAGACGAAAGCGGCCGCTTCGGTCTCGAGGACCAATGCACGGCGGGTGTGGATGCTTTCGAAATCATTGACTATAGAAAGTTGGACCTGATCGACTGACTGAATCGGCGCTTTGCTGAGGATGGCGACTCCTTCATCGAAACGGAAGTAGCCTTGGTGGCACGGCACCCAGGACCAATGGTAGGAAAGGCCTTTCTCCGCCAGAGCCTTTACCAAGAAATAGGCGAAGTTATCCGATTTGATCGGGATTTCATTCTGAGTGGGCAGATAGCCTTCCGGTTCGCTGATGGCAGGGCCGGAAGAAAGCTGATTCACCTCCTGAAAAGCGATTGCGTCATATTCGTTTTCCAGGATGTCGGCAACAAGCGGTTCAAACAGGCTAGGGTCTGCTGTTTGAACCCAGCTGTACGTATTCAAAGTCAGTAGTTTCATGTGGTCCTCACCTTTCTATTTTCCTAATAAATCTATTATATCAGATTTCAGGACATCTGCTTGAGGGCCGTACACGACTTGGATGCCTTTTCCTTTGCGGATGACACCGCGTGCGCCCAATGTGGACCATTTTTTATCTTCCGCGACTTGTGTTTCATCTTTCACCGTTACGCGCAAACGTGTCATACACGCATCGACTTCAGAAATGTTGTCTTGTCCGCCGAATGCGCCGATGATGTTCCAAACAAGTTTGTCGTTATCGGATGCATCAGCGTTGCCTGCCGTTGTTGCAGTTGAAGGAGCAGCTTCTTCGCCTTCACCATCGAAGTCGGTATAGTTACCCAAACGGCCTGGTGTTGCGAATTTGAAGCGTTTGATCATGAAGTTGGCAACGAAGTACATAATGACAGCAAAAGCGAGCGTCACCCAGATGTAGTTGACAACATCCAACCATAAGCCGGCTTTCAAGGACATCGGGATGCGCGTCAGGAATTCCAGTGTACCGAAGGAGTGGACGCGCAGGCTGATGATGTCGGCCATTGCAAAAGCGACTCCTTGGAGGACTGCGTAAACGCCGTAAAGTAGCGGTGCAGCGAACATGAACATGTACTCAAGCGGCTCAGTTACGCCCGTCAGGAAAACAGCGATGGCTGCCGAGAAGAACATAGATTTGTATTTTGGACGTTTGTCTGCATCGACATTGCGGTACATTGCATATGCCAATCCCATCAAACTGCCGGCAGCGCCGATCATTTGGCCGACTTTAAAGCGGGCCGGAGTGAATGCGCTAAGCAACTCGTTGTAGCCTGCGGTATCGCCAGTATTGTTCAAATTCACCAAATCGCTGGCCCAAGCCAACCATAGAGGATCTTGTCCGAACACTTGCGAACCTGCAGCGGCGCCCGTCAAAATTGTGTAGGTTCCGCCCAAAGAAGTGTAGTTCATCGGAATCGTCAGCATATGGTGCAGACCGAACGGCAACAACAGACGCTCCAGCGTACCGTATACGAACGGCGCTAAGATCGGTGCTGTATCCGCGGAGTCTGCGATCCAAATCCCAAAATTATTGATGCCGGTCTGAACGACTGGCCAGATGATTGCCAAGACAAGGGAAATAACAACGGATCCACCGATGACGACGAAAGGCACGAAGCGTTTGCCGTTAAAGAAGGACAATGCTTCAGGCAGTTTGCGGTAGTTGTAGTATTTATTGAAGATAACCGCACCGACAAAACCGGCGATGATGCCGACGAAAACGCCCATATTCAAAGCGGGTGCGCCCAAAACGTTAGTGAAGTAGCCGTTCACCAAGATATCTTGGCCGAACAATGTTTTGGTTGTTGCGCCGTCAGTAGCCAACATATCCGCGGTCACTCCGAAAAGTTTACCGGTCGTGCGGTTAATCAGGATGAATGCAAGCAGTGCTGCGAAGGCTCCGCCAGCACGCTCTTTCGCCCAAGATCCCCCGATGGCGACAGCGAACAGGATATGCAGGTTGACGATGACAGCCCAGCCCAGGTCTTCGATAACCCCAGCCGTTGTCAGCAACAATTGGACATCCCCCGAGAACATAGCGATCATTTTACCGATACTGATCATCAAACCAGCTGCCGGCATGACCGCGATAACGACCATCAAAGCTTTACCAAATTTTTGCCAAAAATCGAACGTAAATATTTTTTTCATTTTTAAAACTCCTCTCAAAATTTATTAGTGCAATCGATTGCAACGTTTACGATTCGAAGTATAGAACATATCCAGAGATTTTGCAAGCGTTCTATTTGAGAATAATTCGGTTTTCCCGACGGATATTCAGCGAATAGATGAAGGAAAGAGCAGAAATTCCGAAAAATAACACGGCGGAAATAATAATGCAACTTTTGCATTGACAATGCAACCGATTGCACTTAAACTAAGGGGGAAGAACAAATAAGGGGGAACAAATGATGACACAACAAATTTTTGAGATCGATCCATGGAAAGTGACAACCAAACAATTAGATAAAGAAAACCGCCGCCTGCAGGAAAGTTTGACCAGCCTCGGCAACGGCTATATGGGCATGCGCGGAAACTTCGAGGAAGCCTACTCGGGCGATCACCATCAAGGCACCTATGTGGCGGGCGTCTGGTATCCCGACAAAACACGCGTTGGTTGGTGGAAAAACGGTTATCCGGAATATTTCGGAAAAGTGATTAATGCGATGAATTTCCTGTACATGCACATCTTTGTGGACGGGGAAGAAATCGATCTGCATAAGGATGCAGTGAAAGACTTTTCCTTGACGTTGGATATGGAAAAAGGCCGCTTGGAACGTTTCTTTACGGTAGTGAAGAACGGTAAAGAAGTCACGGTCCATTTCACACGCTTCCTGAGCATCGACATCAAAGAGCTTTGCGCCATCAAAGTGGAAATCACAGCTTCAGAAAATGCTGCTATCCGCATCGAAAGCGCTCTGGACGGGAATGTCCAAAACGAGGACGCCAACTATGATGAAATGTTCTGGGAATGGGTTGAACAGACTGACGATACGTTGGTCGTCGAAACAATCCCGAACAACTTCGGCATCGAACGTTTCAGCGTGGCTGCAACGATGCACCACAAAGCGACAGGCTTCAATCAAAAAGGCAACAACAGCAAAGAGTTGTTCGTCTCCCAAGTGTTCGAAGGGGAAGCGGGAAACGGCCAAGTCCTTTCATTGGAGAAATACGTGACGCTGACAACGAGCCGCGATCATGCGAAGGATCAACTTGCAGCAAAAGCCGAAGAAATCTACGCAACAAAAATAGCAGGCCAAAGTTTTGAGGAATTGGAAGCAAAACAAGCGAATTTGTGGGCAAAGCGTTGGGAATTGGCGGATGTCGAAATCGGCGGGGATGATGAAGCGCAACAAGGCATCCGTTTCAACTTGTTCCAACTGTTCTCCACTTATTATGGAGAAGATGAGCGCCTGAACATCGGACCGAAAGGCTTCACCGGCGAAAAATACGGCGGCGCTACTTACTGGGATACAGAAGCTTACGGCGTGCCGTTCTACTTGGCAGTCACCGAGCCGGAAGTCACCCGCAACCTGTTGAAATACCGCCACAACCAATTGCCGGGAGCTTTCCACAATGCCGCGCAACAAGGATTGAAGGGCGCATTGTATCCGATGGTGACCTTCACCGGCGTGGAATGCCACAATGAATGGGAAATCACTTTTGAGGAAATCCACCGCAACGGTGCGATCCCTTACGCAATCTACAATTACACAGCCTATACAGGCGATGAAAGCTACTT
Source organism: Trichococcus paludicola (assembly GCF_003052295.1). GTDB lineage: Bacteria > Bacillota > Bacilli > Lactobacillales > Aerococcaceae > Trichococcus > Trichococcus paludicola. The sequence continues at coordinate 77,960 of NZ_QBLC01000005.1, forward strand.
GGCCGAAGAAGGACTGGAAGTGCTCAGCGCCGTCAGCCGTTTCTGGGCGGACCGCGTACACTTTTCGCAGAACAAGCAATGCTACATGATCCATGGCGTGACCGGGCCGAACGAGTACGAAAACAACATCAACAACAACTGGTACACAAACCGCTTGGCTGTCTGGGTGCTGCGTTATACCTTGGAAAGCCTGGAGAAATATCCGGAACGCGCAGAAGCGTTGGGCATCACCGCAACCGAAAAAGAACAATGGCAGGATATCATCGACAACATGTACTTCCCGTACGATGAGGAGCGCCAAGTTTTCGTGCAGCATGACACTTTCCTTGATAAGGATCTAAAACCGGTCAGCGCGCTGGACAAGGCTGATTTGCCGTTGAACCAACACTGGTCATGGGACAAGATTTTACGTTCCTGCTTCATCAAGCAAGCGGACGTCCTGCAAGGGATCTACCTGTTCGGTGACGAATTCACGATGGAAGAAAAAGAACGCAACTTCGACTTCTACGAGCCGATGACCGTGCATGAATCAAGCTTGTCGCCATGCATCCACGCCATCCTTGCGGCAGAACTGAACAAGGAAGAAAAAGCTGTGGATCTTTACCGCCGCACCGCTCGCTTGGATCTGGACAACTATAACAACGATACCGAAGACGGCTTGCACATCACATCGATGACCGGCAGCTGGTTGACGATCGCGGAAGGCTTCGCCGGCATGCGCGCCAAAGACGGTCTGCGTTTTGCGCCATTCTTGCCGAAAGACTGGACGCACTACCAATTCCACATCAACTACCGCGGCCGCTTGATCCTGATTGCAGTGAACGAAGAGATCGTCAGCCTGACCTTGGTGAAGGGCGAAGCGTTACCTGTCCGCATCTATGATGAAGAGTTGCAGCTGAAAGATGAAATCAAAGTCGCACTGAAAAAGACCGTGTCCGTATGAGCGACACCAAAGGAGAGAAAGAAATGTTGAAAGCAGTATTGTTTGATTTGGACGGCGTGATCACCGACACCGCCAAGTTCCATTTTTTGGCCTGGCGTGACCTCGGAGCGGAGTTGGGGATCACCGTCGACGAAGCCTTCAATGAAGAACTGAAGGGTGTCAGCCGGATGGATTCTTTGGAGCGCATCCTCGCATACGGTGGCTTGGCTGACAAGTATTCTTTGGCTGAAAAAGAAGCCCTCTGCACAAAGAAAAATGACCATTATCTGGAATTGATCCAGGAAATGACACCTGCGGACATCCTGCCAGGGATCCTGCCGCTTTTGGAAGAATTGCGCGAAGCGGGTCTGAAGACGATCATTACCTCAGCCAGCAAGAACGCACCGGGCATCCTGGCGTTGCTGCAGGTGAAGGACTACTTCGACGGCATCGTCGATCCGGCTTCAGTAGCTGCAGGCAAACCGGCTCCGGACATCTTCTTGGCCGGTGCGGAGCTTGCAGGCGTGCAACCAGCCGAGTGCATCGGTGTGGAAGATGCCGCTTCAGGAGTGGACGCCATCAAAGCCGCGAATATCACTGCGGTTGCGATCGGCGATGCAGCCGTGCTGGGGCATGCCGACCGCGTGTTGGCGGACACAAGCGCATTGTCGCTTGCCGTCTTGCGTGATACCTGGGAGCAGGCGATTTAAAATGGGCAGCATAACGATCCGCGAATGGGGCAGCATCGGAACGGAAAAAGTCATGCGCATCACCTTGAGCCAGCCGAACGGGATGTCCGTCAGCTGCATCAACTACGGTGCCCGGCTGATCCGTTTGCTGGTCCCGGACCGGGAAGGCCATAGTGAAAATGTTGTCCTAGGCTTGGCTGATGCTGAAGCCTACGGAAACGACCGCGCTTCCTTCGGCGCCACCGTTGGCCCGGTTGCCGGCCGGATTTCCGGAGGCAAATGGAGAGCGGTGCAGCTGGAACAGAATGCCGGCGAACACCATATCCACGGAGGCAATAGCGGCTGGGGCCAACAGTTCTGGGACTTTACGACCGAAGAGACGGCAGAAGCCATAACCGTCACTTTCTCGTTGGAATCAACTCGGGAAGTGGTCGGCTATCCCGGCCGACTGCAGGCGAAAGTCAGCTATTCTTTGGATGCAGAAGGATGCCTGACGATCACGATGGAAGGGGTCAGCTGTGACCCTGAAGAAACGCTGTTCAATCCGACCAGTCATATTTATTTCAACTTGAGTGGCGACGCCAAACGTTCAATAACCGGTCATACTTTGCAGCTGGCCTGTGAGGAAGTGCTGGAGTTGGATGCTGACAAGCTCCCGACCGGATTGAAGCGAGCGGTGGCGGGGACGGCTTTCGATTTCCGCGAAGCGACAGTTATCCGCAAAGCCATCCGCAAGCGTCCAGAAGGATTCGATGATGTTTTCCTGATGCAGCCGAACCGACAGCCGCAGCTGATCCTCCATGATGAGGGGAGCGGCCGGAAAATGGAACTGTCCAGCAACCGCAGCAGCATTGTGCTTTTTTCGACGACGGACATGAACGAACCGTATCTTGTAAATGGCCGCCCGATGCGGAGCCATCTGGGGTTGGCGATTGAAGCGCAGGAAATGCCGGATGCCATCCATCATCTGGGCTGGGACAATATCGTCCTGGCGCCAAATACTTTGGCGATAAGGGTTCAAAATTACACTTTTAAATGGTAATCTTAGGATACAAAATGAACTCTGAGGAAAATGCCTATGACAGTTACGATAAAAGATGTCGCCAGAGAAGCGGGCGTCGCAACTTCAACCGTTTCACGCACGTTGAAGGACAGCCCGCTGATCAGCGAAAACACAAAAGTGAAAGTGCGCCAAGCGATGCAGAAACTGGGCTACACGCCCAACTTCGCTGCCCAGAACCTGGCCAATAAGTCCACGCAGACGATCGGCGTGATCCTGCCGGTGGCGACGATGGGAAATCCTGCGCAGAACCCGCTCTTCCTGGAGATGATTCAGGAAATCGGCGTCGTCTGCAATGAACAGAAATACATGATTTCTTTGGCTACCGGGAAAACGATGGCAGAACTGAAGGAAAGCGTGCGCCTGATGCACCAACGCAAACTGGTCGACGGCTTCATCCTATTGTATTCGGAGGCAAAGGATCCGATCCGCAAGTTCTTGCATGAGGAAAAGATCCCATATGCTTTGCTGGGGAAACCCGATGTCTACGAGAACGAAACGATCTATATCGATAACGATAATCGCCTGTCCGGCAAAACTGCGACTGACTGCTTGATCCGGCATGGGCACCAACGGATCGGCTATGTCGGTTTGACGCCTTCCCAAATGGTCGATAAGGAGCGCTATAAAGGCTATTCCGATGCCTTACGCGACGCCGAATTGGCCGTCCATCCGGAACTCTATTTCGAAACACCGGACAATTTCATGGCTTTCCAAGAGTTCCTAGAAGAGACCAAACCGACCGGACTTGTCGTCGGCGATGACCGTTTGGCCTTGCGGGTCCTGCAGTATCTGCAGCTGGACAAGTACAAAGTGCCGGATGACATCTCCCTCGTCAGCTTCAACAATTCCGTCTTTGCGACCCTGTCCCATCCATTCCTGACGACAATCGACATCCATGTCCAGGAATTGGCGAGACAAGCCGCCGCCCTCCTGATCCGCCAACTCAACGAACCGAGCGCCTTGCTGCCGAAAATGATCGTGCCGCATGAAGTGATCGAAAGAGAAACGGTTATGCGGGTGCGGGGAGAGTAAGTCCTCAATAGATAAATTCTTTAAAACAGCAAGCCCCTAATTTCCGATATCCGATTGGAGACTAGGGGGCTTGCTGTTTTTGTTTTGGGGGCATAGCTAAGCGTGCCTTATATATTATCTGAGAATGATTTGGTCAGGAACTTCAGGAATTGCTGGGCTTCCGGGGTGATGTTTTCTCTTGTTCTTTTGATCCAGCCCATTTTGATGAGGACGTCGTAATTTTCGATAGGGATGGTTCTGATGCCGTGTTCCAGAAAATCTGCTGGCTGATTCCGGGGCCAAACCGGAAAACATCCGTATTCTTCAGCATCGTCAGGATGGTGGAAGTTTCATTCACAAAGAAAACCTTTTCGAACTCGGTCAATTTCACACCGTCTATTTCCGGGTAGTGGCTCAAGTTGGAATAATAATCATCCGGTTTTCGGATGACCGGGAAGGCCTTAAGCTCCCTTATGTTAGTTTAAGTGAGGGTGCTTACCTTTAAAGGTTAGTTTGAGTTCGGTATTTAACTGGACTTAAGCTAGCCATTTTTTATTTTCCATAAAAGGTAGTCGAAGACTCAATGAAATCAGCAGCGAATAAGCGACTTGTAAAAAGATATCAGCAATTATAATGAGGCAGTTGGATATAGCACTGTAACCGTATCATAAGTCAATAAGCTAAAATTTGGGCATTTTGGTGCATGAGTAGTATGATGAAGTTACTAATAATTAGTATTATGAGGAGTGGTAGGATGACAGCATATGAATTACCAAAAGTATGGCAGTGGGAAGAAGAGAATTCAAATAAAGTTGGAAACCGTCCAACAGCCGGCAGTCGTTTCGAACAAAAATTACCAGTCGGAGATGCTCCGTTCCAACTCTATTCATTAGGAACACCGAATGGCATTAAAGTTACGATCATGTTCGAAGAGCTAAAAGAATTGGGTGTAGAGGGTGCAGATTATGACTTATACACTATTAACATTGGGGAAGGCGACCAGTTTGGTTCGGATTTCGTCGAGATCAATCCTAATTCTAAAATTCCAGCCCTTGTTGACCAAAGTCAAAGTCCGCGTTTGGAAATTTTTGAATCAGGTTCCATTCTGCTTTATTTAGCGGAGAAATTTAATCAACTGATTCCGACTGATATCCATGGCCGGACCGAAACCCTTAATTGGTTATTCTGGCAAACAGGAGCAGGCCCTTATGTTGGTGGAGGATTTGGCCACTTTTTTGCTTATGCTCCAGAGCCTATGCAATACCCGATTGATCGCTTCACGATGGAAACGAAACGTCAGCTGGATTTACTCGATAAAACCTTAGCGCAACGACCTTATATAGCTGGTGATGCCTATACCATAGCAGATATTGCCATCTGGTCTTGGTACGGTCGTTTAGCTTTAGGAAAATTATATGAAGGATCCTATGAATTTTTGAATCTGGATGAATACCCTCATCTCTTGGAATGGGCTCAGCGCATTGCAGAACGATCAGGCGTTCAAAAAGGTCTGGCAGCGGAGTCTCAACCGCTTGAGAAGTAGTTCAAGAAAACAAATCATTGAGTTTTCTCCTTAGGTAGCACTAAACCTCATTTAGACATAGTGCGGAGAACCGATCAAGATGTTGAGTAGGGAAGAGCGGGAGGAGAAAATACTCAAAAAATAAACCATCAACTTTCCTATGAGAGTTGATGGTTTTTGTATTCCGAGAATGATCCGGTCAGCAATTTCAGAAAGCGTCCGCATAAATTAATTACTTTTGTCAATTTACATACGTGACAAAAGTATATAGACTGTGAGGTGGGAGAGTGATGGGATGCGGAATGTTAACAAAATGATGGTTGTAATTGTCTCTATTTGTGTCATCGCGGTTTCATCCATCTATTATAATTATAAATTTGTCAGATACGACAGTGAAAAAATTGTTTTTGGCGCTACTTATATGACCATGAATAACAGCTTTTACAAGGCCATAACAGATGAAATAGAAAAACAAATCAATGATCGTGGCGATATCTTATATACCCGTGATCCGGCTTTGGATGTCGATAAACAAAACGAACAAATCAATGACTTGATTGAGATGGGGATTGATGTATTGATCATCAACCCGGTTGATTATTCTAAAGTGAATGATTCTTTGGAAAAAGCCAAAGAAGAAGGCATCAGGATCATTGTCATTGATGCGCAGCTGGATGACGATACCATTGCCGATACGACTGTTTTGTCCAATAATTATGATGCCGGCGTGCAATGTGCCAAGGATATGATGCGTAATCTGGCTTCGGCAAAGATTGTGCTGTTAAAACACAGCGCTGCTTTATCGTCTGTTGACCGGATCAACGGTTTTTTGGATACAATCAAAGATAATGATAATTATACCGTTGTTGCAAGTGAAGAGTGTTTGGGCCAAACGGAAGTCGCGATGCCCGTAATGATGGAAATCATTGATAAAAAAATCGATTTCGATGTTGTTATGGCTTTAAACGATCCTAGCGCATTAGGTGCTTTGGCGGCAATAAAAGATAAACAAATCAGTCATGAAGTACTGGTCTATGGCGTGGATGGTTCACCGGATATGAAAAAACTATTGATTGACAGTGATGAAGTCCAGGGAACTGCAGCACAATCGCCTACTACGATGGGGGCAAAAGCGATTGAAGCAGCCTATAAAATTGTTAATAATGAACAATATGAAAAGTCGATTGTTGTGCCGGTTAGCTTAATAACCAAGAACAACATCAGCGAATATGACATTTCGGGGTGGCAATAATGATCAATTTAGAGACGAAGCATATAGCTTATATTCATAATTCCTTATTGCTGCTGAATTTCATTATTGTTTTGTTCAATGCTTCCATCTTTTTGCTTTCGACCAAATATTTGCAAGCCCATGGGTATGCCTCTGCTTTTTTGGAAAACCTGTCTTATGTCCCTCCGGCGCCGGAAAAGACTTTTTTTGGGGCGATACTGTTGTTTTTGATATTGCTGGCGAGCATGTATTTCCGCACGAAAGACAGTTATATTGTTTACTGGTTGATCTATCTGGAAGTTATCGTAATGATAATGTTGATAATCGTTTTGAACGGCAGTTACAATGGCATCGTGTTGTTGGTATTCGCTGATATTCTGTACAATACAAAAAACATCAAATATTGGCCGGCACTGCTGATCATCAGCTTTGGCCTATTGATAATCTCTGATTATGCCATTCTTTCGCTCATTGTCAGAATGCCATCCATTGAAACCTATATCAATTTTTATCCCAGCGGAGCCAGAACGTTGATATTGCTTTTCAGAAATATCCTTACCTCGCTGAATATCGTCGGGTTCATTTCTTTTCTGGCGGCTTCCTTATTTGTCCAACAAAGAGAAAAACAGCGGTTCGGAGAACAACTAGCGATGGTCTCACGCGTAAATGTCGAATTGAAGAACTATGCCAATTTGACTGAAAAAATCGGTGAAGACAATGAACGGAAAAGAATTTCCAGGGAAATACACGATACGCTGGGCCATGCTTTAACCGGAATATCGGCGGGCGTCGATGCCTGCATTGCCATCATTGATATTGACCCGGAAAAAACGAAACAGCAATTGCTGCTGGTCAGTGATGTTGTCAGAATGGGCATCAAAGATGTGCGGCGTTCCTTATATAAATTGCGCCCGGGCGTTTTGGAAGACAGCACGCTAAAAGATGGGTTAACCAAAATGATCGCCGAATATGCAGGTGTGTCGAATCTGAAAATAGATTTACATTACAAATGGGATAATGTTGATATTGATAATACAAAAGAAGATATCATTTTCAGGATGATCCAGGAATCCATTACCAATTCTTTGCGGCACGGGCATGCCACGGAGATCGAGATAAATATGTTCGTCTACGATGATGAATATGTCATCATCATTCAGGACAATGGCACGGGTTGTGAAAATATCAAATGTGGTTATGGGTTAAAACAGATGTGTGAACGCGTAGCTATTTTAAATGGGACGGTCAGATTTTCTGGCGAGAACGGGTTCAGAACTGCCATAGAAATACCGATCGAAAGGGGAATAAATTATGATTAAAGTAATGATTGCCGATGATCAAGAGTTGATAAGACAATCCCTGGAAATTGTCTTATCGACCAAACCGGGTATTGAAGTTGTCTCAACCGTAGCTGATGGTTTTGAAGTGTTGGAAAGCATCAAAAAATGCCATCCGGACCTTATTTTGATGGACATCAGGATGCCCAAGATGGATGGCGTATACTGCACAAAGATGGTCAAGGAACAATATCCTGACATCAAAATCATTATTCTGACTACTTTTGATGACAATGAATTTGTCTTCAGTGCTTTGAAATATGGGGCCAGCGGTTATCTGTTGAAAGGGGTCAGCATGGACGGCCTGCACCAAGCCATTCTGACCGTCGTCAATGGGGGCGCCATGATCAACCCGGATATCGCCACTAAAGTTTTCAAAAAATTCTCTCAAATGGCAACCAGCAATTATGCGATCCAAGTGGACGATAAAAATGTTGCGGATATCTCAAACCGTGAAATGAAGGTCATCCAACAAGTGGGATTCGGCCTGTCCAATAAAGAAATATCGCAAAAGTTATTCTTATCAGAGGGGACGGTCCGTAATTATCTCAGTACCATTTTGTCAAAATTGGATTTAAGGGATCGGACACAACTGGCTATTTGGGCAGTCCAAACGGGTCAAACAACAAAAGATTTCGGTAATGAGCATGACTAAGATGAAAAAGCTATTCCTCGCTTTGATAGGTTGCAGTCTATTGATGATCTATCTGTTTGTCAGTTCTCGCAAGGAAATCACGATTACGTTGGGGATGTTCACAGGCAGCAATTGGGATGTCTACAATGCGGAAAGTTATAAAGTGATCGATGATGCCATTGAAAAATTCGAAAAGGAACATCCTAATGTGACCATCGAATATAAGAGCGGCATTTTGAAACAAGATTATTCAGCCTGGTTAGCTTCCAATATCGCCAGCGGGGACCAACCGGATGTCTTTATGGTTTTATCTGAAGACTTCAATAGGTTATCTTCCTTAGGGGCTTTGATGCCGTTGGATGATGTGATCAAAGCCAACAATGTAAGCACTGATATTTTCTATGAAAGCGCTCTTAATTCGGGCGGTTACCAAAACACGCAATATGCCTTACCCTATGAAATCAACCCGACCATGATGTTTGTCAATCGCGATTTATTGGAAAAGGAAGGCATTACCATACCTGAGGGCAATTGGACGATTGAACAATTTTATCAAATCTGCGCCCAAGTAACGAAAGATACTGATAATGATGGCACGATTGATCAATATGGATCCTATGGTTTCAAATGGCAAGATGCGGTCAACGGTTATGGCATCAGTCTGTTTGATAAGGAGGGTGCATCAAGTAATCTGAATCAAAGCGATGTAAGGGAAGCCTTATCCTATGTTCAAAAACTGAAGGATCTGAACAAAGGCTATCAAGTATCGTCGGAGGATTTCGATAAAGGCAATGTCGCTTTTTACCCGTTGACGTTTGCCCAATATCGGACGTATCAGCCTTACCCTTACCGCGTCAGCAAATATTCTACCTTTAAGTGGAGTTGCTTAGCGATGCCAGGGACAACGGCTAATCAAAAAACTTCTCAAATAGCCACCTCTTTGATAGCCGTGAGTTCCAAAACGACACAGCGGCAATTGGCATTTGAGTTTCTGGAAACCTTAACGATCGACCAAGAGATCCAGCAGGAATTATTTGAAAATTCGCAAGGGGCTTCAGCTTTGAAGAGTGTGATGGCGAGCGACAGCACGAAAGCGTTGCTGGATCAGGATGCCATGAGCAATTATTCCTTAAAACAAGCTGTGTTGGATGATATTATCGAAAATGCGGTCATTGAACCGAAATTCAAAAAGTACAACAATGTCATCGAAAGATGCGATTATTTGATCACGAATGCATTGAATGAAAATCGGATCGAGGATGAGCTGGTCGACATCGAAAGAGAAATTGACAATCAATTGAAATAAGCGGAATGACAAATGTCACCCGGAGGATGAGGTCTGTTAGGCCTGAGTAATCCACTAGATATTGCAATACGAATAGCCCTGCTGCGATAGGAATGTCCTATCGCAGCAGGGCTATTTTTCGGTTCAACAAGAGTCCTGGGGGAACAGTTTTTTAATTATTTCATGTCAAATGTCACATGAATGTGTTGACACTCGACACGATGCAAGCGCTTCAATGGGTGTTATTCTTTAGAGGTTAATTGATATACGCGAAGGAGGAAAATAATTTGAAATATGTGGTTCTGGTAAGCCACGGTGATTTTGCGACGGGCTTAAAGACATCGTTGGATATGCTGGCTGGAAAACGGGATGATGTAATCGCAGTTGGATTGCCTGATGGTAAAACAGCAGATGAGTTTGCTTTGATGTTCAAGGAAGGCATTCAAGCTGTGACTGGGGATGATGAAATCATCTTGCTTGCTGATATTGTAGGCGGTTCACCTTTGACAACTTCATTGAATGTTTTAGCGGATGCAGGCAAACTTGCCAATACAATCACTATCGGCGGCATGAACTTGCCATTGGCTTTAACGGCAGTTTTGATGAAAGACAGCTTGGATAAAGAAACTTTTACTGCTACGGTCGTATCTGAAGCGAAAGAAGCTTTGCAAGAATTCAAATTAGAACAACCAGAAGAAGACGACGAAATTTAGAGGGGGAAAGAAAAATGACAGTATCATTTATTCGGATTGATGATCGTATGATTCACGGGCAAACATGTACGCGTTGGGCAAAAGAGTTCCCTTGTGACGGGTTGGTAGCTGTGAATGATAAGGCGGCTCAGAGCGACGTTCTAAAAGCGGCCTATAAGAGTGCCAGCGGTTTAAAAACGTTCATTTGGACAAATGAGGAATGGCAACAAAAAAATCAAAAAGTATTGGACAGTAAAGATCGATATTTCCTGATCACCAAAGATCCTTTGGACATGAAAAAGATTTTGGTGGATCAAAAATTCAAACCCGGAATCGATACTGTGATCGTAGGTCCGTGCAATGACCGTGAAGGTGCTACGAAATTGGGGAATAACCAATCGATCACACAAGCAGAAGCAGAGGCTTTTGAAGCAATGTATCAAGCTGGTTATAAAATTAAATTTGCCTTACTGCCTGATGTTTCAATCGGAACATGGGAAAACTTCAGAAGCAAATTTGGTTTTAAATAAAAAAACAAAAGGGGAGAAGAAATTATGACAATTAGTTGGATTCAAGCAGCTATGCTAGGGCTGTTCGCCTGCTTATCAAGTATGCCTGGTTTAGGTGGTACATCATTCGGAAATTATACATTAGGTCGTCCTTTAATCGGTGGTTTAGTTTCAGGTATTATTTTAGGAGATATCCAAACGGGTATTTTAGTCGGCGCAGCAATGCAAATCGTGTACATCGCATTGGTCACTCCTGGTGGAACAGTTTCAGCTGACGTTCGAGCAGTCAGTTATATCGGTATTCCGCTTGCGATGGTAGCTTTAAAAAGCTATGGTTTGACGGCTCTTAGCATAGAAGGTGCAGCATTAGCTACGTCATTCGGTACAATGGTCGGTACATTGGGTACCGTATTATTTTACGGAACTGCAACAGCTAACCTCGCATGGCAACACATCGGTTGGAAAGCGGTGGAAAAAGGTGAATTCCATAAGTTATATACAGTCAACATGGGCTTGCCTTGGATTTCCCATTTCTTCTTCTCATTTATCCCAACCTTGATCATGTGTAAATTGGGAGCTGATGTTGTAGAGGTAATCAAAACAACCTTACCGATGGATGGTTTGGCAATGAAAACCTTATTCACAGTCGGATCCTTGCTTCCTTGCGTCGGTATTGCGATTCTATTGAAACAAATCGTTACGAAAGCAGTAGACTTTATTCCCTTCTTCTTCGGCTTTACTTTGGCTGCGTCATTAGGGATCAACTTAGTTTCAGCGACAGTGGTTGCGGCTATGTTTGCATTAATCAACTATCGTATCAAACTGCTGTCATTGCAAAGAATGGTATCAGTGAGCGGCGACGAAGAGGAGGACATTTAAGATGGCTAAGGAATTAAGCAAAAAAACATTAAATAAATCTTTCCACAATTGGTATTACGGAAACTTGACATGTTTCTCTCAAGAACATATGCAAACATTTGGATATCTATGTTCGATGTTGCCAATCGTTGAAGAACTTTATGATAAAAAAGAAGATCAAGAAAGATCGATGAAAACCTATACTGCCTTCTTCAATACTGAACCACAAATCGGTACAGTGGTAGTCGGTATTACAGCTGGGTTGGAAGTCGCTCGTGCCAATGGGGCAGCGGATGTTGATGACGAAACAATCAATGGTTTACGTGCTGGTCTGATGGGTCCTTTGGCGGGTATCGGTGATTCCCTGATCGTTGGAACTCTGATTCCGATTCTATTAGGTATCGCACTGGGATTATCTACTGATGGTTCACCGTTAGGCGCAATCTTCTACATAATCGTGTGGAACATCATTGCCTACTTGGGAATGAAATTTCTTTACTTCAAAGGATTTGAAGTAGGCGGTAAAGCTGTCGATTTCTTGGTAGGACCACAAGGTTTGGCATTACGTGAATCGATTACTTTATTAGGCGGAATGGTCATTGGGGCTGTTGCTGCTACTTGGGTAAGTGTTAAAACTTCGTTCGTCTTAGTTGGATCGGATGGCAATAGCCTCTTGACGCTGCAAGACAAATTCGATTCCGTATACCCTGGATTATTGACTGCTCTGTTTGTGGTAGGCTGCTGGTATTTGCTTTCCAAAAAGAATATGTCACCAATCAAAGTAATGTTGATTTTGGTAGTCGTTGCCTTTGTCGGAGTTTTGGTCGGATTCTTCAACCCAGGATTGACTTATTAATATTAAGAAATATTGTGGGGCCGTCTCTTTGCGAGGCGGCTCTTTTTTCGGAGCAGAGCAGAGGAGATGTGTCTGGTAGCCGGAGGAGCGCGGTTTGAAACGGTCGTCAACTCCGGTTAAGCTTCGCTCCCCGGAGGACAGCGGTAACTTTCGTCCCCATCTTCGACTAAGCTGGCCTTATCGGAGAAGAAAGACGAAATGTTGGGTGACCTCCGGCGAGGCCTGCGTTCACCGGAGGACAGACCGTGAGCAAATCGTGAGCAAATCATAGACTAGGGGTGAAAAATTCAGTACTTGGACCGATGCCTTTGCGCGCAGCAGGGATTATAATGAAAGGGAAAGAGAGGGGAAGGATCATGAATTTCTTAATGAATCTGATTTGGTTTGTATTGGGTGGTTTCATCAGTTTTATTTCTTGGATCGTTATCGGAATCCTATGGTGCCTGACCATCGTCGGGATTCCTATCGGTATGCAATGCTTCAAGTTCGCAGTGATGGCGGCAGTGCCGTTCGGCAGGGAAATCCGCATCAGCGAAAGCGGCACATCGTTTATATTCAACATTATCTGGATGGTGTTGGGCGGATTGGCGTTGGCAGCCGAAGAAGTCATTATGGGCGTCATCTTCTGCATGACAATCGTTGGCATTCCGTTTGGGCTGCAGCACTTCAAGCATGCCAAGTTGGCATTGATGCCGTTCGGAGCGGAAATCTATCGGGTTGCGTAATCTGCAATATCATTGTTGGATAAGTACGCTACCGAAGACTCTATTTTAAAAAGCAATGAGGTCCTTTGTTCCCAGTCAATCACTGGGAACAGAGGACCTCATTTTTAGGGCTCAATGCACTAATTAATTTTGCGTAATTCCATTAACGATTTGAGTCAAAGCCTCATTGATTGGGGTTGCTGGACGACCAAGGAGTTTTTCGAAATCATTGCTCTCAACATCCAATGAACCTTCGCGGATGCTTCTTTGGATTTCAACAAGGATAGGGATAACGAAATCCGGCACACCAGCCTCCTGCATAATATCAGCATAAGTAGCGTCATCAACTTGTTGTACAATGACTTCTTTGCCCAATACACTTCCGAGAGCTGCTGCTATTTCTTCCTGAGTCAATACCTTGCCAGAAAGCTCGTAGATTGTATTTTCGTGCCCGTCACCGGAAAGTACAGCAGCCGCAGCCTCTGCATAATCTTGTTGAAGTGCCCAGCCTACCTTGCCGTTTGCTGCTGATGTGACCCATGGAGCTCCTGCCAGGACGCCTTGAATACTTGAAATTTCATTCCCCAAGTACCAGTTGTTGCGCAAGAAGGAGTAGGGGATCCCCGTTTTCAAAATCGCTTCTTCGGTGGCCTGGTGCGTTGGCGCGAATAAGTTTTTGCTTTCTTTGGCATTCGCTAAACTGGTATACGCAATGAAACCGACGCCGGCGCGTTCTGCCGCAGCTACTGCAGCGGCGTGCTGACGAATTCTTGTTTCGTTATCCCCATCCGCAGAAACAAGCAACAAACGATCAACACCTGCAAAAGCAGCATCCAATGTTTCTGGATGATCAAAATCCCCTTGGCGGACTTCCACTCCACGAGCCTTTAATTCTTCCGCTTTCTCTGGGTTACGAACACTGACAGCCAGTTGATTGGCTGGTACAGTCTTCAAAAGCGTTTCTACAACCTTCGTACCGAATTTTCCTGTTGCTCCCGTTACTAATAATTTCATGCTGCATCTCTCCAATTCTTTTGTTTACTTATTTAATGTAAACTAATAGTATAGTACTAGACAGATTTTTGGAAGTAGGCACTTTTTTATAACCTAGTCACAAAAACAGTACCATCAGGAACGGGAGGCATTTATTATGGCAAGAAGTCGGTTTGGTGAACCTGTAGGGGAGCAAATAGAAGTTTGCCCCGTTACGCAAACGCAGGACATCATTGCAGGGAAATGGAAAATCATCATATTATGGAATTTAAGCACGCAGACGAGAAGGTTTAATGAACTTCAACGGTTGTTGCCGAATATTTCAAAAGGGATATTAACAAGGCAATTGAGAGAATTGGAAGAAGACCGGATGGTTCACAGAGAAGTCTATAAGGAAGTTCCGCCGAAAGTAGAATATTCCTTAACACCTTTGGGGCAAAGTTTTATCCCTATTCTGAATAGTATGGGCGAGTGGAGTAAAAAAAATTTGGTGAGCAAGTAAAACTCCGCGGTGATGGCGGCAATACCATTCAGAGCGGAAATCTATCGGGTTGCGTAACAGCTGAAGGCAGGATTTGGCGGTTGTGATTATGTAAAAATATTTATCGGTTTCTAGCGGGAATTGATTGTCTGTGGTGGATCCGGTGTTTTCGGACTTGCTGCAGACGGATCAGTTCCCGTTTTTTTGGATTGGATGTAAATAGATGACATATCTTAATAGAGGTAGCTTTTTGGCGTAGGAATTGGTCGTGCGGTGCATCCGTTTTGCAAATGATAACGAAATCATTTTCGAATTGGATAAACAAATAAAGTCAATTGGCGGCCAGTTGGATACCTGATTGTAAAATAATTGACTCCCTAAGCCATCCGTTGACAATGCCCTATTTCTTGCGTATCCTTTGAACTAATTTTAAGCTTAAGGCAACTGAGGCAGAAATGCAGACGAAAGGGATGGAGATATGAAAGCGGTACTATTTGATTTGGATGGTGTGGTCACCGATACGGCGAAGTTTCATTTTTTGGCTTGGCGCGACTTGGGAGCGGAGCTGGACATTGAAGTGGATGAGGCTTTCAACGAGGAGCTGAAAGGGGTAAGCCGCATCGATTCGCTGGAGCGCATATTGACGCAAGGCGGGGTTGCGGATAAATATTCCTCAGCCGAAAAAGATGAATTATGCGTCAAAAAGAATACCCATTATTTGGAATTGATTAAGGAAATGACGCCGGATGATATTTTGCCGGGCATCATTCCGCTGTTGGAGGAACTGAAAGCTGCCGGCATAAAAATGATCGTGACTTCCGCAAGCAAGAATGCTCCAGGAATCCTTGATCTGTTGCAGGTGCGTGCTTATTTTGATGGCATCGTCGATCCCGCAACTGTTAAGGCTGGCAAACCGGCTCCGGACATTTTTCTGGCGGGCGCCCAACTTGCGGGTGTTGATCCGGTCGATTGTGTAGGAGTCGAAGATGCGGCTTCAGGCGTTGAAGCGATCAAAGCTGCCGGCATCGTGGCGGTAGCGGTTGGCGATGAACAGGTTTTGGCTCTGGCTGACCGTGTGCTGCCGAGCACTGCGGATTTGTCGCTCGCGGTTTTGCAGGAAGCATGGGCGAAAAGCCACAAATAACGGATCAGAACTTCTAAGAGATCGATAAAAGTGGACTTGCCAGGCGGCAAGTCTATTTTTGTTGTCGTTTTTTTGGGGCGGATTTGCTGGGATGGCTTCGCCGGAGCAGACGCGAGCGGAATTCTTTCACCTCCGACGAGCCCCTGTTCGTCGGAGGACAGCATCTGACCACGCATCCAGCCCCGACCAACATTCGCTCGCAGGAGGAGAGCAGATTACCGTAACCGCACCTCCGTTGAGAAGGGCGCTCACCGGAGAAAAGCACCAGTTCCCGCGGATACCTTAAAAAATGTCGGATATACACTATCAAATGGCATGGCATCTGTTGCGGGATATGATTAAACTGTAAAGTGAGAGTGGGGATACCCACAAATGAAAGCGTATACTGGAGAGGGTGGATGAAATGATAGAGAAAAAATTTAATGACAAGTGGATATTCTGGGAGGACAAGAACTCCTTTGCGTTGGTATGGAATGTGCCGGAAACAGCCAAGGAAATCACGGTACCGCATGATGCGATGTTCGAAAAGAAGGCACATGCGGACAGTCTGAACGGCGGTAACACAGGCTATTACGACGGCGGATTTTATAACTATGTGAAGACGCTCCATGCTCCGGTTGATTACAAGGAAAAGACGGTCATCCTGAAGTTTGAAGGTGTGTATATGAACGCCATGGTGTACATAAACGGCGAGTTGGCCGGTAAAAATATGTTCGGGTATTCAACTTTTTATGTGCGGCTGAATGATTTTCTCCGCTACGGAGAAGAAAATGAAATCCGTGTCCAAGTCCGCAATGGCGCGATGACAAACAGCCGCTGGTATTCGGGCGGGGGAATCTATCGGGATGTCTACCTGCTTGTGTCGGATGTGACGCATCTGGTTCCAGAAGGGGTCCAGATCAAAACGGCAGAAGCCGATGAAACGTTGGCAGTGCTGGATATTGCGACAGAAGTGAAGACACGGAAGTATGCGCCAAGCCGCGTCGTGTTGGAAACCGTGATCCGCGATGCGGAAGGCAATGAAGTGGCGAAAGAACGCTCGCCTTTTGTGTTGTTTGAGCAAGAGGAACGCATCATCAAACAGCGCGTGACAGTGGATAACCCGGAGCGTTGGTCGGACGAAAATCCGAGCCTGTATACATGCGAAAGCAATCTGTACGTGGATGGGGAATTGGCGGATGAAGCCGAGACGACTTTCGGTATCCGGACGTTGCAGGTGGATGCGAAGCGCGGTTTGCGTGTGAATGGTGAAACAGTGAAACTCCGCGGCGCCTGCATCCATCACGACAGCGGTCTGCTTGGTGCAGCCACTTACGAGGATGCCCAATTCCGTCAAATCAAACGGCTGAAGGAAGCTGGTTTCAATGCAGTCCGGATGTCCCATCACCCGATGGCGCCTGCGATGCTGCGTGCCTGCGACCTTTTAGGCATGTACGTGATGGACGAAACATTCGACATGTGGAACCGGATGAAATCCGACTACGATTACGGCCTTTATTTCCAGGAATGGTGGGAAAAAGATGTCACAGCGATGGTCCGCAAGGATTTCAATCATCCAGCCGTCATCCTTTATTCGGTCGGCAATGAAATACCGGAAATCGGGACCCCGCATGGAGCGAAAGTATGCCACGAACTGTGCGCCAAGATCAAAGAATTGGACGATACCCGCTTCACGTTGGCGGGCATCAATGGCGTCTTTGCGGCCGGTGATAAAGTCGATCAGATCGTGAGCGACGTTGTTTCCGATCTGCAACAGTCAGGCGAAATCGAAGGCAATGTCAATGATTTCATGACGCTGATGGATGGCCATCTGGACGATATCGTTGTGCATCCGGCCATCTCGGAACGTTTGGAAACGGCCTGCAGTCCGATGGATATCGCGGGCTACAACTATATGACTGCCCGTTATGAAGGGGACAGCAAAGCTTATCCGAACCGCATCATGGTCGGCAGCGAAACGTACCCGCCTGAAATCGCCCGCAACTGGGACTTGGTTGAAAAACTGCCGCAAGTGATCGGCGATTTCACTTGGACCGGCTGGGATTATCTGGGGGAAGCTGGCGTCGGCGTGCCTGCTTATCAGTGGGGTGAAGGCGGCTTTGGGGCCAAGTTCCCTTGTCAATTGGCTTATGTCGGTGATTTCGACATCACCGGCATCCGCCGCCCGCTCTCCTATTTTCGCGAAATCGTTTTTGGGCTGCGGAAAAATCCGTATATCACCGTCCAAAATCCTCACCGATACGGCGAACATCTGATCAAAACGCCATGGATCATGAGCGATAACGTGTCGAGCTGGACTTGGAGCGGCTGCGAGTGGAACCCGGTGATCGTGGAAGTGTATGCGCCGGGGACGGAAATCGAACTGTTCCGCAACGGGGAATCGCTGGGCAAACAAGCTTCCGGCAAAGCTGTAGGCTATCGTGCGCTTTTCGAAACCACTTATGAGCCAGGCACCCTGACAGCTGTCGCTTACGAAAACGGTCTAGAGATCGGCCGGATGGACTTGACGACAGCCGGCGAGGACTGCAAGTTTGTCTTTGGCGCCGAGGAAATCATGGATGAACTCATCTATGTCCCGGTTGCCTATCGTGACGCGGCAGGAAATTTGGCCGCGGATGCTGATCAGACGATCCGCTTGGCGGTTTCCGGTGACGCGGAGCTCGTCGGCTTTGGCAACGGCAATCCGAAACCGGAATCCCATCCTGATAAGCATGTGACGCAAACGTTCCTTGGCCGTGCGATGATCATCCTCAAAAAGACTGCCGATGCAGAAAACATCTTCTTGACCCTTACTGATGAGAACGGCGTTGCAGAATCGCTGAAACTGTTGCTAGCTGATTTGGAATTGGATCAACAAGCACTGCGCGTTTCGGAAAGGGTGAAGCTATGATCCGGAATCCGATTCTGCCGGGTTTTTACCCGGATCCGTCGATTTGCCGGGTCGAAGATGATTTTTATCTCGTCACTTCCAGTTTCAGTTACTTTCCGGGCGTGCCGATCTTCCACAGCAAGGATTTGGAGCAATGGGAACAAATCGGGCACGTGCTTGATCGGCCTGAACAGTTGCCGCTGACGCATGAAATGATCTCGGCCGGCATTTTTGCCCCGACAATCCGTTATCATGACGGCACGTTTTATATGATCACGACCAATATGAGCATGGGTGTCGTCAATTTTGTCGTGACCGCCACTGATCCTGCCGGGCCTTGGTCGGACATGCACATCATCCAGGGCGCGGACGGCATCGATCCTTCCTTGTTCTGGGATGATGACGGAAAATGCTACTACACAGGGACGACCCGTTTTGATGATGAAGCAGGGTCCAGGCAAGGCATCTGGTGCTCCGAAATCGATCTGGCCACTTTCGAGTTGGTCGGCGAGCGCCACATCATCGGGACCGGGGCCCAGGTAAACGCTGAAGCTCCGGAAGGTCCGCATTTGTACAAGAAAGACGACTATTACTATTTGATGATCGCGGAAGGTGGGACGGAACATTTCCATGCCGTCACGATCAGCCGCAGCCAATCCATTTTCGGGGAATATGAGAACCACCAAGGGAATCCGATCCTCACTCATCGCCACCTCGGGAAAGGCTATCCGATCTGGAATGTGGGCCATGGGGATTTGGTCGAATTGCAAAATGGCGATTGGTATATGGTTTGCCTCGGTTCACGCTTGAGTGAGGGGCAACATAAACTGTTGGGCCGCGAAACCTTTCTCGTTCCAGTCGTGTGGGAAGATGGCTGGCCCGTCGTCAGCAAAGGCACAGGCAAATTGGAGTGGAGCTATCCATCCCCGGGCCTGCCGAGTTGGCAACCGGTTGGGCACGCAGTCAATGATTTCAAGGAGCCTGTCGTCGAGAGGTTTGAAGAAGAACTCGGTTTTGAGTGGAACTTTTTGGGCACGCCCCGGGAAGATTTCGCCAAGGTTGATGCGGGCCGTTTGCGCTTGAAACTGTTGAAGAATGCGCTGGTCCCATGGGAATTCGACAATACGGACGGGAGCGTCTTCAGCCGCATCTCGAAGATCGGCAAAACGAAAGAGAATATCAGCTTCGTCGGCAGACGCCAACAGCACCTGGATTTCCAGGCAACGGTCACGGTCCGTTTTTCGCCGGAGGAAAACGAAACGGCGGGCATCGTCGTCCTGCAGAACGACGCGAACCAATTGCGTCTGGAAATCGCGAAAGGTCAAGAGGGCAATCCGGTCGTGCGTTGTATCCTGGTTATTTCGCATTGTGATCAAGCCGGCATCCAGCACTTCACCGAAGCGCAGCTGGGCGAAGTCGTTGCGGCTCCGACGCAATCGGAATTTACGCTGCAAGTGAAAGCAAACGGCTCGCGCTACAGCTTCTCCGCAGGGCCAGCCGCAGACGAAATGCAGTCGGTTGCGGATGAGGTGGACGGATCCTTCCTGGGTTCGGAAACAGCGGGCGGCTTTGTAGGTGTCTATATCGGTATGTTTGCTTCCGGAAACGGGCAAACGAAGGAAAAGTATGCAGATTTCGAGACCTTCATTTATGAGGGATTCGAATGAGAAGGAGATTGTAAACGATGATGGATGTTCAGGTACAAAAAATAGATGCCTTGATCGGCGAAATGACTTTGGAGGAAAAAATCGGACAGCTGCAGCAATGCGGGCCTTCCTTGGTGGGAGCTTTTGAAGTCAGTTTCGAGGAACTGCTTGATATGATGTTCGATGGCCGGATCAGTCAGGAAGAATTCGGCCGATTGATGAGCACCGCCGAAAAAGATTTTCATGAGGATAATCTGCGTGCCGGGAAAATCGGTTCGTACAATGGCGTCGGGGATGCCCTGACCGCGAACAGGCTCCAGAAAATCGCCGTGGAGGAAAGCCGTTTGGGGATTCCCTTGCTGTTCGGCTATGATGTGATCCATGGTTTCCGGACGGTGACGCCGATCCCGTTGGCTGAAAGTTGCGCCTGGGATCCTGAACTATGGCAGAGAACGGCCAGAATGGCTGCGGAAGAAGCGACAGCAGCGGGCATTCACATGACGTTCGCCCCGATGGTGGATGTCGCGAAAGATGCCCGCTGGGGACGCGTCAGTGAAGGCGCCGGTGAGGACACTTTGTTGAATGGGGACTATGGGGCAGCCAAAGTAAGAGGATTTCAAGGCGAGGACCTCTCGCAAGCGGACGCGATGGCAGCCTGCTTGAAGCACTTTGCGGCATATGGAGCCGGTGAAGCGGGTAAGGATTACAACCGGGTGGATATGTCCGAGCAGCGGTTGTGGGAAGAATATTTGCCTGCTTACAAAGCCTGCATCGATGCCGGAGCGCGTGCGGTTATGCCGGCGTTCAACGATCTGAACGGCGTGCCGTGCACCGTGAACGAATGGCTGTTGCGGGATGTTTTGAGGGATGAATGGGGCTTCGACGGTATCACCGTGAGCGACGCGAATGCCATCGCTGAATGCGTGAACCACGGAGTCGTGGCGGATCGACAAGCGGCGGCCAAAGAAGCGCTGCGGGCTGGAATCGATATGGACATGACTTCGAACGTCTATGCTGAGAATCTTGCAGGTTTGATTGAGGCCGGTGAAATCGCTGAAGAATTGTTGGACCAAGCCGTTTACCGGATCCTGAAGCTTAAAATCGAATTGGGCTTGTTTGAAAATCCATATCAAACGAATGAAGACAAAGAAAAACGGACCTTGGTGAAGCGGGAATACCGGGCGCTTGCCCGCGAAGTGGCGACCAAGTCGATGGTGCTGTTGAAAAATGAGTCTATCTTGCCGCTTAATCCGCAGCAAAAAATCGCTGTCTTCGGTGCGCTTGCAAACGATCCGGGCCAGATGACGGGCGCTTGGGCAATCGGAGCGCAGGAAAATGATTGCTTCAGCTTGGCTCAAGCAATGGATGCACAGGGTATCCGCTACGCGTATCATCCCGGCATCGTCGACGGGAGCGTGGCAACGGATGAAATCGAAAAGGCAGTAGCAAGCGCGGACGTAGTGATCTTGGCTATCGGCGAGCAAAAAGAAGAGAGCGGGGAAGCCGCAAGCAAGGCGGATATCTCCTTGCCGGCCATTCAGTTGGAGCTCGCAGAAATGCTGATTCAGACAGGAAAGCCGGTTGTTGCGGTGCTGTTCAACGGCAGGCCGTTGGCGATTCCGACTGTTGCGGAACAGGTGCCCGCCATCCTTGAGGCTTGGCATCCGGGAATCGAAGCCGGGAACGCAATCTTGGATATTCTCTATGGCGTTGTAAATCCGAGCGCAAAATTGACCACAACCTTTCCGTTCGCAACCGGGCAATGCCCGCTTTATTATGATCACATTTCCACCGGCCGTCCCGGAGGTAAGTCCAAATTCACATCAAAATATTTGGACACGCCGCTTGAACCTGTGTACCCGTTCGGCTACGGCCTGAGCTATACGACTTTTTCCTACAGCGATCTGCAAGTGGAAACAACGGATGATGTTGTCCGTCTCGCGGTGACCGTCACGAACAGCGGCGCGCGTGCAGGCGAGGAAATCGTCCAGTGCTATGTGCAGGATAAAGTGGCCAAACGGGCGCGACCGGTCAAGCAGTTGAAAGCCTACAAGAAGGTCTTGCTTCAGCCTGGGGAATCGATTACGATGGGATTTGCAGTGCTTTTCGAAAAATTGGGCTACTATGACCGGAAAATGGATTATACTTTGGAGGTGGGCGCATTCACGTTTTTTGTGGGTGGAAATTCCAGGGACACCCTATCGGAAACGACTTATCTTTCGTTCGGTTAATGGAGAAGGCGCGCTGAAGAAATATCGGCTGCGCCTTATTTTTCATTTCAAATATAAACTTTCTAATCGGGAAAAGTTTTTAAAACAACAAAGTAAACCCTTTCTAAAATAAAATGATGTATATTAAAAAATGTCGGATTATCAGTAAATAATAACATGGTCGTTTGGTAAGCGGTTTTATATAATGTGATTATCAAGCTTGATATAAAAAAGGAGTGATACTTTATGGCAGAAAAGACAGAAAGAACAGTGTTGGTGGAAACAGCAACAAATGCGCCGAAAGAAAAAGTCAGTAACTTATTCGCCTGGTCGCACGCTACGTCAGTAAGTGGAACCGCTATGTTGATAGCAGCTATTATCGGAAGTTATTTCTCAGTTTACATGACGGACACAATGATGATTCCGGCAGCGGCAGCATCCATGATCATGTTTGTTGCAACTTTATGGGATGCGATCAATGACCCGATGATGGGCGTCATCGCCGACCGTACCAAATCAAAATGGGGACGCTATCGCCCGTACTTTGTGGTTGCACCGATCCTGTTGACTATTTTCGGGACGCTGATTTGGTTGAATCCCGACTTTTCAACAAATGGAAAAATCATCTACGTGCTGTTGACGTATATCGGCTACGGCATGACGGTCACAATGTACACGATGCCGCAAATGGCCGTCTTGCCTGCGCATGTAAAGACGGATGATCAAAGAAACAAAGTCATCATGATGGGAGCAGGATCGACCGCGGTCATGTTCACGATCGGCGCATCCTTCACCCCACAAATGAAAGCGTTCTTCGAAGGCGCGTTCGGAGTATCAAACGGCTATATTCCCTTGATGATCATTCTCGGATTGATCTCCTGCATCTCGTTCTGGAGTTTATTCGCAACTGCAAAAGAAAAATACATCGCTCCTTTAAGCGATACGCCGCTCACGCAAGATCTGAAAAAAATACTGCGCCACAAAGAATTGTCGCCATTCGTGGTTGTTTGGATTATGGCTTCAATGGGATACGGCTTGATGTTTGCCAGTTCCGTATTCTATGTCATGTATTACTTGGGCCGTCCCGACTTGATTTCCATCTACATGCTGGTCGTTTCCATGGGCGCTTTGGTTTCGATGGTTGTCTTGATGCCGATCTGCATGCGCATCTTTAAGACAGCTCAAAGAACATTGTTTGTCACGCAAATTGCAGCAATCATTTGCTATGTGACGCTATTCTTCGTCGGCAGCAGAAGCATGATGCTTCTTTATGTAATCACTTTCATCGCTACATCCGTGGCATCGATGTCAAATGCATTGGTCAACGTATTGGTGAACGATGCCATCGACTATGTCCAATTCAAAGACGGCATCACAGCGAACGGCGTCATTTCATCCATCAAAGGTTTCGCACAAAAATGCGGAAATACCGTGACAAACTCAGGTATTTTGGCAGTGCTTGCTTGGGCAGGCTACAGAGCCGGTGAAATTGGCAACCAACCAGAGAGCACGATGTTTGCCATCAACTTCCTGCGTTTCGGCGCGCCAGCCTTGATCAGCGGCATCCTGTTGATCGCCTTGAAGTTCAATCCGGTAGAAAAACACCGCGCAGATATCCTGGAAATGAAAGAGCTTATCCGCGACCACAGCGAAGACAATCATGATGCATAATCAACAGTAATTGTTAGAAAAAGGGTGCTGTCTCCAAAAGGGGCAGCACCTATGTTGGTTTATTGATGGGTGGGCTTCGCCGGAGCTGCCGCGAGCGCAAAACTCTCAACTCCGACGAGCCATCGTTCGCCGGAGGACAGCATCCGATTCCACACCCAGCTCCGGCCAACATTCGCTCACAGGAGGAGGGCAGATTACCGGCACCGCACCTCCGTTGAGAAAGGCGCTCACCGGAGGAAAGCACCAGCTCCGATAAGGGTTGTCTTCGCAGGAGCTGCCGCGAGCGCAAAACTCTCAACTCCGACGACCCATCGTTCGTCGGAGGACAGCATCCGATTCCACGCCCAGCTCCGGCCAACATTCGCTCACAGGAGGAGGGCAGATTACCGGCACCGCACCTCCGTTGAGAAAGGCGCTCACCGGAGGAAAGCACCAGCTCCGATAAGGGTTGTCTTCGCAGGAGCTGCCGCGAGCGCAAAACTCTCAACTCCGACGACCCATCGTTCGTCGGAGGACAGCATCCGATTCCACGCCCAGCTCCGGCCAACATTCGCTCACAGGAGGAGGGCAGATTACCGGCACCGCACCTCCGTCGAGAAGGGCGCTCACCGGAGGAAAGCGCCAGCTCCGGTAGCTCCGCGCAAAAAAATAGGCCGTCCTGGAATCAGGACGGCCCATCTTAAAAGTTTATATGAACGGATTGAAAGTATCCTCGGAGTGCGCGTGCTGCTTGCGGTATTGAACCGGGGAGACGTGATAGGTGGTACGGAACACGCGCGAAAAATGATCGGTTGACTTATAGCCAACCTGCGTGGCGATTTCGCTGATTTTCAGGTTGGAGTTCTCCAGATATTCGATCGCATGCGCCAAGCGCAAGCGCCGGACCAAATCGGTAAAATTGTAGCCAGTATTTTCCCGGATCATCGTCGACAGATACGGCTCGCTGTAATGAAATTCCTCGGCCAAACGGGACAGCGACAGCTCCTGGTAATGGTGCTGGATGTACTGCAGGATGACGGAGAAATCGGTGCCGATGTGATAGTTATGGAATTGCATGCTCTCGCTGTAATTGCGCAGCAAGTTGGAGAACATCAAGTTGATCCAATTGATGCAGCAACTGTTGCTGTAGTTGTCGTAGCGATGGCATTCGACCATGGCGTTGCGGATAATCGGTTTCAGCTGGTCGTTCTGATCGGTTTTGAACAAAAGAAAATTGGGACTCGTATCATCCTGGAGGATTTTGCGGAAAAAGTAAGAAAGCAGATCTTTTCCGGACAGCAACGAGAAGAAAATCGTGTCGAACGAGCTTTTCCGGAGCATGATCGTGTACACAATTGATTGATCCTCAATCAAGATATCATGCCTTGAGGAAGGTGCGATGATGCACAGTTCGCCTTCCTCAAGGGTAGATGTTTCATCCTCAAAAGTGAACCGACAGCTGCCCTGCACGACATAATTGATTTCAAAAAAGTTATGCGTATGCGGATTCGGCCGGGTGAACTGGGGATGGCGGATGATGAAAACATCTCGTTTGGGAGGAATGATATCCGCCTCGACGACGGAGGACGATGACGGAACCTGCGGCGTCAGGGAAAGGACGAAGGAATCGATGATTTCCTCAAACTCGTCGTCCGACATGTTCTCGAAAATGCCGGTTACATGGGGCATTTCAAGCGTCTGTTTCAACAAACCTTTTCGGTAAAGATAGTCCGTCATCTCGGTAAATTGCATACGTTTGCCGGCTTGACGGTAATAAGCGGTCATTTGTTTTTGGAATTCACCGTACGTGATATAGTAGGGCATAATTATGTGATCCTCCCTGTCAGAACTAGATTAGCGGTTGTTGGAAAAGTATAGCAGACATATTTTCGATATTCAAGGAAGCCTGGATTACAGCAATCATACGCAACAAAGCAAGAACGAGCAAAAATGAAAACGGAGGCAAAATCATGAACATACAGAAATTACGCACCAACCATTTGGAAAATCCACTCGGCTACTTATTGGATACGCTGAGCTTGTCCTGGATCGTTACCGGGAAAAATGAGCCGGGAATGGAAACGAAAGTAGTGATGGCGGCTGATGCTGCCTTCGCAGAAATCCTGTTCGAAAGCGAGTGGTTAGAAGCAATCAACGCATTGGACTTCCAGCCGAAAATCAGCTTGATTCCCCAAACGCGCTACTACTGGAAAGTTCTTGCTCAATCAGCAGCCGGTGAGTTGCTTGCCGAAAGCGAGCAGGCTTGGTTCGAGACAGCGAAGCAGCAAGGCTCCTGGACGGCACAATGGATTACACCCGGCGAGGATCAAGAGGCACAGCCGATCGTGAAGAAACAATTTGTGCTGGAGAAGGAAGTCGTGGCTGCGCGTTTGTACATATGCGGCTTGGGCTTGTACGAATTTGAAGTGAACGGTCAGCGGACGCATGATGAGTACCTCTTGCCGGGATATCATGCCTATGACTTTTGGCAACAATACCAGACGTTCGATGTGACGGACAGTCTCAAAAGCGGCGGCAATGCGCTGGGAATCATGCTCGGGGATGGCTGGTACAAAGGCCGATTCGGCTTTGACGGCGGCTACACCAACCTGTACGGGGAGCAGCTGAAACTGATCGCAGAATTGAATCTTTCATATGCGGACGGAACAACCGAAACCATCGTCAGCGATGATTCCTGGCTGACACAACCGAGCCCGGTCCTGAAAAGCAGCATCTACGACGGCGAAGTGTACGATGCGCGCAAAGAGGTTGCCGATTGGTCCGTTTATACGGAAGACCTCGCGGGGTGGCAGCGGGTCGCGGTGTTGCTGGATGCAACGGATCAGCTCTCCGCTCGCTTGAGCCCGGCCCTGAAATACGTCGAAAGCTTGATTCCGGAAGTGATCCAGTCACCCGCAGGCGAAACGATTCTGGATTTCAAACAGAACATGGTCGGTTGGATCGCCTTCAAAACGCAGGCGCCGGCCGGAACGGAAATCGGCTATGAAGTGGGGGAAGAGCTGCAGGGCGGCAATTTCTACAACGACAATCTGCGAACCGCGGAGGCCAAGTTCACCTACATCAGCGACGGAAGCGAAAGAACCGTCCGTCCGCACTTCACGTTCTATGGCTTCCGCTACGCAAAATTGAACGGTTTCGATCGGGAAATCAATCCGGCCGATTTCATCGGCTACGTGATCCACAGCGCCTTGGAAGTGACCGGGAAAATCGAGACGGCCAATCCCCAAGTGAATCAATTGATCAAAAATGCGCTTTGGGGGCAAAAAGGGAATTTCCTGGATGTGCCCACGGATTGTCCGCAACGCGATGAACGGATGGGCTGGACAGGCGATGCGCAGATTTTTGCCCGCACCGCCAGCTATAACATGTACACACCGGCGTTTTACCGGAAGTTTATGCACGACCTGCGCCTGGAGCAGGAACAATTGGACGGATCCATTCCTTTCGTCGTCCCGATGCTGAAACCGAAAAGTTCGGAAGGCGGCTTTATGGGAGCCGGAGCCGCGGCTTGGAGCGATGCGGCGACCGTGATTCCGTGGGTGCTGTATGAACAGCACGGCGACCTCTCGCTTTTGAACGAGCAATACGCCACGATGGTCGATTGGGTGGAATATGTCTACCGCGAAGATGAGCGCAGCGGTTCGAACAGACTTTGGACGACGGGTTTCCAGTTCGGCGATTGGCTGGCATTGGACGGGAAAAACCCGAAAGCACCGATCGGCGGGACCGATCCGAAACTGGTCGCTTCTGTCTACTATTATTACTCGGCAACCCTTACGGCCAAGGCTGCCGCAGCGCTAGGCAAGCAGGCGGATGCCGAAAAGTACACGGCGTTGGCGGAAAGCATCAAGGCCGCCCTTCAGGCTGAATTTTTGACTGCGAAAGGCCGCTTGGCAGTGAACACGCAGACCGCGTATGTCCTGTTCCTCTACTTCGATCTGGTCCCGCAAGCAAGCCTGAGCCGGGTCATTGCCGATTTTGAAGCGAAGCTGTTGGAGGATGATGTGCATCTGAAAACCGGATTTGTCGGCACGCCTTATCTGTGCGAAGCGCTGACGAAGAGCGGCTTGACGGAGCTGGCCTACAGCATCTTGCTGAACGAGGATTATCCCAGCTGGCTGTACGCGGTCAATCTCGGCGCAACCACGATCTGGGAACGATGGAATTCCGTCTTGCCGGATGGGAAAATCAGCGGCACCGACATGAATTCATTGAACCATTACGCGTACGGATCGATCGTCGAATGGCTTTACCGTTCGGTGCTGGGCATTCAAGCCGATCCGCTGCATGCCGGCTACCGTCATTTTTATCTGAAACCTGTCCCAAGCGCACAACTGGGTGCCGCAAGCGGGGAATACGAGTCCTCATCAGGCAAAATCAAGAGTGCGTGGCGCATCCTGGAAGACGGACAACTGCATTTCGCTTTCGAGGTGCCGACCCAAAGCATGGCCACGATCGAGCTTCCGCACTGCCAAGCGACTGAAATCGCCGATCAATTGCAAAGCTTTGGCATTACCCAAACGGAAATCATCCAAAAGGGCGAGGGCATAGCCTTTACGGTTGCCGGCGGGGCATATGCTTTTACCTACAAGCCGCTGAAATCTTACAAGGTCAACTATTCCATTGCGATGACGTACAAAGAGCTCTTGGCAATCAAAGCGACCCGTACGGTGATTTTTGAACATCTGCCGATGCTGAAGGGGAATGATCTGGCACTGAACCAGTTGGACAGCCCGTTCGAAACGTTTTCCTCGGTTCCGATCGTGCAGCATTTTGTGAATGACCGCGTACTTGGGGAAATCAACGAAGCGTTGGCAAAACTGTAAGGCGTTGTGTTGAACAAACACCTTAAAAAATGTCGGGAATGTGAAAAGAACGGACCCTATGCACGTGCGTTAATGCGGCGGGAACTGCTGTATAATAGGCGTTAAGAAGGAATAACAGTAAAGGTGTGATTTGATGGTACGTTTAACAGAAAAGCCGTTTTTTTTATCGGATGACCAAATTACTTGGGTAGAAAATACAGTTAGCGAGATGACAATGGAAGAAAAAATCGGACAAATTTTCTGCCCAATCGCCGGGAATCCGGACGATCAAGCACTGACGGAATTTGTGCAGAAATACCAACCGGGCGGGATGATGTTCCGCCCGATGCCGGCAAAAGCGATCAGACAGGCGCACGGTGTTCTGCAAAACGAAAGCAAGATCCCGCTGTTGTTGGCGGCCAATCTTGAAGCCGGCGGAAACGGGATCTGCTCGGATGGAACCTATTATGCCCGTCCGATGGGTATCGCGGCGACAGCCGACGAGAAGGAAGCCTATCAGTTGGGCTTTGTTTCCGGGCGTGAAGCGCAAGCTGTCGGCTGCAACTGGGCGTTTTCCCCGATTGTGGACATCGACATGAACTTCAAAAATCCGATCACGAACGTCCGGACGTTCGGCTCGGACGTCGATCTGGTGATCGATTTTTCCCTGCAGCAAATGAAAGGCCTGCACGAGAACGGCATCGCGACGGCAGTCAAGCACTTCCCCGGTGACGGCGTGGACGAGCGCGATCAGCATCTGGTGAGTACTGTGAACAGCCTGTCCGTTCCGGAATGGGATGAAAGCTACGGCAAAGTGTACAAAGCCATGATCGAAGAGGGCGCATTGTCCGTCATGATCGGACATATCCTGCACCCTGCCTACAGCAAAGCGCTCAATCCCGCTTTGGAGGACAGAGATATTTTACCGGCTTCCTTGTCGGCGGAATTGGTGAACGGTTTGCTGCGCGAGCGCTTAGGCTTCAACGGAGTGGCGGTGACGGATGCGACGCCGATGATCGGCTACAATGCGGCGATGTCCCGAAAGAAGGCGATTCCGACAACGATCAACGCCGGCTGCGATATGATCCTGTTCAACAAAAACATCGACGAAGATTACCAAGCGATGCGCGATGCGGTAAGCTGCGGCGACGTATCGATGGAGCGGCTGGATGAAGCGGTCACGCGCATTCTGGCGATGAAAGCAAGCATGGGCTTGGTGGATAAACAGAAAGCCAACAGGCTCATCCCAGCGCCGGAAGCACTGGGTACAGTGGGCTGTCCGGAGCATCTGAAATTGGCAAGAAAGAGCGCTGACAAAGCCATCACCTTGGTGAAAGACACGCAAAATTTGTTGCCGATCTCACCGGAGAAGACGCCACGCGTACGGGTCTATATGTTGGAAGACCGATTGGGCGGCGGCTTTAAGGACGGCGGGGCTTCCGAAGGTTCCTTCATCGGAAAACTGAGTGAAGCCGGATTCTCGGTAGAAACATTCAATTATGACCAACTGAACTTCCATGAAATCTTTGAGGAGGGCGTGGACGATCTGAAGGCGAAAGTGGATCTGGTCATCTATGTCGCGAATTACGATACCGCGAGCAACCAGACGACGCGCCGGATCGATTGGATCCGCTTGATGGCGGCCGATGCGCCTTGGTTTGTCCAGGATGTCCCGACGCTTTTCGTGTCCTTGGCGAACCCGTATCATCTGTTCGATGCCCCGATGATCAAGACCTACATCAATTGCTACAGCGCGAACGATACAGTCAACGAAATCCTCGTGGAAAAATTGATTGGCAAGTCCAAATTCCAAGGCAAGAGCCCGGTCGATCCGTTCTGCGGGGTCTGGGGCACGAACTTATAAGGGAGTCCAGAGAAAAATATAAGGTTAAGTGCTAAGGTCGGCCCCGAAAAGATGAATAACAGTGAAATATCCATGGTTTCAGAGCACCGGGGCCCGAAAAAGATGAATAATAAAAAGTTATTCATCTTTCTGGGCCAACACGGACTGAAAAAGATGAATAATAAAAAGTTATTCATCTTTTCGGCCCCCACGCCGACAACCGATTCAACGCGGGGTATGCATCAGAACGTATTAAGGAGGAAAAAAATGATTGTTGAAACGATAAAATTATATCCGGAGCGGGAAGACGTCACGTTGACGACCTATGTCCTTCAGGATTCACCGGAATTGTTGGACGGCGCAACCCGCCCGGCCGTGCTGATCTGTCCGGGCGGCGCCTATCTTTCCTGTTCCGATCGGGAAGCCGAGCCCGTGGCGATGCGGTTTGCGGCGATGGGCTATCATGCCTTTGTGCTGCGCTATTCCGTTTATCTGGATAAGCACGAACCTTTTGAATCCATTTTTGGCGGAGTCGAAAGGCGCGAGCATACGGTCTTTCCGGCCGCGATACGGGACATCGGCAAAGCCATGCTGACGATCCACGAAAACAGCGAAACGTGGCTGGTTGATACAGATCGGATCGCACTGTGCGGATTTTCGGCAGGCGCGCACAATGCCGCGACGTATTCGGTCTATTGGGATAAACCGATCCTGACCGATCATTACCAGGTGTCGGAAGAAACACTTCGCCCAGCCGCTACTATTTTAGGCTATACGTTAAGCGACTACCTGTTCATGAAGGAGACAGAAAAGGATGAAATGGCCACCTTGCTGTTCGATGCATCCGCTATGTCGCTGCTGGGG
The DNA here is from genome assembly GCF_003052295.1 of Trichococcus paludicola. GTDB lineage: Bacteria > Bacillota > Bacilli > Lactobacillales > Aerococcaceae > Trichococcus > Trichococcus paludicola. Next base: position 109,799 of record NZ_QBLC01000005.1, read on the forward strand.
GAAGCATCCCCTAGCGACAAAACGTTGAAAGAAGTGAGCCCGGCGTTGTTGGTCACAGAAAAAACACCGCCAATGTTCTTGTGGGCCACAGCATCAGACGCACTTGTGCCGGTTGGGCATACGCTGCGGATGGGTATGGCCTTGTCGGAGCACAAAATTCCTTTTGAACTCCATGTATTCGAGGATGGTCCGCACGGATTGAGCCTTGCCACGCAAGCCACTGCTAACGCAAAAACATTGGTCGATCAGAATGCAGCCAAGTGGATCGATTTAGCGGACGCCTGGCTGTTGAAACGCTTCAGTTTCGATTTACAGGATCAAACCAGATGGGATTAGTAACCGGGGATGAAGGTTGCGATGAAAAAAGATGGATAACAGTGAGATATCCATGGTTTCAGATCACCGGAGGTCGAAAAAGATGAATAATAAAAAGTTATTCATATTTCTGGACCAATTTGGAATAAAAAAGATGAATAACAGACAGCTATTCATCTTTTCGGACTTGCCGGTAACCAAGTAAATGTAGGAAATGTGCAAAAAAGTTAAGGAACGCCTCATCATTTTGGAGGCATTCCTTAACTTTTTTCGGTTATCAGGATTTATCACTTCGGTAACTTTGATTTAATCCTATTCGTCAGCTCGGATTCCCCGGCCGACGAACCAGAATACCACAGAACCGCGAAACCATAAAACCTTAGAATCCGTGCCGTTCGACTTCCAGCAGCGCGAAGGTTTTCTCCTCCGAATCATATTCGTACTTGAAGACGCAACAGTTGGTGATGCCTTCTTTCACCACTTCATGGGGATCCTGCCAAGCACTCAGGAAGTGGAAGCAGGCGCCGCCGTGGGAGACGGCGAGCACAGTCTGGTGGTCGTCCTGTTCCATGATTTCCGTGCAGGTCTGGACCATCCGGTTGCGCACATCTTCCCTGGATTCACCGCCGTACTGCACGAAAAAGGTGCTTTTGTCTTTTGGATTGAGGTCTTCGCTTTCGCCTTCGAAGGTGCCGAAATGCATCTCCTTCAGGCCTTTCAGTCTTTGGTAAGGCATCAGTTCGCTCGTCACGATTTCCAACGTATCGCAGCTGCGTTCGGATGTGGAGCTATAGGCATGATCGAGCTCAATATCGGTAAAGTAGGCACTGGCGATTTCGGCTTGGTGAATGCCGAGCTCCGTTAAAGGCGAATCGCAAGCGCCCTGGATTTTTCTCCGGACATTGAAGAGGGTCTGGCCATGGCGCATCAAGTATAAAGTTTTTTTCATTTGAGGACCTCCTGGTATGTTGAGCGTATGTATATCAATTATACTACTCGCTTCGGGTAACAAGTCAACAGGGAGTGTCTCCGCATATTTGCCGTTCTCATACATGTGGTTGAGGTGATACGCTACACTGGTTTTCTACTCCGGCGAGAGGAGGCTACGCCGGAGTTCGGCCCACATTTAAATACTGTGCTCCGATGAGAACTTGCTCGCAGGAGAAGAACCCGCAAGATACCGCTGTTCTCCGGTGTGGGGATCCTCGCCGGAGGAGCGCGACGATTCGGGGGCGCTCAGCGTGGGAATTCGCTCGCCGCAATTATTTCCGCGAAAACGCTTGACCTGAAGTTAACTCCAGGTGTTATGCTTTAGCCTAACAAGTTAGCGATTACAAAGCCAAGAGGTGCTTCATCGTAGAAAGGCGGTATCCATTTGAAAAAAGATCTGTTATTGAAAATTTCCATCCTGTCGGCCTCGTTGGTTGTGGTTTCGGGAGGGGCCATCGCTGCCAATATCCCGGCCATGGCGAAAACATTCGCGGATGTTCCGCTCCAAACAGTGGAAATGCTGTCGACCATCCCATCCCTTTTCATCATTATTTCGGTGTTGATGAGCAATCTGTTCGCGCGTTACTTGGGTTACAAACGCACAATCCTGATCGGAATCGCCATCGTCCTGGTCTCCGGTATCGTTCCGGCACTGATCGACAATTTTTGGATCATTCTCATATCGCGGGCGCTCTTCGGCTTCGGGGTGGGGATGTTCAATTCCCTCCTCGTGGCCATCATCAGCCATTTTTACGAAGGGGACGAAAGAGCAGCCATGATCGGTTACCAGAGCGCCTTCGAAGGGTTGAGCGGGATGTTTATGACATTCGCGGTCGGGCAGCTGCTGAAGGTTCATTGGCAAACCTCTTTTTGGGTCTATCTGATCGCTATGCCCGTCTTCATCCTGTTCCTGCTGTTCGTCCCGAATGTCGCGTATGACGAAATCGGCAAAGAACGGTCTACGGATGGGGGAATGAAAGCCTCGGCCGTCCGGAAAAACAGCGAGCCCGCTCTCGGCAAACGGGACTTCCTTGGATATATCGTGTTGCTCGTCATAGCCGTCATCATCTACATGTCCATCGCGGTGAAAGGCACGACCTTGATGACCACGCTGGGATACGGCGATGCGACGGACGGCAGCAACATCCTCGCCCTGATTGGGGTTGGGGCCATGTCAGCCGGTTTTCTTTTCGGGAAGGTGTACCGGATCACACGAACCTATACGCTTCCAATCTCATTCTCCGTCATGAGCATCGGCATGTTTTTGATCGCGTCATCGAACAGTGTCCTACAGACCAGCATCGGTGCAGTCATCTGTGGATTTTCCTTCAGGACGTTCCTGCCTTATCTTTTCAACAAAGTCAGCACTTCCTCTGCCGGCAACGCGGCTTACCGGACTTCGTTGATTTTGGTCGGCTTCAATATCGGCGCAGCCTTCTCGCCATACGGCATCGTAGTATTGGAGCGGCTGTTCCAGGTGAACTCGGTGCGCGGAATCTTCTATATAGAAGCGGCGATCCTGCTCGGGTTGGCGGTATTCAGATTTGTGATTACTGTGAGGAAACCTCGGGAAAATCCGCAGATTGCTGCAGCAGAATAGAATTAATAAATAAAATAAGACATTAAAAATCACCCACGAAGGATCTGGAGTCCTTGGCGGGTGATTTTTTTGGTAAACGGTATGGACATCCGGCTAGTTTTTAGTTTGGTCCGGTGGGCAATCATTTTTTTCCTCAGGGCTGCCTTCCGTTTCGTCGGGCTCCATGGCTCCCAAAGGAAAGGTCGGCAGGATTTCTTCGGATCCTTTCAAGCGGTACTTTAGCGCTCCTGAAGGACAAGTATGGATAACGCGCGCTACTTCTTCAGGCGCATCCGCATCAGGCAAGATCCAAGGTTTTCTTTTCGTATCGAAAATTGCGTGATTCCCCCGCACGCAGTTGCCGGAGTAGGTGCAGACACTTAAGTTGAAGTAAACATCGACCTTTTCCCCTGTGTATTTTCGATAGCCGTGCGCTAATAATTCGGACTCGTTCATAATTATGGCTCCCCTTTCGGACCGCTTTTTTGGTAGCGGGTTCATTTGTGATTATTATATCATTCTGGCCATAAAATCCATACAGGAAGGGTAGTCATATGCGTTGATAAGTAGTAGACTAGGTTTGGAGAGTAGGGAACTTTTTGATGTCCCTTTATGGCATGGAAAACAAAAGAATGGAGGTGAGGACAAATGGACGCAGATAGTAGTCAGGGTATAGCAGACAAACCACCTAGGTGCGGTTTTAGCCTGAATGGTTCTAAGCGGAGCCAGCCATCAGGTCTGTTTGTATCCTCAGCCCCATCGCAGATAATATAAACCGGAAACTTGTCATCTATAATCTGTCTGTTGTACCTTCAAAAAGTTTAATCAATTTGGAGGTGTAGACATGGAATTGAATGAAATATTGTTAAACGCAGTAGCAAACAAAAATGTGAGAGAACTGAAGGAGCTCGTCGGCGATCACTATCCTGTGGATGTCGCAACGGCTCTGTTTGAATTTGAAGATGAAGAATTAGCCGCCTTGCTTAATCTGTTGGAAGCGAAGGAAATCGCCGCCATCATAGAGGAAGCGGAAGAAGAACTCCAGCAAGGCATGATGGGCTTGCTGGACTCGAAGAAGATCGTCAAGTTCTTCGCATACATGTCGCCCGATGACATTGCCGATATCCTGGGAACGATCGGTGTCGGACAACGCAAAGAAATATTGGGCATGATGAAAAAAAGCGACTCGAATGAGATCCAGATGCTTTTGGGTTATGGACCGGACACAGCCGGAGGGATCATGACCACGAAGTACATCGCCTTGAGAAGCGAACTCAGCATGAAAGATGTGCTGCAGGAAATCCGGCGCATCGGCCCTAAAACAGAAATCATCGAAACGATTTTTGTCGTCGACAAGGCGAATGAACTGATCGGATCTGCCGACTTGCGGGATATTTTGACATCCACCGAAGATGTCAGTTTGGAAGAAATCATGAATGACAATGTCCTCTCTGTCCGCCCGGAAACCGACCAGGAGGAAGCCTCTCTTATCGTTTCCAAATACGATCTGAAGGTTATTCCTGTCGTGAACCGGAGGAACGTTATCTTAGGCATCATCACCATTGATGATATCATCGACGTTATCGTCGATGAACAGACAGAAGATTTACTGATGCTTTCAGGGGTTAGCAAAGATGAAAAGGTCGGCAACAAAATCAGCACTTCTGTTGTCAGAAGGCTGCCTTGGTTGGTCATCAATTTGATGACTGCTTTCCTGGCTTCCTTTACGGTGGGGATGTTTGAGGATGTCATCATCCAAGTGGTCGCGCTCGCGGCTGCGATGCCGATTGTTACCGGAATGGGTGGAAATGCTGGCTCCCAGACGTTATCCGTGGTCATAAGGAGCATCGCGTTAGGGGAAGTCGATATAAAAAATGATTGGAAATATGTTTTCAACGAGGTCGGCTTGGGGTTGATCAACGGGTCGGTGACCGGTTTGATCACCGGCATCATTCTTTACTTGAGATACGATAATGTCTTTTTGGGACTCATCATTTTCATAGCCATGATTGGAAATCTCATCATCGCGGGTTTCTTCGGGTTCTTGATTCCCTTGGCCTTGAAAAAATGGGATCTGGATCCGGCAATTTCTTCCTCCATTTTCCTCACTACGGCTACAGATGTATTCGGGTTCTTTCTCTTTTTGAGCTTGGCAAAAATGTTCTTGCCGCACTTGTTGTGACAGGCAATCATAAAAGGTTATCCGAGAGGCGCTTATGAGATAAGCGCCTCTCTTTTTCGTACGTGGATGCTTTGCGGAAATCTGCCTTCAGAGCCATCGGCGATACTCATTAATTGCTGGTGTTGTATAATTTAAGAAAATCAGTTTTCTTGCAAGTTGCTCTATGACGTTTTGGAGGGGATTGACGATGTTCAAAAGAAATTACAGGATGAAAATCCTTTTTGCAACACTAATAATGGTGACGGTTATGACTGGTTGCGCGAAGGAACCATACAGGGATTCCGCGGTAGAAGAATCGGTGGCAACCAAATATACTCCTCATATATTGGACGCATTCCATATAGCTTTTGCCCCTGGTGCGGATGAAACGGAACGGACTTTCAGCTGGCATACTCGGGGCATAAACAAAAAAGCCGTAGTGGAGCTGAGCCGGCTGGATGAAGCAGGCAATATCCTGTCGAGCGAGACGTTTGAGGCGACTGTCGAAGGTGTTTTGCGCGGCCAATCAAGACACAAGGCCATCATCACCGGACTGGAGGAGAACCAGCTTTATTCCTACCGCTTCGGAGACGGCCACCGTGCCTGGTCGGAATCCTATACATTCCGGACGCAGGCGACCGAGGACGGTGACTTCAACTTCCTGTTCTTCGGCGATCCGCAGATTGGGGCAGGCGATGGCGCCCAGATCGATGCGGACGGATGGGATCGCACGGTGACGACCGCGACGGAAATGTTTCCCGATACGGCCTTTCTTGTATCGTCGGGTGATCAGGTGAACCGCGCCAACAACCCGATCCAATATGATGGCTGGTTCTCCCCGGAAGAGCTGACCGCCTATCCTATCATGCCCATTGTCGGTAACCATGATGCTGCCTCGTTTGCGGATTATTTCAATGTGCCGAATGAGACGGGCTGGGGAGGTGATTCCGAAGACAGCGATTTTTACTTTACCTATGGAAACACCTTGTTTCTGGCGTTGAATTCCCAAAGTAGTGATGTCGCTGAGCATAAGGAAGCGATGGAGTTGGCGATCGCGGCAAACCCGGATGCGATCCATCGGATTGTGCTCGTGCACAAGTCGCTCTACAGCAGCGCGGACCATGCGCTCGACGAGGACGTTTTGGCTTTGCGCGCCGGGTTGGTGCCCGCATTCGATGAGTTGGATATCGACGCCGTCCTGATGGGCCACGACCACGTGTATGTACGGACCTACCAGATGAAAGGCGATGCGGTTATCGGGGAAACCGCCTACAACGAAGAGGGCGCGGCTGTCGATCCCGACGGTACCGTCTACCTGACCGGTAACTCAGCTTCCGATTCGAAATATTACGAGATGCGAGATCCTTCCGTTTATGACCGCTACTCCGCAGTCGCCCTGCAACTGGAGGAGCCGACCTACATGAATGTAGAAGTGACGGACGATTCGCTCACTTTCACAACGTACAAAGTTTCCGATCAGTCTGTAGTGGATGCGTACAGCATTGTGAAGACATTTGGGGAGGAATGAATCAACAAACGAGTCGGTGTTAAGTCAAATAGATAATTGATAGCACAAAAAAAGCTGATTGCGGCTATGCAATCAGCTTTTTTCTGTGGAACAAGCGCTTGTATAAGTTTAAGTATTACTCCTGGATGGCTGCTTCCAACGCAACAATGATCATGTCGTTGAATGTTGTTTGACGTTCTTCGCTGGAGGTCAATTCGCCGGTGATCAGGTGATCGCTGACCGTCAGGATGCTGAGAGCTTTGACATGGAATTTAGAAGCCAAGTAATAAAGCCCTGCTGTTTCCATTTCGACCCCGAGTACGCCATATTTGCTCATATTGTCTGTGATATTGGAATCACTGTAAAAGCTGTCAGATGAGTAGACGTTTCCGACGTGGATGTTCATCCCTTGTTCTTTCCCGAGCGTGTAGGCTTTATTGATCAAGTCATAATTTCCGATAGGCGGGAAATAGGCTGGCGCGAAATCTTTGTAGATCATGGATGAGTCCGTAGCCGCCGCTTGTGCGATGATGACGTCACGGATATGCACATCTTCTTGGATGGCACCGCATGTACCGATGCGGATCAAGTTTTTGGCGCCAAAATCATTGATCAATTCATGGATGTACAAGGTTGCGGATGGCATTCCCATTCCCGTACCTTGCACCGATATTTTTTTGCCCTTATAAGTGCCTGTATAGCCCAGCATGTTCCTGACGGTGTTGTAGCATACCGCATCCTCCAAGAATGTTTCCGCGATATACTTCGCACGAAGCGGATCCCCCGGTAATAGAACGATTTCCGCGATTTGCCCTTTTTCTGCATCAATGTGAAGACTCATAATGATTTCCTCCTCTTTAGTGGTTAGTACCAATGATAGAGCAAAGGAGGATGAAGCGTTATGAAATCGCTCTCAGCGTAAGTGTGAGGATGTTCACACTTATTTTGTTAAAGGGTTCATTCTTGGAAAGCGTTTTCTTTGTTAACATGAAGGCACGACATCAGGAACCTAGATGTTTGCGTAATCTTTCAATTTAGGAAGGTTCAAGATGCGGATTTTCTTTGATTCCAAAGCAATGATTTTTTCATCCTGCAGATCCTTGAATGTTTTTGAAACGGATTCCCGGGTCGCGCCGATGATGCTGGCGATCGTGCTTTGGTTCGTATGCTGGATGATCAGATCAGTGGAAGCCTCACTGTTTTCGATAAAGTCAAGCAAGGTACGACAGACGCGGGTGTGGACGCTATGGAATGTGAGATTCTGTATTTGCCTGTTCAATGCCTTAAAGCGTTGATTGTAAATACGGAAGATATTTTTCAGAAGAGCTTTATTCTCATAAAGTAAGGTAGTGAAATCTGCTTGGGATAAATAGTAAATTTCTCCATCTTCAATCACTTCCACAGAAGAGAGAGCGTTGCCGTCCGAAAAAAGTTCGATCTCGCCAAGCACTTCATGTCTTTTTGCGAAACCGAGTATGAGCTCCTTCCCTTCATACATGCGATAAACTTTCAGCATGCCGCTCTTGATGATGTAAATTTTTTCGATGGGATCATCCTCGAAGATAAGCATATGGTTTTTCTTGTACTTCCTCGATGGGAGCTTTGAAAGGATGGTTTGAACTTGTTCGTCGGTCATACCATCAAATAGTTGAATGCTTTTACTCATAATTTCACCTCGTTTAAAATTGTAACATGAAACAGAAAGGAAGGGTATCGTGAAAAGTAAACGAATACATTTGGTCGTTTTGGACTCTGTTGGGATTGGGGAGGCGCCGGATGCGGCAGTTTTCCATGATAGCGGGGCACACACCATAGGCCACATTGCCGAGAATATGGCATTGCGGCTACCCCATCTCGAAAGCTTGGGGTTAGGCAATATCGCAAACATAAAAGGGATAGAAAAGGCGATCCCAAGCAAAGCCTATTGGACAAAGTTGGCTGAAAAGAGCGCAGGAAAAGACACGATGACAGGCCATTGGGAAATTGCGGGCCTGCAGATCGATACGCCATTCAGGGTATTCCCGGATGGGTTCCCCGAGGAACTGTTGGAAAAAATAGCATCCTACTCAGGGAGAAAAATCATAGGCAACAAACCTGCTTCGGGAACAGCCATCCTGGATGAGCTGGGGCCGGAACAAATGGAGACAGGAGCATTGATCGTCTACACATCCGCTGACCCTGTCCTTCAGATTGCAGCACATGAGGGTATCATTCCGTTGGAGGAACTGTATGATATCTGCGAATATACGCGCCAGATTACAAAAGATGATCCCTATATGATCGGCCGGATCATTGCACGGCCATACATTGGCGAACCCGGTTCCTTCCAACGGACGGCTAACCGGCATGATTACGCACTGAACCCATTCGGTAAGACAGTGTTGGATCAGCTGAAAGACAACGGGAAAGAGGTAATCGCCGTCGGGAAAATCAACGACATCTTCAATGGCCAAGGCATCACCAAAGCCATCCGGACGAAGAGCAATATGGACGGCGTGGATCAGTTGCTGAAGGTTATGGGCGAGATGTTCGAAGGGCTTTCATTTACAAACTTGGTCGACTTCGATGCGCTGTACGGGCATCGTCGGGATGTTCAAGGATATGGGGAAGCATTGATGGCCTTTGATGCACGAATGCCGGAAATACTTGATCAAATGGCAGAAGATGACTTGTTGATCATTACGGCAGATCATGGAAACGATCCGACAGCACCGGGAACGGATCACACGCGTGAATATGTACCGTTGCTTGTCTATTCAAAACAATTGGTTCAACCAGGTGAATTGACCACAGCTCATCATTTTGCGGATATTTCCGCAACCATCGCGGATAATTTTGATGTACCACAAGCCGAACACGGAAAAAGTTTTTTGGCGGAACTAAAATAAAAAAATCATAGGAGTGATTCAGATGAAAAAATTTACAGTTAGAACGATTGGTTTTTCCTTATTGGCAACAACCTTATTAGCTGCCTGCGGAAACGGTGGCTCAAGCGACAGCAGCGAAAGCGGCACAACTGCCGGGAAAGAGTTTAAAGTCGGGATGGTAACGGATTTGGGCAGTGTGAACGACAAGTCCTTTAACCAAAGCGCCTGGGAAGGATTGCAAAAATTACAAGCAGACTTCGGCTACGATGTGAAATACCTTGAACCACAATCCGATGCGGAAGTGGAACCGAGCTTGCTGCAATTCGTCAACAGCGGCACGGACTTGACATGGGCAACAGCAGCAACGTTAGCGGATGCCGTTACAAACATAGCCAAAAATAATCCCGATGCTAAATTGGGGATCGTCGATGCCGATATCGAAGGGATCGACAACATCGTATCGATTTCATTCAAGGAGAATGAAGGGGCATTCCTGGCAGGCGTTGTTGCAGCGAGCATGTCTGAAACCGATAAGATCGGATTTATCGGTGGAATGGAAATCCCTGTTATCCAACGCTTCCAAGCCGGTTTTGAAGCCGGAGTCCATGAAATCAATCCGGATGCGCAAATCGTCGTGAACTATGCGGGCGTTTTCAACCGTGTGGATATCGGGAAATCTGCTGCCTCCACCATGTACAACGACGGTGTGGACGTAATCTTCCATGCTGCAGGTGGAACTGGGAACGGTATTTTCAATGAAGCACAAGAACGTTTCAAAGCTGGCGAAAAAGTTTGGGTCATCGGCGTCGATAAAGATCAGTCCTTGGAATTCGGGAATGATGTTACATTGACATCCATGATCAAGAACGTCGACAATGCAGTCTATGAAGTATCCCAACAAGCTGCCGACGGGGAATTCCCAGGTGGACAAGTTGTGCGTCTAGGATTGGCAGAAAATGGCGTTGGTTTGGCTGATACTTCCGATATCAATGTGCCGAAAGAAGTACTGGATGTGGTCGAAAGCTATAAGGAAAAAATCATTTCTGGAGAAATCACAGTGCCTGAACAGCCATAAGGAGAATACTATGATGAATCAAACGAAGGTCGAGAAAGTATTGGAATTAAAGCACATCACAAAGAAATTTGGCGATTTTGTCGCTAATGATGATATTTCACTGACAGTAGGACGTGGAGAAATCCACGCTCTGCTTGGTGAAAATGGGGCTGGAAAATCCACTTTGATGAATGTGGTGTTCGGGATGTATCAACCAGATGGCGGTGCCATATCGGTTTATGAAAATGAAACGAAGATTGAGAACCCGAATCATGCCATTCACCTCGGCATCGGGATGGTCCATCAACATTTTAAACTGATAGAAAATTTTACCGTGACCGAAAACATCATTTTAGGGATGGAACCAAAGGACGGAATCCGCATCAACATGAAGGCAGCGGTGAAGGAAGTCAGCGATATCTCCACGAAGTACGGATTGAAGGTAAATCCGACCAGTAAAATCGAGGATTTGCCCGTTGGCATGCAACAAAAAGTTGAAATCTTAAAATGCCTTTATCGCGGTGCCAATCTGTTGATTTTTGATGAACCGACTGCGGTATTGACCCCGGATGAAATTGGGGAACTGCTTCAGATCATGAAAAAATTAGTGGCGGAAGGCAAGTCCATCATTCTGATCACCCACAAATTGAATGAAATCATGAAAGTAGCTGACAAATGCACCGTCATCCGCAAAGGGAAATTCATCGCCAGCGTGGATGTAGCAGAAACGAATGAAGAACAGCTTGCAGAGTTGATGGTCGGAAAGAATCTTTCCCGTGAAATCGAAAAAGCAGCATACAACCCGCAAGCGACCGTGTTGGAAATCACTAACCTTACTTCATTCAGTGCAAGTAAAAAACGCATTTTGGACGACGTTAACTTGACCGTAGCGGCGGGCGAAATTTTGGGGATTGCCGGCGTGGACGGGAATGGGCAAAGCGAATTGGTGGAAGCAATCGTTAAGATGCGCGCATTCGATGAGGGAGATGTCCTTATCAATGGCGTCTCGATCAAAGAGAAATCCACGCGTGAAATCTATGAATCCGGTGTGAGTTATGTGCCGGCCGACAGACATAAACATGGTCTTGTTTTGGATAACGATATAGCCGAAAACCTGATTTTGATCGAATATTACAAGGAAAAGCATAACCAAGGGATCAAACTGGACAAAGTGCGGATGTATGAAGAAGCGCGTGAAGCGATGCAAAACTATGATATCCGTGCTGAAAATGAATATACGGTTGTGCAGGGCATGTCCGGCGGTAATCAACAAAAAGTCATCCTATCGAGGGAAATCAGCCGCGATCCAAAACTCCTTATCATCGTACAGCCGACAAGAGGTCTGGACATAGGCGCCATCGATTTTATCCATCGCCAAATCGTGCGTTTGCGTGACAAAGGAGTCGCTATCCTGTTGGTTTCTTTCGAATTGGAGGAAATTTTGACCTTGTCAGACCGGATAGCAATCATCTTCGACGGTAAAATCGTCGGGGAAACAAAACCAGAGACAACTAACGACAGAGAGCTGGGTCTGATGATGGCTGGTAAAGGATCGGGTGAGGAATGATACCATGGAAAAAGTGAAAAGAAAGACAAAAAACAGTAATGTAATGGTTCCAATCATCGCCGTACTGATTGCACTCGTTATCGGAGCAATCGTGATGGTCATCGGTGGGTACAATCCGTTGGTTGCCTATCAGTCGTTGGTCACAAAAGTATTCGGCTCGGTTTATGATATCGGGGAAACGATTCGTGCCATCATTCCGCTGCTTTTGAGTGGCCTGGCTGTTGCGGTGGCCAATAAAGCGGGTGTATTCAACATCGGGGTGGACGGCCAGATCATTATGGGCGCCGTCAGTTCCCTTTTGGTCGGTACGCTCATCGAGATGCCGCCTATTTTGCACGGTATTGTGGCAATCTTTGTCGGTGTCGTTGCGGGTGGATTATGGGGTGTGTTGGTTGCGGGTCTCAAGACCAAATTTGGGATCAATGAGGTCATCAGCTCGATCATGCTGAACTATATCGCTTTGTATTTCAGCCATATTTTGATCAAGAATTTCGCGGCTCAGGAAGGGACGGCACGTTCCGCCATGATCAAAGAATCGGCTGGCATAACGTTCCCTTCCCTGAACGAAGTGTTCGATGGCGCGCGAATCCATTGGGGATTCTTTCTGGTCCCGTTCATCATCTTTGCTTTTTACTACTTCTTTGAGAAGACCCGCTGGGGATATGAAACCAAAGTCGTGGGCTTGAATCCGAATGCAGCTTCCTATGCCGGCATCCGCGTGAACCGCATTATGACACGCACGATGTTCCTTTCCGGGGCTTTGGGTGGCTTAATCGGTACTTTGGATACGCTGGGCGTTTATGGGTATGTCGCAATCAGTTCCTCCACAAGCGGTATAGGCTTCGATGGTGTGGCCATTGCATTGCTGGGAGGCAATTCCGCATTGGGAACAACCTTGTCCGGGATCCTGATCGGGGCTTTGAATTACGGTTCGCAAGGGATGCAGTTCGGAGCGGGCGTGCCGAGCGAAATCATCGGCATTGTGATATCGCTGATTATTTTCTTTGTGGCAGCACCCGGAATCGTCAAAGCCGTATTGCCAAAGAAACAATTGCATAAAGAGGAGGCGAAATAGATGGTAGCCAATATTATAAGCGGCAGTTTGATTTTTGCTACAGCACTGTTGTTCGGTGCACTCGGCGGGATGCTCAGCGAGCGGGCCGGCGTCACCAACTTAGGGGTGGAAGGATTCATGATTTCTGGGGCTTTCTTCTCCGCTGTCGGTGCCAATTTCGCCGAATCGATGGGAATGGGCGGGTTCAGTCCATGGATAGGGTTGCTGTCGGCCTTTGTGTTCACTTCCTTGTTCTCAGGGATGCATGCGCTGGCGACCTTGAAATACAAGGCTGATCATGTCATCAGCGGGGTGGTCATCAACTTGCTGGCGGCCAACTTCACCTTTTTCTTGGTGAAATTGTTGTTTGATGGCGCAGCAGATACACCACGCTTACGGAATATGTTCGCAAAAGTGAACATACCGGTATTATCCGACATACCACTCATTGGGGATGCCTTGTTCCGTTCCTATCCTACAACCTATTTGGCCTTCATTCTGGTCTTTGCCATCGGATTTTACTTCTTCCGCACACCTGCAGGCTTACGTCTGAGAGGGGTCGGCGAAAATCCTGGGTCCATCGATACAGCCGGGATCAACGTCATGAAAATCAAATTCTGGGCTGTGATGCTCAGTGGTTCGATTTCTTCCTTGGGAGGAGCGACGATTGTATTGACGACAAACGGAAACTTTTCGTTCAATACAATCGCCGGGCAAGGCTTTATCGCGATTGCGGCAGTCATTCTGGGACGCTGGAACCCATACGGCGTCATGATGGGAGCGTTACTTTTTGGATTCGCACAATCCATCAAAGACCAGATCCAAATCTTGGACTTTGCAAGTGCCATTCCGACTGAATTCTTCTATATGTTGCCATACATCGTGACCTTATTGGCGCTTATCTTCACAGGAAGAAAAACTAGGGGGCCAAAAGCGCTAGGTGTCCATTATGACGCGAGTGTGAGATGATGGGGCTATTGCAAGAGCTGTTTCGTGTGAAAGAGAAAGGCAGTTCGATACGGACCGAAATGTTGGCGAGTGCGACTTCCTTTTTCTCCATCGTGTATATTGTGGCTGTCAATGCGCTGATTTTGTCTCAAGCCGGCATGGATTATAATTCGGTTGTGATTGCGACGATACTGACGACAGCCATCAGTAACATTCTGATGGGTTTGTATGCCAATTCCCCTTTGATACTTGCCCCAGGAATGAGCGACAATGCCTTCTTCACCTACATCTTGGTCGGAGCCTTTGCTTTTACTTGGCAAAAAAGCTTATCGATTATCTTTATCGTCGGTGTGCTCTTCTTCCTGTTGACACATTTCAATGTGGTCGATCAACTCCTTCGCTCCATCCCGGTGACTTTGATCAAAGGGATGAGCGCGGGAGTCGGCTTCTTCCTGATATTCCTTGGCTTGAAGAACGGCGGAATCATCGTATCCTCAGAGGGTACAATCGTGGCACTGAATAATATTTTTCAACCGGTGCCGTTTACGCTGTTGGCAACACTGCTGGTCGGACTGATTCTGTTCGTCAGAAATGTAAAAGGCAATTTTTTGTTGACGATTATTTTCGGTGTTCTCATTTCCATTGCTTTAGGGGTAACGGACATAAGCTCCTTTTCCTATTCCTTCATCGATCTGGGTTCCTTGGAGCCGTTTATCCTCCAACTTGATTTTTCGGGCGTTCTGTCGATGGACTATTGGGTTGCCGTATTCTCGCTCTTGATTTTGGTCGTTTTCCAAAATTTAGGGACACAGGTCAGTTTTTTGACCTCCGAACAACCCAAAGTGTTGAAACGAACGCTTGAATCAAACGCATTGTCAGTGATGATTGCAGGTTTATTGGGATGCAGCTCCACCTGCACAAGTGCGGAAGGGGCAACGGGCATCGCTGTGGGAGGAAGGAGTGGCTTGACATCCTTTATGGTGGGCGTTTATTTTCTGTTCACCATCGCATTGATTCCCTTCATTGCCCTTATTCCGCTGGCTGTCATTTCGGCTTTGCTCATCATTGTGGGATCCTTGTTGGCTGCCAACAATCTGAAAGGCATCAATTTTGATGACTTCACGGAATATTTCCCGGCCATCCTGATGGTGTTGATGATGGTATTGACATTCAACATCGCGGACGGCATCGGCTGGGGCTTTATTCTGTACACGTTCATCAAAGTATTCTCGGGTGATCGACAAGCTGTTTCGAAAATGATGTATGGATTGACTGGCATCTTTGTTCTGTATTTTGTGCTGAAATTCATTTAAAAAAGGCAAAAAGTCTGTCTCTTTTTCGAGATAGGCTTTTTGCTTTTTGAGCGATATTCAGGATTGCCGGATTTTCCCTCAGGAGAGTCGGTCCCCGCACGGATGCAGCGCTTCTTCTTTTGCGGTCAGAAAATTTTTTCGCACGTAATGCTTGCAAACGTTTTCCGAACGTGCTATATTATTTGTGTAATCGGTTACACATTTACAACCAGCGGAGGTGAAGGAGAATGGCTACTATCAAGGAAGTTGCAGAATTGGCAGGTGTATCCGTCGCAACAGTGTCAAGGTTCATGAACGACAGCGGATATGTAGGGAAGGCTTCACGCGAAAAGGTCGAAAGAGCAATCAAGCTATTGAATTTTTCGCCGAATGAAGTTGCGCGGTCCCTCTATCAGAAAAAATCCAAGCTGATTGGATTGCTGCTGCCGGATATCGCAAACCCATTCTTCCCATTGGTTGCTAAAGGTGTGGAAGATAAAATCAACGAGAGTGGCTACAGTCTCATCCTTGGGAATGTGCAGGGGGATGTCGAAAAGGAAAAAGAGTACCTGAAAATTTTCGCGCAGAACAATGTGGCGGGAGTCCTGTCCGCAGTACAAGGTAGCACAAAAGAATTCCATGGCATGCCATACGTGTTATTGGATCGGGTCAGCGAAGATATCGAATTTGCAGTTCACACGGACGATTTCCACGGTGGCGAGTTGGCGGCACAGGCCATCAGCGAGCGACAAGCAAAGCATGTCGTCATTATGGTCGGGCCGAAAGACGTGCCAAGCTCGCATGACCGGCTTTCCGGAAATCTGAGGGTATTGAACGAAAAAAACATTCCTTACCAACTGTACCAAACCGATACATACCAATTCGATTCAGCGGAAAAGACTGCACAGCATTTTTTGGATCAATTTCCTCATGCGGACAGCGTGATTGCTTCCAATGACGTGTACGCATTGGCAGTCATGAAGGAAGCTATCAAAAGAGGGATCCGTATCCCTGAGGAACTTCAGATCATCGGCTATGACGATATGCCATTCGCTGCACTGATGTTTCCTGGGCTTTCCACAATTGCCCAGCCAGCTTATGAGTTAGGCTATCAAGCTGCAGATCTTCTTTGCAGACATATCGAAAACAAAATCATTCTGAAAAAAAGGATACAATTGCCTGTAACGTTAATAATAAGAGAATCATTGAGGGAGAAGATGGAAAATGGGTAATATTATGGTGTTAGGAAGTATTTCAACTGATTTTGTCGTCACAGCCGACAGACGCCCAGAAACTGGGGAGACCATTACAGGGAAGGACTTCAGGACTACTTTCGGAGGGAAAGGCGCTAACCAAGCAGTTGCCAGTGCGCGCTTGGGCGGCAACGTTTCAATGGTAGGGACTGTAGGCAACGATCTGTTCGGGACGGAATTGATCGAAAACCTGAAACGCAATCGGATTGATACAAGCAATGTGGAACGGGTTACACATTTGCCTTCAGGCTCAGCCCACATCACGATTGTCGATGGCGATAACGCAATCATTTATATCCCGGGCGCGAACAACGCATTCGAAAGCGCACGGTTACAAAATCTGGAAACAGAACTGGAGAAAGTCGAGCTGCTGGTTATCCAGAATGAGGTGCCGCAGGAAATTGTCGATGACGTGATCGGACTGTGCTTTGAAAAAGGTGTAAAAGTGCTCTATAATCCTGCACCCGCAAGAACAGTGGATGAGGGCTTGCTGGAGAAAGTTACTTTCATGACACCGAATGAGAGCGAATACAAAACCATGTTTCCTGAGCTCTCCCTTTCGGAAGGGATCAAAAAATACCCTGGAAAACTCATTGTGACACTTGGCTCTAAAGGCGTTTGTTACCATGATGGCTCGGTTGAACGGAACGTTCCGGCATATGTTGTCGGACCAGTGGACACTACTGGAGCGGGGGACACGTTCAATGGTGCCTTTGCTGTAGGCATCGCATCAGGATTGGATATCGAAGCCAGCCTGCAACTCGGGAATCTGGCAGCGGCATTATCCGTACAGAAATTTGGAGCGCAAGGCGGCATGCCGACACTAGCTGAACTGAAGGAGAATGAACATTATGAAAAAACATGGAATCTTGAATAGTGATATCGCAAAAGTTTTGGCGGATTTGGGACATACAGATAAAGTTGTGATCGGTGATGCAGGTCTTCCGATACCGGAAGGCGTCAAAAAGATTGATTTATCCATTCGTTTGCACGAGCCAGCCTTTCAGACGATTCTGGAGCTGCTGATGGAAGAGATGGAAGTGGAAAAAGTATTTTTGGCTGAGGAGATAAAGGAGCAGAATCCGGACCAATTCGAGCGGACTATGGAGCGATTGGCGGGCGTTGAGGTTGCCTTCGTCACTCATGAGACCTTTAAGGAAATGACGGGTGATGCTAAAGCCATTATCCGGACAGGGGAAGCGACACCGTATTCCAATATCATACTGCAATCAGGAGTCCTATTTTAGGAGGGAAACAAATGGAAGTTGTGATGAAAGGAATCACGAAAAGCTTTGGTACCAACTACGTATTGAGGGGCGTTGACTTCACCATCAAAGCGGGAGAAGTGCATGCCTTAATGGGAGAAAACGGGGCCGGCAAATCGACACTGATGAATATTTTGACCGGACTTCATAAGCCGGATGCAGGCGAGATCCTAATAGATGGCACCCAAAAGCAATTTGATAGTCCAAAGGAAGCGGAGAAATTCGGGTTGAGCTTTATTCATCAAGAAATGAATACGTGGCCGGAAATGACGGTAGTCGAAAATTTGTTTTTGGGAAATGAAATCAAAAACGCTATCGGATGGATCGACAACAAGAAAATGAGAGCGCTTGCTCTTGAGACGTTCCGTGAGCTGGGTGTATCCTTGAATCTGGATGAAGAAGTGAAGAATTTGTCGGTAGGGCAGCAACAGATGATCGAAATCGCGAAGTCCTTACTTTCCGATGGTGAAGTGATCATTATGGACGAACCTACAGCAGCCCTGACGGAAAGGGAAATCGAGGTATTGTTCAGGATTATCCAGAACCTGAAGCAAAAGAATGTGGCCATCATCTACATTTCCCACAGGATGGAAGAAATCTTCAAAATCAGTGACCGCATCACGGTCATGCGTGACGGTGTATCTGTTGATACGAAACGAACAGCTGACACTAGCAACGATGAAGTGGTGCGTAAAATGGTCGGCAGGGATCTCGCTGATTATTATCCGGCGAAGACTTCCAAAATCGGACCTATCGTTTTCGAAGCAAAGAAACTTTCATCGGAACGGAAATTCCAGGATGTGTCCTTCCAAGTGAAAGCAGGGGAAATTGTTGGTTTTTCGGGACTCATGGGAGCAGGACGGACTGAAATCATGCGGAGCATCTTTGGAATCGATCCGCTCGGCAGTGGTGAGATGTATCTTGAAGACAAGAAAATAACCATTTCCAGTCCAAATGATGCCATTCGTCAAGGCATCGGATTCTTGACGGAGAACCGGAAAGAGGAAGGTTTGATTCTCGATTATTCCATCAGTGAAAACATCAGCCTTCCTTCAATAGACGGTTTCCGTAAGAATGGCCTGATCGACACACAAGCCGAGAAGGATTTTGTTGAACTGCTGATGGAACGCTTGAAGGTCAAAGCTGAAGGGTGTGATGATATTGTTTCCGGACTATCCGGAGGGAACCAACAGAAGGTCGTTTTAGCCAAATGGATCGGCATCGGCTCCAAAGTCTTGATTTTGGACGAACCGACGCGCGGTGTGGATGTAGGCGCCAAACGTGAAATCTATCAATTGATGAATGAACTGGCGGACAGAGGCGTTGCCATCGTTATGGTTTCGAGTGATTTGCCTGAGGTGCTTGGTGTAAGTGATCGCATTGTGGTTGTCCATGAAGGGAAAATATCCGGTGAGTTGCAGCGTGGAGAGGCGACAGAAGAGAAAATCATGAAATTAGCAACGGGGGTAATGTAAATGAATTTAGGAATACAAGCCTTAAAAAGTAACAAAGAAAAGGGCCCAGCAAAAAAAAGGCTGAATAAATTGGGGCCTTTGCTCGCATTAGTTGTGCTTGTCATATTTGTCACCATCATGAACCCGAGCTTCATGTCACCTACCAATCTGCTGAACCTTTTGAGACAAGTTTCCACAAATGCACTTATCGCTTTCGGTATGACCTTTGTCATCATCACGGGTGGGATTGACCTTTCTGTAGGTTCAACGCTCGCTCTCAGCAGTGCTTTGATGGCGGGCATGATTGCTTCTGGTCTGAATCCTGTTCTTGCGATGGGAATGGGCTTGGTACTTGGTGCCTTTTTGGGAGCCTGCAATGGTGTAATGATCACAAAAGGTAAAATGGCGCCATTCATTGCGACCCTTGCAACGATGACGATCTATCGCGGACTTACTTTGGTTTACACGGATGGGAATCCTATCACTGGTATCGGGAACAGTTTCATATTCAAATATATGGGCCGAGGCTATCTTTTCGGCATTCCTTTCCCGGTGGTTGTGATGCTTCTCTTCTTCGGAGTGTTGTATGTGCTTTTGCATAAAATGACATTCGGAAGAAAGACGTTCGCACTTGGTGGGAATGAGAAGGCTGCGTTCATTGCCGGCATCAAGAGTGACCGCATCAAAATCGCCATCTATTCCATTTCCGGATTGATGGCGGCAGTCGCTGGTATCATCATCACTTCTCGTTTGAACTCTGCTCAACCGACTGCGGGTAATGCCTATGAAATGGACGCGATCGCATCCGTTGTTCTTGGAGGAACCAGTCTATCCGGAGGACGCGGAAGGTTAGTGGGGACATTGATCGGAGCATTGATCATCGGTACGCTGAACAACGGTTTGAACCTATTGGGTGTATCGAGTTTCTATCAGCAAGTCGTTAAAGGTGTTGTCATCATCATCGCTGTTTTATTGGATCGTAAGAACAAAAAATAGGAGGAATAAAAATGAAAAAATTATTGGGATTGACTGCTGCTTCTTTGTTACTGTTGGCTGGATGCGGAGGAGCTACATTGGAAGGCGACAACGCAGAAAGTGTTGCTGTCGAGGAAAAGGAAGCTTCCGAATTGGTTGTGGGAGCCTCTATTTCAACTTTGAATAATCCGTTCTTTGTTTCATTGGAAGCCGGCATCACTGGACTAGCGGAAGAAAATGGCACGAAAATCATCAGTGTCGATGCCCAGGATGATACAGCAAAACAGACGAATGATGTGGATGACCTTATCCAGCAGGGAGTCGATGTATTGCTGATCAATCCGGTCGATTCGGCTGCGATTGCTCCTGCTGTGGAAGCCGCAAACAGCGCAGGCATCCCTGTCATCACAATCGATCGTTCCAGCGATGGGGGAGAAGTGGTTACCTTAGTTGCTTCAGATAATGCAGCCGGAGGAGAGCTAGCTGCGCAATATATTGTCGAATTATCAGGAGAAGGAGCCAACACAGTCCAACTGGAAGGTGTTCCCGGTGCTTCTGCAACTCGTGAAAGAGGAGAAGGCTTCACGAAAATCGCTGAGGGGTCGTTGAATCTATTGGACAGCCAGACAGCCAATTTTGACCGCGCTGAAGGACTGACAGTTATGGAAAATATGCTGCAGGCGCATGCGGATATCCAAGCGGTATTTGCTCAAAATGATGAAATGGCATTGGGTGCCATTGAAGCAATCGAAGCTGCTGGCTTGACCGGGAAAATTCAGGTGGTTGGCTTTGATGGAACGGAAGATGGCATGAATGCTGTTGAAGAAGGAAAAATGAGTGCGACTGTCGCGCAACAACCTGAAGAAATGGGCAGACTTGCTTTACAAGCAGCCTTTGACTTCTTTGCTGGCAAAGAAGTAGATGCGTACATCCCTTCTCCGCTAGAGTTGGTCAAAAAATAAATAAAGAGTCACTTGCAGCACCTCGAAGTGACTGCAAGTGAAGAAAGCCCCTGTCCTCGCGCCTTAGTTGCGTAAGGGCAGGGGCTTTTTGGCGCAATCCAGTTTAGGGTGTTGCGCATGGCTTTCGAGGGACTGGATTTTAGCAGCCTTCAGCTAATCAAAATAGCTCCTCGATTGTATCAATATTTTCCCTTTCCAACTGAAAAACGCTTGTAAATATGCTGTCAAAATGGTACATTCTCATTGTAATCTAATGTTCGGAAGAAAGAAGGAAATTCCATGAACTACGTATTTATATCTCCCCATTTTCCCAGTAATTTCAAGAATTTCGCAATCGGTCTGAAGCGGGCGGGCGTGAATGTCTTCGGTATCGCCAGCGAGCCGTTTGAGTTGTTGGATACTGATTTGCGCGAGAGCCTGACCGAGTATTATCGCGTCAATGATATGGAAAATTATGACGAAATGATGCGCGCGGTGGCCTATTTGACTTACAAGCACGGCAAAATGGACCGTATCGAATCGCACAACGAATATTGGTTGGCGCAGGATGCGCGTCTGCGCACTGATTTCAACGTATTCGGCTTCAAAAACGAGGATATGGCCTTCGTAAAACTGAAATCCGCCATGAAAGAAAAATTCAGAGAAATAGGCATTCGGGTAGCGCAAGGGCGTGTCATCGGCGATTATCACGATGCCCTCGGGTTATGCCACGAATACGGATTCCCGGTCTGCATCAAGCCTGATTCAGGCGTAGGTGCGGCGGATACGCACAAAATCCGTTCAGAAGAAGAACTCGGGCATTTTTTCCATGTGAAGAATCCATATGAATCGTATATTCTTGAGGAATTCATCGACGGAAAGATCGTCACATATGACGGTTTGACCGATGCCGCGGGGAATATCCTTTTCGATGCCACGCTTGTGTACGAAAAAGCAGTGTTGGAAATCGTCGAAAAAAATGCGGATATGTTCTACTATGTCGACCGCAATATGCCGGAAGACTTGCGCGAAATCGGAACCAAACTCGTTCAGGCCTTCAATGTCCGCGAGCGTTTCTTCCATTTTGAGTTTTTCCGTTTACCTGACGGCAGCTTGGTTGCCTTGGAAGCCAACTTGCGTCCGCCTGGCGGTCATACGATGGACATGTGGAACTGGGCCAATGATGTCGATCTGTATGCCGCATACGGGAATCTGGTTGCGACCGGCAATTTCACGGCGCAGATGAACACGCCTTACTACTGTTGCTATGTCAGCCGCAAAGGTGTCCATCCTTACCGCTTCACGCATGAGGAAGTGATTGCCCGTTACGGAGGCAACGTTGTCCTGTTTGAAGAAATGCCGGGGATTTTTGCGGCTATCATGGGGGATTTCGGCTACGTCATCCGTGCGGCAGAATATCAAGAACTGATGGACATTATCCATATGATTTCCATAACCGAATAGACTGGGGGAAATAAGATGCACGTAGAATATTCATCACAATGGAGCGGTCACTTGAACCGTGAGATGCGTTTCAATCGCTATGGACATGCGGGTAAACCGATCATCGTCTTCCCATCATCTGGAGGAAGCCACAACGAATACGCGGACTTCGGCATGATTGAAGCCTGCCAGTGGTTCATCGACCAAGGCTTAGTGCAATTTTATACACCCGACAGCATGGACAACGAATCTTGGCTGTGCGAATGGAAAAGTCCGTACGACCGCGCCAACATGCACGAACGCTATGACCGCTACATCATCGAGGAACTGGTGCCGCACATCAAGCATCAGACGAACTATCAGGGACCGATGATCACGACCGGCTGCAGCATGGGCGGCTACCACAGCCTGAACTTTTACCTGCGCCATCCGGATGTCTTCGACAGCGTCATCGCGTTGAGCGGCCTTTACGATGTCCGTTACTTCTTTGGGAATTACCATGATCGCAACGCATATGAGAACTCACCGATCGACTACCTTTGGAATCTGAACGACGGCTGGTTCCTGGACAAATACCGTTCAGGCAACATCATCGTCGCGACCGGCCAAGGCAACTGGGAAGAAGTCAGCATCCGCGACACGCGCAAGATTGAAGAAGTGATGCGCTTCAAGAACATCCCTGCCTGGATTGATTTCTGGGGCGAGAACGTCCATCACGATTGGGAATGGTGGCGTGTCCAGATGCCATATTTCCTGGGCAAACTGAACGAGCAAGGCAAGCTATAATTGTATTTGAGAAGAGAATCCCGTCCTTTCAGCGTTTTGCTGGGAGGGCTTTTTGTTGCGTGGGGATGAAATGGTCGGGGCCGAGGTCTGGCCGGCCGCTCGAAAAGATGAATAAATAAATGTTATTCATCTTTTTCGCATGTCAGACGCTCAAAACCATGAATAATTTTCGGTTATCCATGTTTTTCCGTGCAGCTCATGCCGCAGAATGATGAATGACGGGGTCAATAATGAAAATCTCACGAATTCAGGGTGAATCAGTTTCAAAATTGATTATAATAATACTAATGTTCTGATTTGTCCATTAAAAATATACAGATGCTAGTAGTTGTTGCACGCCTTGAATCATTCACTTAGCTTGGTATGAAAGCGTTTTTTGGATTGGGCCCAGTCGATTTCCGATTTCGGGAAAATGGTTGGACCGAGATAAGCTTTAAATGAAAAGGGTTGCAAGTTATACTAAGTTTCGTAAGGAGGGTGTACATGTACGACAATCGATTAATGATTCTCCTCAAAAAAATCATCGCCATGCCGCAGATGCATTTTTGGGAATTGGGATTGAAAATGAACGAGCCGACGAATGTGCTCATGCAAGACTTAGCTACCTTGAATGAGTTGTTGGCCAAAAACGATTTTCCTACGGTATCTGTTGATTCGGAAAAATACACCGTGCCCAAAGCCTTGATCGCCATGGAGGATGAGCTTCAAAAAGTTTTCGCTTCACCGCAGATCTATCTCGATGAAGAAGAGCGGATGTATATGCTTTACCTCTATACATTCATCCGCAAAGATTTTATTTCCAATTTTCACTACCAGGATTTGTTGAAAGTAAGCAAGAACACGACGTTGGCCGACATTAAACGGCTGCGCTGCAAGTTGTCCGAATACAGGATCACCTTGGAATATCAGCGTTCAAGAGGGTACTTTTTGGAGGGGGATGAGGCCGACAAACGGCGGATGGCTTTCCACAGCATCAGCCAGCTGTTGCGGCACGCTTCCGGCAATTGGGCATTGAACTACATTGCAGAAGATTGGCAGGAAAAGATCGACCTTGAACCGGTAATCCGGATCATCAAAGCCTACGCAAACGAACACAACATGCATTATGTGGAGGAACGCATCCGTGATTCGCTTTATCTCATCCTTTACACAAGGATCCGGGTAGCGCGTGTCCAAGGGCACCTGGCTTTCACCAAGAAACAGCAAGAAGTTCTATCGGCAAGCCCGCTATGGGAGTTGGCAGATAAGGTCTACCGCCACTTGTTTGAGGATCTCGAGATTCAAGGTGAGAAAGAGGAAATCAGGTTCATCGTAATGCTTTTCCTGGGAACGATTGAAGGTAAATGGGAAAACAGCGAAGATGAAGCCCTCAAGAAAATCACAATGGCCATTATTTCTGAAATGGAACGGATCGCTGTCGTATCTTTCGAAAGGAAAGAGGAACTCTTCCGAAACTTGTATCTTCATCTCGTGCCTGCCTACTACCGCATTCTTTTCCGCATTGAGCTTGATAATGCCTTGACGGAGATGATTCAGGCTAAACACAAAAGGCTGTTTGTTTTGGTCAAGCGTGCCCTTAAGCCGCTTGAAGAATATGCGGAAGGTACGATGACCGATGACGAGATTGCTTACTTCACGATCCATTTTGGCGGTGAGATAGAAGTCCAAATCAACAAGAAAACAGCTTATCGGGCAGCGGTCATTTGTCCGAGCGGCATCAGTTCATCCTTGATTCTGCTGTCGGAGTTGCGGCAGATGTTCAGTAATATCACTTGGATAGATGGACACAGTTTGGAAAGTTTTTACGATCTCGATTCGAAGGAATATGATCTCGTCTTTTCAACCGTGTATCTGGAGTCCAGCAAGCCTGTGTTTATTGTGAATCCAATGATGAATGCGGAATCGAAAAAACATCTGATCCGTGCAGTCCTGTCTGTGTTCCCATTAGACAGCTACTTGGGGCCGGACCTGAATGCGCTCATAGCCATCATCAAGAAATACGCAAAAATAGAAAACGAAGGGGCTTTACGGAACGAGTTGATTACGACTTTGAATCCAACAGATGCCTACGGAAGGAGATATACACCTATGTTGAAAGATTTATTGGTAGCGGATACGATTCAATTTGCCGATCAGTGCGCTGATTGGGAGCAAGCCATCCGTTTTGCAGGAAGTCCATTATTGGAAAATGACACGATCTCGGGAGATTATATCGCAGCGATGATCAATAAAGTGAAGGAATTCGGTCCTTTTATCGATCTTGGGAAAGGCGTTGCCATCCCGCACGCCAGACCGGAGGAAGGAGTCAACCGCATCGGCATGTCGATGCTGCGGCTCAAGGAACCGGTGAATCTATTGGGGGATGAGGCACATGCAGTGGATACGATCATCTGCATCGCGGCTATCGACAACCAGACCCATCTGAAGGCACTGTCGGAATTGACCGGCATCCTGAGTTCCGACGAAAAATTGGCGGAACTGAAAGCAGCAACTACGAGTAAAGAAATCATAAATATGTTCAGTGAAGGGGAGAAAGTCAATGGTTAGATTTGGAGCAGCGTGTGGTTCAGGTTTGGGTTCGAGTTTTATGGTGGAAATGAATATTCAGTCGATTTTAAAGGAATTGGGAGTGAGCGACAAGGTAACGGTGCAACATTATGACCTAAGCTCCGCCAGCCCAAGTGATGCGGATGTTTGGTTTGTTGGCCAGGATTTAGAATACTCTGCAGGACATTTGGGTGATGTGCGCTTCCTGAAGAGCATCATCGACATGAATGAACTGCGCGAGAAAGTGACGCAAGCATGCAAGGACAAAGGTTTGGTCGCATAAAAATAAAACAGAAGAGGTGTAGAGATTATGAATGGAATATTAGACATCCTGATTGACATTGCCAGCACTCCTGCCATTTTAGTAGCATTGATCGCCGTTTTGGGTTCCGTGCTCCAAAAGAAATCAACCACTGATATCGTAAAAGGCGGCGTAAAGACGTTCGTCGGGTTCCTCGTTGTAACGGCCGGTGCCGGCGTCATCGTCGGTGCATTGGCGCCTTTTGGGGAAATGTTCAAAGTAGCCTTCAATATGCAGGGTGTTATCCCGAACAATGAAGCAATCGTAGCCGTCGCATTAGAACAATATGGCACAAGTACAGCCCTTATCATGTTGTCAGGGATGATCTTCAACATCCTGATTGCCCGCTTCACAAAATTCAAATACATCTTCTTGACTGGGCACCATACGTTGTACATGGCGTGCATGGTTGCCGTAATCATGTCCGTTGCAGGTTTCACTTCAGTATCGCTTATTTTGTTAGGTGGGTTGGTATTGGGGATCATCATGTCCATATCGCCAGCATTGGTCCAACGCTATATGGTTGAATTGACAGGCAATGACTCGGTAGCATTGGGACACTTCAGTGCCGTCAGTTATGCATTGAGCGGATATGTCGGTAAACTAGTAGGCGACAAGAAAAAATCTACGGAAGATATCAACTTTCCTAAGAGCCTAGGTTTCCTTCGTGATTCAACAGTCAGCATCGCGATTACAATGACCGCCATCTACACCACGGTCGCCTTGTTTGCAGGTCCTGCTTACATCCAAGAAAACTTAAGCGGTGGAACAAACTATCTTATCTTCTCTTTGCAACAATCAGGCTCCTTCGCTGCCGGTGTGTTCGTAATCCTTGCAGGTGTTCGTCTGATCCTGAATGAAATCGTTCCAGCATTCAAAGGCATCTCTGACAAATTAGTGCCGAATGCAAAACCAGCATTGGACTGCCCAATCGTTTTTCCTTATGCACCAAATGCCGTATTGATCGGCTTCTTCTCAAGCTTTGTCGGCGGTCTGGTCAGCATGGTCATCATGATCTTCACTGGCGGTGTCATCATCCTGCCGGGTGTAGTTCCCCACTTCTTCCTTGGAGCGACTGCCGGTGTCATCGGTAATTCTTCAGGTGGACTAAGAGGAGCCATCGCGGGTTCATTCCTGCAAGGTATGTTGATCAGCTTCCTGCCGCTATTCTTACTGCCGGTATTAGGTGAATTAGGCTTTGCAGGTTCCACATTCTCAGATGCGGACTTTGCAACATCTGGCATCATCCTTGGCAGCTTGGCCAATATGGGCGGCAAGACAGCAATCATGATCGGTATCGCAGTCGTCATTGCGATCATGCTGGCTTTGACCGCACTCGACAAAAGCAAAAAAGCTGTGACCGCAGAATAAGGAGGAAATGGCATACATGGATAACCAAGCAATAAAACACTTTGCAGATCAGATTCGTTACTATACCTTAAAAGAATTGAACTACATGGGGTATGGGCATTACGGCGGCAGTCTTTCGATTGTGGAGACCTTGGCGGTGCTCTATGGAAATCAATTGCAGGTCAGTCCGGAAACGAAGGATGACCTGAACCGCGATTTCTTCGTCCTTTCGAAAGGGCATGCCGGTCCTGCGCTGTACGCAACCCTATTCCTGAAAGGCTTCATCACTGAAGACTGGCTTTATACACTGAACCAGAACGGCACGAATTTGCCGTCGCATCCTGACAAGAACAAAACACCGGGTGTCGATATGACAACCGGGTCGCTAGGCCAAGGGATCTCTTCCGCGACAGGCATAGCCTACGGGAACAAACTTGCCGGGCGCCGCAACTATACCTACTGCATAGTCGGGGATGGTGAGTTGAACGAAGGGCAATGCTGGGAAGCTATCCAGTTTGCCGCTCATAGACAACTCGATCATTTCATCCTGTTCATCGACGACAACAAGAAGCAACTCGATGGCTATACGACTGAAATCTGCAATCCGTTTGATTTCGATGCGAAATTCGCTGCTTTTGGATTTCATACACTGAAAGTCGACGGATCTTCAGTTGAAGCAATCAATGCCGCAGTCGAAACTGCTAAGTCCCTGACAGGGAAGCCAATCGCCATCATCCTGGATACAGTGAAGGGACAAGGGGTTCCGTACATCGAAGACATGTACAGCAACCACCACATTCGCGTGGATGATGAGGCGAAGGCCGCCATCGAAGCGACTACTGAAAAAATCGGCATTGAGATAGGAGTAAGATAAGGATGACTTTTGAAGCGAAAATGGGAAAAACAGAATTGCGCGAAGTTTACCGTGAATTCTTGTTGGATAAAGCGCGAAAAGACGACAGCATCGTTGTGCTGGAAGCAGACTTATCGAGCTCAATGTCCACGGATAAAATCAAGGATGAGCTTGGCGGTCGGTATATTAATGTTGGCATCATGGAAGCCCAAGAGGTTTGTTGTGCTGCTGGACTTTCAGTGGCCGGATTCAAACCGTACATCCATACTTTCGGGCCGTTCGCGAGCAGACGGGTATTCGACCAAATCTTCATCTCGGTGGCATATGCCGGAACGAACGTGACCATCATCGGCTCGGATGCGGGCGTAACCGCCGAAGCCAATGGTGGAACGCACATGCCTTTCGAGGAATTGGCATTATTGCGCGCCATTCCGGATGCGCATGTCTACGAAGCCAGCGATGACAAGTGCTTGCGTGCTATCCTGGAAGAAACGTACCATACGGACGGCTTGAATTATGTGCGGATGATCCGTAAAAATGCGATCGAAATCTATCCGGAAGGCGAGACTTTCGAAGACGGCTATAAGCTGTTGCGGGAAGGTTCGGATGTCAGCATCATCGCTTCTGGGATCATGGTAGCCGATGCCCTGCAAGCTGCAGATCAGTTAGCGGAAGAAGGCATCTCAGCAACGGTCATCGACCTCTACCGGGTCAAACCGGTGAATGAAGCCGCTTTATTGAAAGCAGCTGAGACGGGTGCAATCGTCACCGTCGAGAACCACAATGTCATCGGCGGCATCGGCAGCGCGGTAGCCGAAATATTGGCTGAAGTGAAGCCGACCCTGCAATATCGCGTCGGCGTCCGAGAAGCTTTCGGTCAAGTCGGGAAGGTGGATTATTTGAAGGAACAGTACGGTTTGACCGTGAAAAACATCGTTGCCCAGGTCAAAAAATTAGTGGATCAAAAAGCCAAAGTTGGCGTGAACGTGTAACAAAAAGAGAGGAGTTGTCTCATTGCGAGGCGGCTCCTTTTTTACGCGTAAACATGAATAACTAGCCGTTATCCATGTTTTTTGGTTGGCTGTGGCTCGAAAAGATGAATTCATAAATTTTATTCATCTTTTTAGCATGTCAGACACTCAAAAACATGAATACTTTTCGGTTATTCATGTTTTAGCCAGGCATTATACGTAACCCAAGCAACCCGATGAACGTTTTTACCTATCAACAGTGATCGATAATACGGATTATCACAAAATTTAGATAGATGCTATGATAAACAAACGCAAATGTAAATAAGAATAATTAATTGGATACAATATAATGCGATATAGCGCCTAGGAGGAACGATATGAGAAGAGAAAAATGGTTGTTTTCAACAACATTGGCTATAAGTTTGATGCTGGCAGGTTGCTCAACAGGAGGGGCTGAAAGTGCAGATAGTGAGGCTGCAAGTAACTCCAATGCGAAAGCGGAAGTGGAACAGGTCATCACCGTGACGAACAGTGGTGAATTGGGAACTTTGGATAACGCCTTAGCTCCTGATATATCGAGTATGGTCATCATCGGGAACGCTATTGAAGGCTTGTATCGTATCGGCGACGATGGCGCATGGGAACTCGGGGTTGCTGCAGAGGAACCAAGCGTCAGTGAGGACGGTCTGGAATATACCTTTAAGATCAAGGAGGATGCGAACTGGTCCAACGGAGATCCGGTTACGGCGGAAGATTTTGTCTATACCTATCAAAAAATTGTGGATGCGAACACCGGCTCTCCCAACGTGAACAAGTTTTATGTCCTGAAGAATGCCCAAGCAATCAATGGCGGTACAGTGGATAAAACGGAACTAGGTGTGGAAGCCATCGATGAAAAAACAGTCAAATTTACTTTGGCGTATCCGACCACTTATTTCAAGGAACTCTTAGGGATGGTCGCTTACCTACCGCAGAACCACACAGTGGCCACGGAATGGGGCAGCGCGTACGGAATGAACAGTGAGAATACCGTCTACAACGGGCCTTTCATCGTGGAAGGCTGGGAAGGCACAGACCTGAACTGGTCCTTTGTTCCGAATGAAGCATATTGGGATGTTGAAAATGTGCAACTCGACCAGATCAATTGGGAAGTCACGAAGGATGTGGCGACGAACGTCAATCTTTTTGAATCAGGCGATGTCCAATTTACCCAAATCGGCAACCCGCATATAGAACAATATGAAGGCTCCGATGCTTTGGTCACTGAACCTAAAGCTTTGGTCGGCTACCTGTGGTTCAATCAAGATCGAACTAGCACGGGAAATGTTCATTTGAGAAAAGCCTTGTCACAGTCTTTCGACAAGGAGGCCTATGTTGAAACTGTCCTGAATGACGGATCTGTTCCTTTAAACGGCCACGTTCCTTCAAACTATGCCTATAATCCGGAGACGGAAGAAGATTTCCGTACAGAAAATGGCGACTTGAGCGTGACTGATATTGAAGCTGCTCAAGCAGAATGGGAACTTGCAAAAACTGAATTGGGCATTGAAACGTTGGAAATTGAGCTGCTGACATCTGACGCTGATACATCCAAAACGACTTCTGAATTCCTGCAGGCTGAATGGCAAAAAAATCTGCCTGGACTGACTGTCACCATCCGAAATGTTCCTTTGAAGAGTCGTCTGGAAGCTACCGCCAATGGTGAATACGACATTGCCTACGGTACCTCGACCCCGAGCTATGCGGATCCGATCGCCTTCTTGGATATGTACGAATCAACGAATGCTATGAACAGCTCCCATTACGACAATGAGGAATATGATGCGTTGCTTGCCTCTACAAGAAGCACCTATGCAAACGATCCGGAAAAACGTTGGGAAGCTTTGCTGGCAGCAGAGAAATTATTATTGACCGAAGATGCCGTAGCCGCTCCGATTAACCAAGGAGCCAACGCAAACTTGGTTGACCCTTCATTGAAGGATGTCCAAATACAACCCGTCGGAATTCCTATGTACTTCCGTACCGCCTATGTCGCGGAATGATGAACTGATATAAAGAGAAACTCCCGTCCTTTCAGGTGAGCCTGAAAGGACGGGAGTTTTTTGTTGCATGGGGATAAACTGCCCAGGGGCGGAGCTCGGGCCGGCCGCCTTTTTTGCGCGTAAAGATGGATAACTGGCCGTTATCCATCTTTTACCCACGCACAAGCGAAACCACGCAACCCGGTGTTCGCTTTTCCCTGTCAATACTGTTCGGAATCGTGTGCTTTTCAGGCCGTGGCTGCGATGATAGACTGTGTCTATGAATCAAAGCCATACAGAAAAAAGCAAAGAAGAGGAAAGTACTTGTTGGATAGTCCTTCAGAGAGCTCTTGGTTGGTGAGAAAGAGCGGACGGCAGCACAGGAAAAATGGCCTCGGAGTTGATGCGCTGACAGGGAGTTTCCTTCAGGCGCGTCCGGACGCCCCCGTTAGACAGGCAGCAGTATTGAGGATGATGAATCCCTCTGTACTGATTGAGATGGCAATCGCAAGATTGTCATGAAGCAAGGTGGTAACGCGATCTAACCGTCGTCCTTTCTGGAATCGATCCAGAGGGGCGATTTTTTATTACACTTTCTATTACACTTTATTAAACTTTAGGAGGAATATACATGACAGACAATAACAGAAGAAAATTGATTTTTGACGCTTTCGACAACAAAGAAACGGAGCGTGTGCCGGTTGGCTTTTGGTTTCACTTTGTTTTCGGTGATGATCAATTCCGTGGTTTGGAGGACAGATCGATTTTGGATCGAGTGATTGACGGGCATACGGATTTCTACGACGCATTCAACCCGGATTTCGTGAAAATCATGAGCGATGGCTTCTTCGGCCATCCCAGCCTGTTGGAAAAAACGATCGAGCATGCGGATGACCTGTACAACGTCAAAGCTGTTGGGCCGGAACATCCGTGGATCACGGAGCAGGTCAAGACGGTCAAGCAAATCAAGGAATCCTTCAACGGTGAAATCGCAACCTTCTATAATATCTTTTCGCCAGCGAACTATATCCGGATCGCCTTCGAAGCGTGGGATAAGGATCCCGAAAAATTCACCCGTTTCTTTGAGACGGATCCCGGCGCACTCGCATATGCGGCGAACGAAATCGCCAAGGACGTGGCGCTGCTAACGCAAAAAATCATCGAAGAAGCAGGCGCGGACGGCATCTACCTGAGCGTTCAGAATGTCCAAACCAGCGCGGCCACGAAAGAAGCTTACCAGACCTACATCGCGCCGAGTGAATTGGACGTGTTGGCTGCGGCAAATGCAGTCAGCGACTACAACATCCTGCATATCTGCGGCTATGAGCATAACCAAAACAACTTGGCGTACTACCAGGACTAT
Organism: Trichococcus paludicola; assembly: GCF_003052295.1. Taxonomy (GTDB): domain Bacteria; phylum Bacillota; class Bacilli; order Lactobacillales; family Aerococcaceae; genus Trichococcus; species Trichococcus paludicola. Next base: position 142,659 of record NZ_QBLC01000005.1, read on the forward strand.
GATGCAAAAGCATATAACTGGGCGGTCCATACCGAAAAAATCAGCCTGAAGGAAGGCAAAGACTTCTTCGGCAACAAAGCGGTGATCGGCGGTTTCGACAATAACGCAGGCACGTTGCTGGATGCAGGGAAAGAGGCGGACATCGCCCAATACACAGCCGACCTCATCCAAGAAATCGGCGACACGGGCGTCATCATCGGAGCGGACTGCACCGTCAATCCCGAGATTGAACTGGATCGTTTGACATTGGTCCGGGATACAGCTGCGGGTGTGTCGGGCAAGAATCGCAAACAAGCGACCCCCTCGGCATAATCGAATTGAACAAAGCAGGCGCCGGTGTTCGGCACAGGCGGTCAACCCTGATAGACAATCGGTATTATTTTTAACCGAACAGCCGTGATAGAATCAAGCACATAGCTAAAACAGCCGTCATCCTAAAAAGCGGAAGGCAAAGAAAGGAGGGGTCTCATGGTCGGGATTGTCATCATCGGTTGCGGGGACGTTTCGAAACAGAGGCACGCCCCTCTAAGCCACCAAAATGAAAAAGTCGATTTGATTGGATTCTATAACCGCACCATCGCCAAAGCAGAAGCTTTCCAAAAGAGGTACGGCGGGAAAGTCTACCAGAACCTGGATGAAATCTGGGAAGACGGAACAGTCGATGCCGTCATCGTCGCGACGAACGAACAGTCGCACAGCCCCATCACCATCGCCGCCCTGGAAGCAGGCAAGCATGTGCTTTGCGAAAAGCCGATGGCGGATTCGGCGGCCGAGGCAGAACGAATGCAGCAGGCAGCCGAGAAAACGGGTAAAAAGTTGATGATCATCCATAACCAACGGCTTTATCCCGCGCATCAGCTGCTGAAAAAATTACTGGCGGAAGGGACGCTCGGGAAGATCCATGCCTACCGGACGACCTTGGCCAACCAAGGCCAGGAAAATGACGGCTGGGGTACGGCATTCCCTGATTTCTACGACCGCATCGGCCATACGAACGGGGCTTTGGCTCAAGTAGGCGTTCACCGCATCGACTTGTTGAACTACTTGTTCAGTGAAGATCCCGTCATCGCAGTATTGGCGCACACCATGACACAAGGCAAACAGTTGTCTGACGGCAGCCCGGTCCCATATGAGGATTATGCGGTGCTGCAATTACAACATCGCTCGGGGATACAGGGAACGCTGCTGACCCACTGGTTCGATTATTCGAACGATAGGCAGACCGTCATCTACGGCGAAAATGCCACAGTCGCGACGTATGCGGACGGGCATCCGGTCGCACTCTACCGGAAGAACGGGGAAAAGACCTATCTGGATGATCTGGCGCAAGGCGATTCTTATACGGAACCGTTGACTCCAATCGTCGACAAGTTTATCGAAAGCATCGAACAGGATACCGTTCCCTTCGTCACAGCGGAGCAGGGGATAACCGCATTGCGCATTCTTGCCGCCGCCTATCGGTCACAGGAAACGCAGACTTGGACACCAATCGAGCAGGAGGACGCACACTATGACAGAAAAATTTAATGGAAGAAAACGAATAGAAGCAGCTCTCGCAAAGCAACCTTTGGACAGACCGGCCATTTCCGGTTGGCGTCACATGCCATTAGTCGATCGGGACGTCGAGGCGTTCACCGCAGCGACGATCGCATTCACCGATGAGAACGATTGGGATCTGATCAAGCTGATGTCGCAAGGGCAATTCTTCGCTGAAGCCTATGGAGCTCCTATCGAATTCTCGACAGATGCGAAGGAATGGGCAGGCAAAATCCTGGAGTATCCGATCCGGAGCGCGGAAGATTTGACGCGCTTGAAGCCGTTACGAGCCGATAACCCTGTTCTCCAGCGCGAAGCCGCTTTTGCCAAGAAAATCGTGGATCATTATCCAGGCGAAAAAGTGGTCGTCGGCACCGTCTTCTCGCCTTTGTCATGGGTGAAGCAATTTGCGCCAGGCAACGATTCGATCGCGCATATCGTCGACGGACCGGAAGAAAGCCCAATTGCGGATTTCCTGGAAAACCATCGTGAGGAATTGAAGGCGGCGCTCGATGTGCTGCATGCCTCGAATAAAGTGTTTGTGGACGAATTGATCGCGGCCGGCGTGGACGGTTTCTTCATCGCCGAGCAGTACAGCCAACGCGGCGATATTTCCGAAGCGGACTACGCAGCTTTCGCCAAACCTTATACGGATGACCTTTTGGCTTACATCAACGACCGCACCTGGTTCAACATCCTGCATGCACATGGGCATGTCGATCTGGCTGTGGAACGTTTTATCGATTACGATGTCCAGGCAATCAACTGGGAAGACGGCAGCGATCACGCGGAAGATCCGACCCGCTTGAGTTTCCGTAAGCTGCGGGCACTGACGGACAAACTGCTGATCGGCGGCATCTCGCCAAAAACCGATCTGACGTTTTCGGATAATGCTCAGGAAGTCGAGGATTTGCTGGTCGATCGATTGGCGGATGTCCTCGCCGAAACCGGCGATACGGGCATTGTATTTGCACCGGGCTGCGCAATCTCATTGGAAGCCAACCCGGATTTTTATCAACGCATCAACGCCGCCGCCCAAAAAGTGAGCACGACGACCATAAACACAACGAACCATTAAAATAATTGATAACACAGGAGGAGTAGAATATGAAGAGAAGAAGATTATTGACGACAGTAAGTTTATTGGGGGCAGCATTTTTGGCCGGATGCGGTCAGACGGATGCGGAAACGACGAGTGAGGCAACGAGCAGTTCCGCAGCTGAGACGGTGGAAGTGACAACAGTTACAGTCGCGCATACGCAAAGCTCCGCGCCGATGAATTATGTGGATGAGAACGGCGAATCCACCGGCTATGAAGTCAGCGTTCTGAAAGCCATCGATGAATTGTTGCCGCAATATGAATTCGAATACGTGCCGACTTCCGACGAAGACCTGCTGATCGGGATCGAATCAGGCAAGTATGATGTCGGAACAAAAGGCGCTTGGTATACAGAGGAACGCGCGCAAAAGTTCATCTTCCCTGAAAATTATATCGGTGCCAGCAGCATCGGCGTGCTGATCCGTTCGGAAGATGCCGAAGAAATTACCGACTTGGAGTCGTTTGCGGCTGCAGGCAAGAGCCTGGTTCCGATTTCGCCAAATAATGCACAGTACAACGTGATCGAGGACTTCAATGCGGAACATCCGGATACACCAATCGAACTGACTGCGGCTGATGTATTCGAAATCGCCGACGCCTACACCTGGTTGTTGGAAGGACGCTATGATGGCTACTTCGCCGTTAAGACCGCTTATGAAGTGAACGTGCTGGCAGAAGGCGCGCCGTACAGCCAATACAGGGATGACTTCGACTACTTCGTCTACGAAGCGCTGCCGACTTGGCCATTGTTCAACAAAGAACAGCAGGAACTGGCCGACGCCTATGACGAAGCCTTCCTGCAATTGGAAGAAGACGGCACCATTGATGATTTGATGATCGAGTTCCTTGGCGAAAATACATTCCAATACGTGAAAGAATAACAACAAGAGTGCCGACGGATGACAACACAGACAAGGAGGAGGATAAAAGATGAATCGTCCATTCGATATCGCTTATATTTGGAAGGCCGTGCCGGAAATTTTATCCGGTCTGGGCGTAACGCTGCAATTTTTGATCGGTACAATCGTGATCGGGGGTCTTTTGGGATTCCTGGCTACCTGGGCAAGGCTCAGCGGTCCGAAATGGCTGCGGGCAATCGTCCATAGCTACATCTGGATCATCCGCTGCACGCCTTCGATCGTCATGATGTTCTTGGTCTTTTACGGCTTGCCGGAGGTGCTGTTGGGCACCTTCGACATCGACATCAACAGCTGGAATCGCCTCAACTTTGTCGTCGTTGCCTTGTCGCTCCTGTTTTCAGCGCCTTGTTCGGAAACCATGCGGTCGGCTTACTTGGCCGTCGCAAAAGTGCAGCGCGAGGCTGCCCTCAGCATCGGCCTCACCGAAGCACAAGCATTCAGAAGGATCGTTTTACCGCAGGCTCTTGTGAGTGCATTGCCGAATCTCGGCAACTCGTTCATCTTGCTGATGAAGGAGGGGGCTTTGGCCTACACGATTGGCATCATCGACATCATGGGCAAAGGCCAACTGATCATCGCGCGCAATCTCGGCGGTTATTCGATCGAGACGTACATCGCGTTGGCGGGCATCTATTGGCTGCTGACGCTGGCGATCGAGAAGGCGTTCAAGCTGGCGGAAGACAAATTATCGGCAGGAAAACAACCGCTGCGGGCGGCATAGGAGAGAGGAGCGAGACGCATGACCATTGATTTACCTTATGTGCAGGAAATTCTGATCCTTGTGTTGAAGGGCATCCCGACAACGCTGCGCTTGACCTTTATCCCCTTGCTCATCGCGCTGCCGTTTGCTTTCCTGATTGCCGTGGCGAGACAGCGGAACATCAAAATACTGGCCCGCGTTTCCCAAATTTATGTATCCTTCATCAGGGGAACGCCCTTGATCGTCCAGATTCTGGTGATGTACAGCCTGTTCCCGAGCCTGCTGAACGTGCTCGTGAAAAGTTTGGGGCTCGATTACGACGTCTTCGGCATCAATCCGATTTATTACGCCTACATCGTTTTCACTTTGAATACGATCGCGATCCTGTCGGAGGTTTTCCGTTCGGCCCTCGAAACGGTCGACAAACGCCAACTTGAGGCGGCCCTTTCGATCGGGCTGCTGCCGGTCCAGGCCTATAGTCGCATCGTGATTCCGCAAGCGTTGGTGGCGGCAACGCCGAACTTGTGCAACAGCACCGTCAATCTGCTGAAATCGACCTCGCTTGCCTTTCTGATGTCGGTACAGGACATCACGGCCATCGCCAAGACGGAAGCGGCATTCGGCTACAACTATCTGGAGTCATACCTAGTGATTTTCATCGTATACATCGTCCTCTGCTCGCTCGTTCAGGTATTCTTCCAACTGCTGGAGCAACGCTTGTCCCTCTACAAGCGCGGACGTAAAATGACGGTAAAATCAGAAAATGATAACCAACCGGAGTATTTTGAAGGCGAACGAAAGGAGCGATACCATGCTGGCATTGAAGAATATTCATAAGAAATTCGGCGAAACGGAAGTGCTGAAAGGCGTGGACATCGAAGTCGAAAAAGGCGATATCGTCGTGATCCTGGGCCCAAGCGGTTCGGGCAAGACGACCTTGTTGCGCTGCATCAATTTCCTGGAGCGCGCCGACGAAGGCTCTCTGCATTTCGATGAAATCCAGACTGAATTTTCGAAAGCAAGCAAAAAAGACATCAACGCTGTAAGGAAAAAATCGGCATTCGTTTTCCAAAACTATGGCCTGTTCGACAACAAAACGGTGTTGGACAATGTCACCGAAGGCTTGATCGTCGGGCGGAAAGTGCCGAAGAAGGAAGCCATCGAAACCGCCATCCGCGCTTTGGAAAAAGTCGGCCTGAGCGATCGCTTGGCTTACTACCCTTCGCAGTTGTCCGGTGGCCAGCAGCAGCGGGTGGGCATCGCCCGCGCCTTGGCGGTGAATCCGGACGTCATCCTGTTCGACGAACCCACCTCGGCTTTGGATCCGGAATTGGTCGGTGAAGTGCTGCAGGTCATCCGCAAACTCGCCGAGGAAGGCACCACCATGGTCGTCGTCACGCATGAGATGACCTTCGCCAAAGAAGTGGCCAACCGCGTCATTTTCATGGACCAGGGCGTCATCGTAGAAGAAGGCACACCGGAAGATATTTTTGGAAATCCGAAAGAAGCCCGCACCAGAGGGTTCCTGCAGCGGATCCTGGCCCGGGTTTGATCCCGGAACAATCCCCTGCATCGCTCGTCCTGCCGTTCACAACGGGGGACGGGTTTTTTGTGTTTCGTGATGTATCGGTTGTGCCTATCACACGTGTTCGGAAATCGGAATTATCCTAAAGGCTGCTGCAATGGTAAGCTACTTGTACATACATATCAAAGAAATGAATTCCAACATAGGGATAAAAATAATGAAAATCGTCAGGAGGAACAGTATGTTAAAAGATAAATGGGTCATCACTACAACGCTAGCAATCAGTTTGGTGTTGGCGGGCTGTTCGACTGGTGATGCCGCAAATACAGAAAGCAGCGAAGGCACGGCTGCTTCATCAACCGCCGCCGCAGCCGAGCAAGTCATCACAATCACGAATACAGGGGAGTTGGCCTCCTTGGACAACGCCGTTTCGGCCGACAACGCCAGCTTGGTGGTGCTCGAGAACGCAAATGAAGGTCTTTACCGCGTCGGTGACGAGGGCGTGTTTGAACTGGGTATCGCAGCCGAAGAGCCTGTCGTCAGCGAGGACGGACTGGAGTATACCTTCAAAATCAGGGAAGATGCGAACTGGTCGAACGGTGATCCGGTGACCGCGGAAGATTTTGTCTATACCTACCAGAAAATTGTGGATCCGGCGACGGCTTCCCCGAACATCAATAAACTGTATCCGTTGAAGAATGCGGAAGCGATCAACAATGGGGAGTTGGACAAAGCGGAACTGGGTGTCGAAGCGATCGACGAGAAGACCGTGAAGTTCACTTTGGGCAATCCTACCGCTTACTTCAAGGACCTGTTGGGGACGTCTTCCTACTTGCCGCAGAACCACCAAGTGGCGAGCGAATTGGGCGGCGCCTACGGAACGAACAGTGAAAACACTGTCTACAATGGACCTTTCGTCGTGGAAGGTTGGGAAGGCACGGATCTGAACTGGTCGATGGTTCCGAACGAAGCCTATTGGGATGCGGAGAACGTCCAATTGGATCAGATCAATTGGGAAGTCAGCAAGGAAATTGCCACGAACATCAATCTGTTCGAGTCCGGTGAGGTCCAGTTGACGCAAATCAGCAATCCTTACATCGAACAGTATGCAGGCTCCGACGCTTTGGTGACGGAACCGAAAGCTCTGTCCGGCTATGTCTGGTTCAACCAAGGCCGCACGAGCACCGCCAATGTCCATCTGCGGAAAGCCTTGTCCTATTCGTTCGATAAGGAAGCTTATGTGGATACCGTTTTGAATGACGGTTCCGTTCCTTCGAATGGTTTTGTGCCTTCCAATTACGCCTTCAATCCGGAAACCGATGAAGATTTCCGCGAAGAGAGCGGCGATTTGGCCGTCTACGATGTGGAAACGGCACAAGCCGAGTGGGAAACCGCGAAGGAAGAACTGGGCATCGAAACGCTGTCGCTCGAATTGCTGACTTCCGATACGGAAACATCCAAGACAACGGCCGAATTCCTGCAATCGCAATGGCAAGAGAACCTGCCGGGCTTGACGATCACGATCCGCAATGTGCCTTTGAAGAGCCGGATGGAATCGACCACGAACGGTGACTATGATATCGCCTACGGAACGTATACGCCGAGTTATGCCGATCCGATCGCCTTTCTGGAGATGTATGAATCCACAAGCGGCCTGAACAGTTCCCGCTTTGCGGATGAAGGTTACGATGCTTTGCTGGACGACACCAGAAGCGCGTATGCCAACGATCCGGAAAGCCGTTGGGAAGCGTTATTGGCGGCCGAAGAAACACTGATAGCCGAGAACTCCGTGAATGCGCCGATTTATCAAGGAGCCAATGCCAATCTGATCGATCCGTCCTTGAAGGATGTGCAGATCCAACCGGTGGGTGCAGCGATGTACTTCCGCACGGCCTACGTGGAAGAGTAAACGGACAACAGACCGAAAACAAGTACGTGAGAAAATATCCGCTTAACGGACTGCCTCGTGAAGGCGCCCGTTAGTCGGATATTTCCTTATACCGATAAGAAAAGCGTCAAAGAAAGGCGGATGAGGAATATGTACGAAAATTTATTGGAACGATTCATCGCATACGCAAAGGTCGACACGCGGTCGGACGACAGCAGCTACACGGTGCCGTCCACGCACAGCCAAGTGACATTCGCCCTGGAATTGGCGAAGGAACTGATCAGAATCGGTTTGGATGAGGTCGAATACAATGAAACGAACGGCTTCCTGACGGCAACCCTGCCGAGCAATACGGCAGAAGCAGTGCCGGTCATCGGTTTCATCGCACATCTGGACACAGCCGATTTCAACTCAGTCAATGTCCGTCCGCAGGTTCACTATGCTTATGATGGCGGTGACATCGTCCTGAACGCGGACGAACAAATTATCCTTTCGCCGAAGGAATTCCCGCGACTGCGCAACTACATTGGGGAGACGGTCATCACGACGGATGGTACGACCTTGTTGGGCGCCGACGACAAAGCCGGCATTGCCTCGATCGTGACCGCCTGCGCGCAATTCATCGCGCATCCGGAACGGAAACACGGGAAGATCCGCCTCGCTTTCGGACCCGATGAGGAACTGGGAGCTCGCGGGGCGAAGCTGTTCGATGTGGACCATTTCGCGGCCGACTTCGCTTACACGATCGATGGCGGACCGATCGGAAATCTGACCTACGACAACTTCAATGCGGCCCAAGCGGAGCTCATCATCCGCGGTACGAGCGTACATCCCGGTTCCGCAAAGGATACAATGGTCAACGCTTTACTGGTCGCCAGTCAATTTGCGACAGCTTTGCCTCAGCACGAAACGCCCGAACGCACTAGCGGCTACGAAGGCTACTACTTCCTGACTTGCCAGAGCGGGACCGTCGATGAAGTCAAACAGACCTATTACATCCGCGATCATGACCGGGAAGGCTTCGCAGCCCGCAAGCGTTTCTTCGCCGAACAGGTAGCGGCCTTCAACTCCCAATTTATCGAACCGCGTATTTCATTGAAAATTTTCGATCAGTACTATAATATGCGCGACATCATCGAGCAGCATCCGGTCGTCGTTGATTTGGCGGTCCAAGCTTATGAATCCTGCGGCATCACGCCGGTCTTCAAACCGATGCGCGGCGGTACGGACGGCTGCATCATCTCCCACAAAGGCTTGCCGACCCCGAACCTGTTCTCCGGAACCGAAAACGGCCACGGGAAATACGAATTCGTGACACTTGAGACGATGGAGAAATCCGTTGACGTCATCATGGCTATCGTCGAACAGAATGCCGCGCGGAGTGGAACGTTTCTGCTGGAATACGACTTGTCCTTAACGCAATCTGTCAAAAAGCGGGTATAATATACTTAACAGATAGCACTAAGGGAGGATGGATTGTATGGGTGAAATGGAAAAGCTGATGAAACAGTTGAACAATTTCGTGATGAAACACGGCGAGGACTATGATTCTGTGGAGGAAGCAATCGAAGCATTCATGAAACTTTCCAACGAGGCGGGTGCCAAGGGAGCAGCGTTCACAGCCGGAGAATTGACTGCTGAAGAGAAGGCGAGCGAAGAGTTGGAGAAGCTGGAGTTCGCGACTTCCGAACGCGAACACGCGGCTATATTGGAGCGTGCCTTGAAATTGGATCCGGATAATCTGGAAGCGAGACTCTATCAGCTGGATCCTGAGTCACTCGAATTCATCCATGAAATCAAGAAACTGGTGGCGTTCGGAAAGACGGTGCTGCAAAAGCATGGTTTGGATGATGAAGAGTCCATCGGAAAATATTGGGGAATCGTCGAAACCAGGGCATACATGCGCGTCAAGGCGCTCTATGCCGAAGAACTGCAGCGACGTCGGATGTTGACAGCGGCCGTGAGGGAATACGAGGATATGTTGCGGTTGAGTGTGGGGGATAACATGGGAGCCCGCTACATTCTGATGGGTATCTACTGTCAGTTGGAACAACTGGAAAAAGCCAAAGAACTTTATGAACGCTACCCCGAAACATCCGCCCAAATGCTGTTGCCGCTGATTCTGCTGTCGTTGAAATACGATGATGAGCTAAGCGCAAAACGCTATTACAAAGATCTGCAGAAAGAAAACAAAAACTGCAAAAAAGTTTTTGGCCGGATGGAGTTTGATGTAGAAAGTATGTTTGACGCAACGGATGCTGCCGATTATCTTGCGGACAGCGAAGAAGAACTCTATATCGCGATTTCCAATGTGATGGCCGATTTTGCGGTTGTGCCGGACATGTACTATTACGAATGGCTGAAGAAAAATCTGATCAAACCGACCGCATCCCGGAAAGGGACCCAGAAGAAAAAATAGTTGCCTGATTGCTCAATAAAAAAAGCCGATAAGGAAACGGAATATCCGTGACCTTATCGGCTTTTTGCCCATTACTGGCTATATGTTTTTGGGCACTGTTTTCTTCCTACTTCAAACAGTCTTTGTGGAATTGCAGATGTTCTTCTATGAAGGAAGCGATCGTGAAGTAACTGTGGTCGTAACCGTCCAATTTTTCGTAGTTCACTTTTTTACCTTCAGCGGCTTGCAGGAAGGCTTCCTCGTTCAGCTGGACAGCATAAAAGTTGTCAGCGGTCCCTTGCGAAATATGGATAGGGGGAGCGGCAGGGCTTTCCGCAATCAAGCTGGTCGCGTCCCAGGCTGCCCAATCTTTTTCATCCGACCCCAAGTAGGCGGTGAAGGCTTTTTGGCCCCAAGGAACCTGCGACGGATTCAAAATAGGTGCGAAAGCGGAAATGGATCGGTAGCGTTCCGGATTTTTCAATCCGATGACCAACGCTCCGTGTCCGCCCATCGAGTGGCCCATGATGCTCTCTTTTCCTGAAAAATTGGGAATCAGAGTGTAGACAAGTTGAGGCAGTTCTTTCGTCAAATAATCATACATCCGATAATTTTTTGCCCACGGTTCCTGGGTCGCGTTCAGATAGAATCCGGCGCCTTGGCCCAGATCCCATTTTTCGTCATCCGCCACATCCGTTCCGCGCGGAGAAGTGTCCGGCATGACAACTGTCAACTGGTGTTGGTTTGCGTATTTTTGGAACGCGCCTTTTTGGCTGAAGTTGTCGTCGGTGCACGTCAATCCTGAAAGCCACCAAACCAAAGATGTCCGCTTGTTGTCTGTTTGTTTCGGCAGGAACAGGCTGAAAACCATGTCGCAATCCAGCGTTTCAGAATAGTGACGGTATTTTCTTTGTTCGCCCTTAAATACTTTATGCGTTTCGATCAAGGTTGTTGTCATATCTTTATTCTCCATAGGTCAAGATGGTACGGATGGACTCCCCTTTATGCAACAGGTCGAAGGCTTCGTTGATGTCGGTGAAATTCAGGTGATGCGTGATGAAACTGTCCAGATCGATTTCGCCATTCATGAAATCCTCCACCATTCCGGGTAATTCCGTACGGCCTTTGACACCTCCGAACGCGGAACCTCTCCAAACGCGTCCTGTCACCAATTGGAACGGTCGTGTGTGGATTTCTTTGCCGGCACCGGCGACACCGATGATGATGCTTTCGCCCCAGCCTTTGTGGCAAGCTTCCAAAGCGGCTTTCATGACTTCGACATTTCCGATGCATTCAAAACTGTAATCCACGCCGCCGTTGGTCATTTCGATCAAGACTTCCTGGATCGGGCGATCGTGATCGCTTGGGTTGACGAAATCAGTGGCGCCCATTTTTTTGGCCAATTCCCATTTGTCGGGATTCATATCGACCGCGATGATACGTTTGGCTTTGGCTTTTTTCAAACCTTGGATAACGGCGAGGCCGATTGCGCCCAGCCCGAATACTGCAGTCACTGCGCCTTCTTCGACTTTAGCCGTGTTTTCGACAGCACCGAGACCTGTAGTAACTCCGCAACCGAACAAAGCGACTTTATCCAGCGGCGCTTCCTTATCGATGTTCACCAGGTTGATTTCATTGACAACCGTGTACTCGCTGAAAGTGCTTGTCCCCATATAATGATAAATAGGCTCACCATTATAAGAGAAACGGGTCGTTCCATCAGGCATCAAGCCTTTGCCTTGGGTTTCGCGCACGGCTGAACACAGATTCGTTTTGCCGGATAGACAGAATTCGCATTCCCCGCATTCCGGCGTGTAAAGAGGAATGACATGGTCCCCGGGTTTGACGGAAGTGACTTCATCACCCACGGAAACGACAACACCGGCACCTTCATGTCCCAGTACGGCAGGGAAAACACCTTCCGGATCGTCGCCCGACAAAGTGAAGGCATCGGTATGGCAGACGGAAGTGTAAAGGATCTTCACCATTACTTCTTTGGCTTTTGGCTCTGCTACATCTATTTCCACGATCTCCAACGGTTTGCCTGGTCCAAAAGCGACAGCTGCTCTACTTTTCATAATTTTATTTCCTTCTTTCTTTAAAAATGGTATTTCGTTCTGTTTCAGAATACTATATAATGACTCTTGTGTGAATACTGACATATTTGTCACCATGATGAATTTTCAAGAAACGAGGCAGTCCTATGATCCAATACCAAGAGAAAGAATTTTACAATACAAAAGACTTAGCCTTATCCGTCGTGGGTGGAAGATGGAAGATTGCGATCATCTGGTCATTGCTCCACAACGGCACGCTGCGGCTGAGCGAGTTCAACAAAATCCTCCCTGACATCAACCAGCGGATGCTGATCCGGCAGTTGCGGGAGTTGGAGCGCGATCTGATCATCGCAAGGACGGTCTATCCCGTGGTTCCTCCGAAAGTCGAGTATCATCTGACCGACATCGGCAAGGAATTGGCGCCGGTCGTCCAATCCATTTGCGACTGGGGAGACCAATATCTGAAAGTGATAACGGCAGAAGAGACGCTTTAGCGCAGCTGGGAACGCCTAAAACAAAAAGTAACCGCCAATCGACATAATAGTTGTACGAACAAATTAAATGTGCTATCTTAATTTGTAAGTACATATATTATGTGCGGATGCAAATGTTAGCGGTTGCAATTATAGAAGGAGGCGTTTTTTATCATTACCAGATCGAGAATATCCAAATTGTTGCTTTGCGGTATGGCCATCAGCATGGCTGCCGCGGTCCAGTCCAAGTCACAGGTGCACGCGTCGGAAACGGATGAGGCCATCACTTTCTCAAATGCATCGGTCCACGATCCCTCCATCATCAAAGATCCGAAATCCGGGATGTACTATGTGTTCGGTTCGCATATCGCAGCCGCCAAATCGTCGGATCTGATCAATTGGCAGAATTTCACCAACGGTTACACCAGTACGGACAATACGATTTACGGGGATTTGAGCGAAAATCTTTCCGAATCCTTCGCCTGGGCAGGGGAAGATGATGCCGACAGCAAAGGAGGTTACGCGGTCTGGGCGCCGGATGTCATCTGGAACAAGCACTATCGGAACGAAGACGGCAGCAAAGGTGCCTACATGCTTTACTACAGCGTCTCCTCCACCTATATCCGATCGGCGATCGGCTTGGCTGTATCCAAAAATATCGAAGGGCCGTATGCGTATGTCGATACGATCATCTACTCCGGCTTCCAGGAAGAAGAGGCGTACGATGCCAATAGCGACGTCAATAAGCAATGGGAGAGCACGAACATCGACGAACTCATCGAAGAGGGCGTGCTGGAAGAGCCGAATCCGGATTGGTTCACGGATAACGGTACCTACAACAATGCAGACTACACGAACGCCATCGATGCCAATATCCTGTATGACAAGCAAGGAAAACTGTGGATGACATACGGTTCGTGGTCAGGCGGGACATTCATTCTTGAACTGGACAAAAAAACAGGTATTCCGCTGTATCCCGGCGAAGACGGAGTGACCAAGGACGGCCGGATGATCGATCGGTATTTCGGCACCAAGATCGCTGCTGGGTATGGGCGTTCGTCTGAAGGGACTTATGCCGTCTACGACAAAAAGGCTGGCTATTATTATCTTTATTTGACCTATGGCGGGTTGGCTTCGGATGGCGGTTACCAGATGCGTCAGTTCCGTTCGGAGTCGATCACGGGTCCTTATGTGGATGCAGCCGGCAATGAAGCCGTGTATCCCGAGTCCTTCGACAAGGGCGTAGGCAATTTCCCGGGGGTCAACGATCATCAGGACATCGGCAACAAATTGATCGGGAACTTCCTCTTCACCCGGGAATTGGGTGAGGACGGGACCGGGGACGGCGTCGGTTATCTGTCGGCTGGGCACAACTCCTATTACATCGATGCAAAAGCCGATAAGGAATTTCTCGTATTCCATACCCGCTTCCCGAACAAAGGCGAAACCCATGAAGTGCGTGTCCATCAGACATTCAAGAACAGCAACGACTGGCCGGTTCCGACACCGTATCGCTATGCTGGTGAGACGATAACGGAAGTGGCGCAGGCAGAGGTCACCGGCACTTACAAGTTCGTCAACCACGGCAACCAGATCACCGGCCAATTGACGGAGTCCACACTAATTCAGTTGCAGGCTAACGGCACGGTTACAGGTGCGCAGGAAGGTACATGGCGGCTTTATGATGATTATCGGGCCGAATTGAAACTGGCGGACGGAACGTACGACGGGGTCTTCATCAGCCAATGGGATCCGACGACAGAAGCGTGGGTCATGACTTTCAGCGGCATGTCCGAGAACGGACAGGTCATTTGGGGAAGTCAAACCAGCACGGCAACGGACGCGGAACAGATGGAGAAGATCAAAGCCGAGCTTGCGGAATCCATGCCTGAATCCGTCATGAAGGACATCATACTGCCGACAACCGCTGCGGGCGGAAGCACCATCCAATGGACTTCCTCCGACCCGGCTGTCATTTCGGAAACAGGCATCGTCACTCGTCCTGAAGCCGGTCAGCCGGCAGCGCTCGTGACGTTGACTGCACTCATCCAAAACGAGCTGCAATCGGAGCAAGTCAGCTTCGAGATCCAGGTCGAACCGAAGGAAGCCGGCAAGCTTTCGGCTTACTATTCCTTCGATGAGACTTATCAGAATGCGGCAGGCGATCAGAGTGATGCGCAAGTGACCGGAGACCGGATCAACAATACGGGCGGAGCTGTATCGCTCGTTGAGGGTATCAAAGGCCAGGCAGCTTCATTCGATGGCAAATCCGGACTGTCGCTTGGGAAGGGATTGATCACCCAAAATGCCTATACCGTAGCTTTCTGGATCAATCCAACCGAGCTGAATCAGTTCACGACCGCCTTCTTCGGCGCCGCCACAGAGCAAAGCTGGATCAGTTTGACGCCTGTAGGACCGGCCAATCAGACGATGCTTTGGTCCGGTCAGCAATGGTATGATGCGCCGATCGGTTCGACCATCCCTGCTGGTGCATGGACCCACCTGGCCTTTACGGTAGATGCCGGCCAAATCTCCGTCTATGTCAACGGTGAGGAAAAGTTCACAGGAGAGGCATTCCCGAACATCTTCGAAGGTTCGGCAGCATCGTTCAGTCTAGGCGTCAACTACTGGGATCAACCATTCAAAGGGCTGATTGATGAACTGTATATCCAAGACGGCATCGTCCTTTCGGCGGATGAAATCAAAGCACTGTACGAGGAAGCACCTGCTGCAGCCCCGGATGCGCCTGCGGCTGAAGCATCCATCAGCCAATCGACTTTGTTGTATGGCACACTCGCATTCGGTGCAGTGGCAGCCGCAAGGGTATCAATGTACTATTACAAAAAATCAGCTAAGAAAACAGAAGAGTAAATTATCCAAAGGGAAAAGTAATTTTTTCCCCTGAACGGCAAGGCAGAAGAGGGCCGGATCGCTGATCCTGGGCCTCTTTTGTTGATTAGCGGCTATGGCTGAGCCGAAAAGCCCAGAAGGGTTCTGGCTTTACTTCAGGTTGCGTTTGTTCGATAATGAACATGTATGCGGCTCATTTTTCTTACAAAAATTTGATTGGAAGGAGGAAAATGAAATATGCTTACACTTTTTCAAACGATTGAGCCGTTGGAAATGCTGTTCATCATTGGCGTGGCCGGCACTGTCCTGACATTCCCGCTCAATGATATTTTGTCTGTGGGATTCTATGATATCACTGATTTTTTCTTGGGAATTTTGACGACGAGCTTGCTCATCAATGCGCTGCAAAAATCGGATGGCTGGTCAGTTGGCTTGTTCGCATCGGCTTTTCTGGTTATTTCAGCCCTCATCATCGCCTTCAAAATTTTCTTTGTACTGCCCTTATTGAAACGAGCAGAAAACAGCACCATCACGAGTTCAAAAGATTTGGAAGGCAAAGAAGCGACGGTGACTGTGCCGATCGGGCAGAAAACAATCGGTGAAATCATCGTATCGACCGGATTCGGTAAAATGAACAAAATGGCGCTCATCTATGCCTGTTCTGAGACGGCTGATGTGCTGAACATCGCCAGCGGGGAAACGGTGTTGATCATTGAAATCCGTGATAGCATCGCCTATGTCACGCCGTACAAAAATGCTGTCCACGATTTGGTGGATGAGCCTGCTACATGGAATCAAAAAAAATATAAAGGTGGGAAATAAATGACGAATTTTTTGGATCAATTTATGGGTATCGGTATCTTAGTGATTTTACTGGTGGTCGCCTTGATAATTTTCATTGGGCGATACAAGACGGCTTCGCCGGATAAGGCGCTGATCGTCAGTGGGAGTTTTCTTGGCAGAAAAAATACTTATATCGACAAAGCGACAGGCAACACGATGAAAGTTGTCCGCGGTGGCGGTACTTTTGTCATCCCGGTATTTCAGACAGCCAAGGCATTATCGCTCTTGTCGAGTAAATTGGAAGTTAGCACGCCGGCTGTCTATACGGAGGAAGGAGTCCCCGTTTCTGCGGATGGGACGGTCATCATCAAGGTCGGTTCCACAGTGGAAGAAATTGCCACCGCGGCCGAACAATACTTAAGCAAGCCGACAGAGGATCTGGAGAATGAAGCCCGTGAGGTTTTGGAGGGCCATCTGCGTTCGATTCTGGGTTCCATGACGGTCGAGGAAATCTATAAGAACCGTGATAAGTTCTCACAAGAAGTGCAAGCAGTCGCCAGTGTGGACCTTGCGAAGATGGGCTTGGTCATCGTCTCTTTCACTGTGAAGGAAGTGACGGATGAAAATGGTTATCTGGATGCCCTTGGGCAACCGCGTATCGCCCAAGTCAAACGGGATGCGTATATCGCTCAGGCAGAAGCCGATAAGGAAACGCGCATCAAGCGTGCCCAAGCGGAACAAGAATCGCAGCAAGCCGAAATTTTGAGAGAGACCCAAATTGCGGAATCGAATAAACAAAAAGAATTGAAGTTGGCTTCCTTCCGCCAAGAACAGGACGTAGCCAAAGCGAAAGCAGATAACGCCTATGCTCTGGAAAAGGCGCAGCTGGATATCTTATTGAAAGAAAAAGAAATGAACGTCGAAATCACGGAACGTGTGAAACAAATTGAACTGGAAGAGAAAGAAATCGTCCGGAGAGAAAGACAATATGATGCAGAAGTGCGTAAGAAAGCTGATGCAGAGCGGTATGCCATCGAAACAAAAGCGGCTGCCGACAAACAAAAAGCGATCTGGGAATCCGAAGCGCGGGCCAAAGAGAAAGAGCTGAACGGTTTGGCGGAATCCGCCAGCATCCTTGCGATCGGGGAAGCAGAAGCGAAAGCGAAGGAAGCTTTAGCGAACGCATTGAAACAATATGGGGAAGCAGCCATCTTGACGATGCTGATCGAAAAATATCCGGATATCGTGCGTGCTGCTGCTGAGCCTATTTCCAACATCGACAGAATTACGGTGATAGACGGCGGCAACGGCAGCCAAGGTGCTGCGAAAGTAGCCAATTATGCCAGTCAAGTCCTGGCTGCAACCCAGGAAGGGCTCAAAGAAACGACCGGGTTGGATGTGACGGCGTTGATCGAATCGTTCGTCGGAAACAAAAATATCGGCAGCAAATTGGGTACACTCAATGAGACAATGGCAGCCGAAATTTCGGCAGATAAGGCAATCAGTCCATCTGGAGCCGACAAAGAAGCGGAAACGGAAACAGCCGTTTCTTAAAAGCGGGGATACAAGTAAGGCTTTGCAAACAGAATCCGCATGAAATCAGAATCCTTCGGAAGCATAAGAGCCCCGAAGGATTTTTTGTGGAACAGGAAAATATAAGAATAGCTGTGGTAAAATAAAAATATAATAAATAAATCACAAATGGAAAAGGGGCGCACATATGGCTTATCGTGTTTTTCGGTCGCCTAGCCGGTATATTCAAGGAGTAGGCGCAATAGACGTACTAGGGAAGGAAGCGGGTGAATACGGAAAGAAGGCATTCCTGCTCACGGATGATTTCGTTTGGGGCTTGCTCCAGGAAAAAGTGGAACGGGCTCTGGAGGGTTTTCCCTATCATTATGAAGCATTCACTGGCGAAGCCTCGCTGGAAGAAATGGTTCTTTTGGCTGACAAAGTCGCCGATGCAACGGCGGACGTCATCATCGGCCTCGGAGGCGGCAAAATCATCGATGTTGCAAAAGGCATCGCAGCTGCATGCGACTTGCCGATCGTGATTGTCCCGACCACTGCTTCCACGGATGCCCCAACCAGCGCCATCTCAGTGCTCTATACGCAGGGCGGGTTGTTCGACCATTATCGTTTCTATGCGAAGAACCCTGATCTGGTGCTTGTTGATACGCAAATCGTCATCCAAGCGCCGATCCGATTCTTCGCAAGCGGGATGGCGGACGCCTTGGCAACATGTGCAGAAGCGTTGGCAACGAAGGCCTCCGGGGAGAACACATTGGCCGGAGGATTGCCAACAATCGCCGGCACCGCCATTGCGAAAGCCTGCGAAGAAACCTTATTCCGTGACGGCCTCAGCGCCTTC
Source organism: Trichococcus paludicola (assembly GCF_003052295.1). Lineage (GTDB taxonomy): Bacteria > Bacillota > Bacilli > Lactobacillales > Aerococcaceae > Trichococcus > Trichococcus paludicola. Next base: position 161,259 of record NZ_QBLC01000005.1, read on the forward strand.
GCTGATGTCCAAAAAGGCTTGGTGACGCCGGCTGTCGAAGCGATTGTTGAGGCGAATACGCTGCTGTCGGGACTGGGCTTTGAAAACGGCGGCTTGGCGGCCGCACATGCCATCCATAATGGCTTCACCGCCATCAAAGGCGAGGTCCATCGTTTGACGCACGGGGAAATAGTCGGCTTTTGCCTGTTGGTCCAACTCGTGCTCGAAGAGCGCCCTCACGCAGAATTCAAAAAATACAGCCATTTCCTCGCGGAGATCGGCATGCCGACGACTCTGGCCGGGATGCATCTGACCGGAGCCACACGCGAAGAGCTCGTTAAAGTCGGAAAAATTGCGGTGGCACAAAGCAACACCATGAAAAATCTAAACAAAAACATAACGGCTGAGCAAGTCGCCGACGCCATTTTGGCAGTGGACGGACTTGTCGGAAAGGAATGATCGCGATGATCATCGGAGTGCCGAAGGAAATCAAAAACAACGAAAACCGGGTGGGTATGGTGCCAGCGGGTGTGCAGTTGCTGATCCAGAATGGCCATCAAGTCTGGGTCCAAGCGGGCTGCGGCATCGGCTCGGGATTCGAGGACGGACAGTACGAAAAAGCAGGGGCGACAGTGTTGGAAGATTCAGCCAAAGTCTGGGCTGCTGAACTGGTCATCAAAGTGAAAGAGCCTTTGGAATCGGAGTACGCATACTTCCGCGAGGACCTGATTCTTTTTACGTACCTACATTTGGCGGCCGCACCGGAGTTGACGAAGGCCATGCTGCAAGCGGGCATGACTGCAATCGGCTACGAAACAATGGTCGGTAAAAAAGGTGATTTGCCCTTGCTCACGCCGATGAGCGTTATCGCGGGCCGCCTTTCTGTCCAGATTGGCGCGCAGTTTCTGGAGAAACCGTACGGCGGAAAAGGCGTGCTGCTGAGCGGCGTTCCGGGTGTGGCGAACGGGAAAGTCGTCATCATCGGCGGCGGTGTGGCCGGACGCAATGCGTTGCAGATCGCATTGGGACTCGGCGCCCATTGCACAATCCTGGACGTCAGACCGGAGATCTTGACTGAAATCGAGAATTTGTACGGGAACGCGGTCATCACCTTGCTGTCGAACGAGTGGAACATTGCCCATGCCATCAAGGATGCCGACGTAGTCATCGGGGCTGTCCTGATTCCCGGCCGGAAAGCGCCAACCTTAGTGACCAAGGAAATGGTGAAAAGCATGCAGCCGGGTTCCGTGATCGTCGATATCGCGGTGGATCAGGGTGGCATCTTTGAAACCGAAGACCGCACGACCACCCACGATGATCCGGTTTATGAACGGCATGGCGTCCTGCATTATGCGGTGCCGAACATGCCGGGAGCCGTTCCGCGCACTGCTACAATCGCGTTGACGAATGTCACGCTGCCCTACGCAGTGGAGATCGCGAATCAAGGCGCACTACAAGCGGCGGCAACCAATCCGACCATCCTCACCGGATTCAACGTGCACAGCGGCAATTTGACGAATAAAGATGTCGCCGAATCGATCGGCGCAGTCTATACTCCAATCGAAACTTTATTGTAAAAGGTACTGGATTTCCTGGGATATCAAGCAGGAAATCCGTTTTTTTGCGTAGAATTAGTTAACGTACACTTGTATTTTTCCGGTTGGTTTACTATACTATTTGTACGGACATATACAAAGGGAGAGCATGCCATGAAAACAAAATACCAGGTGATTGCCGATGAGATACGCTCAAAAATACTTTCGAACGAATTTGTGGTAGGCAAAGTCATTCCGCCTGAACTGCAGCTGCAGAAGGATTATGGGGTCAGCCGCCATACTGTCCGGGAAGCAATCGCTTTGCTGGTGAATGAAGGCTTTTTGCGCAAGGAGAAAGGTTCCGGGACTTATGTCGACGATACGTATCAGAGGCGTGGTGACGGGGTGTCATCCAGCAAAACGATCGGCGTCATCACGACTTATCTGTCGGACTATATTTTCCCGTCGATCATCCGCGGTATCGAGCAGAAGTTGCGGGAGAATGGCTACTCCTTGCTGCTGGCGAGCACGAACAACGATGTCGATCAGGAGCGGGAGTGTCTGGAACAGATGCTCAGCCAAGGCGTTTCGGGGCTGATCGTGGAACCGACAAAAAGTAACCAATACAATCCGAATTTGGCTTATTACCTTTCCTTCAAGGAACGAGGCATACCGGTTGTCATGATCAATGCCTACTATGAAGAACTGTCGGTCCCTTTCATTTGCGTCAATGACACGAAAGCGGGCTATCTTGCCACGAAACATCTATTCGAGCAGGGCCATCAGCATTTGGCGCTGATCACGAAGATCGATGACCTGCAAGGGAAATACCGGATGAAAGGCTTCATCAAAGCCCACGAAGAGATGCGGACAAATTTCGATCCGAAAAATGTGTATACGTACACGACAGAGACGAAGGCGCTAGTGTTCCAGACGATTCGGGAGAAACTAGCGAGCGATCAGGAAGTCACTGGCATCGTCTGCTACAACGATGAAGTGGCGCAGGGCTTGATCCAAGCACTTGCTGACATGGGCAAACGCGTACCTGAGGATTATTCGGTGGTCGGCAACGATGACTCGTTCTTAAGCACGGCAGGCAGCGTCAAGCTGACAACCCTTTCCCATCCGAAAGAAGAATTGGGCGAGGCCGCTGCCGAGTGGATCATGCTGGCCGTACAGCAAGAAATGACAGGCAACAAAATATTCGAGCCGGAATTGATCATCCGCGATTCGGTCAAACGGATCCAATAACTGGAGAACGGAGCTATCTCTGAATCAGGATAGCTTCTTTTTTGTTGCTGCATTAGGTTTTTGGTGGATCTTGAGGCTGCGTTGCGGAAGGGAGCGATGCACAAACGACAGGAAGTCGATTGTGCATTGTTTTTTTTGTGTTCGGACAAATATTCAATTTATCTCTTTACATGTACGGACATATAGAATATAATATGCCTAAGAAGAACGGACAGCATCCTGAAAGGGTGCACCGCAAAAAGGAGGAAATATTTTGACTGAGAAGTTACAAGCGATAGTCACTGATATCGAATCGCGGCAGACTAGCATCGGAATCGAATTCGGATCCACCCGCATCAAGGCGGTGCTGATCGACTCCCGCTTCGCTCCGATCGCATCCGGCAGCTACGAATGGGAAAATCAGTTAGTCGACGGCATCTGGACGTATTCATTGGAACAAATTTGGAAAGGCCTTCAAACAAGCTACGCAGAACTGACGCGCGAGGTTAAAGAAAAATACGGCGTGACATTGACCACAGTCGGATCGATCGGTTTCAGCGCGATGATGCACGGCTACATGGCGTTCAATCAGGAAAATGAGTTATTGGTGCCGTTCCGGACTTGGCGCAACGCCACTACGGCTGATGCCGAAAAGGAATTGACCGCACTGTTCAAATACAATATCCCGCAACGCTGGAGCATCGCCCACCTGTATCAAGCGGTTTTGAATAAGGAAGAACATACAAATGAAGTCGCTTTCTTTACGACTTTGGCAGGCTACATCCATTGGCAACTGACAGGCAAGAAGGTTTTGGGAGTCGGTGATGCCTCCGGGATGTTCCCGATTGATGTCGAGAAGAAAAATTATGACGAACGGATGATTGGTCAGTTCGATGCTTTAGTCGCAGAAAAAGGCGCGACTTGGAAATTGGCGGATCTGCTGCCGGAAGTATTGTTGGCAGGTGACGCGGCTGGGAAGCTGACGGAAGCGGGAGCCAAACTCCTCGATCCGACAGGCACACTCGAAGCGGGCATCCCGTTGTGTGCGCCGGAAGGGGACGCCGGAACCGGCATGGTCGCCACGAACAGCGTGGCGGAGCGCACCGGGAACGTATCTGCAGGGACTTCGGCATTTGCGATGATCGTCTTGGAGCAGGACTTAAATGAAGTGCATCCTGAAATCGATCTCGTGACGACACCGGCAGGCAGCCTGGTTGCGATGGTCCATACCAATAACTGCTCATCCGATATCAACGCCTGGGTCAAACTTTTCCGGGAATTCAGCGAGGCAGCCGGTTTCGCGATTGATACGGACAAATTATTCGCCACTCTATTCAATAAGGCTCTTGAAGGAGATGCCGATTGCGGCGGATTGCTCTCCTACGGTTATTACTCGGGCGAGAACATCACCCATTTGGCGGAAGGACGGCCGTTGTTTGTCCGCACACCGGAAAGCAACTTCAACTTGGCCAACTTCATGCGCGTGCACCTCTTCACTGCTTTTGGCGCCATGAAGATTGGCATGAATATCCTGAAACAGGAACATGTCGCAATCGATAAAATCGTCGGTCACGGCGGTATCTTCAAGACCCCAGAAGTCGGCCAGAAAGTATTGGCTGCCGTCATGGACGCACCGGTCACCGTCATGGAGACCGCAGGGGAAGGCGGCGCATGGGGCATCGCATTGTTGGCTGCTTACATGGACCGCAAAGAAACGACAGAGACTTTGGATACATTTTTGGACAAGAAAGTATTCGGTGCCGATGAAGGCGTTACGATTGCACCCGATGCGCGCGATGTTGAAGGTTTCGGAATCTTCATCGAACGTTACCAAAAAGGACTGGCGATCGAGCAAGCTGCAGTCGATCATTTGAATTTGAGATAGAAGGGAAGGAAACATCTTGCTGGAACAATTAAAAGAAGAAGTTTTTCAAGCCAATCTGGAACTGCCGGAACGAGGACTGATCAAATACACGTGGGGAAACGTGAGTGCAGTCGACCGCGAAAAAGGCTTATTCGTCATCAAGCCCAGCGGGGTCGGCTATGACGACATGCAGGCGAGCGATATGGTCGTTTGCGACTTTGACGGCAACGTCATCGAAGGGGAGCTGAACCCGTCATCCGACATGCCGACGCATGCCGTTCTTTACAAAGAATTCCCGGAAATCGGAGCTGTTGTGCATACGCATTCGACTTGGGCCACGATTTGGGCGCAAGCCGGATTGGATGTGCCGGCCATGGGTACGACACACGCCGATACCTTTTACGGTACGGTTCCTTGCGCCCGGTTCTTGACGCAGGCGGAAATCGATCGTGGTTACGAGGAAGAAACAGGAAACGCCATTGTGGAAACTTTCCGCGAACGCGGCATCAAACCGATGGAAGTTCCCGGTGTATTGCTGCATGGGCACGGACCCTTCACTTGGGCCAAGGACGCCAAGGGTGCAGTACTGAATGCGGTCGTGTTGGATGAGGTCTGCAAAACCAATCTGTTCGCCCGTCAATTGAATGCCTTCGCGGAGGAATTGCCGCAACGCATTCTGGATAAACATTATTTGCGAAAACACGGAGAAAACGCCTATTACGGGCAAAAAAAATAGGGGAGCTGAAGATATGTTAGAAGTAGGAAAAAAAGAATTTTGGTTCGTTGTCGGTTCACAACATTTATACGGTGAAGAAGCTTTGCAAACAGTAAAAAACAATGCAGCGGTAATCGTGGAAAGCCTCAACAATAGCGGCAAACTGCCTTATCCGCTTGTGTTGCAGGAATTGGCAGTAACGCCCGATACAATCACGAAGATCATGAAAGAAGTGAATTACCGTGATGAAGTGGCAGGTGTCATCACTTGGATGCATACCTTCTCGCCAGCCAAAATGTGGATCCGCGGCACGAAATTGCTGCAAAAACCGTTGTTGCATCTGGCAACGCAATTCAACGAAAGCATTCCATGGGCAACAATCGATATGGATTTCATGAACTTGAACCAAGCAGCACACGGCGACCGCGAGTACGGCTTCATCAATGCGCGCTTGAAAAAGAACAACAAAGTCGTTGTCGGCTATTGGGAACGTGAAAATGTCCAAACCCAAATCGCGGAATGGATGGACGTTGCGGTAGCTTACAACGAAAGCTTCTCCATCAAAGTGGCGCGTTTCGGCGATAACATGCGTAACGTTGCCGTGACGGAAGGCGACAAAGTGGAAGCGCAGATCCAATTCGGTTGGACAGTCGATTACTACGGTATCCGGGATCTAGTGGACTATGTCGATGCGGTCGAAGATGCAGAAGTCGATGCTTTGTTCAATGAATACAAAGATTTGTATGATTGCGACTATGGCGATTATGAACAAGGCAAATGGGAAGCGCATGTCAAAGTGCAGGCACGTCAAGAAATCGGTATCCGTCGTTTCTTGGAAGCGGGCGGCTACACTGCCTTTACGTCAAACTTTGAAGATCTGCATGGCCTGCAACAACTACCGGGTCTTGCAGTACAACGCTTGATGGCAGAAGGCTACGGATTCGCAGGCGAAGGCGACTGGAAAACAGCAGCAATCGACCGTTTGATGAAGATCATGTCCCACAACATCGACACCGGCTTCATGGAAGACTACACATATGAAATGGCTGAAGGCAGAGAAGCGATTCTGCAGTCGCATATGTTGGAGGTCGATCCAGGACTGGCAGTCAACAAACCGAAAATTTTGATCGCACCATTATCGATGGGGAACCGTGAAGAGCCTGCTCGCCTTGTCTTCGACGGCAAAGCAGGGGAAGGCGTTGTCGTTTCAATGGCTGACTTCGGAACGCACTACAAATTGTTGGTGAATGAAGTTGTTGCTTTTGAACCGACTGAAGCAGCTCCAAACCTTCCAGTCGCACGCGTCCTATGGGAAGTGAAACCTAATTTCCATGACGGTATCCGCGCTTGGATCGAAGCTGGCGGCGGTCACCACACTGTCGTTTCATTGAGTTTAAGCACAGATCAGATTCTGGCTTGGGCAAAACTGGTCGGTCTTGAAGTAGCCTTAATCAAATAGTCTATCGGTCGGTTTGACAGAAGATCGTCAAACCGATTTTTTGGAGGACGTTTGTGAAAGGTGTAGCAAGCGTTTTCAATAATATAACTGAAAAGGAGCAAAAAAAAATGACTGCATTTGATTCAAAAGAATATCTGGACAAGGTGGATGCCTTCTGGCGCGCCGCTAATTTCATCTCCGTAGGACAATTGTACCTGAAGGACAATCCCTTGCTGCAACGCCCAATCGAGGAAACCGATGTGAAGCTTCATCCAATCGGCCACTGGGGAACGATCTCCGGACAGAATTTCATCTATGCCCACTTGAACCGCGTCATCAACAAATATGACCTGAATATGTTCTATGTTGAAGGGCCGGGACATGGCGGTCAGGTCATGGTTTCGAACTCCTATCTGGACGGCTCCTACACGGAAATCTATCCTGAAATCACCGAAGATCTGGAAGGGTTGACGAAACTCTACAAACAATTCTCCTTCCCTGGTGGGGTCGCTTCCCATGCGGCACCGGAAACACCCGGATCGATCCATGAAGGCGGCGAACTCGGCTATTCGCTTTCCCATGCAACAGGCGCTATCTTCGACAATCCGGAAGTGATCGCAGCGACTGTTGTTGGTGACGGGGAAGCTGAAACCGGTCCGTTGGCGGCTGGTTGGTTCTCGAATGTGTTCATCAATCCGGTCACGGATGGGGCCGTTTTGCCGATCTTATACCTGAACGGCGGCAAGATCTCCAATCCGACGATCCTGGACCGCAAATCGAACGCAGAATTGACGCAGTACTTTGGGGGCATGGGCTGGGAGCCGTTGTTCGTGGAAGGAACCGAACCGGAAGCGGTGCATCCGATCATGGCGCAAGTGTTGGATACAGCTGTTGAAAAGATAAAAGCGATCCAAACCGAAGCCCGCAAAGGCTCCGCTGCCGAAGCGAAGATGCCGGCTTGGCCGGTCATCATTTTCCGCACACCGAAAGGCTGGACGGGTCCGAAAACGTGGGACGGCGAACCGATAGAAGGCGGTTTCCGTGCCCACCAAGTGCCGATTCCAGTGGATGCACACCACATGGAACACATTGATGCGCTAGTGGATTGGATGCAGTCCTACCGTCCCGCAGAGCTATTCAGTGCCGATGGCCAACTGGTGGCTGAATTGAAAGAGATGGCACCGAAAGGTGACCGACGGATGGCTATGAATCCAATCACAAATGGCGGCATCGATCCGAAACCGCTCGTCATTCCGGATTGGAAGCAGTATGCCGTCGACACGACCGTTCCAGGCGCAGTCATTGCCCAGGATATGATCGAATTCGGCAACTTTGCACGCGATCTGATCGTGGACAATCCGGATAATTTCCGCATCTTCGGACCGGATGAAACCAAATCGAATCGCCTGAACAAAGTCTTTGAGGTAACGAATCGCGTCTGGATGGAAGCAATCGATCCTGCTTATGACGAATGGTTATCCCCATCCGGCCGTGTCATCGATTCACAATTGTCCGAGCACCAAGCAGAAGGATTCCTGGAGGGGTATGTCTTGACTGGGCGTCATGGTTTCTTCGCCAGTTACGAAGCCTTCCTGCGCGTGGTGGACTCGATGATCACCCAACATTTCAAATGGTTGCGCAAAGCCAAAGAACAGACGTGGCGCAAACACTATCCGTCCCTGAATCTGATCGCAACATCGACAGTTTTCCAACAGGACCATAACGGCTACACCCATCAAGATCCAGGTTTGTTGACGCACTTGGCTGAGAAGAAACCGGAATTTATCCGGGAATACTTGCCGGCGGATGCGAACTCCTTGATGGCCGTGATGGCGGAAACGATGGCTTCCGAGGAACAGATCAATCTGATCGTGTCTTCGAAACACCCGCGTCCGCAATTCTACTCTGCTGAAGAAGCGGAAATATTGGTCAAGGATGGCTTGAAAGTGATCGATTGGGCTTCGACTTGCGGAGACGAAGAACCAGATGTCGTGATCGCAGCAGCGGGAACGGAACCGAACCTGGAGGCACTTGCCGCCGTTACGATTCTGCATAAGCAGTTCCCGGCATTGAAGATCCGTTTCATCAACATTGTGGATCTGTTGAAACTGCGTCATCCGGATGTGGATCCGCGCGGCTTGAGCGACGAAGCCTTCGATGCCTATTTCACGGCGGACAAACCGATCGTCTTTGCCTTCCACGGCTTCGAAGGCTTGATCCGTGACATCTTCTTTGATCGTCATAACCATAACCTGCACATCCACGGTTACCGTGAGAACGGGGATATCACGACACCGTTCGACATGCGTGTGTTGTCCGAAATGGATCGTTTCCACTTGGCGCAGGATGCGGCTAATGCTGTCTATGGCGAAGAAGCGGCAGTCTTTTCGCAAAGGATGACGGAAACGGTGGACTTCCACCACCGCTTCATCCGCGAGAACGGCGAGGACATTGCGGAAGTCATGGAATGGAAATGGGAAGCACTGGAAGGTGCGGCAGCAGCCAAAGAACTGATTGCAAACAAAGCGGACTAACGTAAGAGATCCCGTTTAATAATCAAAAGATGCGTTCCCGGCCTTGGAGCAGTTGCTCCAACGGTCGGCAGCGCATCTTTTTCGGATATTTCCTGATTTTGAGGAACAAAGAAGCTGCCCCAAACGGGACAGCTTCAGTTCGTCACACGGCCTGCAGGAGGTCGTATTGGGATTGGTAGAGATGGTGATACAAGCCTTTTTGGGCCATTAGCTCTTCGTGGGTGCCTGCTTCGGCGATGTTGCCGCCTGCCACGTAGAAGATCTGGGAGCTGTTTTTGATCGTGGACAGCCGGTGGGCGATGATGAAGGAAGTCCGATCTTTCAGAAGTTTCTGGAGACCTTCCTGCAGCAGTTCCTCTGTCCGGGTGTCGATGCTGGCGGTCGCTTCATCGAGGATCAGGATCTTCGGATCGGCAAGCAAGGCCCGCGCAAAGGAAAGCAATTGCCGTTGGCCAGCCGAAAGGGTGCTGCCGCGCTCCTCCACAACGGTATGGTAGCCGTCCTTCAGATGTTTGATGAAGTCATGTGCGCGTACTACTTTTGCGGCGGCGATCACTTCCTCCTCGGTAGCATCCAGCTTTCCGTAGCGGATATTTTCCAGAATCGTACCGGAAAAGATGAAAGTATCCTGCAGCATGACGCCCATCTGGCTGCGTAAGGAGTGGAGCGTGACTTCGCGGACATCATGGCCATCGATTTTAACGCTGCCTTCGTTGATGTCATAGAAGCGGGTCAACAGGTTGATGATGGTCGTCTTACCTGCTCCCGTCGGTCCTACCAAAGCGATGCTCTGGCCCGGTTCAATATGGAAGTTGACCTTATGCAAAATATCTTTGCCATCCTCATAGCGGAAGGTGACATCTTCGAAGTCCACTGCTCCGGAGACCGAGGGCAGTTCATACGCGGTCGGCGCATCCTGGATGGAAGGTACCTCGTCCAGTGTTTCGAAGATGCGTTCCAGGTAGGCCGTCGCTGTGATCAAGGAATTATAGAAGTTTCCGATGTTGATGACGGGATTCCAGAAATTATTGATGTAGCCGATGAAGGCGATCAATGTTCCTGTCGTTACGGATACGCCGAGCTGGCGGATGCCTACAAAATAAATCAAACAGGTCGTTATGACTGAAATATTCAGAACACCCGGCCACATCAAGAATTGAATTTTGACGGCTTTCATCCACGACGTCCGGTATTCCTCGCTCACTTCATTGAAGATGTCATAATTGACCTGTTCGCGGGCAAAGGATTGGGTTATTTTGATTCCCGAAATGCTTTCGTGAATATAGGCGTTAAGATTGGACTGTTTGTTGCTCAATATCTGAAAAGCTATCCGCTGACGCTTTTTGATGAACAGCACCAATCCGAACAGAACCGGCAGCAAGGCCATACTGTATAAGGTCAAGCGCACATCGATGAGGAACATGAAGACTAACGTGATCACTACGTTGAAAAGGTCCGATATCAAATTGATGAGGCCGTTGCTCAACAGGTCGCTCAGCGTATTGATGTAATTGACTACGCGGATCAGGATCTTGCCGTGGGGCCGGTTGTCAAAGTAGGCGAAGGGCAACCGCTGCAGATGCGAAAAAATGTCGTAACGCATGTCCTTCAGAATGTCCTGGCCGACTTCGGTGATGGCGTAGATCCGGTAGCGCATGCACCCGCCGATCAGGACAAGGGAAAGGATGAAGATGCCGCCCAGTCCCAGCAACTGTTGCACGTTTCCTGCTGGTATCAGGTCATCGATTGCGATTTTTGTGAAATAAGGACCTGCCATTCCGGCGATGTTCGCCAGAATGATGACAGCCAATATCTTTGAAATTGATTTTTTGTAAGGGCGGATATAGCCGGCTAAGCGCCGGTAATGGCCCCAATTGAATTCTTGCTCTAAGCTTTCATCGACATCATACGTATTGCGTGCCATTGGTTTCCCCTCCCGTCAATCCGAGTTGCTTGCAGTAAACGTCATAATATTTGCCGCGCTCGGCCAAAAGTTCCGCATGGGTTCCTTGTTCAACGACTTGGCCTTTTTCCATCATCAGGATCAAATCTGCATCCCGCACCGACGAAATCCGGTGGGCGATGATGAAGGTTGTTTTGTTTTCCGTCAAGCCGAATAATTCCTGTTGGATTTTCGATTCAGTTTCCATGTCCACAGCGGAAGTGGTGTCATCCAAAATCAAGATGGCTGGATCCTTCGCCAACGCTCGGGCTAAGGAAATGCGTTGCTTTTGCCCTCCCGATAAGCCTACTCCTCGTTCGCCGATGATAGTGGCGTATCCTTGGGGCATGCTGGTGATGAAGCCGTCCGCATCGGCAATCCGGGCCATCTGCTGGATATACGAGCGGTCCACCAGGGGATTTCCGAAAGCAATGTTGTCTTCAATCGTATCCGAAAACAGAAAGACGTCCTGCATGACCATGGCGATGTTTTCCCGCAATTGGCGGACCGGGTACTCCTTGGCGTTTTTGCCGTCGATAAGGACGGTTCCCGAAGTCGGATCGTAGAATCTTCCGACTAAATTGACGAGTGTCGTCTTGCCTGAGCCGGTTTCGCCCAAAATTCCCAACGTCTGTCCGGGACCGACTGTAAAGGAGACATGCGACAGGATATCCGTTTCAGGATCATCGGAGAAGGCAAAAGAGACATCGTCGAACATGACGTTTCCCTTGATGTGCTGTTGCTCCTCGGCATCCATAATCGGAATCCGGGCCTCTGTGTCCAGCATGTCGCGGATTTTGACGCAAGCAGCGGAGAAACGCTGCACATCATTGATGAGCCAACCGCTCATGCGCATTGGCATATTCAGCATCCAGAGGAAACCATTGAAGGCGACCAGATCTCCCATGGACATTTCCCCGCGGATGACATACAAGCCGCCGAGCACCAAGGCGATTGCATTTAATGTTCCCGCGAAGCCGTCGAGCCAAGGAAGATACGTGCGGGATACGGCTGCGGAATCCAGGTTGCGGCGCTTGAAATCCTCATTGTGCTTCGTGAATTTTTCGATTTCATGCTCTTCCCTTGCGAATGCTTTGACTATGCGGTTGCCGCCGATGTTTTCTTCCACCATCGAATTCAGCCGGGAGAAGCTTTCCCTGATTTGAAAAAACAGCGGGAACGCTTCCCGGGACATCTTTTGCGTCAGGATGAAGATGATCGGCGTGACCGCCACCAACGACAGCATCAGCGGAAAGTGGATCGTGCCCATGACTGCAATGGCCATCACGAACCAGAGGATGCTTTCCAAGATATTGTAGGTGACCCAGGAGACAAAGTGGCGGATGGCATCGGTATCCCCGGTCATCCGAGCCATGATGTCCCCGACACGGGTATGGTTGAAGAAGTCGAAATCCAGCTCCTGCAGTTTCCGGTACATGTCTTGGCGCAGTACGAAGAGCGTATTTTGGCCAATCCGCTCAAACAGCATCTGGTAGCTGTAGCGGATTGTCGTCCGGAAGAGCGTGATGCCGATCATGATCGCCAAAATAGGCACCAACAAGTCATCCTGTCCACCATCGATGACTTTGTCGACCAATTCCCCAGCTAAGAGCGGGTTGACGATGATCAGGAGGGCATTCAGGAAAATAAATAATAAAGCCAGTAAGCCTTTGGATTTGTATGCTTGGGCATAGCGCCAAATCCATTGATAATGATTCATATAACAGTCCTCCTCAAAAAAAGTGTATGTTAACAGGTTACTGCTTTTTGGAGGAATGAGAATGGATTTTCTTCGTCAGATTCCTGTACAATATAAGGGTAATTAACAGAAAGGACTTTTGCGATGGCCTATACACACGTACAAACATTCAATCCTGAAATTCTGTACGCTTTCGATCCCTTGAACGAAGCCGGAAACTATTCCAAAACGCACAGCCACAACTTCCTGGAAATCAGCATCATCCTGGAAGGGGAAGCCGATTACCTGGTGGACGGAGAACGGCAGGACTTGGGAACCGGCACCGTCATGCTCTTCAATCCGGGCGTCAAACATGCGGAAAGTCAAAAAGAGGGCACATTTTCTCATCAGCTGCATATCGGCCTTACGAACCTTTCGCTTAACGGTCTTCCGCGCAATCATTTCCCGAACAAGCGCGCTTTGCTGGATTTGGGCTGTTATGCGGATGCCTTCATGGCTAAAGCATGGCAAGTGACGAAAGAGTTCAACGAACAGCGGAGTGAATATCAGTTGATGGGGAAAGGGCTGATATTGGAGATGCTGGGGTTGTTGCTGCGGAGTTTGGAGGACGACGGGTCCGACAATACACTTCCCACGGCGCTTTCTCAAACGGCTATGCGCCAACAGCATCTGGTGAACCATGCCGTTTATTATTTGGAAAACCACCATTCCGAAGAAATCACGCTGGAACAACTGGCGCAGCAACTCTTCGTCAGTCCGGCTCATCTTTCAAAGATCTTCAAGGAAGCGACCGGATTGAGCCCAATCCATTACCTGATCCACGTGCGCCTGAAGCATGCGAGGGAACTGCTGAAGCAGGAAGAGTGGACCATCAAAGAAGTCGCACAGGCTGTCGGCTATCAGGATGCGTACCACTTCAGCAAACTGTTCAAAAAATACTACGGAACCGCGCCTTCGCAAGTCGCCAAGGAACAGCGACCGGTGTAGGAAGTTTCGCTGTAAAGAAAAGGAGCCGCCCCGAATTTAATGGGTGGCTCCTTTTCTCGCGCTCTTTTAAATGCGTTGTGATTCGCAGGGGATTCATCACGCTCTACTGTTTGCGCGGCGGAATTCTTTTGGTGTCTGTCCTTCCCGTTTTTTGAAGAGGTAGCTGAAATAATTGGGATCGTTGTAGCCGATGTCCATCGCGATGGTGGACAGCTTGTCATCCGTCCCGATCAACAACTCTTTCGCGTGCTGCAGGCGGCATTCGGTCAAGAAGTCGATGAAAGTCTGCCCCAAAGATTGCGAAAAGATGGTGCTGAAATGCGACGGACTCAAGTTTACGGCATCGGCCACGACATTCAGGGAGATATCCGGATCGGTGAAGTTCTCCTTGATGAATCCCAAGGCTTTTTGGATGACGCTCTGATACTTCACCATCGAAGGGTTAATGTGGGCCGCCATCAGAAACGCCAACAGCTTTTCAATGATTTGGGTGTATTCCGCTGCATCGGCCGCCACCGCCGCCAGTTGATCCAGGTCGTTCATCTTTTCAAGCAAAGGTTGCTCCGAACCGGGCTTCTTTTTTTGGACAAGATGGCCCAGCTCGGTCAGCACGAAAAAGCGGAAGAGGCGGTTGCGTTCTTCGGTATCACCGGGCGTTCCCTGAAGCTCCAGTACCAGTTCCTCCAGTTCATCGGCTTCGGTCTGGGCAATTTTTTGGGCCAAATCGAGTTTGAAAGGATTCGTCGGGGAAACTTCGCCGTCCTTGATGTCATCCTCGTAGCTGATGATCCGTTCAGTCCGGAGCACGCCGTAAGTCTGGAGCATGTTCTGCGTGTAGCGATAGGCTTGCGGAATTTCGCTCAGCCGTTCGATTATCGGTCCGATTGAAACAATCAAATCATCAGCTTCTTCGTCCTTCAGTTCATGGACTAATGTCTGGGCCAGCTGGTAACTCTTTTCCAACAACCTGTCCGTATCGCTGTCCATCAACAGAAACTTGATGAAGCGCGACGAGATGCTGGAGAAAATGATGCTCTCATCCGCTCCGAAAAGGAAATGCAGATAATTGCTGAAACGGAAATAATCGTCGAAATTTTTGTCGTAATGATTGGTGGCCAACACGACGCAGGTCTTTTTTCCGACTACCGAACGCTTCAAGGCGGCGGATTCCTGCAGCACTTCCGGAACCGATAAGTCACCGCGGAAGATGCCGTTCAGGAAATGATTTTTTTTCAGCTCGAAGATGAAATTATCCGCATGCGTATCCCGTTCCGTGACGGGTTCTTTTTGTTTGTCCAATACCGAGATGACAGCCTCCAGCGTTTGGACCAGTTCGGTGTCTTTGATCGGCTTCAGAAGATAGGCGTCCGCCTGCACTTGGATGGCGGTGCGCGCATATTCGAAATCATCGAAGCCGCTGATGAAGATGATGCGGATCCAGGGGAAGATCTTCCGTACTTCCTTTGCCAGACTGAGGCCATCCATGAAGGGCATCCGGATATCGGTCAGCAGGATATCCGGCTTGACATCCATGATCGAGGCCAATGCCATTTCCCCGTCTGAGGCTTCCCCCGAAAAAATCAGCGGGTGTGTTTCGGCGAGGGACAGCAGTTGGTTCCGCAGGCTGTCCCGGATCAGGTGTTCATCCTCGACTATAAAGACTTTATACATGCTTGATCGCTCCTTTTAGGTAATCTTCGGTACTGTCACTGTGACGGTCGTGCCTTTTCTGTAGGTGCTATCGATAGCGAGGGAAGCGGTGTTGCCGTAATACAACAGCAGTCGCTTCCGGACGTTGTAAAGGCCATACCCGCCTTCACCGGAGTCATCAACGGTGGCTTGAGCAAGGCGTTCCTGGATTTCATGGAGCCGCTCCGTCTCCATGCCGATGCCGTTGTCGGTCACGAAGAATTGGATCGTGTCATTCGTATAGGTCGCCGCAACGGTCACTTTTCCGGCGCGGCGGACATGCTTGGTTCCATGGTAGACCGCATTTTCCACCAACGGCTGCAGGATCATCTTCAGCACTTCCGTCTGGAGGATGGCATCCGGGATGTCGATGGCGAATGTCAACATGGCCCCGTAGCGGATTTGCAGAATCGTCAGGTAATCTTCGACGTGGCGGATTTCTTTCTCGATTGTGATCCAGTCCTGACCTTTGCTTAAGGAAATGCGCAGGAAATCGGAGAGGGCGTAGGTCATCGTCTTCACCTGCTCGCTGTTGCCTTGCTCGGCCAAGGACAGGATGGCATCCAGCGTATTGTAGATGAAGTGGGGCGTGATCTGCGCCTGCAGGACACGCAGCTCGCTTTGGGCCAGATCGAATTGCTTCACGGCGTTTTCTTCGATCAGCACATGCAGATTCCGCGCCATGTCATTCATGCTTTCTGTTACGACGCGCAGCTCCGCGACTTCCGGCTCTTCTGCACGGTAATCGAGATGGCCTTGCGACAGCTCCTCGGAAAGGACGATCAGGTCGTTCAACGGCTCTTGGATCTGCTGCGTCAAAAAGCGGTTGTTTTTCCGGGCATAGTAGACGATTATCAGGACGATGACGAGCTCAAAGAGGATCAGATAATAAAGCGACACAAGCATATCATCGCTGGTTTTACCCGCAAGTTCGATTTCGACGCGCACAAAGTCCTGCAGGATAGCATAAAGCAGCACTGTGACGGCATCGACTTGGACCATGATGGCTTCATTTTCAGCGAACGGCCGTTCATTGGCGATATTGCTTTCCATCTCGGAAATGTAATTATCCAACGTATCCAAGGTCCGCAAAGCGACATCCAGTGTGGCGGCTTCCTTTGCGGTGGTGGTGTTGGCCTGAATTTCTTCGATGGCCAGGCGCACCTTTCCCAGCTCGTTGCCGGACTCGTAATCGGTGACCTGGATGAGGCCGAAGACCAAGTCCCATAGTTCCTCCAAAACATTTTCCTGAACGGTGGTGGAAACGGTATTCGCCTCTTCGACGTTTGCGAGTGCATTGCGGTAAATCAAAATATTGCGTGTGTAAAAGATGCTGATCACTAGCAAAGGAATCAGGGTGATGCTGAAGAGCAGTCGATTGGTCTGCTGAAAAATATCTTTGATGCTGGCTATTTTTTCCATCATATGGCCTCCCTAATAGTCCCTTGGCGGAATACTGTCGAGATTCCCTTTATCGGAGAAGACCGTTTCGGGCATATAGATTTCATCGGGGATGGTATTGCCGTTCAAATAACGCTTGATGGTGTTGCGGACATACCAGCCTGCATTCGGATTGCATTCGACGACGCAATTGACCCTGCCGGCGCGCAGGTTTTCGATCATCTCGGCTTGGCCGTCAATCGTGACGATGAGGATGTCCTGACCGGGGACGATGCCGTTTTCTTCCATGATTTCCAGCATGCCGAGTGTCATCTCGTCGTTATGGCTGTAGAGGACATCGATGTCTTCCCAACCGTTCTCCTCGATGTATTGCCGGAAGACATCCTTCGCCTTGGAACGGATAAAGTCCCCTTCCAAGGAGGCTGCGATGGATATCCGCGAATCGCGGCTGATCACTTCCATGAACCCTTCACTGCGGAAATTGGTTGGCGAAGTATTCGCAAGCCCTTTCATTTCCAAAATCTTCACGGAGGACTGGGAGCTGTTTTGGAAATGATTGGTGATGTAGAGTCCCGCTCGGTTTCCTTCAGCCTTGAAGCTGGAACCGATGTGCGTCAGAAACAGATTCTCTTCCGCTGTGCGGATATGGCGGTCGACAACGATAACGGGTATGCCCGCATCTTTTGCTTCCAACAGAACAGCATCCCAACCATCTTCCACGATCGGCGTGAAGACAATCATATCCACTTTATAGGCAATGAAGGTCCGTATGTCCTGGATTTGGCGGTCTTGGTTCATGAAGCCGTTCCGGTACAGCACTTCGTAGCCTTCTTTATCCAATTCTTCTCTTATAGATTCTGTGTGGCGCTTGCGCCAATTGCTCTCCGTTCCGGATTGCGAGAATCCGATGACGATGTTCCCTGGATCTTCTTCCGCATCAGGGCTGTTCGCGCAGCCGCCGACAATAAAGAGCAGGAGGAGCAAATGCAATAGATACTTCATGGCGGGAACTTCCTTCCTATATATAACCAAAATGAAACGCTACCATCGAATAGTTTAGCACAGTTTATGGGGCCTTCGAAAAAAAACAAAGAAAATCGGAAAAAATCTATATGGAAACGGATACAAATCAGTAAAAATATCAAGAAAGTGGAAAAAATAGTGAATGTAAGCGGTATCTGATAACGGTACAATACGTATATCAAATAAAACAGCAGTGGAGGAATCAGGGATGAAATTAAATTGGAAGAAAAGTTTTCTTACAGCAGCAACGTTATTATCCGCAGTAGCGCTAGGTGCTTGCGGCGACGGGGAAGCATCTACAGGGGATGCCGGTTATGTAGGAATCGCGATGCCGACTAAGTCAGCCGAGAGGTGGATTGCGGACGGCAACAACATGGTTACCGAGTTGGAGAAGCTGGGCTATAAAACGGACCTTCAATACGGTGAGGACAAAGTAGAAAACCAAGTAGCCCAAATCGAAAACATGATCACAAAAGGCGTGGATGTTTTGGTAATCGCTTCCATTGACGGTTCCGCCTTGACGGATGTGCTTGGAAAAGCAGCGGACGAAGGTATCGAAGTCATCGCTTACGACCGTTTGTTGATGAATTCCGAACACGTGGATTATTATGCAACTTTCGATAATTTCGGAGTGGGTGTGCTTCAGGCTTCCTATGTTGAAGATGCATTGAACTTGAGCGAAGGCGAAGGCCCGTACAATGTCGAATTGTTCGGCGGCTCTCCGGATGACAACAACGCCTTGATCAATTACAACGGCGTGATGTCCGTGTTCCAACAATACGTCGACAGCGGCCAATTGGTCATCCCTTCCGAACAAACGAAATTCAACCAGATCGCAACCCTGCGTTGGGATGGATCGACTGCACAAGCGCGGATGGATAACTTATTGAGCGCCAACTACACCGACAAAACATTGGATGCGGTCTTGTCTCCTTACGATCCGATCAGCTTGGGAATCATTTCTTCCTTGAAAGGTGTAGGTTATGGTTCAGACGACAAACCACTGCCGGTCATCACAGGTCAAGATGCAACCCAAGCAGGCGTTAAATCGATCATTGCCGGCGAACAGACACAAACGGTCTTCAAAGATACGCGTATCTTGGCTCAAAACACAATCGAAATGATTGAAGCAATCTTCAACGAGGAAGAAGTGCCTGTAAACGATACAGAAACGTATGACAACGGCGTGAAAATCGTACCGACTTATCTGGCTAATCCGGTCTCAGTCGATAAAGAAAATTACCAAGCGGAATTGATCGATACAGACTACTATTCTGAAAAAGATTTAGGCTTATAAAAAGGTGAATAATCGAGACTTCCTTTGCGACGCCAAGGAGGTCTCTTCCATAGAGGAGGGGTATCATGGCGGATTATATATTGGAGATGCGGAATATCGTCAAAGAATTTTCTGGCATCCGGGCTTTGAGTGATGTAAATCTGAAAATTGAGCGTGGCGAAATCCATGCCCTATGCGGCGAAAATGGCGCAGGGAAATCAACGCTGATGAATGTGTTGAGCGGGTTGTATCCTTACGGGAGCTACGAAGGGGATATCGTCTACAACGGCGAGCCCTGCAAATTCAAAAATCTCAAGGACAGCGAAAATGAAGGCATCGTCATCATCCACCAGGAGTTGGCGCTCAGCCCGTATCTGTCCGTAAGTGAAAATATTTTCCTCGGTAATGAACAGGCGAAGTATGGCATCATCGACTGGGATTTGACGGAAAAGAAGACAACCAATCTGCTGAAGACAGTCGGATTGAGAGTGAATCCCAATACGCTCGTTTCCCAGATTGGGGTTGGGCAGCAGCAATTGGTCGAAATCGCGAAAGCCTTCTCGAAATCAGTACGCCTATTGATTTTGGATGAGCCGACAGCCGCACTGAATGAGGAAGAGAGTGCCAATTTATTGGAGCTGATCAAGGAATTCAGAAGGCAAGGGATCACATCCATCATCATTTCCCATAAGTTGAATGAGATCGTCAACGTGGCCGACCGTATCACCATCCTGCGTGACGGCAAAACGATCGAAACGCTGGAAAAAGAGGCCATCAACGAGGAACGCATCATCCGCGGTATGGTCGGAAGGGACTTGACGAACCGTTATCCCGAACGCCATCCGAACTTGGGCGACGTTTACTTTGAAGTGAAGGATTGGACGGTCCATCATCCGATTGATGCGCACCGCGTCATGAACGACAAAATTAATTTCAAGATCCGCAAGGGCGAAATCGTCGGGATTGCCGGATTGATGGGGGCAGGCCGGACCGAATTTGCGATGAGCGTCTTCGGGCGTTCCTATGGCAGCAACATTTCCGGCAAAGTTTTTAAAGAAGGACAGGAAATTTCGGTCAAGGATGTGCCGGCAGCCATCGAAAATGGGCTTGCTTATGTATCCGAGGACCGGAAAGCACTGGGATTGAATCTCTTGATGGACATCCGCGAGAACACGACAATCGCAAGCTTAGGGAAAATCAGCAAAAAAGGCGTCCTGGATAAAGAAAAAGAAGTCCAGATAGCCGAGGCATACCGCAAAAAAATGCGAACGAAGACGAGCTCCATTTACCAAAAAGTCAGCAGCCTCAGCGGGGGGAACCAGCAGAAGGTCGTCCTTGCCAAATGGCTGATGACGGAGCCTGATGTCCTGTTCCTGGATGAACCGACACGCGGAATCGACGTCGGTGCCAAATACGAAATCTACACCATCATCGAGGAGATGGCGGCTGCAGGCAAATGCGTCTGCATCATCTCGTCCGAATTGCCTGAAATCTTGGGAATGTGCGATCGCATCTACACGATGAATGACGGTAAATTCACAGGTGAGGTTTTACGCGAACATGCAAACCAAGAATCGCTGATGAATCTAATGACTAGGGAAGAAGAAGGTGTGCTATAGATGGAAACGACAAACGGTATTAAAAAAGAAAAGCAAACAATGAATCTAAAAACAAAGGCGCTTGATATTTTCAGTAAATACAGTATGGTCATTATTCTGATCGGCCTGCTGATTGCTTTTCAGCTCATGACGGACGGCATCTTCTGGCGGCCGTTGAACATCACGAACATCGTGCTTCAGAACAGTCATATTCTGGTGTTGGCAGCGGGCATGTTGTTAGTAGTTTTATTGGGACATGTCGATCTCTCTGTCGGTTCTGTGATGGCTTTCGTAGGCGCCATCTCCGGCATCTTGATGGTGAATTGGAACATTAGCCCTTGGTTGGCGGTGCCACTCTGCATCGCGATCGGAGCGATCATCGGCGCTTGGCAAGGTTACTGGGTAGCGTACTTTGGCATCCCGGCTTTCATCGTCACGTTGGCGGGACTGTTAATGTTCCGTGGCCTGACACAGGTCGTGCTGGGCGGGCAATCATTGGCGCCTTTCCCGGAAATATTCCAAAAAATCTCTACAGGCTACCTGCCTGATCTGACGGACAGCAGTATCCATCTATTGACGATGATCCTGGGCGTCCTCATCGCCGCAGCGCTCGTTTTCGGCCAATGGCGCACACGTGAAAAACGCAAAAATAATCTGTTCGAAGTGGAATCGATGAACGCTTTCACGCTGAAAGCAGTCATGACAGCAGTGGTAATGATCGGAGTGACTTACATCTTCGCATCTTACCAAGGCTATCCTGTCATTTTAGTCATCTTGGGAGTCATCGTAGCAGCCTATGCGTTCTTGACGAACAAAACCGTTGCGGGACGCCAAATCTACGCAACCGGCGGAAACCGTAAAGCGGCAGAATTGTCTGGTATCAAAACGAAAAAAATCACTTTCTGGGTATTCGTGAACATGGGTGCGATGGCTGCTTTGGCTGGCCTTATCTTGGCTGCGCGTCTGAATGCGGCCACACCGCAAGCGGGTAATTCCATGGAATTGGATGCGATGGCAGCCGTATACTTCGGCGGAGCCTCCACTTCAGGCGGGATCGGAACCATCGTGGGCACAATCGTCGGCGGTTTGGTTATGGGTGTCTTGAATAACGGGATGTCCATTCTCGGTGTCGGTGTCGACTGGCAGCAAGCGATCAAAGGTCTGATTTTGTTGCTGGCCGTCGTCCTGGATATCTACAACAAGAAAAAGAAAGCAGCATAAGGGGTTGAAGCAGATGACCGAACAAAAGACAGCCTTATTGATTTGTACGGCAGGCATCACGACCGGCTTGCTGGTGAAGAATGTGCAGAACGCGGCGGATGAAAGGGGACTGGACATCCATGTCTACTCCGCACCGGCGATCATCGCGGAACAAGCGATCCAAAGCCAATCGATCGATGCCCTGATGATCGGCCCGCAATCCAAATACGAAATCGCGCGACTGAAGGATTTTCTGACCTATAAAGCAGTACCTTACAAGCTGATTTCGAAGGAAAATTACGAGATCCTGGACGGGGAAGCTGTATTGGATGAAATCATCGCGTTGATCGGGGAATAAGCATAAATAAGTATGGCAGCCGTCTCATTTGAGGCGGCTTTTTCATTTGGAAACTTTTGTATGGCGGAAAAATATTTGTGAACGGCTTTTCGACTCTCAGCTCCGGCGAGCGGAGGCTTGGCCGGAGTTCGGCTTGCGTTTTTAGTTGTTCTCCGATGAGGATATCCTCGCCGGAGAAGGTGCCGAAAGTTACCGTTGTCCTCCGGCGAGGGGAGCCTCCCCGGAGCTGAGGATACATTTTGGAGGGGCTACCGATTCTAGCGGTATCTGATTGCTTTCTTCTTGACTTGACCTTACTTCAAGGGGGTATGATGGAATCAGCAATGAAGATTCGGAACGGAGGAAAATAAAATGAACAGACCTTACAGAGTGATTTGTCATATGGCGATGTCGATAGACGGGCGTGCGGCGGGGCATTATTTGGGTGCGCCAGAGTTCGGGCCGTACGGGAATGCCTATGAGGGGACGCTACAAACTTACGGTTCGGACAATTGGATCTGCGGGCGAATCACGTTCGAGCAGCACATCACATTCGGGAATAAAGTGGACCTGTCCGCATACCCGGATGAAGCTATCCCGAGGGAAGACTATATTCATCCGGATGCATTCAGCTCTTACGCAATCGCGGTCGATCCGGAAGGGAAACTCGGCTGGCAAACGAATGTAATCGGTGACGAGTACCCGGAAAGAAAAGGCGATCACATCGTCACAATCTTGAGCGAGGTGGTCTCTGATCGGTATCTGGCCCATCTCAGGAAAGTGGGGGTTTCCTACATTTTTGCGGGGGAGATTAAACCGTTGTCGATGACGGTTGCCTTGGATAAGCTTCATAAACATTTTGGCATTCAGACCTTCATGCTGGTCGGTGGCGGCTTCGTGAATGGGTCGTTCGCGAGTGAAGGATTAGTCGATGAAATCAGCCTTATCATCGCCCCGCTTGTCGAAGGCGTTTCCAATTCTGTTTCACTGTTCGAGTTCGGGAGCAGTCCGGATCAGCGAATCCGGAAGTTTAGATTGGATACATTCGAACGGATCGATCCGGATGGCATCCGGCTGATTTATCTTTCGGAGTGAAACGAGGGTCCTGAATAACGAAATAACCACCGGATTCAAGGCATTTTGCCCTCGGATCCGGTGGTTCTTTATGTTGATGATGCGGTACGGAGTGCGTGGTCCGTTTATTCAGCCGCTTCCCGAACGGCGTAGTAGTTGCCGTCCCTGTCGGGGAAGTTGAAGGTCCTGGCGCCGCCCATTTCGATGATTTCGCCGACTGTCTCGTCGTTTTCCTTGAAACGCGCGTACAGCCCTTCGAAATCAGAGATGTCGAATAACAAGGAAGGCTTGTTGGATGCCACTTCCGGTGAATTCTTTTTGATGAAATCAATGTCGAACAGCTGCAGATTGCACGTAGGATTCACGGCAAGCACAATACTGATGGAATCACCAAAGTCAAAGCGGTCGACTTCTTTGAAAGCGAGATATTGTTTCCAAAAATCGGCATTCGCCTCTACATCCTCTACATAAAGCATGATATTCGCTGTTGTCATATCATTTCCTCCGTTCTTTTCGGTCATATGCTCATTATACGCCGGGAATTATTCGGAGGCCAACGTGAGGAACTTTTGCAGCAGGCTTTTTTGGATGAAAGGCTTTGGATTCGTATTTCCCGCTGCGAATTGTTAGAATATAAGCATAACGAGAGCAGTTTGAGAGAGGTGAAGGCAATTGAAGAGCAATAACGAAGCGTTTATGGGTTATTTCAATGATATCGAGAGTTTCTTCAACAAGGAATACAAGCCCGACCGCGGGAAATCCTACTACAGCTTTTACGAGTTGGTGGATAACGCCGCGCGCTACGACAGCTATGTGAAAAGGGTACGGGATGACTTCCAGATATTAGGGGATCTGCGTAACTTCTTGAGCCATGGAAACCAGAGCGATCTGGTGCTCGTCAACGAGGCGGCGCTGAATATGATTAAAGCAATCCACAACCAACTGTTGAAACCGAAAACCACTTTTGATATCAAGTCGAATGATGTGAAATTTTTCAAGGAAACGACCCCGCTTCCTGCAGTCCTTGAAACTATCCGAAACACCGATCTGACCCAATTTCCAATCAAGGATGGAAACGGAAAAGTGATTGGGTTGTTGACGGAGAATGGTATCACGCACTGGCTTTCCCAACATGCGCATGAAGCCAGCATTTCGATCGGCGGAACGCTTGCGCGAGATATACTTGTGTTGGACGAGAACAAAAATAATTTTGCCTTCATCAAGAAGGATGCTACTATCTATGAAGCCGAAGCACAGTTCGATAACCAAAAGATTGATGCGCTGTTGGTGACGGACAGCGGCAAAAATACAGAGAATTTGCTCGGCATCATCACGCGTTTCGACTTGGTGGAAGTGTAGACAAGCTTTCGTTCAGCAACAATAAAGACAGGCTGCCTCATTGGGGCAGCCTGTCTTTATTGTATTGAATCCTGTTGCTGACTGTGGAGCAGGATGCCGAAATGCGTGCGCAGCTCCTGTGAAGGCTCCCTTCACAGGAGGACATCGGTAACAATCGCCCTCACTTCCGATCAAGCCTGGCTCATCGGAGAACGCAACCAGAATGATAACCGACCTCCGTCGAGGACTGCGTTCGCCGGAGGAGGCAGCCCTTGATTTTTCTTATTTTTTGTTGTGGATGGAAATCCGTTTGAAAAGGGCTGAGCTTTGCGGATTCGCACCGGTAAGCGTCGTTTTCACGCCCCGTTTTTTGTTGCGGGTAATAAGTTTGTCGATCGCTTCGACAGCAGTGGAATCCCACAGCGTCATGGCGCTGATGTCGATGACGACTTCTTCCTCGTGTTCGATTTCTTCAGCAAAAAAGTCCAGAAATTTTTCGGCGGAAGCGAAGTACAGGTGGCCATCCACTTTATAGTGGTGTTCATCCTCGGCAGTCCCGGCTTCAACATGGAGATGGGACATTTTGAAAGCGGCGAAGATGGCGCTGACCAAAGTGCCGGCTACGACACCGTAAGCCAAGTTATGCGTTCCGATAACGATGGCGACGGTGAGGACCATAGCAAAGGTTTCGTTTTTAGGATTCGTACGCAGTCTTTTGATCGAGTCCCAGTTGATGGTTTCGATAGAAACGACGACCATGACGGCTGCCAAAGCGATAACAGGAATCTGGACGACGGCGCCGTTCAAAAGAACAACGGACAACAACATAAAGAATCCGGATAGGAAAGTTGCAAGACGGCCAAGGCCGCCGTAATTCAAGTTGATGATTGTCTGACCGATCATGCCACAACCGGCAATTCCGCCGAAGAAGCCGGAAACGAGATTTCCCAGGCCTTGGCTCAAGGTCTCTTGATTTTTGTCGCTTTTTTCCTCTGTAATTTCATCGACCAACTGTGCGGTCAACAAGGATTCAACCAATCCGACGATGGCGACCGAAAGCGCAGTGGGAAAAATGATCCGCAAAGTTTCCAGTGTCATCGGAACAGCCGGGATGCCGAAGCGCGGCAAATCGGTTGAGATGGACCCCATATCGCCCAACGTTTTCACATCCAAGCCAAAGCCCAGCACAATCGCGGTGATTACGAAGATCGCAACGATAGGTGCAGGGATTTTCTTCGTGACCCGAGGGAACAGGAAAATGATCGCGATTCCCAACAGTCCCAGAAGCGGCAAAAGCAGGCTGCCTTGGAAATGGTCCAATTGCGAAGTGAACATCATGATTCCCAAGCCATTGACGAAACCGATCATGACAGGCTTCGGAATGTAACGCATCAAGGTACCGATTTTGAGGAATCCCAAGACGACTTGCAGGACACCTGCCAGAATCGTCGCGGCAAAAAGGTACTGGATTCCGTATTCGGAGACCAGATGAGCCAGCACCAAGGCCACAGACCCAGCGGCTGCGGAAATCATGCCCTTGCTGGAACCGAAAAAGGCTGCAATGGCCGTGATGAAGAAAGTGGCGTAGACTCCCACGACTGGGGGTACTCCTGCGACGATCATGAAGCCGATGACTTCAGGGAATAGAGCCAAACAGACAACGATACCTGCCAGGATATCCCCTTTGATATTACTGAACCATTCTTGTTTGTATTGTTGCATAAATACCTTCCTTCTTGAAAAAATAGCGTTTATTTGATTTTCAAAATCATTAGACATACTTACAAAAAACATATTAACACATAACTGAACATAAATGGAAAAAAAGTTATTCCCGAGTATATATTTTGGGTGGTAAGTTTAATAAAAGTGGAAAAAGCTTTAAATTTTAGACTGCGGTGTGTTAGTATGTAAAAAGAAAAGTTGAATTCAAGAAAAGAGGAGCGAATCAGATGGAAGTAGGCAGTCGCATTCAAGAATTACGCAAACTGAACAAAATGACGGCGAAAGAATTGGCTGAGCAGATCGACGTCTCGCCTTCCTTCATTTCAGCCATTGAACATAATTCGACTAAGTTGTCCCTGAAGACGCTCAACCATATCTGCGAGGTGCTTGGGGTTACCTTGGCGGAATTCTTCAATGCGGAAATGAGCCCAGTGGAAAAGAAACTTACCGCTCAAATCAAAAAAATGCCCGAAGAGAAAAAGTATGAATTATTGGCCTTTTTGACAGGCTTGATTTCCTAGTAAGAATAGAAAAGGAAGATGCAACCCGCTTCAATATGAGGCGTGGGCATCTTCCTTTTTTCGTCTATTCCATTTCGAGCAGCTGTTCGATTGCAGCCAACACGCCTTCTTCATTGTTCGAAAGGGCACGGTATTTGGCGGCTTTTTTGACGTCGTCGGATGCATTGGCCATCGCGAAA
Source organism: Trichococcus paludicola (assembly GCF_003052295.1). GTDB lineage: Bacteria > Bacillota > Bacilli > Lactobacillales > Aerococcaceae > Trichococcus > Trichococcus paludicola. The sequence goes on from NZ_QBLC01000005.1 coordinate 188,543, forward strand.
CTGTAAGCCACATGCTGGAGCATTTCGATGTCATTCCCGCTGTCGCCGAATGCGGCGGTCTCCTCATCGGAGATGCCCCACAGTTTCTGCAGCAATTGGATGCCGGAAGCTTTATGCATGCCGGGAATGATGAGGTCAATGGAGCCATGGCCGGTCGGTACAGGGGAAACGACATCGCCTACTTCGCGTGTGAAGTGTTCCAAGAGTGCGGGTACTTCATCCTCACCAAATCCGGATGCAAATTTGAAGATGATGTCGTCTATTTCGGAAAAAGAATCAACACGCTTCAAGCGATGATAGAAGCGTTTCGTATTATGGTAAAAGTAATCGGAAACGGAGTTGTCGACATAGGCACTGTTTTTGCCGCAAACGACCAATTTCGAATAGGCATCCAATTCCTTGAAAATCCGGAGCACTTTATCGATCGTATCCTGCGTCATCTCACCGACGGACAGCTCTTTGTTACGGTCCACGACAAAGGCTCCGTTTTCCGCGACAAAAGCAATATCATCCTGTATTTCAGGAAAAAAAGAACGCAGTTGATAGTATTGGTTTCCGCTGGCCACGACAAAACGGATATCCTTTTCGAGCATGCGTTCGTACAGGGCCGCGAAGCGCTCCTTGTTGAATTCCTTCCGGCTGTCCAGGAAAGTCCCGTCCATATCGACGGCGATCAGTTTGATGGGCATGGCGAATCTTCCTTTCGTCGGATGCAAAAACAACCCGGTTGGGGCCGCCAGTTTTGAGCATCCGCTTATGTTTACAACATCTTAACACGTTTCCTTACTTTTCCCAAGATGAAAAGAATGCCGTCAGCGGTTTTTCCGAGAAGGAAACAGTTGACAAAAAGAACGTGCGTTCGTATTATAAGGTTAAAGGATGTGACTGATATGGAAAATGGGATTTGCTTGAAAGGTTCAGTTGAAAAAATCAAAATCCTCAAACTGGAGGAAACACCGCTGATCCGCTTCACGCTGACGGTGGACAAGGAAGAGAAGCAGAATTGCTTGATCCGTGCGCATTCATTGGATTTTCTGTATCAGGTCACCGAAGGAAACGCGATCGTGATCTACGGTAGGAAGAACAAGCGCAATCAAGTCGTGGTGCAGAAATATCATGTAAGTCAAAAATGATAGCTGATGGATAGGGTGAGGAAAATGAGGCTGATGCAAAAAGGAACCTAGAGAAAAAAACTGGATGTCGCCGATCTGTTGGAACGAAAGGGCTGTTATGAGTTTACTCTGTTAGAGGATAATCTTTCCGTCAGAAGAGAGTTGTTCGAAATCTGGTGGTACGTTTATGAGGGCAACAATCATATTTTGGCCAAAAGCAAACGTTATCCTACCCGCCTCTATTTCTTTTTGCTTGAGCCAGGTGATCTGTTTGCGGTGAATGATTTCAGCATCTATCTGGAGACAGGGAAATTGAAATATCCTGTCGCCACATATTACAAAAAAAACGGCCGGTAATCAGAACCAGCCGCTTTTTTTGAACCAGCGATACATTGCCAAACCGATTCCAAACATCAGGCCGATAGCCAAAAAGTAGCCGTATTTCCAAGTCAATTCGGGCATATGTTCGAAGTTCATCCCATAGATGCCTGCAATCAATGTCAAAGGCGAGAAAATTGAAGTAATGATTGTAAGGACCTTCATCACATTATTGGTCTGATGGGAATTCAGCGATAGGTAACTATCGCGCATATCTGTCGTCACTTCACGGTTTGAGGTAATCATCTCGGATACCTTCAGCAGGTCATCATGGATGTCCGAAAAATAACTCCGTCTTTTGCTGACGCCTTCCAAGTGTTGGGAATTCAGCATGCGGTAAAGCAGATCCCGCATCGGAGTGACGGTCTGCAGCAGACCCAGCAGAAGATGCCGAGACTCCATCAATTCAGGTATGAATGCGGCAGTCGTTTTGTTCAGGTTGTCCTCTTCAAGTTGAGCAAGCCGATCTTCGATGTCGTGGATTAAAGGGAAATAATTATCCACAATCTGATCAAGGATTCTGTAAAAAATAAAATACGGGTCCCAGTTTTCGGCATTATATTGAGCCAACAATTGTTTCTGGATATAGGCCACTTCTTTTGAGTGGGCGAGCTGAAAAGTGACGATTAGTTTTTCGCTGACAAAGAAATCTAATTCTTCTTTGAAGAGGTCTCTGCCTTCTTTGCGAACGTGATGCGTCACATAAAACGTGTAATCTTCATAATAATCTAGCTTCGGACGCTGCAGTATTTGCAGACAGTCTTCTATAGCAAGTGGATGGAAATGGAAGGTCTTCTCGAGATATTTTACTTCGGATGGGCTAGGCTCATTGAAGTCGGCCCAGATCCATTTGTAGGCTGACAAGTCGGTTGTATCCAAATCGATGTCTGTGTGGACGAGATTGTCGGCTGTGATGCCGGTAACTGTTATCATATATTTGCACCTTCTTTACGAATGATTTCAATATCCATTATACGGGAAATGCACTGCCGATGCCATTTTTGGGTCATTTAACGGTCAGAAGCGGAGAAATATGCGATAATGGGAGCGAGAAGACAATCGGAACGGAGGATATCGGATGATCAAATTGATTTTGACGGATATGGACGGGACGTTCTTGAACAACAAAGGGGATTTCAATAGAGAACTTTTCAAGCAGGTCAAGCAGTTGATGACGGAAAAAGGAGTCGTTTTCGCGCCATGCACCGGCAAGCAGAGCGAGCGCGTCGAAGAAATATTCGGCGAGGATGCGGCTGATTTTTGGATCCTGGGGGACAGTGCGTCGCGGATCAAACGCAACGGCGCAGTCGTTTACGAATCGTTGTTAGAGAATGGGACAGGCCTTGCCATCCTGCGCGAACTGGAAGAGATGCAGCTTGGGCATACGTTGATTGCCTGCACGAAAGAAGCCGCCATGATTAAAAGTGATTTGTCGCCCGAGGAATCCGCAGCTGTCAGGAAATCGTACAAGAAAGTGATTACGGTGGCTGATTTTGGGGCCATCGCGGACGATTTTATCAAAATCACAGTCCGCGATATGCAAGAGCGCTGCATCCAAACAGCTGAAAAATTAATCGATTACAGCGACCGGGCGCATATCGTCGCTTCGGAGAAGGCCTGGCTGGACATCACCGACTTCAACGTGCATAAAGGGAGTACGGTCGCCCGACTGCAGGAGCTGCTGCAGGTCACCCCGGAAGAAACGATGGTGTTCGGGGATGGGATGAACGACATCGAAATGATGGAGAGCGGCAGATACAGTTTCGCTGTGCGGAATGCTTATCCGATCATCAAGGACACGGCGGCTTTCATCACGGGCAGGACAAATGATGAGGATGCGGTGTCGCACACAATTCTCCAGTTGCTTGCGTTGCAAGAATAGCACTTTATTTAAAGCAAGGGCATCTCCGATCCTCGAAAATTTCCAATTGACTTGGAGTCCACTCCAAGGTATAGAATGTAACTGAGGCTTACTGTCAGGATAGATTTTGATGCCGAAAGGATGGACGAGATGATAAACATAAAGAAGGCCAGCGAACAAACGGGTGTATCGGCTGATACGATCCGCTACTATGAGAGGATCGGTCTGATTCCTCCAATAAAAAGGAATGAAAATGGGGTCCGTGAGTTCGATGAAGAAGATCTGAAGTGGATCGTCTTCAGCCGCCAGATGCGCAATGCAGGTTTATCGATCGAATCCTTGATCGAATATCTTGCACTCTTCCGCAGTGGCGAAGAGACCGTTCCGGCAAGAATGGATCTGTTGGTTGAACAACAGCGCGAACTCCAGGAACGGATCGATGTCATGCAGCAAGCGATGGATCGGCTGACGTTCAAAATCGAAAATTATACGAGCCACATGGTTCCAAGCGAAAACAAGCTGAGGGAATTCAAATGATACAACGCAAAAAAATCCCATCGGGCCGCCTAATTTAAGTCGGCTGATGGGATTTTTATTAATTGGTCCGAATCCATTGGGTCGACATGTCGACGCCCGCATCCAACATGAGGTTATAGACGGGGCATCTTCTTTCGACTTCAGCCGCCAGCTTCTCAATGGCTTCGTCGGTCTCATCAGTTTCGATATGATTGATGAGCGTGACTTCCTGGAAGTAGGTCCGGATATCATCCTCCCCGGCAAAACCGCGTGGATCAAAGGTGCCTTCGACGGTGAACGACAGTCCTCTGTAGGTGAGCCCCTGTTGTTCGGCTACATAATAGGCTATGATCGATGTGCAGCCTGCCAAGGAACTCAAAAGATATTCCAGCGGATTCGGCCCTTTGTTGTCGCCGCCCATCCGTTCCGATTCATCCACAAAAAATTCAGGCAGATTGCGGACTTTTACTGTAGTGGTGATGCCTTGGTGTGATTGGCCAGTGATTCTCAGTTTCGCTAATTTTGTTTCTGTCATCTGGATAACCCCGTTTCTATGATTTGTTCAGTCAGCGCTTACAAGTTTATTTTATCACAGCGGTGAAGGATAAACTTACCAGAAGCACTCCTTCCACACGAGGAAGGTGGCTCGGGGAAATACCAGAAATATTGCTCTCATCTGTTGCACAGTGGATGTCCAAAACCGTCCGAGAGTGGTATACTATCTTTGAAGGAAAAGTGCGGGTAAGTGTTGAAGTACAAGCCTATATTCACGTTTTTTAGGCAAATAATCATCTTGGTTGATTCATGAAGAAAAGGGGTTTTCTCAATGGAAAAGAAGGATTTGGAACTGATATTGGCTAATTTCGGACCGGAAAAGGAATTCATCGGCGATGGCTATTTCCGCATCCGCGACAAAGGCAATGAGCATTATGAAATCGCCTATCTTGTCTCAGCATGCTGCGGGACAACGAACTACTTCCCACAGATTGCTGTCCATGTCGAAGGCGACAAGGTGGTTCCCGATTCCGTTCTGGATTTGGTATCCAATCCGGCAAAAATGCTCAGTTATTCACCTGAGACGAGCGCTGTGATGGAGCAGGAATTGGATAAACTCTGCCAAAAGTTTTTGGAAATCAAGAACTTGAAAGCAGCGAATGTTGGGACACCAGACTGAGCTCTGGTGTTTTTTTATATATGTGATTCAAAAAAAAGAGTAAGGGAATGCGTAAATGACGCACTCTCTTGCTCCTTTTTTTTCTATTTTTTCAGATGGAATCGCTGTAGGCTTTCATCAGCTCTTTCGCCATATCGATCAGGGCCAAGTCGACGGACGAAAGGGTCTTTTTTTTGCTGTAGGCGATGAAATAACGGGTGCGGACGATGCTGGTTTCGATATAAAAAATATTGTAGCTGTCCATCAATTCACTGTTGTTGAGCGCACTCTTCGGCAGAAAAGTCAGTCCCATTCCTTTTCGCGCAAGCGCTGCTGCGGTAGAAATGTTCTGTGATTCCATGACGATATCGGCTTTGATGTCCAGATGCTTGAGGAATTCGTTTGCCTGTTTACGGATCCCGGATTGGGAAGTGGTCAGCACATACTTTTCATTCTTCAACAAGTTCAATGGGTACGGAAATTTTTCAATTTCCTTTAGCCCGGGTTGGTACAGCGGGCTCGTGTCCGGTACAATGACGCACCATTTGTCATCCGCAAGCATCGTGTAGGATAGCTGTTCGTTATGGATCGGCAGCATACCCAAGTAGAGATCGACTTTGTTTTCTAACAGGTCCATCTCTGTCGTCTTGGCGTCCTGTTCCATGATTTTCAGAACGATGCCGGGATATTTTTCATGGAACTTGGGCAAAATCAGCGGAAGCAGGAAGGAACCCATGATCGGATGGACACCGATGCGGATTCGGCCGTATTTCAGTTTTGTGATCAGGGTCAATTCGTTGACCATATCCTCGTACTGGTTCTGCATCTTTTTCATGTGCGTCAGGAACCTTTCGCCGGCATAGGTCAATTCCATCGGAGTCCGATTGCGCTCGACCAATTGGGTTTGGAGTTCCTCTTCCAGTTTCGTGATGGTTTTGCTGAGGTAAGGTTGGGAAATATATAGAGACTTTGCCGCCTGGGTGAAGGTTCCTTCACTGACGATGGCATCCAGGTAGGCAATGATAGTGGTCTGTTGCAGCATTTTAAGTCATCCTTTCGATGGGTGGCTTTATTTCTGTTTGAAATAGAGAACGATAGGGTATCACAGAAGTTATTTTAACGCATTTTCGATTGTGAAAGATAAAATAATCACAATTATAACAGAAGAGTTATGGAGATGATATCTATTCAGAACAAAAAAGATATGGACAAAATACATTATCTCAAAAAAGAGGTGTATTATATTTGTTCATAAACTCACTAACGACGAGCTTTCCATTCCGAATCAAATTATTTCGTATAACCAAACAGTTATGATAAACCGGTGAAGATTACTATTTCACAATTAATCTGATCAATTCTATAATGCGACTATCAAGAGAAAAGGTGAGCAAGCGCAATGGCAATTTCAGCCGACCTTGTAGACTCATCACTCACAATTCAAGGAAGAAGGAAAAACGAAATGACAACATTATGTGAAATGCTAGGAATAGAATATCCTATTTTTCAAGGAGCGATGGCACGGATCGCAACAGCTGATATCGCTTCTGCCGTTTCAAATGCAGGCGGACTCGGCATCATCGCTTCAGGCGGGATGACAGCAGATCAATTGCGTGCAGAAATCCAAAAATGCAAAACAATGACGGACAAGCCTTTCGCCGTTAACTTGATGTTGATGATGAAGAATTGCCCGGAATTGGTTGATGTCGTGATCGAAGAGGGCGTCAAAGTCGTAACAACTGGAGCAGGAACACCGAAACCGTTCATGCCGAAATTCAAAGAAGCTGGCATCAAAGTCATTCCAGTAGTAGCTTCCGTGAAACATGCACAAAAAATGGAAGCCTTGGGCGCTGATGCAATCGTAGCTGAAGGAACAGAAGCGGGCGGACACGTCGGCGAAACAACAACCATGTGCTTAGTGCCGCAAGTAGTCAGCGCAGTCAACATCCCTGTATTGGGAGCCGGCGGAGTCGGTGATGGCCGCGGAGTCGTTGCGATGTACGCGATGGGTGCTCAAGGGATCCAAGTAGGAACACTTTTCTTGTCTGCTGAAGAATGCCCGGTTCCAGCTACATTCAAGCAAGCCGTACTGGATGCTGATGATACAGCTACAATCGTTACAGGACGCCGCAACGGAGCACCTGTCCGTTCCATCAAAAACAAGATGCTTGCGAAGTTCCAGGAACTGGAAAACAACAATGCATCCCGTGATGAATTGGAAGAATTATCATTGGGTTCATTGAGCAAAGCCGTCTTCGAAGGCGATGTCGAGAATGGATCGGTCATGGCTGGCCAAATCACCGGTATGGTCCGTGATATCCGTCCTGCCAAAGAAATCATCGAAACATTGTTCAAGGACGCTGAAGCAATCGCAGCATCATTGAAGATTGCTTATTAATCAAAACTGAAAAGCTCAGAGTAAGACTGAGCTTTTTTCTTACTTACTTATGTGAATGAACGAGCAAATAGGAGGGTACACTTATGACAAAAGTAATCACAGCTGCAGAAGCGGCAAAATTGATCAAAGACAACAGCACAGTGGCATTGACCGGATTCGGTATGGCCTGTGTGAACGAAGAGATGGCCATTTCTATCGAAGATCGCTTTAAAGCGGAAGGCCATCCGAACAACCTGACAGTCATCCATGCGAGCGCTGTAGGGGATCGCCGCACAAAAGGGATGAGCCATCTTGCCCATGAAGGCTTGATCAAACGTTGGATCGGCGGCATCGTCAGTGCTTCTCCGCAACTCAGTGACCTGATTGTCGAAAACAAATGCGAAGCCTACAACCTTCCGCAAGGGGTCATTACCCAACTGTACCGTGAAATCGCAGCAAAACGTCCGGGCTTGTTCACAAAAGTCGGCATGCGTACCTTCGTCGATCCGCGTCTGGAAGGCGGCAAGCTTTCCCCGCGCACGACCGAAGATATCGTCAAAGTGGTTGAAATCGAAAATGAAGAATGGTTATTCTACCCGACTTTCCCGATCAATGTCGGCCTGATCCGCGGAACGGTAGCCGATGAAAAAGGTAACTTGACGCTTGAAAAAGAAGGTTTGCACATGGAAGTGCTGCCGGTCGCACAGGCTGTCAAAAACTCAGGCGGCATCGTGATCGCACAAGTGGAAACATTAGCAGCAGCAGGCACGCTGCATCCTAAAGACGTCAAAGTACCGGGTATCATGGTCGATTACATTGTCGTGGCACAACCAGGCAATCAGTTCCAGACAGAAAACACTGAGTACAATCCGGCTTTCTCCGGCGATACAAAAGTACCAATGGATGCTGTAACGGCACTTCCATTGGACGCACGTAAAGTTATCGCCCGCCGTGCAGCGATGGAGTTGGTTCCGTCCGCTATCCTGAACCTTGGCGTAGGGATTCCTGTCAATGTCGCGACAGTCGGTGCTGAGGAAGGAATCAGCGATCAATTGGTGTTGACGACCGAAGCTGGATCGATCGGCGGCGTTCCGGCAGGATTGCGGGATTTCGGGCATGCCTTCAATAGCGAAGCGATCATGGATCATCATGCGCAATTCGATTTCTATGATGGTGGCGGCTTGGACTTATCCGTGTTGGGGTTGGCTCAGACCGATGCATACGGAAACGTGAATGTATCCAAGTTCGGCAATCGTGTCGCTGGTTGCGGCGGATTCATCAATATTTCTCAAGCTGCCAAAAAATTGGTGTTTGCAGGAACCTTTACTGCCGGTGGCTTGCAGCAGGAAGTCAAAGATGGCCGTTTGACGATCATCCAGGAAGGGAAAGCGAAGAAATTCGTAGCTGAAGTCGAACAAGTCACTTTCAGCGGGGAATACGCGTCCGAAGTGGAACAGGAAGTATTGTACGTAACAGAACGTGCGGTATTCGACCTCGAGAAAGGCAAATTGCGCCTGATCGAAATCGCCCCGGGCGTCGATCTTGAAAAAGATATTTTGGGACAAATGGGCTTCAAACCGGTCATTGCTGAAAATCTGAAAGTAATGAACGAAGGCATGTTCCGCGAAAATTGGGGAGAACTAAAAAACATCGTTATGGCGAATGGAAAATAAGGGAGTGTTGTTGATGAAAAAGGAAATTAATCGTTGGGCTGTCTTAGTCAGCTCTATGGGTATCTTGATGTGTACGGGTGCAGTTTATGCTTTCAGCGTGTTGGCGGGACCGTTGTCTGCCGCAAGAGGTTGGACAATGGCTGAGGTCATGGTAGCCTTCGCGATCAACGCGGCTTTAGGGCCGATTCCGATGATCTTGGGCGGCTTCTTGACCGACAAAGGTTGGTCGAAATGGAGCACGATGGCCGGAGCGGTATTGTTCGGTGTGGGTTTTGCTTTGGCGGGTACGGCAACTACTTTGACTGAATTGTACATTTATTACGGTTTGATGGCTGGTTTCGGACAAGGCTTCGCTTACTCAGGTTGCCTAAGCAACACAATCCGTTTCTTCCCGGATAAAAAAGGTTTGGCTTCCGGATTGATCACAGCAGGTATGGGCGGAGCGGCCATCATCGCAGCTCCGATCGCAAACCAACTGATCCAAAGTATTGGCGTTGCCGACACTTTCGTGCGGATGGGTATCGCCTATGCCATCATCAGCTTCACTTGCAGCCTCTTCATCAAGGTTGCTCCGAAAGATTATATGCCAAAAAATATGAACGCAGCGGCTACTGCAGCAGCGAATAAACCGGTCGTAAACAAGAACTGGAAAGAAATGCTGCAGGATCCGAAATTCTATATGATTATCCTAATGTTCGCCATGGGTGCTTTCTCAGGCTTGATGATCGCTTCAAACGCTTCTCCGATCGGACAATCCATGTTCGGCCTATCCGCAGCAGCGGCAGCCGTATATGTCAGCGTGTATTCTCTTAGCAATACTATGGGTCGCGTTATCTGGGGCGCTGTTTCCGATAAATTGGGCCAACCCACGACTATCAGCATCATGTATAGTGTCATCATTCTTACTTTCTTGATCCTTATTTTTGTCAAATCCATGTTCGGTTTTACACTCGGGATCATTGGTTTAGGCCTATGCTTCGGCGGTGTGATGGGCGTGTTCCCATCGTTAGTCATGGATAACTTCGGACCGAAATTCCAAGGCGTCAACTACGGTATCGTGTTCATCGGTTACTCGACATCCGCTTTCGTTGCACCTAAAGTAACAGCAGGAATCGCTGCTGCAAACAACGGTGACTTCACCAAAGCTTTCTATGTTGCTATCGTGGTTGCGGCTGCAGGTCTGATCCTGGATCTTGTTTACAAGAAAAAAACAGCAACTAAATCGATCACAGAAACTGCTCAATAAACATAAAAAGCATCCCCTACGCTCGAATACGAGCGCAGGGGATGCTTTTTTGATTTTTATAGATGGCCGCCGTCATCTTCCCATTCATCTTCGTCATCATCCAGTGCTATCCACTCGTCCTCATCAAGGCCCGGCAGGCCTTCGCCTAGGCCGCTGACGTTCAGATAGGCCAATTCCTCATTGATTGCTTTCACAATTTCCCCGGAATCTTTATACGCGAGGTCTAGTGTGCCGTCCGTGATATCGAGGCGGGTATGGTCTTCCTCCGGCGTCAGATTCTCGGCGCGCACGCAACGGGGATAGAGAACGTCCGCCTTCGCCTCAAAGGCTTTTTGCAGGATGATTTCATGTTCCCAGTTATCTTCCATATTGTAAGTGTAGATGATTTTGTCGTCTTTTCCTTGGACATGGTCCCGCAGACGATCGGTTTCTGCCAATGTGTCTTTATGCGGCGAGGCAAACCTGAAAGTATGCGGGTGGAGATCGGACCAGTTGAATGCACTTTGGAGAATGAAATGCAGATCGGAGAAGGTTGTGTCGTCATCCAATTGTATATCCCGCCAAACCGGTATGCCGACATCCAAAAGCGTAACCCTGAGTTCGAACATCATTTGAAAAACCACCTTTTTTATTTTCAGTATAACGGTTTCATAGGGCGAGTTCAAATAAGAAGGGGTGCTACGGGTTGGGCGAGGACGGTATGCGGCAAATAATCTGATTTTTGCCACATCCCAGAAAAAAATCGGGATTTATTTCCTCAGGAAAGGGGATACAATAAGGACAACAAATAACTACAGAGGTGGATAAAAAAATGAATACTGGGAAAAAGAAAATCATCGCTTTAACAGCGTGCCCTGTCGGCATAGCCCATACCTACATGGCAGCAGAGAATATCCAAAAAGCCGGGGAAAAAATGGGAGTGGAAATCAAAGTCGAAACACATGGATCGATCGGTATTGAAAATGCATTGACCGATGCGGAAATCCGTGAAGCGGATGGCGTCATCATAGCTGCAGATACCGTATTGGACAAATCACGTTTCCAAGGCAAACCGATGGTGACTGTAGGCGTGCAGGAAGGTATCCGTAATCCCGAAAAATTGATCCAACAGATCATTGATGGGCATGCACCTGTTTATGGCAGCGCCTCAGCCGTTCGGACGGGCTCAGAGAGCAACTCCGAGAAAAGGAAAAATCCAATCTATCAAAGTTTGATGAACGGCGTTTCCTATATGGTTCCGTTCGTTGTCGTCGGAGGATTACTGATTGCGATCGCCTTGACGTTGGGCGGTGAGCCAACCGCTACAGGAATCGTCATTCCGGAAGATTCCATTTGGTCGACCGTAATCGCTCTGGGTGGTGCGGCGATGGGCTTAATCATCCCGATCCTATCCGGATACATCGCCTACAGCATCGCCGACAGACCGGGTCTTGTTCCGGGTATGATTGGTGGACTTGTTGCAGCCAACGGAAGTTTCTACGGAAGCGAAGCGAATGCTGGATTCATCGGTGGTATCATCACCGGTTTCCTGGCAGGGTATGTGGCGCTTGCGCTGAAAAAAGTGAAGGTTCCGAAGGCGATGCAGGCAGTCATGCCGATCATCTTCATCCCGATCATAGCCACACTCGTAGTGGGATTATTGTTCATCTTCGTTATCGGACAGCCGGTTGCATCATTTTTTGAGATGTTGACAAACTGGCTGGCAGGAATGCAAGGGTCCAGTGAAATCGTCCTGGCATTGATCATGGGTGCGATGATAGCTGTCGATATGGGCGGCCCATTCAATAAGGTAGCCTTCCTCTTCGGTTCGGGTATGATTGCGCAAGGCAATTATGAAATCATGGGGCCAATCGCTGTCGCTATCTGTATCCCTCCCATCGGTTTGGGAGTCGCATCGTTCCTTTTGAAAGATAAGTTTACGCAGACGGAAAAAGAAACAGGGAAGGCCAGCTTCACGATGGGATTGTTCGGAATCACTGAAGGAGCTATCCCATTTGCAACGCAAGATCCGTTGCGTGTCATTCCGAGCATCGTCGTTGGTTCGATGGCCGGTTCAGTTGTTGCGGCACTAGGGAATGTAGGCGATCGAGTGGCACATGGAGGACCGATTGTTGCCCTCCTTGGTGCAGTCGATAATGTACTTATGTTCTTCGTTGCGGTTGCGGTGGGTGTTGCTGTAACGGTCATGATGCTGAAAATCCTGAAAAAAGATGTGATAATTGGGGAACTGATCGCAGTTGCTGTTGCGCCAGCCACGACAAAAATGCCTGAGGCTGCTCCAGTTGTGGTTAAGAAAGCAACGGGCAGTAAGCCAGTTTCGCAACTGACGGATATTTTGACAAGAGACTTGATCATTTTGGACTTGGAAAGCGACTCAAAAGACAGTGCGATGGACGAATTGGTTGATGCACTGGCAACACACGGCAATGTAACGTCACGCAGCGAGTTCAAGAAAGCCATCCTGGAACGGGAAGCAGAAAGCACGACCGGCATCGGCATGAACATTGCAATCCCTCACGGAAAGTCAGCGGCGGTCTCAGAGCCTTGCGTCGTATTCGGCAGAAAAAAAGCAGGCGTGGACTGGAACAGCCTGGACGGCAGCCCCGCAAAACTGATCTTCATGATTGCGGTACCTGCCGAAAATCAAAACGATGCGCATCTGAAGATTCTGCAAATGTTATCCAGAAGATTGATGGATGATGCATTCAGAAACGACCTTATGTCAGTCGAGACAACAGAACAGGCATATGAGATGCTTAGAACGGTCTCCTAGTTTGAATGGATCATGGCAATAGCGGCATAAATTGAACCTAAGAATCATTCCCCGTATAATGGATGCAAAGGCTTTCGGATGCGAGGAATGGTTTTTTTAGGAGGTGAAAAAATGAATGAGCGGCAATTGAACTTATTGCGAAGCCTGCTGGCCCACTTGAATGAGTTTCGGACAATCGGAGAATTAGCGGTGGAACAGGATTGTTCGGTAAGGACTATCCGGAATGATTTGGATAAAATAGAGCAACTGCTGGAAGGGCGACTCCATGAGGGGAAATTGGAAAGAAGACCGGGGATCGGTGTCAGCCTGAGAGCAGAAAAACGGAATGTCAAAAAACTGATGGAGATTGTCCATGCTTCTGATTCGGACAGCTCTTATAAGGAGGACATGGGGCGCCGGCTACTGATTCTCTATCACTTGTTGATGGCTGATGCACCACTTACACTTACTTCGTTGGCAGAGAAATACTATGTCAATAAAGCGGTCATCAAGGAGGATCTGGAATGGCTGGACAAAGAGATCGCGCCTTACGGTCTGACACTCATGACGAGGCAGAATTACGGAACGGTCGTTGAAGGTAGGGAAAAAGATAAAAGAGGCGTTCTGGCGAAGACAGCGAAAAGATTGAAAGATCTATCGACAAAAGAAAAAGCGTTACTCCAATTTTTTGATCCCAGTGAAATCAAGATTGTCCAAGATGCTTTGAAAGCTCTGCAGGCTACATACGAAATCAGTATCAATCCCGAAACACTGGAAAGTCTGGTCATCCATATCCTTTTTACGATCAAACGGATCTATTTGAATCAACCTATCGAACTATCGGATAAGGAGCTTCGCGCAATCGACGGAACCGAATCTTTCGATTGGAGCGAAACGGTTTCGCGTTGGGTCGAAAAACGTCTGAATCTTGTTTTTCCGGTCAATGAAAAGGCCTATCTGGCGCTTCATTTCCATGGATCCAGAATAGAACATCAACTGAAATCAGCGGAGACGGATCTCAAAGCAGGGCCTGATTGGGTGGATGAATTGGTGCGGGAGCTGCTGGAGGAAGTCAGTGATTTTGAAAATCTTCCGCTTGTGGAGGATAAAGCATTGCTGACCAATCTGCAGATCCATCTTCGGACGACCGCCAACCGGATCGAAGGGGGACTTGCCGTTTCCAACCCGCTTCTGAGCGAGATAAAGAAGGAATACCCCCATCTATTTTATTTCATCCTGACAGTAGTCGAGGAATATAATGAAAGGATTGGGATTTCCATCCCGGAAGACGAAGTGGGTTATCTGACGGTCCATTTCCAAGCAGCTTTGGAGCGGGTGCATATGCAGCTGCCCAAGAAGCTCATTGTCGGAATCGTCTGCCATTTCGGCATAGGCGTTTCTGCATTTTTACAAGCAAAAATCGAACGGCATTTCCCCGAAATTGAGGAAACCGTTATCCTTTCTGCGGCTGAATTGAAAACGTATCTGCAAAGTCATCAGCTTGATCTAGTGGTGACGACAGAACCGCTTCCGGATATTGGTGTAACAACATTGCTCATTTCCCCGTTGCTGAACGATGAAGAAGTACGGCAAATTGCCCGTTTCATCAGAAAACAACCGGCAAAGCAGGCAGAAAAAAACGAGCAATGGGACATCCTGCGTTATACCCAGCCGTTTCTGGTGCATTTGGGGCAATCCTTTACGACTCCAGAAGCTGCTTTGATTTTCATTGTGCAGCAAATATTCAGTAAGGGATATGTCGAGAAAGAATACCTGGAGACAGTTTTGGGGCGGGAAAGCCACTCTTCAACCGGGATCGGAATGGGGATCGCATTGCCGCACGGGGATCCGCGCTACATCCGTCAGTCCAGCATCAGTTGTCTCACATTCAGACAGCCAATCAAATGGGGAAACGAAAATGTTTCGTTGGTCTTTTTATTGGCAGTGAAAAAAGAGGAACTGAAAAATGCGAACATGAAGCAGTTTTTCGTGTTTATGAATCGGTTGATGGAGAACCCGCTATTGTATGAAAAAATGCTGAAGGAACAGGATCGATTAAAATTTTTAAGCTATTTCAAAATGGAAGAACAGTGAATGAATTTAGGAGGAAGAAGATGCAGGAACCATTATTCATGAACCCAAAATTGCAGGGGAAAATTTGGGGAGGTACGAAACTGAGGGATATCTATGGTTACGAGCTACCTTCCGAACACACTGGGGAAAGTTGGGCGATCAGCGCGCATCCGGACGGAACCGGAACCGTTGCGGACGGCTCATACGCAGGGATGCCGTTGGATACCCTTTACGCAAAGCACCCAGAACTGTTCGGAAATCCATCAGCGGAAGTATTTCCGCTGATGGCCAAAATCATCGATGCCAAACAAGAGTTATCTGTCCAAGTGCATCCGGACGATGACTATGGCTTGAAGCATGCAGGGGAGCAGGGCAAAACGGAATGCTGGTATATCATTGATGCGGATGAAGGCGCCGAAATTATCTACGGCCACAATGCCACGACGAAAGAACAGTTCAAAACAATGATCTACGAGGGCGATTGGCAAGACTTGCTGCGCAATGTGAAGGTGAAAGCGGGCGATTTCTATTATGTGCCGAGCGGAACCATCCACGCAATCGGTGCGGGTATCCTGACACTGGAAACACAGCAAAGCAGCAACACGACCTACCGTGTCTATGACTACGACCGACTGGATGACACCGGCTGCAAACGAGAGCTGCATATCCAGCAAGCCCTTGAAGTGTCCATGATTCCTCATCGGGATCCTGTCAATCATTTTGAAGTCAAGTCGACAGACGGCAACACGCTGACAACTTTTATCAAGAGCGATTATTTCACCGTGCATAAGTGGGATATCCAAACGCACATGGAATTCAAGAAGGAAGCCCCTTATACACTTGTCAGCGTCATCGAAGGGTCGGGGGAACTCACCGTTGCCGATAAGGTGTATTCTTTGAAGAAAGGGGATCATTTCATTCTTCCTGCTCCGGTCGAGGCGTGGGTATTGTCTGGCGAAATGGAATTGATTGCGTCGACACCAGGACCGAAAAATACGTGAGGCAAATGCTGTTAAGAAACCTGATCATCTTTGAATGGTCAGGTTTTTGACGTTCCTTGTCCAATCCGCAAAACGGACTTATTCCGATTCACGTGCTATAATGACGAAAAAATGAAAGAGGAAGAAGGTCAAATTGTGTTTTATCCAAATAATTTTCAACAAGCAACTTCAACAGAAGAAATCCGTCATTTCATCGCTGATAACAAATTGGCGTTTGTTTATATTTCCAGGACGAACTGCGGTGTCTGCCACGCGGTCCAACCGCAAGTGCAAGAGATGCTGGAAGAATTCCCGGCAATCAAAGCGATCCAAGCGAACGCCGATGACATCCCGGAAGTCGCGGGCGAATTCACCGTCTTCACCGTTCCGGCATTGCTGTTGTTCGTTGAAGGCAAAGAGATGATCCGCGAAGCCCGCTTCGTCGTGATGGACGAGCTGCATCACCAATTCCAGAGGATTGCGGATAATTTCTGATAGCTTGATAAAGGAACGATAGCCTGAAGCGCGAAGCTTGGGCTATCGTTTTTTGTGCACAAATTTGTTATTTCTGGTGTAAACTAAAGATAATCATTATCTTGAAAGGAGCGGTCATGTTTAATTTATTCATTTTGATATTGGAGCGGGTCGGGCTGATCATCATTTTGGCTTATCTGCTGATGAATATCCACTATTTCAGGGACAGATTAAGGGAACGCCAACGTTTGAGCACTAAAGTGGCGCTGATTGTCGTATTCGGCCTCTTCGCGGTCATCTCGAACTATACGGGCGTTGAGATCAGCCAGGACCGCATCGTATCCGACCAAGTGCTGATGAAGCTTTCTGAGGGAGCATCCTTGGCGAACACACGAGTGCTGACAATCGGCGTCGCCGGGCTGATTGGCGGGCCGTTGGTTGGCACATCCGTCGGCATCATCTCGGGCGTCATCCGTTTCTTCCAAGGTGGAGAAGAGGCTTATATTTATGTGATTTCTTCCATCTTGATCGGGCTCATTTCCGGTCTGTACGGCACCAAAACGATGCGGAAAAATACTTATCCGACGATAAAGGAAGGCTTTATGATCGGAGCCGCGACGGAAGCGGTCCAAATGCTCAGCATCCTGGTGTTGAGCCGCAATCTTCAGGCAGCTTGGGATCTGGTGACATTCATTGCGTTTCCAATGATCCTCGTCAACAGCATGGGGACCGGCATTTTCCTTTCCATCATCGGCTCCACGCTGCGCCAAGTCGAACAGACGAAAGCGGTGCAGACGCATGATGTGCTCGAATTGGCGAACCGAACGATGCCTTATTTCCGTTCCGGCATGAACGAAGCTTCGTGCACGGAAGCGGCCAAAATCATCCAACAATTGATGAAGGTATCCGCCGTCAGCATCACGAACACCGAAAGGATTTTAGCCTATGTCGGCGCAGCAAGCGACCACCACATCGCCTCGAACGAAATATTGACCGAATTATCAAAAGAAGTGCTGCGGACAGGGGGAATCAGGGAAGTCCATTCCCATGACGAAATCGGCTGCAACCATCCGGACTGTCCTTTGCAAGCGGCGCTCGTCATCCCGCTGAAAGCGCAAGGGAAAACCATCGGCACATTGAAGCTGTATTTCACGGATGCGGCGAAATTGACTTTTGTGGAAAGGCAGTTGGCGGAAGGCCTCGGCAATATCTTTTCCAGCCAGATCGAATTGGGCGAAATCGAATTGCAGAGCAAACTGCTCCAGGATGCGGAAATCAAATCCTTGCAGGCGCAAGTGAATCCGCATTTCTTCTTCAACGCCATCAACACCGTCTCGGCACTGATCCGGGTCGACAGCGAACAGGCACGCAGGCTGCTGCTCCAACTCAGCAATTTTTTCCGGTCCAATCTGCAGGGCGCCCGCACTAACCTGATTCCGTTGATGAAGGAACTCACGCAGGTGGAAGCTTACCGTTCATTGGAGCAAGCCCGTTTCCCGGACCGCTACCAAGTCGACATTTCCATCGAGGAAGGCATGGAAGAGGTGCTATTGCCGCCTTTCCTGATCCAGATTCTATTGGAGAACGCGTTCAAGCATGCTTTTGGCAGCCGGAAAACAGATAATCGGGTATGGATCGATGTGAAGAACAGTCCTGACGGGGTATTCATTTCCGTCCGGGACAACGGCGAAGGCATCGACTCCAGTCGCTTGGAGAAATTGGGCAAAGAAGCTGTGCCTTCGGTTGAAGGGACCGGCTCGGCATTGGAAAATCTGAATAAACGGCTGATCAGCCTGTTCGGCGAATCGGCCAAATTGCATTTCGTATCTTCACCAACAGGAACAACCGTCTATTGCACGGTACCTTATCAAGAAAGGCAGGGATGAGAATGCGGGTATTGATTGTGGATGATGAACCATTGGCAAGGGATGAACTGGCCTACCTGCTGGGGAAATGCGAAGGCGTGAGCGCCATTGCCCAAGCGGATTCGATCGAAGAAGCGCTGGGAGCGATGCTCGCGGACCCGGTGGATCTGATTTTTTTGGACATCCACCTGACGAATGAAAGTGGCCTCTCGCTGGCCGGCAAAATCAATAAACTGAAGAACCCGCCGCTGATCATTTTTGCGACGGCCTATGATGACTATGCCATCAAAGCGTTTGAGCTGAATGCGACCGATTACGTCCTGAAGCCTTTTGAACTGGAACGGATCCAGCAAGCGGTCAAAAAAGCCTACGGACAGCATCAAAAGCAAGAGCGTATTGGAGAGCCGGAACCACCGAAGCGACAGGATGCGGGATTGCAGGTGCTGCCCATCCAGATGGACGAGCGGATTTATATGCTGCAGGTCCCGGAAATCATCGCCATCGGAGTCGAGAACGGCGAAACGACCATCTATACGAAAAATATGGAGTACATCATCCACGAGCCGCTCAGTGCGCTCGAGAAAAAAATCGGCGGCCATCCTTTCCTGCGGGTCCACCGCGCCTTCCTCATCAATCTGAAGGAAATAAAGGAAATCCAGCCATGGTTCAACAATACATTTCAACTGACGATGAGCAACGGCTTGAAGATACCCGTCAGCCGTTCTTATATGAAGGACTTCAAAGAAAAAGTAGGCATCTGATCAAAAAGTGAATGAATTTCAGGACTGCAGGCGTGCAACTCGGCCTGCAGTTTTGTCGTTTCGGGCGTAAATGACCCAAAAGTCTTCCTTTCTCCAGTAAAGTAAAGCCATAGAAAGAACGTGTTGGCCGCACAGTTATTTTGAAGGAGGAAACTAGATGCTTACTTTACTTGGAGGAATCGCCTTACTGATTCTAGGTTACTTTACTTATGGGCGCTACATCGAAAAGAACTTTTCCATCGATCCGGAAAGAACGACTCCCGCTGAAGCACTGAAGGACGGATATGACTTTGTCCCGATGTCAAAATCAAAAAATGCCATCATTGAACTATTGAATATTGCCGGAACGGGTCCTATTTTCGGACCGATTATGGGAGCGCTTTACGGTCCGGTCGCCTACATCTGGATCATCGTCGGCTGCATCTTCGGAGGAGCTGTCCACGATTACATGGTCGGGATGATTTCCTTGCGGAACGATGGCGCGCACTTGCCGGAATTGGCCAGCAAATACCTAGGCAAACCGGTCAAGCACGTCGTCAACATCTTCGCCATGCTGCTGTTGATGTTGGTAGCCACTGTCTTCGTCACGTCACCCGCCAATCTGATTGCCAGCATCACACCCGATTGGATGACGATCGGCATCATCACCATGCTGATTTTCGCTTACTATCTCATCTCCACCATCCTGCCGATCGACAAGGCGATGGGGAAAGTCTATCCTTGGTTCGGCGCGATTTTGATCATCAGCACGATCGCTATCGGAATCAGCTTGCTGACGGGCGGACATAACCTGCCTGAATTGACGATGGGCACTTTGCAGAATTTCCATCCGAAAGGCACGCCGATTTTCCCGGCAATCTTCTTTACGATTTCCTGTGGCGCCATTTCCGGTTTCCATGCGACCCAAGCGCCGATGGTTTCTAGGACGTCGACGAACGAGCGGGAAGGCCGCTTCCTTTTCTACGGCATGATGATTGCCGAAGGCGTCATCGCCATGATCTGGGCTGGCGCTTCCATGGCCTTGTTCGACGGCCAAACGTTGAGCCAAATGATCGATGCCGGTACGCCGTCAGTCGTCGTCAACCAAGTTTCTACTATGTTATTAGGGAATGTCTTCGGTACGGTCGCCATCATCGGCGTCATCGTCTTGCCAATCTCATCAGGACTATCCGCTTTCAGAAGCCTGCGCACAATCTTGGCAGACTACCTGAACATAAAACAGGATTCAATGAAAAAGATCCTGATGATGACGATTCCGTTGTTTGTCATCTCGTTCTTCTTGACGAAAGTGGATTTCAACCTGATCTGGAGATACTTCAACTGGGCGAACCAAGTCACAGCCGTTATCGCTTTGCTGATGTCGACGCGTTACTTGTATCTGAAAAACAAAAATTACTTGGTTACCTTATTGCCTGCAACATTCATGCTGTATGCCTGTGTCGTCTATATCCTGAGCGAGCCGATCGGATTCCGGATGGGATTGCAGACGGCCACGTACCTGGTCGGACTGATTGCAACCGTTGCGATCATGGCACTTTACTGGACAACCGGCGTGAAACAGAAAGCTGCATTGGATCCGCAATCGGAACTGTTGAACGATCATCTGCCGATCGGAACGTTTGCTTCCGCTGAAGCAGTACCGGCAGCAGTAGCAGCCGAATAACTAATTGAAGATAAAGAAACTCCCTGAAGGCCCTGCAAAATGCAGGGCTCCTTCAGGGAGTTTCTTTTTATAGATATTGTTTTAAGGACTCAGCGATATCTTCAAGCATAGCCAATTCATCATTTGACGGGTTTTCCAATGTAATCAATGCTTCCTCAGCGCGGGCTGTTGCGTTGCCTTCTGCATCTGTTTCGACATCCAGTATCAGCAATTCGGCATAAAGATCATCCAAATCCCGTTGCGGTTGCACGAAGAATTCAAACGTACCTTCGGGATGGCTTGCTTTGAACGCTGCAATCTTTTCAATCAATTTTTCTAAGTTCATTTATTTTCGCCTTCTTTCTGTTCTTGTTCATTTGCTGCACGGCTTATTATACATCATTAAGCCGCCGTCTGTATCGTGTAACAGGATTAAACCGAATCGAAAAGCGGGATTTTGGGTTGTGGGATATATCGTTTCGGATCGGAAGCCGGTATACTGGATAGTGAGAAAGTCCGGATTACTTTGGACAAGGAAGGAGTCATCCTATCGTCATGCACTATTTAAAACAATTTACCGTCATCATCGCTATTTCAGCCGTAAGCGAATTGCTGGCCCTTTTCATTCCGCTGCCCATTCCAGCCAGCATCTACGGCATGTCGCTGCTGTTCCTGTTGTTGATGACGGGCGCGCTGAAACTCCAACAAGTGGAAAATGCTGCCAATCTGTTGTTGGGCATCATGCCTGCGCTGTTCGTCGTGAGCGGAGCAGGGCTCATCACTTCCTATGGGCAGATCGCCGAAAACTTTACAAGTTGGGTAGCCGTCAACGTCGGATCCACCATCGTGATTTTGGTGACGACCGGGCTTTTGGCGCAAGGAATGATAAGAAGGAAGAAAGCGAAGGAGGCTGACAGGAATGATTGATCATCTGCTGGAAACGACGAAATATCTCGGACTGTTCATCAGTTTGGGCGCCTTCATAATCGGCTTGAAGCTGAACAAAAAATATCCCTACGCCTTCATGAACCCCTTGCTGATCGGGACGATCCTGGTGATGGTCTTGATCATTGGGCTGGACATCGAAGTCGCGGTTTTTCAAAAAAGCGCGCAAGTATTGTCCGATCTCCTTACGCCGGCCACGATTTGCCTGGCCGTTCCGGTCTACCGGCAGTTCAAGATTTTGCGCGAGAACAGCTGGGTCGTCCTGATCAGTTGTCTGGCGGGGATGATCAGCGGTCTGGTCACGATCATCGGCTTGGCTCTGTTTCTTCAGATGAGCGAAATCACGACCCTTTCCACTTTGGCTCGTTCGATCACGATGGCCATCGCTCTGGACACGACCGAACTGATCGGCGGAGTCTCAGGGATCATATTGGCTGGGGTCATCTTCGCCGGTATTTTCGGGACGGTGGTTTCCGGGCTTATCTTCAGAATCTTCAGGATCGAAGAACCGATTGCCAAAGGCTTGGCTTTGGGTGCGGCTTCCCACGCCATGGGGACGGCGGAATCGTTGAAAGCAAGCGAGCTGCAGGGTGCCATGAGCAGCCTGGCGATGGTCGTATCGGGCGTCATGATGGTGGGGTTGATCCCGCTTGCGGCGCTGTTCGTCCAGTAAATCAAATAACTAAGAGAAAACCTAAGAAGCAGCTCTAATTAAAAAAGAGACGGCTTCTTTTTGTGTACCGGGAAAGCCGTATTTCCATCAAGGGTTATCCAATGCCAGACGTTGGGCTCTATGCTATACTGAACTCATAATGGGTATCAGTATCTTGAAGTTTTGTCGGGCCATTCCGGAGTTGATCATTGCGAAAAGGACGGTGGAGAAATGGAACAAACACTACAGGCGCACATTCAATTGCCAGCCGATTTGGATGTGAAATATGCGCTGTTGCCGGGTGATCCAGCCCGCGTGGAAAAAGTGAAACTGCTGTTGGAGGACGCTGTGGATTTAGCGTTCAATCGCGAGTACAAGAGTGTTCTGGGGACCTATCAAGGGCTAAAAGTCCTAGTCATTTCCTCTGGGATCGGCGGGCCATCAACAGCGATAGCCATCGAAGAGTTGGCGAGGATCGGAATAGAAGGCATCATCCGGATCGGCAGTTGCGGCTCCTTGCATCCGGAAGTGCATTTGGGCGATGTGATCATCGCGACAGCAGCGGTCCGGGATGATGGCGCCAGCAAGGCCTATGTCGATTCCGGATATCCCGCCGTTGCCGATCTGGATTTGTTGCTCCATCTGAAGGCAATCGCGGAGACAGAGAGGATCCCTCACCGTTTTGGGATTGTCCGCAGCCACGACAGTTTCTACACCGCCCGTGAAGCGCAACTTACTGCTTATTGGAGCGGAAACGGCATCATCGGGTCGGATATGGAAACAGCCACTTTGTTCGTTGTTGGGGCACTGAGGGGATTGAAGACCGCTTCGTTGCTGAATGTCGTCGTGGGTCCGAATGAAGGGATGGAAGAAGGCGTCCGTCAATTCGTTTCCGGAGAAGCGGCAACCAAGCAAGGGGAGCAGAATCAAATCAAACTGGCATTATCCGCTTTCCATGCATGGCATCAGGTAAAAGGAGGAGAATAAAATGAATGCAGAAACAAAAAACAAACTGAGCTACAAATTATCTACGGCTTCCATCGTTTTGATTCCGATCGCAATCGGGATCAATTATCTCGGCAAATACATCGCGGGCATATTGCGTCTGCCGCTTTGGTTGGACTCAATCGGTACGGTATTGTCCGGTATGTTGGCGGGTCCGGTGATCGGTGCCGCTTCCGGGATCATCAATAACATCATCTATGGTGTGACGGCCGATCCGATTTCTACAGTGTATGCGATCACCAGCGCAGTTATCGGTTTGATGGCGGGTCTGTTTGCCGCTAAAGGCTGGTTCAAGGACATCAAGACCGTGCTGTTGGCAGGTTTGATCATCGGTGTGGTTGCGGCCACCGTCTCGACGCCTTTGAACATCCTTTTTT
Organism: Trichococcus paludicola; assembly: GCF_003052295.1. Lineage (GTDB taxonomy): Bacteria > Bacillota > Bacilli > Lactobacillales > Aerococcaceae > Trichococcus > Trichococcus paludicola. The sequence goes on from NZ_QBLC01000005.1 coordinate 212,385, forward strand.
GGGGCGGACAGACCGGGAATGTCTGGGGGGATGCCCTCTATGCTGTGCTGATTTCGAATGGGCAACCGCAATGGCTGGCTTCTTTCCTGGACAGCATCGTTGTGGACGTGCCGGATAAACTAGTGACGGTGCTGATCAGTTATTTTATCTTCAGGGGCTTGCCGAAGAAACTTACGAACACCTTCCTGAAGGATGGCGCGATAGAAGAACTATAGGGGCTGATTTGAATGGATGCTATGACTTTGTATGTACCGCGCAACTCGCCGATCCATCGTTTGGATCCGTTGACGAAGATGCTTTATATCGTCGTGAGTATTGCCGCTGCCTATTTACTGGATGATCTGTGGGAAGTTGCGGCAGTCATGCTGACCAGTTTGGGCATCTTGTTGGTGGGGAAAGTTTTCCGCAATATTTTGCCGGTAATCGCGCTCAGTTTTTTATTGATTTTGTCAATCGTTGTGGTGCAGGGTTTTTTCAATCCTGCTAATGAAACGTTGCTTTATGAATTGGGCCCGATAAAATTCTACAAAGAGGGACTGGTTATCGCCTTTCGTCTGACCATGCGCGTCATCAATATGGTCAGCGCTTTTGGGGTGTTGGTGCTGACGACTTCGCCGACTGAACTGGTTGAACGACTGCAGCAGAAAGGCATGTCGCCGAAAATCGGTTACGTCATCCTTTCGGTCCTGCAGATTATCCCTCAGCTTCGGGCTACGTACGGCAAAATCCAGGATGCACAACGGTCGCGCGGGATGGAGACTGAGGGCAGCCTGTTTGTCCGGATAAAGGCATTCTTCCCGTTACTGGGACCCGTCATACTGAACGCCCTGAACGATACCCGGGAGAGAGCGATTGCGCTCGATGTGCGCGGCTTCGATCGGGATACGCCGAAAACCTATCTGAATGAAGCGAAGTCCTATCGTTACAGTACTTTGTTGAATATTTTACTCTTGTTGATTCTGGCCGGTTTGATCGTTTGGAGGGTGATGGGATGAGCATCATAGAAGTGAAGGATCTGAAATATCGCTATCCCGACACGACCAAATTGGCGTTGGACGGCATCAGCTTTTCGGTCGAAGAGGGCGAATTCATCGGCCTGATCGGAAGGAACACCGCCGGCAAATCGACTTTATGCTATGCGCTGAGCGGTTTGGTGCCTCACTTCTTCAAAGGGGCCTACGGCGGATCGGTAATGATAGCCGGTTTGGATGTGCGCACGACGGATGTGAGCGAAGTCACTGCAGCAGCCGGGTTGGTGTTCGAAAACCCGTTTTCCCAGATCACCGGCTCGCGTTTTACCGTATATGAAGAAATCGCTTTTGGTCTGGAGAACATGGGCTTGCCGCGCGACGAAATCATCAAGCGGATCGAAGAAAGCTTGGACTTGCTGGACATCCGCAAAGTGAAGGACAAGAATCCGTTCGATCTTTCCGGCGGACAAATGCAGCGCGTTGCGATCGCCGGCGTGGTCGCGATGAAGCCGAAAGTGCTGATTTTGGATGAACCCACTTCCCAATTGGATCCGCAAGGGTCGGAAGAGGTGTTTAAAGTGGTGGAAAACCTCACGAAAGAAGGCATCACGATCATCATGGCCGAGCAGAAGATGGAAAAGATCGCGCAGTATGCCGATCGGGTCTTGCTTTTGGATGACGCAAAATTGATCGCGTATGACACACCTGAAGCCGTTTTTTCACGCGAGGATTTGGCGTCTCTCGGAGTACAACCACCAGCCGTTACCGCAATCGCACGCCACTTGAACAAGCGGAAAGCCAATGGGCACTACCCTGTGGATTTGGATGAGTTGAGAGGGTTGCTTGCGAAAGTGGGTGATCCTCATGAATAAACTGGAAATAGAGAACCTGCATTTTGCCTACGACAAAGCGACACCCGTCATAAAGGGCATCGATCTGGTGTTGGATGACCGGAAAACGGCGATCATCGGGCAGAACGGCTCGGGAAAAACGACCTTCGTGAAACTGCTGAAGGGACTTTTGCGCCCCGATTCCGGCAGAATTCTGCTGGACGGGGCCGATTTGGCTACTCTGACGGTTGCCCAAATCGCCAAGAAAATCGGCTTGGTTTTTCAGAATCCCGATGACCAGATTTTCAAGAATACGGTTCTGGATGAAGTGATGGTCGGTCCACTGAACATCGGACAATCACTGGATGAGGCGAGGGCCAGTTCCCGCGCGGCTTTGGCGCAAGTAGAGCTGGCTGATGTCGAGAAGGTGAACCCTTACGATCTCAATTTAGCGCAAAGAAAGATGGTGGCGTTGGCTTCGATTTTGGCGATGGATACGCCCGTCGTCATCTTCGATGAGCCTACGATGGGGCAGGATGTTGCCGGGAAAGCAATCATCAGAAAAGTGATCGAAGACCTGCAGACGGAAGGGAAAGCCGTACTGTGCATTCTGCATGACATGGACTTTGCGGCGGCCGTTTTTGAACGCGTCGTCGTCTTCAGCCAAGGACAACTGCTGCTGGAAGGCGATGCAAGGGAAGTCTTCAGCAAAAAAGAGCTTCTGCAGCAAGCCTATCTGGATCAACCCCAAGCCATGAAGATCGCGCAGGCTTTGGGCATCCCGGGCGATTTGCTGAGTGTGGAAGAAGTTGAAATCGCTTTGGAGAAACATTGATAAATTTTTTGTCACTATATAGCCACCGTTAATGCAGCGCAGCCTATGGGTAAACAAGAGCTGATATAGTATATATTAAGTCAGCAGCGGAGGCTGAATGAAAGGGGGCAAAATAAATGGAGAAGGAATTTAAAATAGTCATTGCTGCCGATTCTTTTAAGGGCAGCGCGTCAACCATCCAGGTGGAGGACTATATCGAACAAGGAATCCTGCGCCTGAACCGCAACGTGGAAATCGTCAAGGTTCCTGTCGCTGACGGCGGCGAAGGGACCGTGGATGCTTTGGTGATCGGATGCAAGGGGGAACACCGTTATACTGAAGTAACGGGACCGATGGGCGACAAAGTCCAGGCGAAATTCGGCATCATCAAAGACAACATCGCTGTCGTCGAAATGGCTGAAGCGTCGGGATTGACCTTGGTTGACCTCGCGGATAACGACGTTTATCGCGCGACGACTTATGGAACCGGCGAATTGATCCGTGCTGCTTTGGATTGCGGCGTCAAAGAAATCTTCATCGGCGTCGGGGGCAGCGCCACAAATGACGGGGGAGTCGGAATGGCGCAGGCGCTGGGGGTCTCTTTCAAGGACAGCGAAGGGAAAGAAATTCCGTTCGGTGCAGGCAAGTTGGGAGACATTGCTTCTATAGATGACAGTGGTTTGGATACACGCATCCATGACGTCACCTTCACGATCCTGTCCGATGTTACGAACCATTTATGCGGGGAGAACGGAGCCTCCTATATTTATGGTCCTCAGAAGGGGGCGACCCCGGAAGATGTCCGTAAATTGGACCAGTTATTGCATCACTATGGAGAAAAAATCGAAGAATGTTTAGGGATAGCTGTTCTTGAAGCGCCTGGAGCAGGTGCGGCAGGAGGATTAGGAGCCGGTTTGATGGCTTTTTGTAGAGCGAAAAGCTACAGCGGAATCTCGAAAGTCCTGTCCATTCTCGAAATCGAATCCCATTTCAAAGATGCAGATTTGGTCATCACCGGCGAAGGCAGAATGGATTCGCAATCATTGAACGGAAAAGCGCCGGTGGGCATCGCCCAACTGGCGAAGAAATATCACTTGCCGGTCATCGCGGTTGTCGGCAGCAGCGATGATGACCTCAGACCAATCTATGCGACAGGCATCGACCTGGTTTTGGACATCATCAACAAACCGATGGATTTGGATACAGCCATTTCGCAAACGGAAAAATTGATCACAAATGCCGGCGAGTCGGCCTTCCGGGCTTTTCTGTTGGCAAGGAAAGTGCCTCTATCAGTGTGAATATTCCTTTAACATCTGTATCAGCAAGTCTTCCTGACTTCTTGGAAGGCCTTGCTGATGCAGTTTTTTTGTCGAATGGGCTGAATCTGATCACCTTTTTCGCTGGAGTGTACACGGGGCATCCGCTGATACTGAAAGAGACAATCTCGGTTTGGTAAATTTTGTGTTCAAAAAGCATTGACAAAGGCTAGGGTCAAGTGTTAGTATTAATAAGTTATCTGAAGCGCCGAACAATTAAACGCAAAAAATGTGTTGACAGTGCGGCTTCGTAATGATAATATATACAAGTTGCTGCTCGAACGATTTTACTTCAAGAATAATAAGAATAAATAATTCAAAAAAGTTCTTGACGAAATCGGAAAGTTGCGATATTATAAATAAGCTATCACGTACCAAGTGATAAACGATTGACCTTTGAAAACTGAATAAAGAATGAACGAACCAAATGTGCAAGGAGCTTAGACTTCGGTCGAAGCAAACGAAGACGATACTTAGTATCGCAAACATAAAGTCAGCAAAACAACAAGAGCAATCAGCTTAACGTGTAGGATTTCTGTACAAGAGTCCACATTTACATGAGAGTTTGATCCTGGCTCAGGACGAACGCTGGCGGCGTGCCTAATACATGCAAGTCGAACGGTCTTTTCTATGGAAGCTTGCTTCCACTGAGAAGATAGTGGCGGACGGGTGAGTAACACGTGGGTAACCTGCCCATAAGAGGGGGATAACATCCGGAAACGGGTGCTAATACCGCATAGTTTTCTTGATCGCATGATCGAGAAAGGAAAGACGGCCTTTGTGCTGTCGCTTATGGATGGACCCGCGGCGTATTAGTTAGTTGGTGAGGTAATGGCTCACCAAGACGATGATACGTAGCCGACCTGAGAGGGTGATCGGCCACATTGGGACTGAGACACGGCCCAAACTCCTACGGGAGGCAGCAGTAGGGAATCTTCCGCAATGGACGAAAGTCTGACGGAGCAACGCCGCGTGAGTGAAGAAGGTTTTCGGATCGTAAAACTCTGTTGTCAGAGAAGAACAAGTTGGAGAGTAACTGCTCCAGCCTTGACGGTATCTGACCAGAAAGCCACGGCTAACTACGTGCCAGCAGCCGCGGTAATACGTAGGTGGCAAGCGTTGTCCGGATTTATTGGGCGTAAAGCGAGCGCAGGCGGTTCCTTAAGTCTGATGTGAAAGCCCACGGCTCAACCGTGGAAGGTCATTGGAAACTGGGGAACTTGAGTGCAGAAGAGGAGAGTGGAATTCCATGTGTAGCGGTGAAATGCGTAGATATATGGAGGAACACCAGTGGCGAAGGCGACTCTCTGGTCTGTAACTGACGCTGAGGCTCGAAAGCGTGGGGAGCAAACAGGATTAGATACCCTGGTAGTCCACGCCGTAAACGATGAGTGCTAAGTGTTGGAGGGTTTCCACCCTTCAGTGCTGCAGCTAACGCATTAAGCACTCCGCCTGGGGAGTACGGCCGCAAGGCTGAAACTCAAAGGAATTGACGGGGACCCGCACAAGCGGTGGAGCATGTGGTTTAATTCGAAGCAACGCGAAGAACC